>VGCZ01000019.1 GCA_016869975.1 Alphaproteobacteria bacterium
CCGCCGACGGGAGCCTGCACGACGCGCTGCCGCGCGCCGATCAACCGGCCGATCGACGTACCGACGGGCTATTGCCAGTTCCCCAAGGAGATCCTGCGGCCGCCGCGATCTTTGGCCGAACGCGTCTACAAGAACATCCAGCGCTGGAGCGTTCATCCGCGCGGTGGGCATTTCGCCGCGTTGGAACCGACCGAGACTCTGGCACCCTAAGCCCAGGCCTTCTTCCGTCTGCTGCGGCGTTGAGCGAGGTACGCGCCCGCCATGCGGCTGGTTGGCGTTGCCCGCCGGGTGAACCAGCGTTTATATCGTCACCATGACCGCCTCGATCCGCATCGACCCCGCCACTGGGCACAAGCTGTTCAACACCCGCGCCGCCAAGGCGACGGAGAAGATCGCCGGCAAAGGCTATTCGCCCGTGGCCGATTTGGCCCTGAAGACCCTGCCCGAGCCGCCGCCGGGCGCGAAGTTCAACGCCGAGGAACAGGCGAAGTACCGCGCCAACAAGGAGGCGCGCCGCGGCGCCGCCGACTACATGGCGATGGACGGTGAGTTCGCGAAGTACCTGGAGGACGCCTACTCCGCGCCGCCGGTGGCGCGCGCGGCGCTCACCGACGATTGTGAGGTCCTGGTGATCGGCGCCGGCTTCGGCGCGCTGGTGCTCTGGTACAAGCTCAAGGCCGCGGGCTTCACCGATGTGCGCTTCTGCGAGAAGGGTGGCGATGTCGGCGGCACCTGGTACTGGAACCGCTATCCTGGCATCGCCTGCGACGTCGAATCCTACTCCTACCTGCCGCTCCTGGAGGAGATGGGCTACTACCCCACGATGAAGTTCGCCTCGGGATTCGAGATCCTCGAATACTGCCAGGCGATGGCCGAGCGCTACGGTTTCTACGATCGCTGCCTGTTCCACACCACGGTCAAGCGCACTACCTGGGACGAGGCCGCGGCGCGCTGGACGATCGAGACCGATCGCGGCGATCGCATGCGCGCGCGCTACGTCGTGCTGGCCAACGGTATCCTCACCACGCCCAAGCTGGCGCGCATCGAGGGCATGGAGAGCTTCGCCGGCAAGGCCTTCCACACCTCGCGCTGGGACTACAATTACGACCTGGCGGGCAAGCGCGTCGGCATCATCGGCACCGGCGCCACCGCCGTGCAGGTGATCCCCGAGATCGCCAAGGTGGTGAAGGAGCTCTACGTCTTCCAGCGTACGCCCTCGACCATCGACGTTCGCGACCAGCGCGCCACGACACAGGAGGAGATCGAGACCTGGTCGAAGGAGCCGGGCTGGGCCAAGGCGCGACGCGAGCGCCTGGCCACGATCTCCTCGGGCCGTACCGCGTTGCAGGGCAACGACGATTTCCTCGCCGGCCGCGTCGCGCAGGTGAAGGAACGCAAGGTCTACGAGCGCCAGCTCTCGCCGCAGGAAATGATCCAGGCGCAGCTCAACACCAACTTCCGCATCATGGAGCAGATCCGCGCGCGCGTGGATCAAGTGGTGAAGGATCCCAAGACTGCCGCCGCGCTGAAGCCCTACTACCCCTATGGCTGCAAGCGCCCGACCTTCCACGACGAGTACCTGCCGAGCTTCAACCTGCCGCATGTGCATCTGATCGACACCGCGCCGCTTGGCGTCAGCAAGATCACGCCCAAGGGCGTCGTGCACGATGGCGTGGAGTACGAGCTGGACGCGCTGATCTACGCCACCGGCTTCGAGTGGATGGCGACCGGCACGTTCAACATGATCGTCGGCCGCGAGGGCCGCACCTTGCGCGACAAGTGGCGCGGCGAAGGCGTGCGGACCTTCCTCGGCCTGCACAGCCAGGGATTCCCCAACATGTTCATCATGTCGGGTCCGCAGGGCGGCGGCGGCCAGTTCAACTTCACGCGTGGCCTGGAGGTTCACACCGACTACGTCGTGTGGATGCTGCGCACGATGCAGGAGCGCGGCGCGACGATCGTCGACGTCAAGAAGGACCCCGAAGTCGCCTACGCCCAGCACTGTCGCGAAGCCGACATCATGTCTGCGCCGCTGCGCGACTGCCTGAGCTACTACAACGGCGACGGCAACGCCGAGCCCGGCAGCCTCGCCTATTACGGCGGCCCGGCGAAATGGAACCGCCTGCGCACCGAGGCGCAGGCGTCTCTGGAGCCGTATGTGTTCGAGGGGCTGCGGGCATAAAGGCTGGGGGCGCGCCACTCCAGCGGCGCGCTCGTTGCTGCCACGCGCCACTGGAGTGGCGCGCCCCGACCTTCACACCGCCGGGCTCGTGCCGCCGTCGACGTTGATCGCGACTCCGGTGACATACGAGCCCGCGTCCGAGGCCAGGAAGCAGGCCATGTTGGCGAACTCCTGAGCGGTGCCCATGCGGCCCAACGGAATCTTGCGCGCGTCCGACATGCCCTGCAGGAATTGCTCGTAGCTCTTGCCCTGCCCGGCGCCGGAATCGTAGCGGCGGCGCCACTGGTCGCTCTCGATCAGGCCGACCAGCATCGCGTTGACCAGCACGTTGTGCGGCGCGCCTTCGTGCGAGAGCGCCTTGGTCAGCGCCATGCCCGCTGCGCGCGACACGCTGGTCGGCGTCGAACTCGCCGTCGGCGCCTTGGCGCCGATGTTGAGCACGTTGATGATGCGGCCCCACTTGCGTTCCTTCATCCCGGGCAGCGCCAGGCGACAGAGTCGGATCGCCGGCCAGACCTTGACGTTGAAGTCGGCTTCCCACTCGGCGTCGGTCACGCTCTCGAACGGCTTGGCGGCCGAGGAGCCGGCGTTGTTCACCAGGATGTCGACCTTGCCGAAATCGCGCACCACCTGCGCCCAGGCACCTTCGAGGTCCTGACGGTTGCTGACGTCGCAGCTATAGCCTTCGACCTTGGTGCTCGCGACCTTGGCGATCGCCGCCTTGGCCTCGGCCAGCTTCTCGGGCCGCCGCGCCAAGAGCGCCACGCTCGCGCCCGACCTGGCGAAGGTCTCGGCCATGGCGCGGCCCAGCCCCATGCTGGCGCCGGTGATCACCGCCACGCGCCCGTCCATCCGGCATTCCATCGTCTCTCTCCCGCTCATGAAACACGCGGGCGGACGTTAGCACGATGGCAATCAACCCTGTCATCCCGAGCGCAGCGAGGGATGACAGGTATCCCGCTACGCCACCAGCCGCACGCCCTCGCGCTCGACGGTGGTGATTTCGTCCGACACCGTGCTGCGCTGGACGTCGCGTTTGTACTTGAGATCGTCGAACGGCCGGCCGCGATGCATGGTGCAGCGGTCGTCCCACATCACCAGGTCGTTGACCCGCCAGCGATGGGTGTAGACGAACTGCCGCTGCGTCGAATGCGTGATCAGCGCGGCGAGCAGCTTGCGGCCCTCCTCGAGCGGCCAGCCGATGATGTGGTCGGCGTGCGAGGCGAGATAGAGCGTGCGCCGCTTGGAGCCGGGATGCGTGCGCACCACGACCTGCGGCACCGGCGGCAGCTGCTCGCGCTCCTCCTTGGAGAAATCGGTGAAGCCGGTCTTGGCGCGTGAGCAGAAGATGGAGTGCTCGGCCACCAGCCCCTCGAGCTTGCGTTTCACGTCGTCGGTCAGCGCGTCATAGGCGGCGCGCATGTCGGCGAACTCGGTGCAACCGCCATAAGGCGGCACCGCGCGCGCGTAGAGCAGCGAGGCGCGCGCCGGCACCTTCTTGAACGAGCTGTCGGTATGCCAGAGCTGGTTACCGAGGTTGTACATGCGGCGGCGGTCGTCGGCGCCCAGGATCTCGCTGTCCTCGTCGAGGTTGGAGACCTCGGCGAGGTCGGGCCGCAGGCGCGACTTGGTATCCCGGCGGATGGCCGTGACGCTGGTCTCCAGTGGCCCGAACAGCTTGCTGAAGTCGATCTGCTGCTGGTCGGTCAGCGCCTGCTCGACGAAGACCAGCACCGAGAAGCGATTGAGCGCGTCCTCGATGATCTCGAAATACCCCTCATCCAGCGGCCGGCGCAGATCGATGCCGGCGATCTCGGCGCCGAAGCCCGGAGTAAGCGGGCTGACAACGACGGTCATAGCGTTTCCTCATCGACTTCTTGTCGGTTGGCGGCAGGGTACGCCGGCCGACGCTCCGCTTCAATGGCGGCGCCGCGGCGGGATGTCGAAATGCAGCACGTCCTCGCGGACGCCCAGCTTGCTATAGAGCGCGATGGCGGGCTCGTCGCCGAGATCGGCCTGGACATAGACTACCCAGGCGTCGCGTCGCGCGGCGATATCCTGGAGCTCGGCGATCACCGCCGTGGCTACGCCCCGGCGTCGATACGGCTCGGCGACCGCCAGGTCGTAGATGTAGATCTCGCTGCGCGCCCGCTCGAATTTGTGCAGCTGGTAGGCCGCCAGCCCGCCGACCACGGCGCCGTCCACCAACGCCACGATGGTGATGAAGTCGTCACGCCCGAGCAGGCGGGCGAGATACGCGGCGCCGGGGCGCGCGGCGCCATAATGCTCCGGATCCTCGAAGGCCGCGCCGAAGACGTCGAGTAGCTGTTCCATCCGCGCGGTATCAGCGGGTGTGAGAACGCGAATCTCGGCGACGGACATGGTCAGCCCTTCTTCGCCCGCGCGATGCCCTCGAGGATCATCTGCGCTGCCTTCTCGGCGTCGCCCCAGCCCAGGGTGCGTGCCCATTTGCCGGGCTCGAGGTCCTTGTAGTGCTGGAAGAAATGCGCAACCTGCTGGGTGAGGATCGCCGGCAGCTGGTCGTAGTTCTTCACGCCGGTATAGAACGGATGCAGCGAGTCGACGGGCACGGCGATAATCTTCTCGTCACTGCCAGCGTTGTCCTCCATCAGCAGCACGCCCACCGGCCGGCAGCGGATCACCGCGCCCGGCACTACCGGCGTCTGGCCGACGACCACGACATCGACCGGGTCGCCGTCGCCAGAGAGTGTGTGCGGGATGAAGCCGTAGTTGCCGGGGTAGAACATTGCCGTATGCAGGAAGCGGTCGACGAAGATCGCGCCGGATTCCTTGTCGAGCTCGTACTTCACCGGCTCGCCGCCCTGCGGCACCTCGATCAGCGCGTTGACATCCCATGGAGGGTTGCGGCCGATGGGGATTTTCGACAGGTCCATGGATTTCTCTCCTCCTGCCTTCTCCCGGTGGCGGGTCGGGCCGTCGCTTATGGACTTGCATCTACCTTCCCCCGGAGAGGGAAGGTAAGACCGATATAGGCGATCGCCCCGCCCCTGTTGGAGGAGGGAAATCAGTGCGGCGCTGAGGGGCGGTGCATGTCGGCGGCGGCGCGCGCGCGCGCGCGGGCCCGGCCGCTGGCCATCTGATCGTACATGGCGAGCGCGATCTCGCGCTCGCCCATGACGATGGCGTGCGCGCCGCACTCCCTGAGATGCTCGGTCTCGGCGTCGGAATGGGCGCGCGCGACGATCTTCAGCTCGGGGTTGAGCGCCTTAGCCTGCACGACGATCTGGCCGGCGTCGAACCCGTTGGGGATGGCGACGAAGAGGTGCCTGGCGCCGGCGATGTTGGCGGCGGCCAGCACCTTGGGCATCTGCGCGTCACCCATGACCACCTCGATGCCGAACAGGCGCGCAGATTCAACGTAGTCGCGGCGCTCCTCGATCGCCAGCATCGCGGTGCCGTCCTTGCGCAGCGCCTCGGCGATCACGCTGCCCACCCGGCCGAAGCCGATGATCACCGCGTGGTCCGTCAGGGTGGTGACCGGTGGATCATCCTCGTCGGGACCGGCCACCGGCGCCGCGGGCTGTGGCTGGGCCCGCGCGCGCAGCCGATCGAGCGCGATGAAGAATACCGGGTTGACCAGGATCGACAGCACGGCCACCGCGATGATCACGTCCTGCGCCGCCTTGGGCAGCACGCCCAAGGCCAGGCCGACGCCGGCGAGGATGAAGGAGAACTCGCCGACATGCGCCAGCCCGGCGGAGATGGTGAGCGCCGAGCCGATCGAGCGCTTGAGCGCGCGCACCACGACATAAGCGGCGGCCGACTTGGCCGCCAGGACGATCACCAGGCTGGCGAGCACCGCCACGGGCTGCTTCAGCAGGACGGCCGGATCGAACATCATGCCCAGCGCGACGAAGAACAGCACGCCGAAGGCGTTGCGCATCGGCAGGGTCTCGGTCGCCGCCTGCAGGCTGAGCTCGGATTCGGCCAGCACCACGCCGGCCAGGAAGGCGCCCAGCGCGAAGGACACGCCGAACAGCCACGACGCGCCGAACGCCAGCGCCAGCGCGATGGCCAGCACCGCCAGCCGCGAGAGCTCGCGCGAGCCGCTCAAAGACACGCGATGGAGTAGCGCCGGGATCAGCCGACGACCGACCGCGAGCATGACCACGACGAAGACGGCGATCTTGCCGATGGCCAGTGCCAGCGCGAAAAGAATCGCCCAGCCGCCCTTCCATAGGCCGGCGGCGTGGTCGGCGCTGTTGACGGCGTGTACCAGCGCCGGCAGCAGCAGCAGCACCAGCACGATTACCACGTCCTCGACGACGACGGCGCCAACGGCAACGCGGCCACGCTCGGCCTGCATCATCCGCCGTTCCTCGAGCGTGCGCAGCAGCACGATGGTGCTGGCCACCGACAACGCCAGGCCGAAGATCACGCCGGCGACCACGCCCCAGCCCATGGCAAGCGACAGCGCCAGACCCAGCGCGGTGCCGGCGGCGATCTGCGCCAGGCCACCGGGCAGCGCCACGCGTTTGACCGCCTGCAGGTCCCTAAGCGAAAAGCGCAGGCCGACGCCGAACATCAGCAGAATGACACCGATCTCGGCCAGCTCGCCAGCGAGCTGGTCGCCGACATGCCCGGCCATGAACGGGCCGACGACGAGACCTGCGACCAGATAGCCGATCAGTGGCGACAGGCGCAGCCGGTTGGCGATCACCCCCAGCAGGAAGGCGATGCCGATACCGGCGACGATGGTCGCGATCAGGGGCGTGTGGTGCGGCATGTCTGGAATGGTCCCCGCCCCGTTTATAGCGAAGTTGCGGCCGGGGCGCGCCAGTCCCGTAACGCGCCGCTGGAGTGGCGCGCGCCCAGCCCCTAGGGTCGGTGCATGACCCTATCCGGCCTCGCCGCTCTCGAAGCGCAAATAGCGCGTGACCACGCGCTGATCTGCTTCCCCGAACCACGCTGGGTTCCGCCGCGCCGCACGGCGACCGGCGAGCCCGTCCTCGACGTGTTGGTCGTCGGCGCCGGCCAGGGCGGCCAGGCGGTGGCGACCCAGCTCAAACGCGAGCGGGTCGACAACATCCTGGTCGTCGACCGCGCGCCCGAGGGCGGCGAAGGCCCGTGGCGGAGCTTCGCGCGCATGCAGACGCTCAGGACCTGGAAGACGGTCACCGGCCCCGACCTCGGCATGCCCAGCCTGACCTTCCAGGCCTGGTTCGAGGCACAGCATGGCGCGGCCGCCTTCGCGGCCCTGGGCAAGATCGCCAAGGAGCTATGGCACGACTACCTGCTGTGGCTGCGCCGCGTGCTCGATCTGCCGGTACGCAACGGCGTCGAGCTGCTGCGGGTGCGGCCGGCCGATGGCTACCTCGAAGCCATCGTGCGCGAGAACGGCGGCGAGCGCCCGCTCTTCGCCCGCAAGGTCGTGCTGGCGATGGGCATCGAGAAGAGCGGCCGCTGGTATATGCCGCCGGAGATCGTCGCCCTGCCCGCCCACCTGCGCGCCCACAGCGCCGACGCCATCGACTTCGCGGCCTTGCGCGGCAAGCGCGTCGCCGTGCTGGGCGCTGGCGCCTCGGCTTTCGACAACGCCGCCACAGCGCTGGAGGCCGGCGCGTCCGAGGTCCGGATGTACTGCCGGCGGCCCGAGCTGCAGCGCGTGCAGCCCTACAAGGCGATCTCCTCATCGGGCTTCCTGCGCCATTTCGGCACGCTCGACGACGCCACGCGCTGGCGCTTCATGCGTCACCTGCTGTCCATACGAGAGGCGCTGCCGGTCGAGACCTGGAACCGCGTCACGCGGCACGCGAATTTCCACCTCCATACCGGCAGCCCATGGCTCGATGCCCGCGTCGTCGCGGGCGCCATCGCGATCACTACGCCTAAAGGCACGCACGCCGCCGATTTCGCGATATCAGGCACCGGTTTCGACATGGACATCACCGCGCGCGCCGAGATCGCCGCGGCGATCCCCCACATCGCCACCTGGGCCGACCGCTACACGCCGCCCGCCGGCGAGGCCGACGCCCGGCTGGGCCGCTACCCCTATCTCGGCCCCGGCTTCGAGCTGGTCGAGAAAACATCAGGCGCCGCGCCCTGGCTGAAGGACATCCACGTCTTCGACTTCGGCACGATGATGAGCTTCGGCCCCTCGGGCTCATCGATCAACGGCATGAAGTTCGCCGCGCCGCGTCTCGCCTTCGCCATCACCCGCGACCTGTTCACCGCGGACATCGAGCACCACTACGCGACGATGATGGCCTATGACACGCCCGAGTTCCCGCTGACCTTCGCGCGCGACACTTAAGTCCCCGCCATCCCGTCGCGGCCGGGTCCTTCGTGCCCGTCACGGCGCGACCGACACAGAGCTCGAGCCGCTCCGATATCCGGGCGTCGGTCGAGCATGGCTTCACCGGAACCCGGCCGGCTGATAGCATTCGCCACGCTGTGCCTGGGCGAACCATAGAAGAGGCTGGCGCGCGTGCGTGATGCCTGGTCGGTCGTCCGGAAGCAGCGGCGATCCGCGCGCGCGACAAGGTGCTCGGCCACTGTTGAGATGCTCGATGACCGCGACGCCTCCAAGCTCTTCCCGTCCCAACCGAATCGAAACCTTGCTCCCGCCGGAAACCGCGCTCGCATGCGAGACCGCGGGTGTCGCCAAGGCTGGCCGCGATGTGATCGCTCTTCTCGTCCTCGGGCTTCTCGCCGGCGCATTCATCGCGCTCGGCGCGGTCTTCATGACCGTTGTTCTGACGGGAGCCGGCGGGCTGCCCTGGGGCGTGGCGCGCCTTCTCGCCGGGGTGGCTTTTTCGCTCGGCCTCGTCCTGGTCATTGTCGGCGGCGCCGAGCTCTTCACCGGTGATTCGTTGATGATAGTCGCCTGCGCCAGTCGGCGGATCACGGTCGGCGCGCTCCTGCGCGCATGGTCGCTGGTCTATGCCGGCAATATCGTCGGCGCCGTCGGCACGGCCGCCCTCGTGTTTCTCTCCGGACAGTACGAATTCGCCGGCGGCGCTGTCGGCAAGACGGCCCTGGCCGTCGCGTCAAGCAAGGCCGCCCTACCGACGGTCCAGCTGTTCTTTCTGGCCGTGCTTTGCAACGTGTTGGTCTGCCTCGCGGTGTGGATGTCTTTCGGGGCGCGAAGCGTCGCCGACAAAGTCCTGGTCATTGTCCCGCCCATCGCGGCCTTCGTGGCCGCTGGCTTCGAGCACTCGATCGCCAATATGTATCTCCTGCCCTACGCCCTCGCGATCAAAGCCTGGGCCGGGGCGGAGTTCTGGACGGTCATCGGGCAGAACGCCTCGCAGTACTCGGGACTGACCGTCGCCAGCGCTCTGCACAACATCATCGTCGCGACACTGGGCAATCTTCTCGGTGGCAGCCTGATGGTTGGCGCCATCTATTGGTTTGTCTATCTGCGTCGCCGTCCGCGGGAGGGCGAACCGAACCAGGGTCGGTGAACGCGACAATTCATCGACGTCGCATCGCGGCCCTTCCTGGTCACCGTCGCCGAGATGCGCCGAGGCGGCGGTCGGCCGACTAGCGCCCGGACGACAGGCCCGCTGGCGCTGTCTCTCGTCCCGGTGTTCTGGTAACGGTGGAGCCAACAAGGACGAATACCGGGAGGGTTCACCATGATCGGGCTGGATATCCCGAAGAATCCCGACGCCCTATCCGCCGAGTGGCTGAGCGCCGCATTGCGCGCCAACGTGGTCTCGTACGACTACGAGCCCATCGCCGCCGGTGTCGGCTTCCTTGGCAAGCTCGGACGGCTGCGGCTGCGCTACGACGGCGCCGCGCCCGACGCGCCGCGCACCCTGATCGCCAAGTTGCCGACCGAGGACGAGCGCTCGCGACAGCTCGCCATGATGTTCCGCTTCTACGACCGCGAGGTCAGCTTCTACCGCGATGTCGGCCCGACCGCCGGCATCCGCGTGCCCAAGCTGCACTACGGCGCCTCCGATCCGGCCAGCGGCGATTTCATCATGCTGATGGAGGATCTCGCGCCGGCGCGCGTCGGCGATCAGCTCGAAGGCTGCGACGCCAGCCAGGCGCGCCTGGCGATCGAGGCCATCGCGCGCTGCCACGCCAGCTGGTGGAACAGTCCGCGCCTGAAGACGCTCGGCTGGCTGCCCGCCACCAACGATCCGGTGCATCACTTCGCCCAGCCGGCCTACCAGGGATGCTGGGCGCCCTTCGTGCAATTCGTCGGCGACAAGCTCTCGCCGCAGATGAAACGCGCCGGCGAGGAACTCGGCGCCAAGGTCATCCGCATGCTCGATGGCGTCGCCAACCGGACGCCGACCTTGCTGCACGGCGACTATCGCGCCGACAACCTGTTCTTCGGCGGCTCCGCGCCGATCGCCGCCGTCGACTGGCAAGTCAGCTCGGCCGGCGGCGGCGCGTTCGACGTCGCGTACTTCGTGTCGGGCAACGTCGATCCGGCGACACGCCGCGCGCACGGGATGGACTGGCTCAAGCTCTATGTCCAGACGCTGAAGGACAACGGCGTGCGCGACTACGGCTTCGACGACTGCCTCGAGGATTATCGCGCCGACGTGCTCTACTGCCTGGTCTACGCGGTCATCATCATCGGCACGCTCGACCCGTCCAACGAGCGTGGGCTGCGGCTGTTCCAGACCATCGTCGAGCGTGTGCTGACGGCGATCGCCGATCTCGACGCGACCGCCAAGATGCCGGCCTGACATGCGCGTCCTGATCATCGGTGGCGCCGGCTTCGTCGGCCTCTCGATCACCGAGGCGCTGCTGGCGCGGGGCGACGCCGTGACGCTGTTCGACGCGCGCGCACCCTACGCCGCCCTGCCTGGCGGTCCCTCCGTCGTCACCGGCGACGTGCGGCGCGACGACGACGTGGCGCGCGCCTTCGCCGCCAACCCCGATACCACGATCTACGGCGCCGCCATCACCGCCGACGCCACGCGCGACGCGGCCGAGCCGCAGCGCGTGCTCGATGTGAATCTCGGCGGCCTGCCGCGCGCCATGGCGGCGGCGCGCGCGGTGGGCGTCAAGCGCTTCATCCTTCTGAGCTCGGCCTCGGCGTTCGGCGACGCCGCGTTCCGCGACGCGCCGCTGGCGGAGGACGATCCGGCGCCGGCGCCGTCGAGCCTGTACTCGATCACCAAGTTCGCCGGCGAAGGCGTGGCCCGGCGGCTGGGCGCGCTGTGGTCGATGGACGTGCGCATGGTGCGGCTGTCGGCGGTGTTCGGGCCGTGGGAGCACGCCACCGGCGCGCGCGACACGCTCAGCCCGCCTTTCCAGGTCGCGCAACTGGCGCACGCAGGCAAGGCGGTCGTCCTGCCGCGCGATCCGCCGCGCGACTGGGTCTATTCGCGCGACGTCGCCAACGCGGTGCTGGCGCTGATCGACAAGACCAGCCCCCGTTTCGACCTCTATCACATCGGCCCGGGCACGTCGTGGAAGCTGTCGGAATGGGCCGCCACGCTGGGCGCAACCGTGCGCGTCGGCACGCCGCCCAATGTCGACCTGTTCGGCGACCGCGACCGCGCCATGCTGGCGATCGGGCGGCTGGTCGACGATCTCGGCTATCGCCCGCGTTTCACATCGGCCGAGTCATGCGCCGAAGACTATCTGCGCTGGTTCAATCGAGAATCCGGCGGAACGTCAAGTTGACGCGCGGGCCGCAGGGTCGGCGTTCCTTGGCGATGGCGTGGCGCCAGTTGCGCTGGGTGTCGCCCTTCATCACCAGCAGGCTGCCGGATTCGAGCGCGATGCGCATGGGCTCCCAGTCCTTTCGCGTCTTCGGCTTGAAGGTCAGCGTGCGCGTCTCGCCCAGGCTGATCGAAGCGATGGTCGGCGTCGCGCCCAGCTCGGGCTCGTCATCCGAATGGAGTCCGACGCTGTCGTTGTGGTCGCGGTAGTAGTTCAGCAGCACGCTGTTGAAGCGCGCATCGGCGACGCCCTCGGCCATGGCGCGCAAGAGATCCAGGTCGTCGGTCCAGGGCAGCGGATCGAGGGTGAGTCCCGAGTATGTGTAGCTTCGGCCGGGATCGCCGTACCAGGCGGTCAGGCGCGGCTGCGGCACGCTCCTGCCCCACAGCACGATGTTGTCCCGACGCCAGGGGATCCGCTCGATCAGGCGACGCAGCATGTCGCCGGCGCCCGATGCGGGCAGGAAGCGCCGGTGATAGACGACATCCGCGCCCGGGATGCGCAGGCGCTCGGTGTCGGGCAAGAGGTCGCTCATCGCGCCGGCTTTACCTTCCCCCGCCTTGCGGGGGAAGGTCGTTAGCGCAGCGAGGCGTTGAGCTTGTCGAGGGCGGCCTGGCCGGGGCAGAGGTCGGGCGCGTTCAAGGTGTTGAGCGGCGCGTCGACGGTGTTGAGGTTGGCGTGCAGGTCCTTGGGCATCGGCTCGACATAGAGCAGCCCGGTCAGCACCTCGCCGGCGGCCTCGGCCTGCTGCACGCGCGCCAGTGCCTCGCCCTTGTTGCTGGGATCGTAGCTTTCGTCGAGCTTGCGCAGGCGCAGGATCGAGCCGTCATGCTGGGCCACCTCCTGCAGCGCGCCGGGCGCGTATTCGGTGGTGATCTCGGCTTTGCTCTCAATGAAGTCGACGCGATTGACCGCCTCGTTGTGCTCGCGCACGTAGTCGTAGCTCTTGGTCGAGCCCGGGTGGTTGTTGAAGGCCACGCAGGGGCTAATGACGTCGAGGAAAGCCGCGCCGCGATGCTGGATCGCCGCCTTGATCAGCGGCACCAGCTGCTGCTTGTCTCCCGAGAACGAGCGGCCGACGAAGGTCGCGCCCATCAGGATGGCGACCGAGACCATGTCGATCGAGGAGTCGGAGTTCGCTACGCCCTTCTTGCTCACCGAGCCGCGGTCGGCAGTAGCCGAGAACTGGCCCTTGGTCAGGCCGTACACGCCGTTGTTCATGACGATGTAGGTCATGTTCACGCCGCGACGCATGACATGGGCGAACTGGCCGAAGCCGATCGAGGCCGAGTCGCCGTCACCCGAGACACCGAGATAGATCAGGTCGCGATTGGCGAGGTTGGCGCCGGTCATCACCGAGGGCATGCGGCCATGCACGGTGTTGAAGCCGTGGCTGCCGCCCAGGAAGTAGGTCGGCGCCTTCGACGAGCAGCCGATGCCCGAGAGCTTGGCGACCTGGTGCGGCAGGATGTCGAGCTCGAAACAGGCCTGCACGATGGTGGCGCTGATCGAATCGTGGCCGCATCCCGCGCAGAGCGTCGAGATCGCGCCGTCGTAGTCGCGCCGCGTGTAGCCCGCCTTGTTCTTCAGCAAGGTCGGGTGATGCAGCTTGGGCTTGGCGATGTAGGTCATGGCCTGACTCCGGCGATCCTCTACTCGGCCGCCATGCGGCGCGGTGGGGCGAGGTGGTCTCCGATCGCCCTTGTGATGAAGCGCGCCGTGATCGGCGTGCCGTCGTAGTGCAGGATGGCGACGATCTTGTTCGGATCGACGTTCATCTGGTCGATCAGCAGCATGCGCAGCTGGCCGTCGCGATTCTGCTCGACGAAGTAGACGACGTCGTGGCTGTCGACGAAGTCGACGACCTCCTGGCCGAACGGATAGGCGCGCACGCGCAGCGCGTCGAGCACGACGCCCTTCTCCTCGAGCTGGTCGAGCGCCTCGCTCATCGCCGGGCTGGTCGAGCCGAAATAGATCACGCCCAGCTTGGTCGGCTTCTTCGCTTTGCGCTCGATCGCCTTGGGCACGATCTTCTTGGCGGTGTCGAACTTCTTCTCCAGCCGCTCCATGTTGCGGACGTAGACCGGCCCCTCTTCCGAGTAGCGCGCGAATTCGTCCTTGGTCGTGCCGCGGGTGAAGAACGAGCCCTTGGTTGGATGCGTGCCGGGATAGGTGCGGTAGGGAATGCCGTCGTCGTCGACATCGAGATAGCGACCGAACTTCTTGCCCGCCTCGAGCTCCTCAGCCGTCATCACCTTGCCGCGGTCATAGGCCTTGCTCTCGTCCCATTTGAACGGCCGGCACAGCCGGTGGTTCATGCCGATATCGAGATCGGTCATCAGGAACACCGGCGTCTGCAGCCGGTCGGCGAGGTTCAGCGACTCGGCGCCGAACTCGAAGCCCTCGGCCGGATCCTCGGGGAACAGCAGCACGTGCTTGGTGTCGCCGTTCGAGGCCAGCGCGCAGCCCAATATATCGGCTTGCTGCGTGCGCGTCGGCATGCCGGTCGACGGCCCGCCGCGCTGCACGTTGATGATCACCGCCGGGATCTCGGCGAAGTACGCCAGGCCGATGAACTCGGTCATCAGCGAGATGCCGGGGCCAGACGTCGCGGTGAAGGCGCGCGCGCCGTTCCAGGCGGCGCCGATCACCATGCCGATCGAGGCCAGCTCGTCCTCTGCCTGCACGATCGCGTACTTGGCCTTGCCGGTCTCCTTGTCGTGGCGGTAGCGCTTGCAATGCGCCTGGAAGGCCTCGGCCAGCGACGAGCTGGGCGTGATCGGATACCAGGCGCACACGGTGGCGCCGCCATAGACGCAGCCCAGGGCCGTGGCGCTGTTGCCCTCGACGAAGATGCGGTCGCCGACATTGTCGGCGCGGCGCACCTTCAGCTTGACCGAGGCCGGATCGAGGTGACGCAAAACCCAGTCGCGGCCGAGGTTGAGCGCCTTGACGTTGCTGTCGAGCAGCTTCTCCTTGCCCTTGAACTGCTCGCCGAACAGCCGGGTGATCTCCTTGGGATCGATGTCGAGCAGCACCGAGAGCGCGCCGACATAAATGATGTTCTTGAACAACTGACGCTGCCGGGCGTCGGTGTAGGTGGCGTTGGTGATTGCCGTCAGCGGCACGCCGACCAGGTTGATGTCGGGGCGGAAGGCCGAGGCCGGCATCGGCTTGGTGCTGTCGTAGAACAGGTAGCCGCCGGGCTCGATCTCCTTGACGTCCTCGGCCCAGGTCTGCGGGTTCATCGCCACCATCAGGTCGACGCCGCCGCGACGGCCGAGATAGCCCTTCTCGGTGACGCGCACCTCGTACCAGGTCGGCAGGCCCTGGATGTTCGAGGGGAAGATGTTGCGCGGGCTGACCGGCACGCCCATGCGCAGGATCGATCGGGCGAACAGCTCGTTGGCCGAGGCCGAACCCGAGCCGTTGACGTTGGCGAATTTGACGACGAAGTCGTTCACCGCCTCTATCGCGTTTGGCATGCGTGCTCCGCGTGCGTCATCTCGACATAGTACTTGCGCATGTCCCAGGCGCCGGTCGGGCAGCGCTCGGCGCACAGCCCGCAATGCAGGCAGACATCCTCGTCCTTGACCATGATCCGATGCGTCTTCAGCGGGCCCGAGACGTAGAGATCCTGGGTCGCGTTCAGCGCCGGCGCATTGAGCCTGCCCCGTAGCTCCTTCTCGTCGCCGTTCGCGGTGAAGGTGATGCAGTCCATCGGGCAGATGTCGACGCAGGCGTCGCACTCGATGCAGAGGTTATCGGTGAAGACCGTCTGCACGTCGCAGTTCAGGCAGCGCTGGGCTTCCTTCCAGGCGAGGTCGGGATCGAAGCCGAGCTCGACCTCGGCCATGATATCCTTGAGCGCCTCTTCCTTCTTGCGATGCGGCACCTTGAAGCGCGACACGACCGAGATGTCGTTGTCGTAGCTCCACTCGTGGATGCCCATCTTCTGGCTGACGATGTTGACGCCGGGCGCCGGCCGCAGGCCGACCGCGCCGCCGCTGCACAACGCGTGGATCGAGATCGCCGCCTCGTGCCCGTGCGCCGCCGCCCAGATGATGTTCTTGGGCCCGAACGCCGCGTCGCCGCCGAAGAACACCTTGGGATGGGTCGAGCCGAAGGTCTTCTCGTCGACGACAGGCATGCCCCATTTGTCGAACTCGACGCCGGCATCCTTCTCGATCCACGGGAAGGCGTTCTCCTGGCCGATGGCCACCAGCACGTCGTCGCACTCGTAGAACGGATCGGGCTCGCCTGTCGGCACGAGGTTGCGACGCCCCTTGGCGTCGTACTCGGCCTTCACCTTCTCGAACAGCACGCCCTTGATCTTGCCGTTCTCGTGCTTCACTTCCTTCGGCACGAGGAAGTTGATGATCGGGATATCCTCGTGCATGGCGTCTTCCTTTTCCCAGGGAGACGCCTTCATTTCCTCGAAGCCGGAGCGGACGATGACCTTGACGTCTTCGCCGCCCAGACGACGCGCGGTGCGGCAGCAGTCCATCGCCGTGTTGCCGCCGCCCAGCACGATGACGCGCTTGCCGACCTTGCTGATATGGCCGAAGGACACCGACGACAGCCAGTCGATGCCGATATGGATGTTGGCGGCAGCCTCCTTGCGGCCGGGCACGTCCAGCTCGCGGCCGCGCGGCGCGCCGGAGCCAACGAACACCGCGTCATAGTTCTCGGCCAGCACCGCCTTCAGCGAATCGATGCGCTTGTGCACGAAGTTCACGTTGCCGATGCCGGTGATGTAGCCGACTTCCTCGTCGATCACCGATTCGGGCAGACGGAAATGCGGGATCTGGGTCCGGATGAAGCCGCCGAGCTTGGGATCCTGATCGTAGATCGTGATCTCGTAGCCCAGCACCGCGAGGTCGCGCGCCACGGTCAGCGAGGCCGGGCCGCCGCCGACGCAGGCGATGTGCTTGCCGTTCTTGGCCGGCGCCTTGGGCATGCGCCCGAGGATGTCGTCGTCCTTGTAGTCGGCGGCGACGCGCTTGAGCCGGCAGATCGCCACCGGCTCGCGCTTGCCCTTGACCATGGTCTCGTCCTCGACCCGGGTGCGGCGGCAGGCCGGCTCGCAGGGACGGTCGCAGGTGCGGCCGAGGATTCCCGGGAAGACGTTGGACTTCCAGTTGATCATGTAGGCGTCGGAGAACCGACCATGCGCGATCAAGCGAATGTATTCGGGTACGGGCGTGTGGGCAGGACACGCCCACTGACAATCCACGACTTTATGAAAGTAGTCCGGATTGCCGATGTCAGTCGGCTTCAACAGAGCCCTCCCGAACGGTACCGTTTCCTGTCATTCAGAGGCCCGGATTGATACCCCTCAGCCTATCCCTGTCAAGGATATGCGGCGCATTCCGCAGCTAGGAATAGCGGCGGAATCGTGTCTCAGCCGCAATATGTACCCCTACCCACCAAATGGTTATTCAAGGGACATCACCGCTGCAACTGGCGTTCAGGCGGACGCCGTGCGAGGTAACGCCGGTCATGCGCGATCCCATCCCCTCCCTCGCCGAGCGCGTGCTCTATCGCGACGGGCTGGTCCTGGTGATCGACAAGCCCGCAGGCCTTCCGGTGCATGCCGGTCCGGGCGGCGGCCCCAACCTCGAGGCCGGTTTCGACGCGCTGCGCTACGGCCTGCCCAAACCGCCGGCGCTGGCCCACCGTCTCGATCGCGACACCTCGGGCTGCCTCGTGCTCGGCCGTCACCCCAAGGCGCTGCGTCGTCTAGGCCGGCTGTTCAGCGAGGGCCTCGCGGGCAAGACCTACTGGGCGGTCGTGACCGGCGCACCGCCGCAGGACAGCGGCACGATCGAGCTGGCGCTGCGCAAAGAGAGCCGCAAGGAGACCGGCTGGAAGATGGTGCCGGATCCCGCGGGCCAGAGCGCCGTCACCGACTACGAGGTGAAAGGCCGCGGTGCCGATCTCACCTGGATCGAGTTCCGCCCGCGCACCGGCCGCACCCATCAGATCCGCGTGCACGCTGCCGCGCTGGGCTGCCCGGTGCTGGGCGATCCGGTCTACGGCCCCAAGCCGCCGCGCGCGCCGCTGCACCTGCACAGCCGCGCCATCCGCCTGCCGCTCTATCCCGCCAAGCCACCGATCGACGTGACAGCCCCGCCCCCGCGCCACATGCTCGACGCGCTGCACGCCTGTGGCTACTCAGATTCCCTCTCCCCGCACGCGGGGAGAGGGTTAGGGTGAGGGGCCGCATCAAGTGACGCACGCAACCTGAATCAGCCCCTCACCCCGACCCTCTCCCCGCACGCCGGGAGAGGGAGAGACCGATGTCATGCCCCTCACCCTCGATGCCCTCAACGCCATGTCGCGCGACGACTTCATCACCGCGCTCGGCTCCATCTTCGAGCATGCGCCGTGGGTGGCCGAAGGCGCCGCCGGCAAACGACCCTTCGCCACCGTCGCCGACCTGCATCGCGCCATGCTCGATGTCGTCGAAGCTGCGTCAGCCGATACGCAAACAATGTTTCTGCGTGGCCATCCCGACCTCGCCGGCAAGGCGGCGCGCGACGGCGCGCTGACGGCGGACTCCACCGCAGAGCAGGCCGGCGCCGGGCTCGATCGTCTGAGCGAAACCCAATACGCGCGCTTCCACCAGCTCAACACCGCCTACACCCAGCGCTTCGGCATCCCTTTCATCGTCTGCGTGCGCCGCCATACGCGCGGCTCGATCCTGCGCCAGTTCGAGCGCCGCCTGACCAACGACGCGGCCGCCGAACGCGCCACGGCATTGCGCGAGATCGGCCTGATCACCCGCCTGCGTGTCGACGGCGCGGTCGAAGGGTCGGGCAAACCGAACGTCAACGGCCGCCTCTCGACGCACGTGCTCGATACGCACATGGGCAGGCCCGCCGAAGGCGTGCGTATCGATCTCTTCGAGATGCAGGACGACGGCCCCGAGACCAAGCTCGCGACGACCACGACCAACGCCGACGGCCGCACCGACAAGCCGCTGATCGGCGGCCAGCCACTACGCATCGGCGTCTACGAGCTGCGCTTCCACATCGGAGCCCATTTCGCGCGCCGCGGCGTGCCGGCGGCCGACACGCCGTTCCTCGACATCGTGCCGCTGCGCTTCGGCATCGCCGATCCCGAGGGCCACTACCACGTGCCGCTGCTGGCGACGCCGTGGAGCTATTCGACGTACCGGGGGAGCTGAGCGAGAAGGCCCGCTAGTCCGGATTGATCTCGTAGCGACACGCGTCAGGCGCAGTGTTGCGCAACGTCAGTACTCTCGGCCCCTTTCCGGCGGGGACATTAAGGCCGAGTTCGATCTTTGTGCCGACGCGCGTTTCCCGGCGGAATTTGTGATCGACAGCACTTCCATCCGGCGACGCTGCTTCTTCGAGCTTTAGTGTGCCGTCACGCTCAGTCAGAGACAGCCTGCATCCGGGCGCGGGGCAAATCTTGGTGTCTCGCGTCATACCTGCAGCGGTGGCTCTCCACTCGCCATTGTCGGACGCAGGGATGACGAACACGGCCAGGGCGACGACCAACAGAAGGGCAACGAGCAGGAGAGCTGTCGGCCGTGACATCTTGTCAATGGGCTACGCCCTCACCTCCTGCCGCTGGAACGAGACGTAGCCCAGCGTGAAGATCACGATCGCACCGGCGACCATGAAGGTGAATTGCGGCCAGACCATCAGCAGGCTCTGGCCGAACGACAGCGGCGAGCCGGGGATGACGCGGTGGCCCAGGCGCGGGTCCAGCCGGATGCGCATGATCTGCTGCTCGGTGAACTGGTCGGGGCTGAAGACGCCGAGCCAGGCCTCCTGGAACACCACCGTCGGCGAGAAGCGCATGATGAGCTGCTGCACATCGAGCAGGCCGGCGACGTCGTCGGCGGTGGCGCTGCCGGCGAGCACGCGTTGCGGAGCGATCAGCGGCAGGATGCCGTCGAAAATCGCCGGCGCGATCACCGGCCAGAGGAACGAGAAGAACAGCCAGATGCCCAGCGCCGTCAGCGCCGAGGTGGCGGCCGAGCGGAAGATGATCGAGCACAGCATGGCGATCGCCAGCCAGACGCCGCCATAGGCCGTGGCGATGACCAGAAAGGCCAGGCCGCGCGCGACTTCCTCGCCGCTGGGCGGCACGCCCAGCACGATCAGCCCGCCGCCCATCACCAGCAGCCACAGCGCGATCAGACCTGTGGCGAGCGTGGCGAGACCGGCGAGGAACTTGCCGATCAAGAGCGCGTCGCGATAGATCGGTTGCGACAGCACGCGGCTCATGGTCCTGCGGTTGAACTCGCCGTTGATGGCGTCGAAGCCCAGGCCGATGGCGACCAGCGGGATCAGGAAGGTCAGCAGGCCGGCGAAGTTCACCGGGTTGGACTCGGGCGCGTAGGTGAATAGCCGCAGAAAGATGAACTGGTCCTGCGTGACCTTGTCCTTGAGGTCGCGCATGGCGACCCAGACCACGACCACGCCGACGATGACGACCAGCGCCTCGATGACGCGCATGCGCGCGCTGCCGAGATGGTCGGCGTACTCCTTGGCGAACACCGCCCCGGTGCCGGTGAACGGCGAGCCTTCACGCCGCATCCTTCACTCCCTCGAAGTAGCGGTTGTAGATCGCCTGGAGGCTGGGCTCGATCGCCCGGATCTGCCGCAGGCGGCCGCCGTCGCGCGTCGCGGCGGCGACGACCTCGGCGGTCACGTCGCGATCGGCGCGCACCAGCAGGCCGCGTCCCGAACCGGGTGGCTCGACCGCGCTCACGCCCTCGATCTTGCCGAGCCGCGCGGCGATGTCCTGGCCGTCGGCCTCGACCAGCAGGTCGTGGCGCAGGCCCAGCACTTGCTCGCCGAGCTCCTCGACGGTGCCCTGCAGCGCGATCTTGCCCTTGTTGAACAGCGCGACGCGGTCGCACACGCTCTGCACCTGCTCGAGCGCGTGCGAGGAGACCAGCACGGCCACGCCGTCGGCCTTCAAGCCGCGGATCATTTCCAGGAACTCGAACGTGGCGTGCGGATCGAGGCCCGATGTCGGCTCGTCGAGAATGGCGATCTCGGCGCGCTTCATCAGGATCTCGGCCAGGCCCAAACGCTGGCGCATGCCCCGCGAGTAGGTTGCGACGCGGTTGTCCAGCACGTCGGTCAGGCGCACGCGCGCCATCGATTCCTCGATGCGCTTGCCGGCCTCGGCCTTGTCGATGCCGGCGAGGCGCGCGGTGAAGATCAGGTTCTCGCGCGCGCTGAGATTGTCGTAGAAGCCCACCGAGTCGGGCAGATAGCCGACGCGGCGCTTGACCTGCAGCGGCTCGCGCAGCGGGTCGTGGCCCAGCACCGAGACGGTGCCCTCGGTCGACTCGGTGAGGCCCAGGACCATCAGGATGGTCGTGGTCTTGCCCGCGCCGTTGGGCCCGAGCAGGCCGAATATCTCACCCTTCTTGATGGCGAGGTCGATATGGTCGACGGCGAGCGTGGGCCCGCGGCCATAGCGCCGCGTCAGCCCTTTCGCCTCGATGACGAGGTCGTCGCTCATCGACGGCCCCGGCTCATCGACGACCGAATCGCGCCACCGCGCCGACCAGCACCAGCAGCGCCACGGCGATCACGCCGATGCCGACAATGCCCCACAGAGTCGAGGTGGTGACGGCGACGCGGAAATCGGCCGACGCCGAGTCGCCGGCCTTGGCCGCGGCGCGCAGGGTGGCGATGTAGTCGCCGGCCAGCGCCTTGGCGGTGGGCTTGATCTGCGCCGTGACTTCCTTCTTCTCGCCCGGCGGCAGCTTGTCGATCAGCTTGGGCTCGAACTCGACCGTCCAGCCCGAGGGCATGGTGCCGGTAAGCTCGATGTCTTCGGCCACCGCGCTGCCTTCGTTGCTCACGATCATGATCACGGGCGACGCGGTGCCGGCCTCGGCCGCGCCGCTCAGCCGCCCGTCGCGGCCCGAGACGCGCAGGGTCGGCGTGCCGACGATCTGCAACGTGACCGGCGTTTCCGCCGTGACGTTCTCGGCCGTGGCGCGCACCTTCACGGTGTAGTCGCCGGCGGCCACGTCGCGCGGCAGGCCGACGCGCACCTTGATGTCCTTGGTCTGGCCGGCCTCGATCGGGATCTGGTTGATCTCGTTGCTACCGAAGGCCTCGGTGAAGGTCGGCTGGAAGCCGCGCGGGCCATCGGCGGCGAAGCGCACGACCAGATCCTTGCCTGAGTCGTTGGACACCGTGAAGGTGTATTCGAAGCTCGACTTGGGCGTGCCGCGCAGCGCCGGCAGGCGGGTCTTCATCGACAGCTTGGCGGCGACGTCGCCGCCCACCGTGATGGCGAGCTTCAGCTCGGCGTTGTTGGTCGCGCCCTTGGCGTTCACCGTTACCGGATAGGTGCCGGGCGCGGTGTTGGCCGGCAGCTCCAGGCGCAGGTTGAGCGTCACCGATTCGTTGATCGCCGGCATCGCCGCGCCGACCACCTGGCCGCCGCCGAGGATATCGACCTTCCAGCCCTGCGGCACGTTGGCGACCGACAGCGCCAAAGCCTCGGGCGCCAGGCCGGCGTTCTGCAGCTTGAGCTTCACCGTGGTGGTCTCGCCCGGCTTGGCGACGGTCGAGGGATACTCGGTAATCAGCCACAGCCCGGTGACCCTGGGCTGCGCCGGCGGATCGGCCGCGAGCGCGGGGAAGATGGTGATCGACAGCAGGGATACGAGAAGCACGAGCGCGCGGCGCATGATGGGGTCCGTCTTTCGAAGCGCAGTCGATGGAATGCCCGACACCCCTGCCCGGGGTGCCTGACCGGACGCTGAAATGGCCCGGTATGCCCGTTTCCGTCAAGGGTCCGACGCGCCACGGCGGCGTCACGCTCTGGGTTCCTCTCGTCTCCTCTCCTGTCGTCTCCTGTCCTGTCGCCCGTTCCAGAACGCGGACGGAGATGTCCCAGCGACGGTCCGGAACGGTGTCGGGCCTCAGCGCGCCACGAGGCACTGCGCCCCGACCAGCACCAGCCCCAGGGTGGCGATATTCCAGCTGAAGGTGCGCAACCAGGGCACGCCCAGCGCGTAGAGCGGCAGGAAGACGAGGCGGCCGGCGAGATACAGACCGCAGCCCAAGAGGCTCAGCGTGCCCGAGGCGTCGAGCAGGCGCACGATCAGCGCGCAGGCCGCGAAATACGGGAAGGTCTCGAGGAAATTGAGGTTCGCGCGGTGCAGGCGGGCGGCGACCCCGGTCGGCCGCAGTTCCTCGTCGCGCGGCCCGACCGTGTAGCGGTTGCCGACCTGGGCTTTGAACGAGAACGACGCCGCCGAGAGGTGCACCAGGCCGAGCAGCACCGCGGCCAGCAGCGCGTAGAGTTCCCACGTCATGTCGCCTCCCGACCCTCGCAGGGCTATCGCACAAAGGGGTTTTCCTCCCTCTCCCCGCACGCGGGGACAGGGAGTCATACAGGACTCTAGCCGCTGCGGTGGCGCGCCCCTAGGCTTGGCCGCTAGACTGGCCGGGTGCGCCAGACCATCCGCCAGATCATCAGTCGTCACGGCCGCACGTCGGCGGCAAGACGATTTCGCATCGCCTATTTCGCGACGGTCACGATCGGCCTCGTCGCCGTCGTGCTCTACACCCTGTCCGGCCTGCCGGACTGGGCTCATACGCTGACCTCGCGCACCACCTTCGTTGTCGCCGCCCTCTACGTCGTGGAATGGCTGACGCGCATCTGGGTGGCACCCGAGGGATCGGCGACGCCGGCCTGGCGCGCGCGGCTGCGCTACGTGCTGTCGCCCGCCGGCGTCTCGGACTTCGCCGCCATGCTGGCGCTGCCGATCGGCCTCAACGTCGATTTGACCGGCGACGACAAGTCGCTGTTCTGCGTGGTGTGGTCGCTGAAACTCGTGCGCTACTCCGAGGGCCTGGCGATGCTCGGCCGGGTGATCGTCAACCAGCGCGCCTCGCTAATCAGCGTGCTCACCGTCTTCGCCATCGTGCTGCTGCTATCGGCGACCCTGGTCTACGTGCTGGAGCGCCACGTCCAGCCCGACGTCTTCCACAGCATCCCCGCGGCTATGTGGTGGGCGATTGTGACCCTGACCACGACCGGCTACGGCGACGTCACGCCGCAAACCGTGGGCGGGCGCATGATCGCTGGCGTGGTGATGGTCAGCGGCATCGCCGTCTTCGCCATAAGGGCCGGCATTCTCGCCAACGGCTTTTCGGTCGAGCTGCGTCGGCGCGACTTCCTGCGCACCTGGGACCTGTGCTCGCGCGTGCCGCTGTTTCGCGACGGCGGCGTCGAGCTGATCGCGACCATCGTGCATCTGCTGCGCATCGACGACGCGCGGCCCGGCGAGGTGCTGATGCGACGCGGCCAGGATGGCGATTGCATGTACTTCATCGTCTCCGGGCGCGTGCGTGTCGAGGCCGGGCGAGCCGACATCGAGCTCGGGCCGGGCGATTTCTTCGGCGAGATGGCGCTGCTGTCGGGAGACGCGCGCAGCGCCACGGTCACCGTGATCGACACCGCCGAGCTGCTCGTGCTCGACATCGCCGATTTCCGCGACCTCGCCGGCAAGCGCCCCGACCTCATCCGCTCGATCAGCGAGGTCGCCCAGCGACGCGGCCACGTCACTGCCTGATCACGTCGCCGTCCGAGCCCGCGCGCCGGCGCTGAAACCGGGCCTCGAATCGCTATGATGGCGCCGGGACTCATCCGGGGACGCGCGACGTGGGGATACTGGGCTTCAGACGCAAGGTCGTCGCCACCGCGCCGCCGAAGTTCATCGTCTGGCATACCGACGAGCCGCCGTGGATGGTACGGCGCACGCTGCGGCGTCTGCGCGGGTGGGGCCTGCCGGCATCGTCCGCGCCGATCGCCGGGCTCGCCGACGCGATCGCAGGCGAGCGCGCCGCCTGGCTGCTGCGCGCCGGCACGCTGCTACCCGACCGCGCCATGCTGCGGCTCGGCCGCGGTTCGCCGACCATCCTGATCGGCCCGCCCCTCGACGAGGTGGGCCTGCCCGACGACGCATGGCGAGATGTCTTCGAGCGTCGGGCCGGCCAGCTCGGCGATGGCGCCGAGAGGCTTCCTGAACCGGCGATCGTCGCGGTCGGCCAGCCCGCTGCCCTGGCTGGTCACTTGCGCATGTCGTCCGGTCTGATGGCCGCCATCGCACGGTGCGCCGACACACACGCGCTGGTGCCCGCCTCCGGGCTGGGCGCGTCGCGCGACCCGCATCCGCGCTTGGCGATCTGCATCAGCGCGCTGCATGTCGGCGGCGCCGAGAAAGTCGCGGCCGATCTCGCCCGGCTGCTGCCCGGGCAGCGCGTCACGACGCGCCTGTTCGTTCTAGATCGGCCGCAACGCGAGGCGCTGGACGCCGGCGCGGCCGCGTTCCTCGCCTACGAAGGCGCGACGCGGGGCAAGGACCGGCTCGATCGTCTGGCGAACGCGCTACGCGCCTGGGGCGCCGACGCGCTCAGCCTGCACCTGTTGTCGTCGACCGCGATGGGCGTGCTCGCCGATCCCGATCGGCCCTCTTTGCTCACCCTGCACAACGACCGCGAAGGATGGCCACCGTCTTACGAGGAGGCGGCGCGGCGGATGGCGCTCATCATCGGCTGCTCGGTCGGCGTTTCGCGACAGGCGCGCGCTGCCGGCCTGCATCCGGTGCGCACGGCGTGGAATGGCGTCGCCGAGCGAAAGCGAGCGGCGCCGGTCGCGCGCGCGCCGCTCACGCGCCAGTCCCTGGACATCGCGCCCGAGGCGCTGGTTCTGCTGAGCGTCGCCAACGACCGGCCGCAGAAACGGCTGGAGCGAATCGCGCCGATCGTCGCGTGCTTGCGCGCCACCGGCGTCGACGCCCATGCCATCGTCGTCGGCCATCGCCTCGCCGACGGCGCTTCGGCCGAGGCCCGCGGCTTCGTCCACCGGATCGGCCCGGTCGAGGATATCGAGCCGTGGCTGCGCCTCGCCGACGTGTACCTCGCCACCAGCGCCTATGAAGGGCTGAGCCTGTCGCAGATCGAGGCGGCGCGTGCCGGCCTGCCGATCGTGGCGACGCGGACCAACGGCGCCGAGGAGCTCGAACGCGGCTTCGCACATTGCCGCTTCGTCGATGTCGACGCCGACGACCAAACCATCGCCGACGCCATCCTGGCGATGCACGCCAAGGGCCGCGCACCGCCGGTGAGCGGCGATGGCAATTACTCCGCGGCGGCGATGTCGAGGCGCTATGCGACCCTAGTCCGCCGTGCGCTGGCGGGCGGACCGTCGAGGGATGGCGTCCTCTTCGTGTGCAACGACTTCGCTGTCGGCGGCGCCCAGGCCAGCCTGGCGCGGCTGATGGGCGAGATGCGTCGCCGCGGCGTGCGCTGCGCAGCCTTCCTCGTCGGCGAGACCCGGGAACGGCCCAGCCCCGGCACAGCGCGCCTGCAGCGGGCAGGTCACTCCATCCAGGCGATGCCGGCCGCCATCCAGCGCGACCTCCCTGCTCTAGCCGCGCATGCCTGCGCCTTTGCCGACGATGGCCGCTACGCCAGCATCGTGTTCTGGAACGCCATCACCGAGATGAAGCTGCGCATCGCCGATCTTGCCGTCGGCTATCGCGTCGTCGACGTCAGCCCCGGCGAGATGTACTTCCGATCGCTCGACCGTTATTTCACCGCACCGGCGACCGCGCTGCCCTTCCTGTCCGCCCACGACTATGGCGGCGTGCTGGATGGCATCGTGGTGAAGTACGCGCGCGAGGCGGCGGTCGCGACGGCGGCGCTTGGTCGCCCCGTGCATGTCATCGCTAACGGCGTGCCACAACGTCCTGCGGCGACGCCGACGCCGGGCGCGCGCTTGCGGCTCGGCACGCTCTGCCGCATCGCGCCCGACAAGAAGCTCGAGCAGCTCCTGAACGCCGTGCGCCACCTGCGCTCGCGTCACGACACGTTCGAGCTGCTGGTCGGCGGTGCGCCCGACATCGGACAGGAGGCTTACGCGACCGAACTCAGGCGGTCGGCCGCCGACCTGCCCGTCCGCTGGCTCGGCCATGTCGAGGCCGACGACTTCCTGCCCGGGCTCGACGCCTTTGCGCTGGTCGCCGAACCCGCCGGTTGTCCCAACGCGTCGCTCGAGGCGATGGCGCACGGTCTCGCCGTCGTCGCCACCGATGTCGGCGGGATGAACGACCAGATCGTCGATGGCGTGACCGGTCGACTCGTCGCGCGCGGCGACTCCCATGGCCTCGCGGGCGCGCTGGAAACTTTGCTCGCCGCGCCACGGCTTCGCGCCGACATGGGGCGCGAGGGCCGGCTGCGGGCGCGGCGCGAGTTCAGCCTCGAGCGGATGGCCGACAGCTATATGCGGGTCCTTGGCCTCGATCCCGGTCCGGCGTAGCGTCGGCTGGCATCAGGGGGATCACCGGCATGGCATATTCCGAGTCGGGATATGAGTCCGACATCCAGTCGGCTGAGTCGACATCGACGAGCGTCAGCGAGTCGGCGGAAAGCGCCTCGCCATCGAGCGACACCGAGAGCATCAAGGTCGGCGAGTCCGCCGACCGGCCGAGCCGCGGCGATAATCGCTATCGCACCAGGGTCTGGCGCGACGACGGTTCCTCGCGCACGCCCTATGCCACCGACAGCGACTGGAACGACCGGTACCAGCGCGAGCATGCGACCACGAACTACGGGCCGCTCTGGTCGTTGAGGCAATTCTTCCGCCGCCTGTTCGGCCAACCCGAGGAAGCCCTGCCCGGCAACGCCGACGCGGCGGCGGGCCATCTCGCGGCGTTGGCGCGCGAGAGCCTCGGCCTCCATCCGCATTACGGCAACCAGTCCGTGGCCCATGTCGCCGAGCGCATGGGCTTCGCCGAGCTCGGCGGCAAGATGGCCTATGAGCAGGTGGACCACATGCTGCGAAACTGGAGCACGCTCGCCAACGCGCGCACGGCGCAGGATCGGGCCAACGCCGGCGGCCTCGTCGTCGCCGGCTCGGCCGGCGCCACCCAAGCCCATACGGCGATCGTCACGCCCGGGCCGGGCGCCACGACGCCGGACGGCGCCTTCTATCCCAACGTCGCCTGTGGCGGGCTGGGCGGCCGACGCAGCGACGGCTCGCGGACCGTCGCCGATGTCTGGCCGCCATCCGAGCGCGGCAGCGTCCAGTACTTCGTGCCGCGGTAGCGCTACACCGCCTGCTTGGCGCCCCACGCCATCATCCGGCGCATGAAGGTCTCGCACGCCGTGATCTGCGACTTGAGGATGAACTCGTTGGGCTGATGCGCCTGGGCGATGTCGCCGGGGCCGCAGATCACCGTGGGAATGCCCATCGCACGGAAGATGCCGGCTTCGGTGCCATAGGGCACGGCGTAGGTGCGGTTGGTGTTGGTCCAGTGCAGCGCCAGCTGCTCGGCCTCGCGGTTCTCGTCGGGCTTGATGCCCGGCACCATCGAGCGGCGCTTGGTCTCGATGTTCGCCGCGGGGTGGCGCTTGCGCATCGCCGGCAGGAGCGTGTCGGTGAGATAGGCCACCGCGCGGCGCTGTACCTCCCACTCGTCGTCGCCCGGCAGGGTGCGATAGCCCCAGTTCAAGACGCATTGCCGCGCCAGGATGTTGCCCGCGGTGCCGCCGTTGATCACGCCGACGTTGATCGTGGTGTGGTTGGGCATGGTGTCGAGATGCGGATGCTTGTGTTCGGCCAGCTCGTCCTGCAGGCGATTGAGGAAGGCGATGAACTCGCCGGCGAAGTGGATGGCGCTGACGCCCAGATGGGTCATCGACGAGTGCGCCTCGAAGCCGGTGAAGGTCGTGATCAGCCCGCCGCCCCAGTTCTGCGCGTTGACCACGCCCATCATCGTGGGCTCGCCGACGATCACCGCGCGCGGCCGGGGCACATCGCCCATCAGCCGCTCGACCAGCGAATGGGCGCCCAGGCAGCCGACCTCCTCGTCGTAGGAGAGCGCCAGATGCACCGGCACCTTCATGCCGGATCTCTGGAACTCCGGCAGCAGGGCCAAGGCCACGGCCGAGAAGGCCTTCATGTCGCAGGTGCCGCGGCCGAACCAGCGATCGCCGCCATCGCGCAGAGCGAACGGATCGGCGTCCCAGGGCTGGCCGTCAACCGGCACGACGTCGGTATGGCCCGAGAGCACGATGCCGCCTTCGACCATCGGCCCGATCGTGGCGTAGAGATTGGCCTTGGTGCCCTCCTCGTTAGGCACGACGGTCGAGGCGACCCCGTGGTCGGCGAGATAGGCTTTCACGTAGTCGATCAACGCCAGGTTCGAGTCGCGCGACGTGGTGTCGAAGCCTACCAGGCGTCGCAGCATCTCGGTCGAATCGACGATCTCGCCAGCCATTACCAACGCTCCCCTAAACGCCCGGATTCGATCCCGCCTATTCCAAAAGAGGGGGGCGGTGGCGCCGATCGCGCCCATGTGGTCTTGGCACGCGCCGCCGCGGCGCACAATCAGCCGTCGATCGAGGGCGCCCGCGCGCATCGCGATATCGATCGCACCGCGCCGAGCCACGGCCACGCCGTCGTTTGAATCGATCAGCCTTGCCATGTCGCTGAACCGGTCGTCGACGATCCGAAAAAAGATCCGAGATCATGGGGAACGCGGACAAATACAGCCCACATGCGATTTTAGTTAAAGGATTATTTCTAGTGCATTGAATATGCTGACTCAATTATCGTAAATTTATCGTCAATAACAACTCATGCCTCAGAGGCGTGACATATTTATCTCAATAAAATCAATGATGTGACTTTGCGTTTGACAGCGAGAGCCGAGGCGATCAAAGTCTCGCCCATCACGCAAGTTTAACGCGTGACGCCAAGGATACGAAACTTAATTACAAGTATGTCTGATTTGGCCCGGGCTCTCTTCTGGCTCTCTCCGACCCGGGGTGACTTGGAAGGAATTAAGTCAAAGTATTTGGAAAGCTTGGATAAATGAGTTGACCCAAGGACGCGCCGCCTCATGTGGCACGTCAGATCCCAGCGGTACAGCACGACGTTTCGGCCGGTGAGCGGAAGGGCTTGCGCCCACCGGGATCGACAAGTGCGCGCCGCGACAGACCGGGCACCCGGGGGGAGACCAGCCGCGAGGTTGGTCGTGGAAGACGGGGCACGGTCGAGGCGGCGACAGGCGACGTGCATCCGCTGGGATCGTGGTCGACCGCTTGGAACGACGAAGTCTGGGAAGTTCACGGAAGATCGAAACAGCGAACATATCTTGTCTTGGTGAAGAGTTCTGTCGGGGGACAGCGCGAGGAGCAACGGCGGCGGGTTCTTGGGGGAAACACGAACCCGCCGCCGCCTCGACGACACAGGATCGCCGCGCGATCAAACGGGGAATGACCATGTACCGCTCCGGTTTCGAGGCGCTCTGCGACGCCATCGCCAACATGCAGACCTCACTCGGCGAGGGTGTGCAGTGGGCCCTGGGCGCCCTGTGCTTCGGCTTCGCCGCGACGCTGCTCGTGCACAGCCTCGTCGGCGCGTAACCCACCCCGTCCAGCCGCGAAAGCTCGCGTCATGTCCGACAAGATCCGCGACGCTGCGGCGGACGCGCTCGACGCGTTCCACGACTACGGCCATTGGGTACTCGCCGCCGTCCTGGTCGGTGCCGCCGTGTTCATCGTCGTCCGCACCTTTGTGACGCCATAGGCCGCCTCGATCCCTCGCTGCGCTCGGGGTGACAGGGACATCGCCGCCTGTATAGTGCGGGGCCTTGTCGAGTCCCGCGTCCTCTCCCGCCGATCCGCCGACACCGGTGCGCGCGCTGACCGTGCTGGCGCTCGCCGGCTTCGCCAGTTCCGCCTCCATCCGCATAGCCGATCCGCTGCTGCCGCAGGTCGCGCAGGATTTCGCCGTCGCCACGGGCGAGGCGGCGATGATGGTGACCGCCTTCGGCCTGGGCTATGGCGGCCTCCAAATCGTCTACGGCCCGATCGGCGACCGCTACGGCAAGTACCAGACCGTCGCCGTGATCTGCCTGCTGGCGGCGATCGGCTCCTATGCCTGCGCCATCGTCGACGATCTCTGGGGCCTGTCGGTCGCGCGATTCGTATCGGGGGCGGTGTCAGCGGCGATCGTGCCCATGGCCTTCGCCTGGATCGGCGACGTGATTCCCTTCCATCGCCGCCAGCCGATCTTCGCACGCTATCTCTCCGGCCAGATCATGGGCCAGATCGCCGGCCAGGCGATGGGCGGCGTGCTCGGTGAGTGGCTGGGCTGGCGCCAGGTCTTTGTCGTGCTGGCGGTGATCCACCTGATCGCCGCCGCCGCGATGCTGCTGGAGCTGAAGCTCAGCCCGGCGACGCGCAACGCCAGTGTCGGCCAGTCGCGCGGTCTGATGGAGGCGCTGCGCCTCTACCCCGCGATTCTCGCGCGACCGCAGGCGCGCATGGTGCTGTCGATCATCACCGTCGAGGGCGGCCTGATGTTCGGCACCGTGGCCTTCGTCGGCGCCGACCTGCACGCCAGGCTGGGCGCCAGCTTCTCGGTCGTCGGCCTGTCGCTGATGGCCTTCGGCGGCGGCGGCCTGATCTACACGCTCAACGCGCCATTCCTGTTCAACCTGCTGGGCGAGCGCGGCCTGGCGCGGATCGGCGGCGCCGTCCTCGGCGCCGGCTACATCCTGCTGGCGCTGTCGCCGAGCCTGGCCATGGCGATCCCCTGCATCGCCGCCATGGGGTTGGGCTTCTTCATGATGCACAACACGCTGCAGACCCAGGGCACGCAGATGGCGCCCGAGGCGCGCGGCACGGCGCTGTCGATGTTCGGCTTCGCCTTCTTCACCGGTCAGGCGATCGGCGTGGCGCTGGGCGCCTGGATCGTCGACCGCTGGGGCGCGCCACCGCTGTTCATCGGCGCGGGCGTGGGATTGATGATGGTAGGCCTCGTCTTCTCCCGCCGCCTGCCGCGACGCTAAACTCATGTGCCGTTCGGGCCGCGCGGCCCGAAGACAAGACGATCGCCCTTTGACCGAGTCCCTTCCCTCACCACGCCGCATCACGCCGCTCGAGCTGTTCATCGGCTTCGCCGGCATCGCGCTGTCGGGGTTCGGAGGGGTGATGCCGTTCGCTCGGCGCATGATGGTCGAGCGGCGGCAGTGGCTCACGGCGGCGGAGTTCACCGACCTGGTGTCGCTGGGCCAGATCCTGCCCGGCCCCAATATCGTCAACGTCTCGATCTGCGTGGGCTGGCGCTTCGCCGGCGCAGCCGGGATCTTCGCCGCGCTCGCCGGCCTCGTCTTCGTACCGTTCTGGATCGTGATCGGCTTCGGCATCATCCACGCCACCTACGGCGAGGTGCCGCGCGTGCAGGGCGCCTTCATGGGCATCGCCGCCGCCGGCGCCGGGCTGGTGATCGCCACCGGACTCAAGATGGCGCGGCCGATGATCGGCAGCATCCAGGCGCTGATCTTCATCGTGCTCGGCTTTGGCGCCATCGCCATCATGCGCTGGCCGCTGATGCCGGTGGTGCTGGTGCTGGCGACCTTGTCGATTCTGGTCACGGCGTGGATACGTGGGCGGCGATGAAGACGACCGACACCCTGCTTCTGATGCTCGGCCAGTTCGCGCTGATGTCGCTGTTCGCCATCGGCGGCGCCAACTCGGTGCTGCCCGAAATGCACCGCTTCGTCGTTGAGCAGCAGGGCTGGCTGACGCACCAGAAATTCGCCGAGCTGTTTGGCCTGGCGCAAGGCGTGCCCGGGCCAAACATGCTGGTCGTGGCGCTGATCGGCTATCACGTCGCCGGCCTGCCCGGCGCGCTGGTCTGCACCATCGGCCTGATCGGACCGTCGAGCCTGCTGACCTTCCTCGTCTATCGCGTCTGGGACCGCTTCCGCGGTTCGGCCTGGCAAGAGCTGATCCAGGCCGCCGCGGCGCCGGTCACTGTCGGGCTGGTGCTGGCCACCGGCTATATCGTCACTATGGCGGCCGACGAGACCTGGCAGGCTTTCGCCGTCACGGCTGGTGTCGCGATCCTCACCGTCACCACCCGCGCCCATCCGCTCATCTGGCTGGCCATCGCCGCCGCGCTGGGCGCGCTCGGTCTGCTATAGGATCGGCGCCATGCATCGCCGCACCGCCCTCGCCCTGCTCGCCACCACTCCTTTGGCAACAGCGGTGCGCGCGCAGGAAAAATATCCGTCGCGGCCGATCACCCTGGTGGTCGCCTACACGCCGGGCGGCGGCACCGACGCGGTGGCGCGCGTCTTGGCGGCGCGGCTCGGCCAGGTTCTCGGCGGCCAGATCATCGTCGACAACAAGCCCGGCGCCGGCAGCAACCTCGCCACTGAGATGGTCGCGCGCGCCAGACCCGACGGATACACCCTGCTGGTCGGCAACCAGGGACCGATGGTGGTGAACCCGCACCTCTTTCCCAGCATGCCGGCTGATCCAGAGACGACGCTCGATCCCATCGCGCTGATCGCGGACACCACGCTGGTGGTCGTGGTCGGCCCACGCCTGCCCGGCGTGAAGACGCTCGCCGCGTTGATCGAGGACGGCCGGAAGCGTCCGGGTGCGCTGACCTACGCCTCGGCGTCGAATGCCTCGGCCAGCCACCTCGCCGCCGCGCTGCTGTGCGAGGTCGCCGGCGTCAGCGCGCGCCACGTGCCCTATCGCGGCGCCGCGCCGGCGCTCAACGACGTGGTCGGCGGCCATGTCGATTTCATGATCACCACGGTGCCGTCCGCGACCGGCCTCATCGAAGGCGGCAAGCTGACAGCGCTCGCCGTCACCGGCCAGCAGCGCGCGGCATTGCTGCCGTCGGTGCCGACAGCGCTCGAAGCCGGCGTCATCGGTTACACTGCCTCGGCGTGGTACGGACTGCTGGCGCCCAAGGGCCTGCCGCCCGATATCCTCGCACGCCTCGAATCCGCGACCGCCGAAAGCCTCGGCGACGCGCAGGTTCAAACACGGCTGAAGGCCGACGGCGCGTCACCGATCGCGATGGGCAGCGCCGCCTTCGGCGCCTTCATGAAACGCGAACGCGCCCGATGGGGCGAGGTGGTGCGCAAGGCGCGCATCACGGTGGATTGAGTCATTACCTTCCCCCGGAGGGGGAAGGCGCCCGAAGGGCGGATGGGGGATGTCGAAGACGAACACCGCGTGCGTTGAGGCATCTCCCATCCGGCGCTGCGCGCCACCTTGCCCCTCCGGGGAAAGGTAGAAGAGTAATGAGGAGTCGAAGAGATGACCGAACCCTGTGATCTCAGCGCCGTCGAACTGCGCCGGTTGATCGGCACGCGCAAGCTGTCGCCGATCGAGCTGCTGAACTCGTGCTTCAAGCGCATTGATCAGGTGAATCCCAGGCTCAACGCTTTCGTCGCGATGTGCGAGGACCGCGCGCAGGCCGAGGCGCGCGCGGCCGAGCGTGCGGTGATGGCCGGCGACCCGCTCGGCCCGCTGCATGGCCTGCCGGTGGGCATCAAGGATCTGCAGGAGACCGAAGGGCTGCGCACCGTCTTCGGCTCGCCGTTGATGGCCGACAACGTCCCCAACAAGGACGAGCGCACGGTGGCGGCGATCCGCGACGCCGGCGCCATCGTCGTAGGCAAGACCAACACGCCGGAATTCGGCGCCGGCGCCAACACCACCAACCCGGTCTATGGCCTGACGCGCAACCCCTTCGATCCGACGCGCATCTGCGGCGGCTCCTCGGGCGGCTCGGCGGTGGCGCTGGCGACCTCGATGGTGCCGATCTGCAGCGGCTCCGACACCGGCGGCTCGCTGCGTATCCCCGCCGCCTTCTGCGGCATCGTGGGATTCCGCCCCTCGCCCGGCGTGGTGCCCAGCGAACGCCGCGGGCTGGGCTGGACGCCGCTCTCGGTGCTCGGGCCGATGGGCCGCGATGTCGCCGACACGGCGCTCCTGATGAGCGCAATGGCCGCCTACGATCCGCGCGATCCGTTGTCCATGCCGGTCGACGCCGCCACGTTCGCCGCGCTCAAGCCGGTCGACCTGTCGTCGCTGCGCGTCGCCTTCTCGACCGATCTCGGCTGCGCCATCGTCGATCATCGCATCCGCGACGCCTTCAAGCATCGCGCCGAGAAGCTGGCGCCGGTGTTCCGCGCCGCCCAGTGGCGCGACCCCGACATGGGCCGCGCCAACGATGTGTTCGAGGCATTGCGCGCCATGAACTTCATGACCGCGCATTTGAAGCGCTACCAGGAGCACTACGACAAGCTCGGCCCCAACATCCGCGCCAATGTCGAGCAGGGAATGAAGATGAGCCTGGCCGACGCCGCGGCGGCGCATGCCGAGCAGACCCGCGTGTTCCGCGCCTTCCAGGATTTCTTCCGCGACGTCGACGTGCTGATCACGCCCACCGTGGCGGTGCCGCCCTTCCCGGTCGAGCAGCTCACCATCAAGGAGATCAACGGCGAGCCGTTGCGCACCTATTTCCATTGGCTGGCGATGACCTACGCCATCACCAACACCGGCCACCCGGCAATCTCGATTCCCAGCGGCCTCGATTCCACCGGCACGCCGCTCGGCCTGCAGATCGTCGGCCCGCACCACGGCGACAAGTTCGTGCTTGATGTCGCCGCGGCGCTGGAGGCGCATCTGGCGAGCGATCCCTCGATCGCGCGGCCGGTGCCCGAGCTCGCGCGCTTGGCGTCCTGAGAACGGCGTTCCGTCGTCGCGCCGATCAGGCCACCGGTCGTGCCCCCCGATGCTCCTCCCGCGCTGCGTTCCAGACGGTTCGGGCGGCGTCGGCGTTGAGGTAGGCGATGGCGACACCGACGATCAGGTCAGGCCACATCGAGCGCCACAGATAGGCGGTGACGAGGCCGGCGGCGATGATCGCCAGGTTTGCGAATGTGTCGTTGCGTGCCGAGAGGAACGCCGCCTGCGTCAGGCTCCCACCATGCGAGCGGTAGGCCGACAGCAGCAACGCGCAGAAGAGATTGACGAACAGCGCGCCGAGGCCGGTGAGGCTCAGCACGACGGCTTCCGGTGGAACCGGCGTGGCGAGCTTCTGCGCGACGGTCCATAGGCCGGCGAGCGCTGGCAGCAGCAGGATTCCCGTGAGGACCATGCCGACTCGCGCCCGCGTTCGCGCCGACCACGCTAGGGCGAAGAAGACCAACAGGTTGACCGAGGCGTCCTCGAAGAAGTCGACGCTGTCGGCGAACAGCGAGACCGAGCCGATGCCGAAGGCGATGTGGAACTCGGCCACGCCGAAGGCGAGGTTGAGCAGAGCGACGATGAGAACGGCACGGCGCAGGCCGCGCCGGTCGGCGGGTTCATCGGGTGTAGGCATCGGCGTCAGGCTAGAGCAATGTCCGGGTGGACAGAATAGCCGCTCCCCGGACGGCAAAACTCCTGTGCCGTTCGGGCCGCGCCGCTCCAGCAACGCTCCTGGTATAAGGGAGCGAAGAGCGCCGCTGGAGCGGCGTGGCCCGAACGGCTACAAGCCGCGTTATGAGACACGAGGTTCCCATGGCCGCTGACACGGTTCTAGACCTGCTGGCGCGCGGCGCCGACTCGGCGCCGGCGATCGGCGCGCCGGAACACAAGCCGCTCACCTTCGCGAGGCTGCGCGAGCTGGCGGCCCGGACCATGGCTGATCTCAACGCCATGGGCATCGGCCGCGACGACCGCGTCGCCATCGTGCTGCCCAACGGGCCGGAGATGGCCGCCGCCTTCGTCGTGGTGGCGTCCTGCGCCACGACCGCGCCGCTGAACCCGGCCTATCGCGCCGACGAGTTCGAGTTCTACCTCACCGACCTGAAAGCCAAGGCGCTCCTGGTCCAGCAGGGTGAGGACACGCCGGCGCGCGCCGTGGCGCGAAAGCTCGGCGTGCCGCTGGTCGAGGTCGTGCCGGATCGCGGCAAAGGCGCGGGCTTCTTCATGTTGAAACCCGAGAAGCCGATGGCTGGCAAGCCCGCGAAGTCAGGCAAGGCCGGGCCCGACGACATCGCGCTGGTGCTGCACACGTCTGGGACCACGTCGCGACCCAAGATCGTGCCGCTGGCGCAGCGCAATGTCTGTGCATCGGCGCGGCATATCACGCAGACCCTGTCGCTGACGCCTTCAGACGCCTGCCTCAACATCATGCCGCTGTTCCACATCCACGGCCTGATCGCCGCGGTGCTGTCCTCGCTGGCGGCCGGCGGCTCGGTGGTCTGTACGCCGGGCTTCAACGCCCTGCGCTTCTTCGCCTGGCTCGATGAGGTGAAGCCCAGTTGGTACACGGCGGTTCCGACCATGCACCAGACCATCCTGGCGCGCGCCGAGCGCAACACCGAGATCATCGCCCGCGCCAAGTTGCGCCTGATCCGCTCCTCCTCGGCGTCGCTGCCGCCGCAAGTGATGACCGAGCTGGAGAAGGTTTTTGGCGCGCCGGTGATCGAGAGCTACGGCATGACCGAGGCGGCGCACCAGATGGCGTCCAACCCGCTACCGCCGCGCGCGCGCAAGCCCGGCTCGGTCGGCATCGCCGCCGGGCCGGAGGTCGCGATCATGGACCAGGAGGGCAACATCCTGCCCAAAGGCGCGCTGGGCGAGATTGTCATCAAGGGACCGAACGTCACGGCGGGCTACGAAGCCAACCCCGCCGCCAACGCCAGTGCGTTCAGCAACGGCTGGTTCCGCACCGGCGATCAAGGGACGATGGACGAGGAAGGCTACCTGCGCATCACCGGCCGGCTGAAGGAGCTGATCAATCGCGGCGGCGAGAAGGTGAGCCCGCTGGAGGTCGACGAGACCATCATGGATCACCCGGCGGTGGCGCAGGTCGTGACCTTCGCTATGCCGCACGACAAGCTCGGCGAGGAAGTCGCCGCCGCCATCGTGCTGCGCGAGGGTCAGAGCGCCACCGAGCGCGAGATAAGGGACTTCGCCGCGAAAAAGCTCGCCGACTTCAAGGTGCCCAGGAAGGTCGTGTTCCTGGCCGAGATCCCCAAGGGTGCGACCGGCAAGCTGCAGCGCATCGGCCTGGCGGAGAAGCTCGGCCTCGGAGCCTGATCGTGCGCGTGCTGATCTTCGGCGCCGGCGCGATCGGCGGCTATCTCGGCGCCAAGATGGCCATGGCCGGCACCGACGTGACGTTCTTCGCGCGCGGACCACACCTGCAGGCGATGAAGGTCAATGGGCTGACACTGATCAGCGAAGGCCAGACGCACAATATCAAGGTGCCCTGCACCGACGATCCCGCCGCGGCCGGCCCGCAGGACTATGTCGTGGTCAGCCTCAAGGCGCACGGGCTGACGGCGGCGCTGCCGCAGATCGAGAGACTGCTCGGACCCGACACCGCCATCGTCACGGCGATGAACGGCGTGCCGTGGTGGTATTTCTACAAGCACGGCGGCGAGTACGACGATCTGCGCCTGAAAAGCGTCGACCCCGACGGTTCACTATGGGAGCGCCTGCATCCGCGCCGCGCCATCGGCTGTATCGTCTACCCCGCCGCGACCATCACCGCGCCCGGCGTGATCGAGCACACCTACTCCAACCGATTCACCTTGGGCGAACCAGACGGCTCACGCAGCGAGCGCATCACCGCGCTGTCGCAGGCGATGATCAAGGCGGGCCTGCGCGCGCCGGCGCGTCCGCGCATCCGCGACGAGATCTGGATCAAATTGTGGGGCAACCTCTCGCTCAATCCCGTCTCGGCGCTGACCCACGCCACGCTCGACGTGATCACGAGCGATCCCGGCACGCGCGCGGTGATCCGCGCCATGATGGTCGAGGCGCAGGCGGTGGCGGAGAAGACCGGCATCAAGTTCGCCATCGACGTCGACAAGCGCATCGAAGGCGCCAACGAGGTTGGCGCGCACAAGACCTCGATGCTGCAGGACCTCGAGGCCGGCAAGCCCATGGAGATCGAGGCGCTGCTCGGCGCCGTGGTCGAGATGGGCCGGATCACCGGTCTGCCGACGCCGACCTGCGATACCGTGCTGGCGTTGGTGCGTCAGCGCGCCAAGGTTGCGGGTGTGGCATAGTTCGTCTCTTCTGCCTTCCCTCAGAGGGGGGAAGGTGAGATGGAGAGTCAGAGGGAGCTTGACCGAGTCCATAGCCAGTAAACCCCAGGGCATCGACGGCCCCGCCGCGTGGCGGACGGCGTGGATCGTGCTCGGCATCCTGTCGATCTCCTTCGGCTCACCGCTCTTGATCATCGTCGGCATGAAGCCGATCCAGCTCGCGCTGGGCACGGACCGCTCGACCGTGGCGCTGGCCGGCTCGTTCGCCTGGTTCGGCACCGCCGCCGGCGGCATCCTGATGGGCTGGCTGGCCGACAAGATCGGCGTGCGCGCGATCCTGGCCTTCGGCACCGTGATGGTGGCCTGCGGCCTGGCGGTCTCCTCGCTCGGGCCTATCTGGACGCTTTATCTCGGCCATGGGCTGATGCTGGGCCTGCTGGGCAATGGCGCGATCTACGCACCGCTACTGGTCTATGTCAGCCGCTGGTTCGAGCGCAGGCGCGGCACGGCGATCGCGCTGATCTCCTCCGGCCAGTACATCGCCGGCATCGTCTGGCCCTCGCTGTTCGAGGGCGCGATCGGCGCCTGGGGTTGGCAGGTGGTGATGCTGATCTACGCCGCGATCATGCTCGCCGTGATCCTGCCGGCGACCTTCCTTCTGAAGCCCTTGCCGGTCGCGGCCGTTGCGCATGCCGCACGCGGCGGTGCGGGTGGCGGCCATCGCATCGCCGGCATGAATCCCAACGTCGCGCAGGTCATGCTCTGCGTCGCCGGCTTCTGCTGCTGCATCCCGATGGCCGTGCCGCAGGCGCATCTCGTCGCCTTCTGCAGCGACATCGGTCTCGCCGCCGGTCGCGGCGCCGCCATGCTCTCGGTGATGCTCGCCGCCGCATTCGTCTCGCGCCAGCTCTGGGGTGTGCTGGCCGACCGCATCGGCGGATTGCGCACGGTGCTGGCGGGCGCGATCTGCCAGGCGATCTGTATCTCGGGCTTCCTGCTGACCCAGGATGAGGCCGGCCTGTTCTTCGTCGCCGCCGCCTTCGGCCTGGGATTCTCCGGCATCATCCCGGCCTACTCCGTGGCGGTGCGCGATCTCTTCTCCGCAGCGCAGGCCTCGTGGCGCATCCCGCTCACGCTGTCGACGGCGCAGATCGGCATGGCCTTCGGCGCCTGGTTCGCCGGCCGGCTGCACGACAGCTACGGCTACTATGCGCCGGCTTTCGCCAGCGGCATCGCCTTCAACCTGCTGAATATCCTGATCGTCGGATCGCTGATCGTGATGCTGGTGAACGCGAAGCGGAAGGCGGCTTGACGGTGGCCATGGCGAACTGAGCGCCAGCACGGCGGCGAGCTACCACCGCCTCGCCACCCTACTCATCCAACGGTCGCGGGTCAGTAGGTGCCGGCCCAAGTGCACCCCAGATTGCCGACGTTCGTGACGCTTATGAAGCGACCGCGGGTATTGCCCTTCACCTGGAGGTTCACGTTCGTTCTCGGGCTCGCCGCCCCGCCGAACGACCCGTCGCTGGAGACGGAAAAGTCCTGCCAGCCGGTGCTGAAGCGAATGCGGAACCTATCGGGATACACTTCGATGCCATAGCTCACCGACCGATCACACTGCGAGTTGCTGTTGGCCGTCACCGGGAGCGTCACCCTGGTCGTTGTCGGTGGTGCGGCCGCCGGCGGCGCCGCGACCTGCGGCGGTGGCGGCGGTGGCGCGGGCGGCGTTGCCTTCTGGCGCTCGGCCTCGGCCTTGCGGCGATCATCCTCGAGCTTGGCGAGCACAACCTCGCCGTCGCGCGACAACAGCGCGGCCTGGGCCGCGGTGAGGAAGCCGCTCGGCGACTCGTTGCGGCTACGCTGCCAGTTGGCGATCATCTGCCGCGTGCGCGGCCCGAAGGCGCCGTCGGTACCCAAGGTGTCGAATCCCTTCGCAGTCAACGCCGCCTGGACCCGTCTCCGGTCGATGTCGGCCAGCTTGAGCGCCGCTTCGACGGTCTCGTGGTTCTTCCTGTCGTCCTCGACCGCCGCGCTACGACGCTTGGCGTCTTCGGCATCCGCCTTGCGCTTGGCCTCTTCGGCGGCGGGATCCGCCCGAGCCGTCCCGGCGGCCGCGCGCCGCGCCTCCGCCGCCTTCAGCTGCTCGAGCCTGGCGCGCGCGAATTCGGCGTAGACGCCGTTGGGAAAGCGCTGGAGGAACACCTCGAATACCGCCGGGTTGTCGCTATTGGCGATCGCCACCCAGGTCGTCTGCTCGACCGCGTCTTGCGGCGCGGCTGACGATGGCGGCGCGGCCGACGATGGCGGCGCGGCCGGCGATGGCAGCGCGGGTTGCGCCGCCACCGCCGCGGCCTTGAACACGAAGTCCCCGCGGAACGACGAACTAACCCAGGGAATCTGCTTGTTGCCGGAGGTTCGCGCCACGCCGTCGAGCGTGCGCTTGAAGACCTCCTCGATCTTCAGTCCCGGCACCACCATCGCCTTCAGAAGCTCGGTCGTATACAGGCCGTTCTCGCCATCGCCGTCGGCCGCGCTTTCGCCCGGCGCCGTGGCGTAGGCGATCACCGTGCCGCGCGGCGCGTCGGTCTGCGCCAGGCCGCGAGCCGTCGAGCGAAAGCGGCGCGCGAAGGGATTGTCGCGGCAGGCGTCGAGAATCACCAGGCTCAGCCGCGCGCGCGCTTCGTCGAGGCGCAAGAGCACATCGTTGACATCGATCGTCTCGTACTTCAGCTCGTCCTCACCCGACAGCGCCGCGTCGATGGGCACGAGATAGTTGAGACCGCGGACCTGGACGCCGTGGCCGGCGTAGAAAAAGAGACCGACGCCGCCGGGGACCAGCTTGCCCGAGAACTCGCGCAACGCGTCGGTCATCACGCGACGCGTCGCGTTCTCGCGCAAGATCACCTCGAAGCCAGAGTCGCGCAGCGCCTTGGCCATTGCGCGCGCGTCGTTGACCGGGTTCCTCAGCGGCTCGGCGTGCTGGTAGGCGCCATTGCCCACCACCAGCGCGACCCGCATTTCGCCCTGCGCCAGGGCGGCCGATGCCCACAGCGACGCGGCCAGGGCGACCAACCAAAGCGCACAACGCCTCGTCACGCCACGCTCCCCACCAGCGTTTGTCGACGCGGGAGTCTTCCTATCGGTGGTGGCTTTGTCAATCAGGCGCCGGCAACCACTGGAGATTATCGCCGGCGCCCCCGCACCATCACAGATTCCTGGGGTTGCCCTTGAGGATCTTCAGGCGGATGCCGGTGCCGGACTTCTCGGTGAAGGTGACGTCGTCGCCCGCCACCTCGACGGCAAAGCACGCCTTGTCTTCCTTCGGGTAGACGAAGCACACCTGGTCGCCCTCGACCGACCACTTGCCTGTTGTCAGCACGCTGTCTTCCATCGTCTTGACGGTGCCGTCGGCCAGGTAGAACTCGGCGTAGTCCTTGCCGTCGATCTTGCCGGCAACGGTGTTGCCGATCAGCTGGCTCCATGCCGCGATACCGGTGACCTTGGCCGCCGGCGCGGGGACTGGCGTTGGCGCGGGCGCGGGTGCCGGCGTCATCACGAGCTGCATGCAGCCCTGCACGACACCGCGCAGCCCTTCCAGCGCCTTGGCCTGCTCGGGCGGCAGAGTCGCGGGATCGAGGCGGCCGCCCTTGGCGCGCGCTTCGTCCGACGCCTTCATCACCGTGACGGTGAGCGAGCGATCGGCGGCCGCGACCTTCTCGCCGATGCAGCCACAGAACTTCGGCACGTCGGGGAACGTCTTCGCCGCCGGGTCTTTGCCGATGCTGGTCTGACAGTACTCCACCACCTCATTGGCGCCGGCCGTCGCCGACAGCCCGACCGCCAGCACACCGGCGGCCAGCGCCAGCACCCATCGTTGCATCTGCATGATCACGCTCCCTGTTACCAGGCCGACGCTGCCCGTGAAGCGCAGGCCGATCAAGTGTCGCAAAAAGTCAGGGCAACGTCAGATCGGCGTAAGGGTAGAAGCGCTTGAGGTCGACGTTCTCGTACGGCAGCCCCTCGAGCCGCACCGTGCCGAGGAACGGCTCGGTCGGCTCGACCAGCAGGATGGTCTTGGCGAAGCCGCTGTCGTCGAAGCCGCGCCGGAAGTGCACGCGCGACTTGATGGCGAAGACCTTGAATGCCGCCGGATCGAGATTCATCAGGCCGAGATGCGACAGCTCGGTCACCTGCACCAGGTAGGGACTCAGCACGAGCACGTTGCCCCGACCGAACTCAATCGTGGCGCCGCGCGCTGCGGCCTCGCGCACCTTGCCGACCACCCGCACCGGCGCGCCGGCCGATTCGTCGACGCGGCCACCGACCTCCATGTCGAACGGGTCGCCGGGCTTGGCGGCCTTGATCGCCTCGACGGCTTTGGCGTCGGCGATCGTGGCGATCACCACGTCGTGCAGGTCCTGCGCGATGATCTCCCGCAAGAGCCAGGTCGCGTAGCCTGACCGGTCGCTGTGGTCGGCGAGCACGATCGGCGTGTCGCCGCGGTCCAGCGCCCGCTTGGCCAGCGCCACGCCCTCGGGGATCAGGTGCACCTTGGCGGCGTTGACCAGCTCCTTGCGCCGGCGCCACGCGGATTGCGCCATGTCGTCGGCGATCTTCTTCGCCAGTTCCGGCTTGCCGTTGGTCAGCACCTGGAAAGTCATGCCGACATCGGGCACGTCGGCCCACGGAAATCCGAACATGAAGTTGACGTAGACGTCGGGCTCGCGCGCCTCCCAGGTCAGGGCGCGCTGTACCAGGTCCATCCAGGGCGAGGCGCCGGTCCATTGCAGCACCGTGGCGGTGATGATCGGCACCTTCACCGTCGCCGTGGCGGGCTTGTAGTCGCCGCGGATGGCGCGCACCAGCATGCGCGCAGCGCGCTCGCCCTGCAGATGCATGTCGTAGTGCGGGAAGTACTTCACGCAGAACGCCATGTCGGCGTGGCGCAGGAACTCCTCGTCCTCGTTGGCGTGCGGATCGAAGGTCGCGGCGATGAAGGCCTTGGGTCCGATCACCGCCCGTACGCGCCGGGCCAGCTCAGCTTCCGGTCGCGGCACGCCGCGCACCGCCATGGCGCCGTGGATACAGAGATACGCGCCATCGAACGGCCCCCGCGTCTTGAGTTCCTCGACCATGCGCCCGGTGAAGCGCTCGAACGCCTCCTGGGTGACCCAGCCCGAACCGGTGCCGGTGCGCGGAAAGCCCGGCGACTCGATGCCGACAAGCTCGACACCGGCATGCTCGCGCGCGACCTGGACGAAGCCGCCCATGTAGCCCTTGGGATCGTGCGACAGGAGCGCCTCGTCGCGCATCGGCGAGCCGGGATAGATGAAGTCCTCAACCGTGGTGTCGTTGTTCAGGAACGACACCGTCTCGTGCGAGAAGTACAGGACCGCGATGCGCATGATCAGTAATCCGCCTTGTCGTCGACCGCGTGGCCGCGCTTGGGCACCAGGATCGTGCGCTCGAAGGTCATGAAGACGGTGCCATCGGCCTTCTTGCCGATCGTGCGCACGGTGACCACGCCCTGGGTCGGCCGCTTCGCCGACTCGCGTTTGTCGAGCACCTCGGACTCGGCGTAGATCGTATCGCCGACGAAGACCGGCTTGCTGAGCTTAATGTCAGTCCAGCCGAGATTGCCAATCGCCTTCTGGCTCACATCGCTGACGCTCATGCCGGCGACGATCGACAGGGTCAGGCAGGAATTCACCACAGGCCGGCCGAACTCCGACTTCGCGGCATAGGCCTTGTCGAAATGCAGCGGGTGCTGGTTCATCGTCAGCAGGGTGAACCAGGTGTTGTCGCTCTCGGTGATGGTGCGGCCGGGACGATGCTCGTAGACGTCGCCCTTCTGGAAATCCTCGTAATAGCGACCGAACTGTTCGCGGTAGCGATTCGGCCCGACCTGTTTCGACGCTACGACCATCCCTTGCCTCCATGCTCACCCAGCAGCGGCTCGCGATAGGTCACCCGCGAGGGCTCCTCCTTGAACCGCACGACAGGCGCGAAATGCCTGCGGCCCATGTCGTCGGTCACGATCATGCCGCGCTTCTTCAGGTTGGCGTCCTCGATCGCCTCCGGCAGCGTATTCACCGGGCCGTAGCAGACATCGAGCTTCGACAGATACTCCATCCAGTGCCGTAGCGACTTCGAACGGAAGGTCGCTTCGAGGAATTCCATGACAGGCTTCTGGTGCGCGCCGGGCCATTCGCAGAGCGGCGCGAAGTCCGGCCGTCCCAGCGCGCCCAGCAGGTTCTGCACGAACTTCATCTCCTGCCCGGCGAGCACGAGCTGGCGGCCATCGGACGTGTCGTAGATGCGATAGAAGGCCGAGCCGCCCGTCGTGCGCTGGGTCTTCACGTCGGGCTGCGTGCCGTCGGTGAACGGCGCGCCGACCACGTTGGCGCACGACGCCATCAGCGCCTCGTGCATCGACACGTCGATGTAGTCGCCCTTGCCCGTGCTGACGCGGCGCAGCAGTGCCATCAGCACGCCGGCCAGCCCGTGCAGGCCGCTCACCACGTCGGCGGCGGGAATGCCGGGGATCGCCGGCCGCCCGTCGTCGCCCAGGGTCAGGCTCAGCACGCCGGTCATCGCCTCGAGCGCGAGATCGTGCGCGGCGCGGCCGGGATAGGCGCCGTCCTGGCCGAAGGCGGAGATCGAGCAATAGACGATGCCCGGGTTCCGGGCCTTCACCGCCTCGTAACCGACGCCGAAGCGCGCGGCGACGCCGGGGCGGAACGACTCCACCAGCACGTCGGCTTCGCAGGCGAGGCGAAAGAGGTCCGCCCTACCCTGCTCGCTCTTGAGGTCGAGGACGACGCTCCTCTTGCCGCGCGCCATGTTGCGGAAGAACACCGATGTGCGCTGGTCGGGCGGCAGGATGTGACGGCCGGGGTCGCCCTCGCCCGGCGGCTCGACCTTGATCACCGTGGCGCCGTGATCGGCCAGCGCCGTCGTGAGATACGGCCCCGGCAGGAACCAGGAGAGATCGACGACCTTGATGCCTTCGAGCTTCATGACTTCGCACCTTATCTCCCTCTCCCCGCTTGCGGGGAGAGGGTCGGGGTGAGGGGCCGCATCGAGTTACGCACAACGACCGCGCGTCACCTGAAGCAACCCCTCACCCTAACCCTCTCCCCGCCGGCGGGGAGAGGGAACTTGCTCATGAGACGTATGTGATGGTGTCGGCGCCCAGCGATGAGCATGCCGTCTGTGATGGCCGCTCGCCGTCGATGCGCAGGGGATTGGCGATGACGCGCAGTCGGCCCTTGGTCGGATGCGGCACGTCGGAGACCATGCCCGCATTGCGCACGAACGGACTGTCGAGCGCCTGATCGAGGCGATAGACTGGCGCGGCCGGCAGCAGGCCGTTGAGCAGCGACAGCCACTCTGCGGTCGTGCGCGTCTGGAACGTGGGATCCAGCGCGTCGGACAGCGCCGCGCGGTTGACGGCGCGGGTGTTGGGATCGGGGAAGCGCGGGTCGTTCAGCAAGTCTTGGCGACCGATCACGTCGACCAGCGCCAGCCAGAATTTCTGCGTCATGCACATGACGAAGATCCAGCCATCCTTCGTCGGGAAGGTCTGCACCGGCGCCAGCGCCAGATGCGCGCTGCGCGGCACACGCGGCGAGACATCGCCCTCGTTAAGATACCAGGTGCCGGGATAGGTGAGCTGGTGCAGCGCCACGTCGAACAGGCAGGTCTCGACGTCGCAGCCCTGCCCCGTGCCGCGCGCGCGCAGCAGGCAGGACAGCAGGCCGACCGTGCCGGTGAGCCCGCTCATGCTGTCGATCAGCGAGACACCGACGCGCGTCGGCGCTCCATCGGGGTCGCCGGTGAGCTCCATCAGCCCGGCTTCGGCCTGCATCAGGAAGTCGTAGCCCGGCCAGTCCGCGCGCTCGCCGGAGCGGCCATAGGCCGAGATGTGCAGGCAGACGATCGAAGGCTTCAGGTGCTTGAGCGCCGCGTAGTCGATGCCGAGCTTGGCCGGCTGCGTGCCGCGCAGATTGTTGACCACGCAATCGGCGGTCCTCACCAGCGCCTCGAATTGCCGCCTGCCCTCGGCGCTTTTGATGTCGAGCGTCACGCTCTTCTTGCCGAGGTTCCAGGCCTGGAAGTACTGGCTGTCGTCCTTGCCCAGCTTGTGCGGCCCGACCTGGCGCGATGGATCACCCTCGGGTGGCTCGATCTTGATCACCTCGGCGCCCAGCTCGGCCAGGAACATCGTGCCGTAGGGCCCCGCGCCAAACTGCTCCAGGGTCAGGACCCGCACGCCGGTCAGCGGCTTGGCGTTCATACGCTGGCGGTCCGGCGTGCCCATTGGCGGGCGATGATCAGGCGCTGCATCTCGTTGGTGCCCTCGCCGATGCAGGTCAGCGGCGCGTCGCGATAGAGCCGCTCGATGTCGTATTCCTTGGAGTAGCCGTAGGCGCCGTGGATGCGCATCGACTCGGTGCTGTTCTCCAGCGCCGCTTCGGAGGCGAAATATTTCGCCATGCCCGCCTCCATGTCGCAGCGATCGCCGCGATCGAAGGCGGCGGCGGCGTCGAGGGTCAGCAGCCGCGCGGCGCGCGCCCGCGTCGCCATCTCGCCGATCTTCAGCGCGATCGCCTGGTGCTCGATGATCGGCTTGCCGAAGGTCTGGCGGATCTGCGCGTAGTCGGTGGCGAGCTTCAGCGCGCCCTCGGCGATGCCGACGCCGCGCGCCGCGACGTTGATGCGCCCCAGCTCCAGCCCGCCGGCAACCTGGGTGAAGCCGCGGCCCTCGACCTCGCCGATCAGATGGTCAGCGGGAACGCGGTAGTCCTGGAAGATCAGCTCGCCGGAATCGATCGACTTGTAGCCCAGCTTCTCCAGCTTGCGGCCGACGGTGAAGCCCGGCCCCTTGGGCGCGATGAACAGGCTCATGCCGGTGTAGCGCGGGCTAGCCTCGGCGTTGGTCTTCACCAAAAGCGCGAAGCACGAGCCCTCGATGCCGTTGCTGATCCAGGTCTTGGTGCCGTTGATGACGTAGTCGCCGCGCTCGCGCCGCGCGGTCATGCGGATCGCCTGCAGATCGGTGCCGGCGTTGGGCTCGGTCAGCGCCAGCCCGCCCCTGATCTCGCCGCTGGCGAATTTGGGCAGCCATTGGCGACGCTGCGGCTCGGTGCCGAACTTCTCGACCGCCAGCGCCAGCATCAGATGCGAGTTGAAGATGCCGGTGAGCGCCATCCACACCGAGGAGATGCGCATGACGATCTTGGCGTAGGTCGTCGCCGGCAGGCCGAGCCCGCCATACTCGGGGCTGACCGTGGCGCCGAACAGGCCGAGTTCCTTCATCTGCTCGACCAGCTCGGCCGGCCAGCGATCGGCGTGGTCGAACTCCTTCACCCGCGGCGCCACCTCGCGGTCGACCCATTTGTCGATCGTCGCCAGAAGCTGCGCCTCGTCGGCCTGATCGATGCTGCGCACCCGTTCGGCGGCGTCCATCGGCGTTCCCTCCTCAACTACTGCGGCGACCAATCTAGCATTCACCCGCTTTCGCCCGCATCATATGCCGCGCCTCACGCGGAGGAGAGCAATGGCTCCCAATCTCGAGACGATCGCCAAGAAGATGTCTGAGTGCGCCGCGAACATTGGCGAGGTCAGAGTCCAGGCGGGTTCGGAACACCAGAATGGAGTGTGGAGGTTTTACGCGCACCTGCCTGAGATCCTTCCCAAGGACACAGCGATATCGCTCTGCCGAGGTTGGGCTCAAATTCTCCGAGAGGCCCTGCCGGAAAGACATGACGACTGGTCGAGCATAGTTGAGGTTTGGACGCCACTGCTCATGACGATGGGGGTGTACTGTATCGGTCGTGTCGGTCATGAGGACACTTGGGTGGCGCCTGGTTTGTCGGAAGAAGGGGTCAACCCACAGGAGTGGGAGATCCTCTATCAGCAATTTGATGCGTACCTTCACGTTCGCGGCAAAAGCGATTGGCAGGGAGGTGGTGACTACTATCTTTTCGACGAATGGAGTGGCTACGCGGACCACTCCATCACGATCTATCGGATCGAGTTTCTCACGCCTGACCTGGTGAGCGGGATACAAGGCTTCCTTAGGGACAGCTATGCGAGCTGGATGGTTTACATCGTCCTGGATCTGCTGCCTCCCGTCGAAGGCATTTCATCCGATGGACTGGAAATCCATGCCGATCGCATCGTCGAAAAGTGGGATCGCGCTTTCATGGTTGAACGGCTGGGCGAGCGGCTGAAGGTCTAGGACGGGAGAACCTCAGATGTGGCAGAGCCTGCTAGGTCTGATCGTGCTGACCGCGCTTGCATGGGCGCTGAGCGAGAACCGGCGCGCTGTCGCATGGCGGCCAGTGCTGATCGGCATCGCGCTGCAGGTCGCGCTCGCCGTGCTGTTCCTCCATGTGCCGCCGCTGCGCGAGGGCCTGTCGGCGCTGACCGGCGCGGTCGACGCGCTGGCGGCGGCGACGCGGGCCGGCACGGCGCTGGTCTTCGGCTATCTCGGCGGCGCGCCCCTGCCCTTCGCCGAGAGCTTTCCCGGCGGCGGCTTCATCCTCGCCTTCCAGGCGCTGCCGCTGGTGCTGGTGATCTCCGCGCTCTCGAGCCTGCTGTTCCATTGGGGCGTGCTGCCGGCCTTGGTGCGCGGCCTGTCCTGGGCGCTGGAGCGCACCATGAAGGTCGGCGGCGCGGTCGGCCTGTCGACGGCGGCCAATATCTTCGTCGGCATGGTCGAGGCGCCGCTGTTCATCCGGCCCTACCTGAAGCGGGTGAGCCGCAGCGAGTTGTTCGTGATCATGACATCGGGCATGGCCGGCGTCGCCGGCACGGTCATGGTGCTCTACGCCCTGATCCTCGGCACGGCGGTGCCCGGCGCGCTGGGCCACATCCTGCTGTCCTCGCTGCTGACCGCGCCGGCGGCGATCGTTGTGGCGCTACTGATGGTGCCTGATGACCGGCCGCCGACCGGCGCCACGCTCGACACGGGCGAAGGCCGCGCCCATGGCAGCGTGGACGCCATCGTGCGCGGTACGGTGGGCGGGCTGGAGCTGCTGCTCAACATCATCGCCATGCTGATCGTGTTCGTGGCGCTGGTGGCGCTGGCGAACCTGATCCTCGGCCTGCTGCCCGACATCTGGGGTGCCAAGATCACGCTGCAGCGGGTGCTGGGCTGGGCGATGGCCCCGATCTGCTGGCTGATGGGCGTTCCCTGGGCAGAGGCCACCACCGCCGGCGGGCTGATGGGCGTCAAGATCGTGCTCAACGAGTTCGTCGCCTATCTCGAGCTGGCGAAGCTGCCCGCCGGCGCCCTGTCGGAGCGCTCCAAGCTGATCATGACCTACGCGCTCTGCGGCTTCGCCAATTTCGGCAGCCTCGGCATCATGATCGGCGGCATCTCGGCCATGGCCCCCGAACGCCGCGCCGAGATCGTCGCGCTGGGGCCACGCACGATCGTGTCAGGCACCTTGGCCACCTGCATGACCGCAGCGCTGGTGGGGGTGCTGGTGTGAGCGCCTCCCTTCCCTCGCCAGCGGGGGAAGGGATACCGGACGGCATGTCGCTTGCAACGGAGGGGCCGCGCTCGATAGGCTGACGTCGACATGCTCCGTTTCCTCCTCCGCCGCTTTGTCGTCGCGCTGCTGGTCGCCGCCACGGTGCTGACGCTCGCGTTCATGCTGACGCGGCTGTCGGGCGACCTGGCGATTTCGATCGCCGGCGCCAACGCGACGCAGGCCGATGTTGAGCTGATCCGCAAGGCCTATGGGCTGGACCGCCCGGTGATCGTGCAGTTCTTCGACTGGGTCGGCCGCGCGATGATCGGCGATTTCGGCGAGAGCTATTTCTTCAAGGCACGCACCGCCGCGCTGATCGGCGAGCGCATGCCGGTGACCATCACCCTGGGCCTCACCGGCCTCTTGATCGCGCTGTTCGTGTCGATCCCGATGGGCATCGCCGCCGCGGTCAACGAAGGCGCCTGGGTCGACCGCGTGGTGCAGTTCATCGCCCTGCTCGGCCAGGCCATGCCGGGCTTCTGGCTCGGCCTGATCCTGATGATCACTTTCGGCCTGCAGCTCGGCTGGCTGCCGATTTCCGGCACCGGCTCGTGGCAGCACTACGTGATGCCGGGCATCGTGCTGGCCTTCACCGCGATCCCCGCGCTCACGCGGCTGACCCGCGCCGGCATGATCCAGGCCATGAGCTCCGACTATATCCGCACGGCGCGCGCCAAGGGCCTGTCGCGCGCCTCGATCCTGCTCAAGCACGCGCTGCGCAACGCCGCGATCCCCGTCGTCGCCATCGCTGCCGTGCAATTGGGCTTCATGCTCGGTGGCTCGATCGTCATCGAATCGGTCTTCGCCCTGCACGGCGTCGGCTTCCTGGCCTGGGAGAGCATCGGCAAGAACGACTTCCCCGTCGTGCAGGCGGTGGTGCTGGTGCTGGCGGTGATCTACGTCGCGCTCACCATGCTGGCCGACATCCTCAACGCCGTACTCGACCCCCGGCTGCGCACCGCATGACCACGATGACCACCATCGCCGCGCCCCGGCGCGGCTGGCGCGCGGCCGGCACCTGGATCGGCGCGGTGATCGTCGGCCTGACGCTGTTCGCGGCAATCTTCGCGCCCTGGATCACGCCGCACGATCCCTACGCGCAGGACCTCGGCAAGCGCCTGCTGCCGCCGTTCTGGATGGACGGCCACAACCCGATGCACTTGCTCGGCACCGACCAGATCGGCCGCGACTATCTCTCGCGGCTGATCTACGGCGCGCGCATCTCCATGCTGATCGGCATCGGCGTCACCATCACCTCGGCGATCATCGGCATCGCCATGGGCGTGCTGGGCGGCTTCGTCGGCGGCAAGGTCGACGACGCGGTGCTCTTCGCCATCACCACGCGGCTGTCGATCCCCGTCGTGCTCGTCGCCCTGGCCGTGGTCGGCCTGATGGGCAGCTCCTTCACCCTGCTGGTGCTGACCCTGGGCCTGCTGCTGTGGGACCGCTTCGCCGTGGTGGCGCGCAGCACCACCATGCAGGTGCGCAACCTCGACTTCGTCTCGGCCGCCTGGTGCGCCGGCTGCTCGCGCTTCCACATCCTGTGGCGCGAGGTGCTGCCCAACATCGCGAGCCACCTCGTTGTCGTCGCCACCTTGGAAATCGCGCTCGCCATCCTGCTCGAGGCGGCCTTGTCCTTCCTCGGCCTGGGCGTGCCGCCGCCGCTGCCGTCCTGGGGCCTGATGATCTCCGAGGCCAAGGAATACATGTATTTCAGCCCCTGGGTGATCATGATCCCCGGCATCGCGCTGTTCGTGCTGGTCCTGGGCATCAACCTGCTGGGCGACGGGCTGCGCGATCACTTCGGCACGGGCACGCAGTGATGCGGCGCGGTTATACGGGCCGTCCGCAGATACCTTCCCCCGCCAGCGGGAGAAGGTAGGTACACCATGACCGGCGAGACGCTGCTGGAGGTCGAAGGGCTGCGGGTCGAGTTCGGCGCCAGTGTCGCGGCGGTGCGCGGCGCGTCGCTGAGCGTAGCGCGCGGGCAGACGCATTGCCTGGTGGGCGAGTCGGGCTGCGGCAAGTCGGTCTCGGCGCTGGCGATCATGAACCTGCTGGCGCGCGGTGGCAGGCGCGGCGCCGACAAGCTCTCCTTCGCCGGCATCGACCTGCGCGGCATGAGCGATCGAGAGATGGCCAGGCTGCGTGGCGATCGCATGGCGATGATCTTCCAGGAGCCGATGACGTCGCTCAATCCCGCCTACACGGTGGGCTCGCAGATGGCCGAGGTGCTGCGCCGCCATCGTGGCACGAGCCGGCGCGACGCGCTCGACCGCGCCGCCGAGCTGCTGGGCCGCGTCGGCATCACCGCGCCCGGCATGCGCCTGGGCCAGTTCCCGCATCAGCTCTCCGGCGGGCTGCGCCAGCGCGTGATGATCGCCATGGCGCTGATGTGCGACCCCGAATTGCTGATCGCCGACGAGCCGACCACGGCGCTCGATGTCACGGTGCAGGCGCAGATCCTGCGCCTGCTCGCCGGCCTGCAGCGCGATCTCGGGCTGGCGATCCTGCTGATCACCCACGATCTCGGCGTCGTGGCGCGCGTCGCGCACCGCGTCTCGGTGATGTACGCCGGCGAGGTGGTCGAAAGCGCCGCCACCGCCGATCTCTTCGCGCGGCCGACGCATCCCTACACGCGCGGCCTGCTGGAGTGCGTGCCGGTGCCCGGCAAGGTCAAGCGCGACCAGCCGCTGGGCTCGATCCCCGGCGTGGTGCCGAAAGTGTCGCCCGGCTTCACCGGCTGCGGCTTCCGCGACCGCTGCGCGCACGCCAATGAAATCTGCGCCGGCGACATCCCGCGCCACCGCACCGACGGCGACCACGAATACCTCTGCCGCCTGCCCCGCGACTGGGCGCACGCGGCATGACCCCCGCCATCGAAGTGCGCGGCGCGCGGCGCACGTTCCGGGTGAAGGGCGCGATGTTTCAGCCCGACAAGCACGTCGTGGCAGTCGACGACGTGTCCTTCGCCGTGCCGGTCGGCGGCGTGCTGGGCGTGGTGGGTGAGTCCGGCTGTGGGAAGTCGACCTTGGCGCGGCTGATCCTCGGCCTGTTGCCGCCGGAGGCCGGCGAGATCCTGGTCGACGGTCAGCGCGTGCTGCAGATGGACCGCAAGGCGCGCGCGCGGCTGATCCAGCCGGTGTTCCAGGACCCCTTCGCCTCGCTCAACCCGCTACGCCGCGTGCGCGACATCGTCGGCTTGCCGCTGGCGGCGCAGGGCGGCATGAGCAGCGCCGAGATGGCCAAGCGCGTCGACGAGATGCTGGTGCGCGTCGGCCTCACGGTGGAGATGGGCGAGCGCCAGCCGGCGCAGCTTTCCGGCGGCCAGCGCCAGCGCGTCGCCATCGCCCGCGCCCTGGTGCTGCGGCCCCGCATCGTGGTGTGTGACGAGCCGACCTCGGCGCTCGATGTCTCGGTGCAGGCGCAGATCCTCAACCTGCTGGCCGAGCTGCGCCGCGACCTCAATCTCACCTACCTGTTCATCAGCCACAACCTCGCGGTGGTCGAGCACGTCGCCACCGAGGTGGCGGTGATGTATCTCGGCCGCATCGTCGAGCGCGCGCCCACCGACACGCTGTTCCACGCGCCCGAGCATCCCTACACCAAGGCGCTGCTCGCCTCGGTGCTGACGCCGGAGCCGGGGCTCGGCGTGCCCGATGTCGGCCTGGGCGATTCCCTGCCCGATCCCTCAAACATCCCGCCGGGCTGCCGCTTCCACCCGCGCTGCCCGGTGGCCATCGAGCGTTGCGCCAGCGTGGCGCCGGCGACCACGCCGAGGAACGCCGGTATCGTGGAGTGTCACCTCGTCCCGACGATCGCGGCCTGATTGGATGATCTTCACGCCTTCTGCGCGACGTGCACCGCCGGCTTGCGGCCAGCGGTCCACTTGCCATCGATGGCGCGTTCGATCTGCGCGGCGAGCTGCAGCAGCAGGCCGTCGGCGCCCTGCTTGGCCTGCGCCTGGATGCCCAGCGGCAGGCCATTCTCCTGCGCCGCCAGCGGCAGCGAGATGCCGGGGACGCCGGTGAGATTGGCCAACGGCGTGTAGGCGAAAATGCGCCAGAGATTGGCGAACCAGTCATGCACCGACGGGTTGTCGCTGATCGTCAGGTACTCCCTGGTGCCGACGCGCGGCGTCGGCAGCGCCATGACGGGCGTGAGGATGATGTCCCACTCCTCGAAGAAAGTGCCGAAGCCGCGCGACGTGGCGTTGAAGGTCGCCTGCATGCGCGCGCGCTCGCTGTAGCTGGTGTTGATGCCGGCTTCCCAGATGCGGATGTTGATCGGCTCGATCAGATCCCGGGGCGGCTTGTCGAGCCCGCGCGGCGCCAGCAGGTTGGAGATCGTCTGCGCGAAATTGCTGATGTAACAGGCGGTCTGGGCCGCGAAGGCCGCGCGCAGATCGACCTTGGGCAGCGCCCAGTCGACGGTGTGGCCCAGCCCTTCGAGGAACTTGCCGACGCGCTCCAGCTCCTTCACGAAATGCGGCACCGCCTTGTAGTCGCCCCACTCGTGCGACAGCGCGATCCTCAGACGGCCGGGATCGCGCTTGATCAGTTGCCCGTAGGGCTCGGCCGGCTGCCAGAACGGCATGAACTCGCCCGGCGCGCCGCCGCGGCAGGAATCGACGAACGCCGCCGTGTCGCGCACCGAGCGCGTGTGGCAGCCCTGGGTCGAGACCAGGCCGGTGAGGTCGGAGGCCAGCGGCGCGAGTGAGAACACGCCGCGCGAGGGCTTCAGCCCGATATTGCCGTTGGCGCCAGCCGGCAGGCGGATCGAGCCGCCGCCATCCGACGCATGCGAGATCGGCACCGCGCCGCAGGCCACCATCGCCGCCGTGCCGGCCGAGGAGCCGAGCGTGGTGAAATCCGTGTTCCAGGGATTGCGCGTGACATAAACCTCGGGGTTCTCGGCCGAGGAGCAGCAGCCGAACTCCGGCGTTGTCGTGCGACCCATGATGTTGAGGCCGGCGCCCCGGATGCGGCCGGTGAGATAGGTGTCGGCCGCCGCGCGATTGCCGCGCATCAGCGTGGAGCCCATCTCCTGCAGCCGGCCCTTCAGGGTCGGGCCGAGGTCCTTCATCAAATAGGGCACGCCGGCGAACGGGCCGTCGAGATTGGCGCCATCTCGCGCCGGATCGGCGACGACGTCGTCGAACACCTCGACCACGGCGCTGAGCTTCGGGTTCGTCTTCTCGATCGCCGCCGCGGCCTGCGCCGCGAGCTCGGTCGGCGTCAGCTTCTTCGCCCGCACCAGATCCGCCAGAGCGACGGCATCAGCCTTCGCCCACTCGTCCCAACTCATCGCCACTGTCATGATCCACCATGCCCCGCGCCTGAAACCCGCGGGCCTATAGTCGCGCCGCGCCTGGGATTGCACAATCGTCGACACGTGCGGCGTCGCTCATGACGCCCTCTCCCCGCGTGCGGGCAGAGGGAGGAAAACGCCACACGCGATCGACGGCTGGTTGCTCTCGGCGCTCCTCCCCGGCAGGCTCAGCCCCGAACCGGCCAAGGAAGGGGACCATGGAATTCGACGTCATGACGCGGGCCACCACGTGGCAGAACGTGGCCGATCTCGCCCGCCGGGTGGAGGCCCTGGGATTCTCCGGCATGCTGTTCACCGAGGGCCATCAGGTGCCGTGGATGAACATCGCCGCAGCGTCGCTGGCGGCGCCCTCGCTGCACTTCTCCACCGGCATCGCGATCGCCTTCGCGCGCAGCCCCATGGTCTCGGCCGAGATCGCCTGGGAGCTGGCGCAGAACACCGGTGGCAAGTTCCGCCTGGGCCTGGGCAGCCAGGTGAAGGCCCATATCGAGCGGCGCTACGCCGGAACCTTCGACAAGCCCGCGCCGCAGATGAAGGACTATGTGCTGGCGGTGAAGGCCTGCCTCGCCGCCTTCCGCCGCGAGGCGCCGCTCAAGCACGAGGGCCCCTACTACAAGATGAGCCTGCTGCCCGAGCAGTGGACGCCGCCGCGCCACGCGCACGAGGACATCAAGGTCGATATCTCCGCCGTCGGTCCCTACATGGTCCGCGTCGCGGGCGAAGTGGCCGACGGCGTGCACGTGCATCCCATGCACTCCCAGCACTACATCAGGAACCGCCTGCTGCCGGGCGTCGCCGAGGGCGCCAAGCGCGCCGGCCGCAACCCCAGCGCGGTCGACCTGATCGTGCCGGTGATCGTCGCGGCGGGCGACACGCCGGAGGAGCGCGCCAAGCCCATCTCGGAGGCCAAGACCACGATCGGCTTCTACGGCGCGACACCCAACTACGCCTTCCAGTTCGACGACCTCGGCCATGTCGGCCTGCGCGACAAGCTGCGCGACGCGCTGCGCGCCAACGACAACGCGCGCACCCAGGCCCTGATCACCGACGAGGTCCTCGACCAGTTCGCCCTGGTCGCGAGATGGGACGACGTCGCCGACAAGATGATCCAGCGCTACAAGGGCGTCGCCTCGCGGCTGGTGATCTACCTCGCCTCGCACTGGCGCGAGATCGACGGCAAAACCTTGGGGCGCTGGGGCGAGGTGGCGCGGGCGGTGAGGAAGGCCGGGTAGTCGGATTAGCGCCGCGTCGGCGCATCGAGTTCGGCGTACCAGGCGCGCGCCTCGGCGACGCCGCGGAACATGCGGCACAGCCGCGACTCGGCGGTACGGCCGACGAAGTAGGCCGCCAGCTCGCGCTCGGCTTCCGACGTGACCACCAACGCCACCGCGCCGTCGAAACCCTCGGGCTTGCGCGCGCGCACGACCTGGCTGAGCGCCGTCAGGTCGCCGGAGCGCAGATCGAGATGGGCGCGCGAGGCGTCGAAGATCGCGCGGTAGCCGACGGCGCCCTGCCCCACCAGGGCCGTGAGATAGGCATCGAGGTCCTGTCGTGTCAGCGACCCCGTCGCGATCGCCACGATCGTCCGCTCTCCATGATCGATCGTCCACGATAACGGCACGTTCGATCGCTCCTAACCGTGATGCGGAAGCCCTGCCATGGACGCCGCTGCCGCGTCCTATGCCATCATGATACCACGGCGTCACACGCAGGACAGGCTAGCTCCATGTTCGAAGGCAACCGCGTCACCGCGCATACACGTTCGCGTTACCCGATCTTCCAGTCACCGATGACCTGGATCGCGCGCGCACCCTTGGTCACCGCCGTATCCAAGGCCGGCGCCTTGGGCCTGCTCGAGAACTCTATCCGTGACCTCAGCGTCACCAAGCGCGAGTTCGCCGATGTCCGCGCCGCGACCAACGCGCCCTTCGGCGTCAACCTGCCGATCCGCTACCTGCAGATGGACCCCAAGGAGGAGGACGCGATCATCGGCTGGCTGCTCGACCAGGGCATCCACTTCGCCACCACCTCGGCCGGCGACCCGACGCGCTACACGCGGCGCCTGAAGGACGCGGGCGTCGTCGTCTACCACGCCACCGCCACCCTGCGCGGCGCGGTCAAGGCGGTCGACGCCGGTGTCGACGGGCTGATCGTCGAGGGCGCCGAGAGCGCGGGCATCCGCAATCCCGAGGAGGTCCATACCTTCGCGCTCTTGCAGGCGGTACGCGAGGCGGTCGACGTGCCGATCGTCGCCGCCGGCGGCATCGTCGACGGCCGCGGCATGGCGGCGGCCTTCGCGCTCGGCGCCGAGGGCGTCACCATGGGCACGCGCTTCGTCGCCTCGGTCGAAAGCCCGGTGCATATCAATTACAAGCGCGCGATCGTCGATGCGCCGATCACCGGCACGATCATGACCGACAACCCGCCGCGCGCCCGCTCACGCGGTTTGCGGACGCCCTACTCCGTGGCGGTCGCCGAAGGCACGCGCGAGCGGGCGCTGCGCAGCTCGACGATCGAGATGCTCTACGTCCAGGGCGATGTCGAGAACACATCGGGCGCCGCCGGCGAAAGCGCCGGGCTGATCCACGACATCAAGCCGGTGCAGCAGATCGTCGACGAAACGATCAAAGGCTTCTGGCGCGAGATCGACCGGCTGGCGGCGTTGCGGCGGTAGACAAGCCACCTTCCCCCGCAAAGCGGGGGAAGGTAGTGGCGGGTCACTTCCACCCGTACATATAGAATCGCGGCAGCTCGTCGGCGTAGGGCGTGAAGTCGAGCTGCTTGGTGTGGGCGAAGGTGCTCACATAGGTGAACAGCGGCAGCCAGTAGGCGTTCTCGGTGGCGCGCTTGATCGCCGCCGAATAGGCCTTCTTGCGCACCGCCACGTCGCTGGTGCTGCCGCCTTCCTCGAGCAGCCGGATCATCTCAGGGTCGCGCGTGTAGTCGTCGTTCCCGCCGCCGAACATCACCGGCATGATCGCCGAGACGTCGTTGATCGAGTAGCTGCCCCAGCTGCCGTGATAGAGTGGGTTCTCGCCGCGCCACGCCTTCTGGATCGCCGCCGCGACCTGCAGTTGGGTGATCTTGGCGCGGATGCCCACGGCCTGGAGATAGTTCTGGATCGCGGCACTCCACTGCGTCGGCTGCACATAGGTCACGAGCTCGATCTCGAAGCCGTCGGGGAAGCCCGCCTCCTTCAGGAGCTCCTTGGCCTTGGCCGGGTTGTAGTCGTACTTCACCGCGGCGTCCTGATCGCAGCCGAACTGGCTGGGGAAGCATGGTGCGGCCGGCACGCGGCTGCCGCCGGTGATCAGCTTGTCGGCCATCTGCTGACGGTCGATGGCGTGCCAGATCGCCTGGCGCACCTTGACGTTGGTCAGCGGATTGCCCGCGCCGCTGCGGCCGGCGCCGTCGATCGACAGGTAACCGATGCGCATCGACTCCTTGCGGATGGCCGTGAGCGTCGGCACACGGTTGACGTTGTCGAACTGATCGGGGTTGACGTTCCAGATCCAGTCGGCGCGGCCGCCCAGCAGCTCGGTCATCTGCGTCGCCGTCTCCGACACGAAGCGCACGTGCAGCTTGCCGATACGCGGCGTGCCCTTGGGGCTGCCCTTCCAGTAATCGGCGAAGCGCTCGAAATGGACCTCCTTAGCCTGCTCGAGCTTGACGATCTTGTACGGCCCGGCGCCGACCGGCGCCTTGGCGAAGCCCTCGGCGCCGACCCGCTCGCGGTAGGCCTTGGGATGGATCGGTACGACCAGCGCGAAATACTCCAGCGCCGCCGGCGTCGGCTTCTTCATCGACACGCGCACGGTCTTGTCGTCGACCTTCGTCGCCTTCTCGATCCAGGCGTAGTTGCTCGGTGTCGCCACCTTGCTCGCCGGGTCGGACGCCATGTTGATCGTGTAGACGACGTCGTCGGCGCTGAGCACGCTGCCGTCGTGGAACTTCACGCCGTCGCGGATGGTGAAGTCCAGGGTCTTGTCGTCGACCCACTTCCACGCCGTGGCCAGCGCCGGCTTGATCTCGAAGCTCACCGGATCGCGATGCACCAGCATGTCCCAGGCCTGGTGGCCGAGGATCAGCCCGGTGCGCTGCGCGTTGAAGTACGGATCGATGCTGGGCACCGCGTCGGTGAACAGGATCCGCAAGGTATCGTTGGATTTCTGCGCCAGAGCCGGCGGCGCCAGCGCCAGCATGCTCGTCGCCAGCAGGCCGGCGACCATCCCCCTGAACTGCATGTCGATCCTCCGTCGGTTCGGTGCGGGTACGCTATGACCGGCGGCACCGCCGCGCAAGCGGGGCGATCGATATAGATTGAAGGGTTTACCTTCTCCCCGCCTTCGCGGGGAGAAGGGAAAAACACGTCAGAACATATCCGGCGTGATGACGTTCTGCGGCCGTGGGCCGACCAGTGCCGCGTGCATGGTTTCCGCCGCCAGGCGGCGCGTGTCGTCCCAGGCCTCGGGTGTGAAGAAGGCGGAGTGCGGCGTGATGATCAGGCGGCCCTCGCACCACGGCTCGCGCGCACGGTAGGCGCGCAGGATCTCGGGGATGGGATCGACCGGCGGCTCCACCGGCAGCACGTCGAGACCGACGCCGGCGAGATGACCGCGCTTCAGCAGATCGGCGAGCGCGTCGACATCGACGATCGGCCCGCGCGCGGTGTTCACCACGACGCCGCCCTTGGGCATGCGCTCCAGCATGGTGCGCGAGATCATGCCGCGCGTCTCGGGCGTCAGTGGCGCGTGGATCGACAAGGTGTCGGTCTGCTCCATCAGCGCTTCGAGCGAGCGCACACGCTCGACGCCGACGCCCAGCTCGGTGCCGTTGGGCATATAGGGGTCATAGGCGACGACGCGGAACTGGAAGGCCTTGGCGCGCAGCGCGGCGGCCGTGCCGATGCGACCCAGGCCGACGATGCCGAAGGTCTGCACGCCGTTGCGCTTGAGCAGCGAGTCGCGCACGTAGGCCCAGCGCGCCGGTTGCGGCCGGCGCTGCGCCTCCAGGTGCAGGGCGATGCCGCGCCGCAGCGACAGGGCCAGCGCCAGCGCGTGGTCGGCCACCTCCGTCGTGCCGTAATCCGGCACGTTGCACACCATCACCTTGCGCGCCTCGGCCGCCTTGCGGTCGATCTTGTCGTAGCCGACGCCCATACGCACGACGCAGGCGAGCTTGGGGAACTTGGCGAAATGCTCCGGGGTGACCGCGTGCCGCATCACCATCAGGCCGTCGACATCGGCGCAGTCGCGATCGTCCAGGAGCGAGAGGTTGTCGACGTTGCGCCACACCACGCGCACATCGGGGCCGAACACCGCGCGCTCGACCTTGTCGTCGTCGTAGAGCTTTTCCGCATACAGCACTGTCTTGACCATGGCTTGGAAACCTCCCCTGCTGAGCGGCCCATCCTAGAGTGAGTTTCGGTAGGATTGCATCGCTCCTGTCGTCCCTCGCTGCGCTCGGGATGACAGAGAACGGGTCGACAGGCTGGCGCCCGGCCGCGCATCGTCCTAAAGGTATGCGATCGCGAAGCCGGGGAACGGCGCGGGAGGGGACGGACTATGTCGGCGTATGACTACATCGTTGTCGGGGCGGGTTCGGCGGGCTGCGTACTGGCCAACCGGCTGAGCGCGGATCCCACCAAGAAGGTGCTGCTGCTGGAAGCGGGCCGCAAGGACGACGGCTTTTGGATTCCGATCCCGGCGGGCTTCGCCAAGCTCCTGAACAACAAGGTCTACAACTGGAACTTCGCCACCGAGCCGGAGGACAACGTCAAGGGCCGCTCGATCCCGATCCCGCGCGGCAAGACCCTGGGCGGCTCGAGCTCGATCAACGGTATGCTGTACGTCCGCGGACAGCCGCTCGACTACGATACCTGGTCGCAGCTCGGCAATCGCGGCTGGTCGTACGAGTCGGTGCTGCCTTACTTCAAGCGGTCTGAGCACTTCGAGCGCGGCGGGGACGACAGCCGCGGCAAGACCGGCGAGCTCAACGTCGCCGACATGTACGAGAAGCACGAGATTCTCGACGCCTTCATCGACGCCGGCGTCGCCGAGGGCTATCCGCGCACCGTCGACTACAACGACGGCAACCAGGAAGGCTTCGGCTACTACCAGGTGACGCAGAAGAACGGACGACGCTGGTCGACGGCGCGCGCCTTCCTCGACCCGGCGCGTGGGCGATCCAACCTGCAGATCGAGACCGACGCGCAATGCAGCGGGCTGATCCTGGAGGGCAAGCGCTGCGTCGGCGTGCGTTACCGCCAGCACGGCCTGCCCAAGGAAGCGCGCGCCTCGGGCGAGGTGGTGCTTTGCGCCGGCGCGGTGCAGTCGCCCAACATCCTCGAGCTGTCGGGCATCGGCCAGCCCGAGCTGCTGAAGAAGCTCGGCATCGCCGTGACCCACGAGCTACCGGGTGTCGGCGAGAACTACCGCGACCACTACGCCACGCGCATGGGCTGGCGCGTGAAGCTGCCGATCACGCTCAACGAGCAGACGCGCGGCCTGAAATTCCTGACTGAGCTGGCGAAGTACTACCTCCAGGGCCGCGGCATCCTCACCTTGACCGCCGGTATCGTGCATGGCTTCGTCAAGACGCGGCCCGAGCTCGCCGGACCCGATATCCAGTATCACTTCGCGCACGCCAGCTACGGCAACGCCGCCGACCGCAAGCTGGAGAAGGAGCCCGGCATGACGGTGGCGGTGTGCCAGCTCAGGCCGGAATCGAAGGGCTCGATCCACGTGAAGTCCAACGATCCCTTCGCCGCGCCGGCGATCCGCCCGAACTTCCTCGCCGAGGAGGTCGATCGGCAATGCCTGATCGACGGCATGAAGATCGCGCGCCGCGTGATCGAGAACTCGAAGATGGACAAGTACCGCGCCTTCGAGTTCCGCCCCGGCCCCGAGGTCAAAACCGACGCGCAGTGGCTCGATTTCGCGCGCATCAACGGCCAGACCGTGTTCCACCCGATCGGCACCTGCAAGATGGGCAACGATCCGATGGCGGTGGTCGACGACCAGCTGCGGGTGCATGGCATCGGAGGCCTGCGCGTCGCCGACGCCGCGATCATGCCGACCCTGGTCAGCGGCAACACCAACGCCCCCTGCATCATGATCGGCGAGAAGGCCGCCGACATGATGAAGGAGGCGGCGAAGGTGGCGTGACCCCTCGGGAGCGCCGGCATCCCGCCCGCTCATGACGCGCGCGCGGGACCTCGGACTCGCCTGCGGCCGGCTGCCGCCGGGACCGCTCAACCTGATCAGCGATGTGCCCGGCGTGTCGGTCGGGCACGCGACGCTGGTGGACGACGACATCCGTACCGGCGTGACTGCCATCCGCCCGCACCCCGGCGATGTCTTCCGTGACCGTCCCATCGCCGCGGCCGACGTGCTCAACGGTTTCGGCAAGAGCATCGGGCTGATGCAGGTCGAGGAGCTCGGCCAGATCGAGACGCCGATCCTGCTCACCAATACGCTGTCGGTGGGCACCTGCGGCACGGCCCTGATCCGCCGCGCGATCGCCGAGAACCCGGACATCGGGCGGCGGACCAGCACGGTCAATCCCGTCGTGCTCGAGTGCAACGACGGCTACCTCAACGACATCCAGGCGCTCGCCGTCACCGAGGCCGACGCGCTCGGCGCAATCGACGCGGCGCGCACCGCGTTCGCAGTCGGCGCGGTGGGTGCCGGCACCGGCATGAGCTGCTTCGGCTTCAAGGGCGGCATCGGCAGCGCCTCGCGCAGGCTCACCCTCGATGGCGCTGTGTTCCATCTCGGCGCGCTTGTGCTGGCTAATTTCGGCCGTGCCGGCGACTTGCGCCTGCCCGACGGCCGCCGGGTCGCGCCACCGGATCACGTCACCACGCCCGAGCAAGGCTCGGTCATCGTGATCGTCGCAACGGATATCCCGCTGGAGCATCGCCAACTGCAGCGGGTCATCCGCCGCGCCGGCGCCGGCCTCGCGCGGCTGGGCTCGTTCTACGGCCATGGCAGCGGCGACATCTTCCTCGGCCTCACCACAGCCAACCGCACCCCGCACGACGCGACGTCCGACCTGCTGCCGATGCGCGTCATCGCCGAAAGCCGCATCGATCTTCTGTTCGAGGCGGTGGCCGACACCACCCAGGAGGCTGTGCTCGACGCATTGGTCGCCGCGCCCGATACGGTGGGCCGCGCCGGCCATCGGCGCTTCGGGCTGGCCAGCGCGCTGTAGCCCGAACCGTCTCGGCGTGAGAATTGCTTTGCCCGCACCGGGGTGGTTTGATGCGAGCCTGTCCGACCGAACGGACCTGAGGGGATGTGACATGCGAAAACTAGGCTTGGCAGCGGCGGCGCTCGCCCTGTTCGTGGGCGCGGCCGCGGAGGCGCAGCAGCAGACGCCGCGCCGGGGTGGCACGATCCGGATGACGGGGCCTTATGCCGCGAGCTTCGGCAGCCTCGACCCGCATGCGACGCCGCGCGCGCAGGACGACATCGTCAACAAGGCGATCCACCGCACGCTCTACAACTGGGATTCGGCCGCCAACAAGCTGGTCCCCGAGCTGATCGTGTCGCAGACGGTGTCGGCCGACGGCCTGACCTATACCCTGAAGCTGCGCAGCGACGCGTTCTTCCATAACGGCCGCAAGTTCACCGCCGACGACGTGATCTGGTCGTTCACGCGTATCATGGACGGCTCCAAGGGCTTCGCCGCCGCGCGCTATGTGCGCATCATCAAGGGCGCGGTCGACGTCGAGAAGGGCACGGCCAAGGAGATCGCCGGCCTGAAGAAGATCGACGATCACACCCTGGAGATGACGCTCTCGGAGTTGGTCGATCCCGCCTTCTACTTCTTCCACGGCAGCACCGCGATCCTGCCCAAGGAGGAGGTCGAGAAGGGCAACTTCGCCGCCGCCCCCGTGGGCCTGGGCCCGTTCATCTTCAAGGAACACATCCCGGGCAGCCGCGTCGTGGCCACGCGCTTCGACAAGTTCTACAAGCCCGGCAAGCCCTACGCCGACACCTTGGTCGTGCAGATCATGGCCGAGGCCGCGGCGCGCGACCTCGCCTTCCGCAACAAGGAGATCGACACCTCGATCCTCGGGCCGGCGCAGTACCAGATCTATCTCGCCGATCCCCAGCTCAAGAACGGCGTGCTCGAGGTAGCGGAGATGTTCACCCGCGCGCTCACGCTCAACCATGACGCGGTGATCGGCGGCAAGAAGCCGTTCGCCGACAAGCGCGTGCGCCAGGCGATCAACCACGCCATCGACACCGACCTGATCATCAAGCGCCTGGCCAAGGACAAGGCCTATCGGGCCACGAGCTGGCTGCCGCTCTCCTCGCCGGCGTATGACAAGGCGCTGAAGCCCTACGCCTTCGATCCCGAGAAGGCCAAGAAGCTGCTGGCTGACGCGGGCTATCCCAACGGCTTCGAGTTCGAGCTGACCACCAGCCGCAACGAGAGCTGGGGCCTGCCGATCGTCGAGGCGATGCAGCAGATGCTGGCGCGCGTCGGCATCAAGATCACGCCCAAGATCGTCGAGGTCACGGTGCTGACCGAGATCGCGCAGAAGGGCGACCACCAGGCCTATATCGGGTCGAACCTCACCGGCCCGGACTCCTCGGCGACCTTGCGCTGCTACTACTCCAAGACGCCGCGCACGGCTTGCAACTACACCGGCTTCAAGAACGACGCCTTCGACAAGCTGTTCGAGGCGGCGGGCCAGGAGAAGGACCCGGCCAAGCGCAACGACCTGCTGCGCCAGGCCAACAACCTGCTCTACGACGAGGCGCCTGTGTGGTTCTTCAACTACAACAAGGCGGTCATGGCCTTCCAGCCGTGGATCCACGGCCTGCAGGCCAACCCGACCGAGATCACCCACCAGTATGTCGAGGATATCTGGGTCGACGAGCGCTCGCCGGTGAAGTGATCTCAACGCTCTCGCCTTCCCCCGCGACGCGGGGGAAGGCGACGCAGACCTCGTAGGGTCGAATGCTCACAGTCCTCGTCCGTCGGCTTCTCAACGTCGTGCCGACTCTCGTCGCCGTCATCGCGCTGGTCTTCCTGTTGTTCAGCGTGCTGCCGGGCAGCTTCATCTCGGGCATGAACGAGGACGGCCGCGGCCTGGTCGATCCGGCGGTGATGGAGCGCATGCGCAAGGAGATGGGGCTCGACGACCCGCTCCACGAACGCTTCGCCAAGTACATCGCCAAGACCTTCGTCGGCGATTTCGGCGTCTCTTTCCGCACCCGCGAGCCGGTGACCAAGCTGATCGGCGACCGGCTGTGGCCGTCGCTGAAGCTGGTGCTGGCCTCGATGCTCTTCGCCATCGTCATCGGCGTGCCTTTGGGCTTCATCGCCGCGCTCAAGCCGGGCAGCGTCACCGACACCACCTCGATGGTGGTGGCGATCTCAGGCTTGTCGCTGCCCAAGTTCTGGCTCGGCCTGATGCTGATGTATCTCTTCGCGCTGCAGCTCAAGATCCTGCCCAGCTTCGGCTATGGCGACGGCGGGCTGACCCACCTCACCCTGCCGGCCATCGCGCTGGGTGTCAGCCCGATGGCGCTGCTGGCGCGTACAACCCGCGCAGCGGTGCTCGAGGTGCTCAACGCCGATTTCGTGCGCACCGCGCGTAGCAAGGGCATGAGCGAGCCGCGCGTCGTGACCTGGCACGTCATGCGCAACGCGCTGGTCCTCGTGATCACCACCATCGGCCTGCAGTTCGGCTCGCTGATGGGTCAGGCCGTGGTGGTCGAGAAGCTGTTCGCCTGGCCGGGTGTCGGCTCGCTGCTGGTCGACTCGGTGTTCCAGCGCGACATCCCGGCGGTGCAGGGCTGCATCCTGCTGATCGTGCTCTTCTTCCTCGCCATCAACACGCTGATCGATCTCGCCTACGTGACGATCGATCCGCGCATCCGCTACGCTTGAGGCCGCCATCATGAAATGGGGCACCAATCTCTGGGTCGGCGGCGGGCTGGTCGGCGTGTCGATCCTGGTCGGCGTCTTCGCCGACGTTATCCAGCTCGCCGATCCGGTGACCAGCGCCAACCTGATGAACGCGGAGATCCCGCCCGGCCGCGAGTTCCCCTTCGGCACCGACGCGCAGGGCCGCGACATCTACTCCCGCATCGTGCACGGCGCGCGCATCTCGCTCACCGTCGGGCTGGTGTCGCAGATCGCCAACTCGATCATCGGCGTCACCCTGGGGCTCACCGCCGGCTATTGGGGCGGCTGGTGGGACGATTTCGTCAGCGGGCTGACCAACCTCATGCTGGCGATCCCCTCGCTGATCTTCGCGCTCGCCATCATGGCGATCCTCGGGCCCGGCCTGGTGAGCCTGCTGATCGCGCTGGGGCTGACCAACTGGTCGTATTCCTGCCGCATCGCGCGCGCCCAGGTGCTGTCACTCAAATCGCAGGGCTACATCCAGGCTGCGCGCATCCTGGGCTACGGCGACCTCAGAATCATGTTCACGCAATTGCTGCCCAACATGCTGGGGCCGCTGATCGTCATGGCCACCCTGGGCATGGGCGGCGCGATCCTCGCCGAGGCGGCGCTGTCCTTCCTCGGCCTGGGCATCCGCCCGCCCTATCCGAGCTGGGGCAGCATGCTCTCGGACGCGCGCGAGCAGATCAACACGGCGCCGTGGCTCTCGGTGTTTCCCGGCCTGGCGATCTTCCTCACGGTGCTGGGCCTGAACCTGCTGGGCGACGGCCTGCGCGACATCCTCGACCCGCAGTCGAAGGAGCGAACGGCTTGAGTGGCGCTCCCAAAGAGGATGGGCGCATGACCGACTCTCCCCTCCTCGCGGTCGACAACCTGCGCATCGATATCGGCGGCGGCAAGGAACGCCACGCCGCGGTCGAGGACGTGAGCTTCTCCATCGCGCGCGGCGAGACGTTCGGCCTCGTGGGTGAGTCGGGCTGCGGCAAGAGCATCACCGCGCTCAGCATCATGGGCTTGCTGCGCCACCCGCTATCGCTGGGCAGTGGCTCCTCGATCGTCCTCGACGGCCAGCCGATCCATAACGCCTCGGCCGCCGAGATGCGCAGCCTGCGGGGACGGCGCATCGGCATGATCTTCCAGGAGCCGATGACGGCGCTCAATCCGCTCTCGCCGGTGGGCCGGCAGATCGCCGAGATGTTCGTGCTGCACATGGGCATGGGCTGGAAGGAGGCCACCGAGCGCGCCGTGGACTCGCTGCGTCAAGTCCGCGTGCCCTCGCCCGAGCGGCGCGTGCACGATTATCCGCACCAGCTCTCCGGCGGCATGCGCCAGCGCGTGATGATCGCCATCGCGCTGGCCTGCTCGCCCGACATGCTCATTGCCGACGAACCCACGACGGCGCTCGACGTCACCGTGCAGGCCGAGATCGTCGACCTGATGCGCGATCTGTGCGCCGAGAAGGGCACGGCGATCCTGATGATCAGCCACGATCTCGGCCTCGTCGCCCAGGTCTGTCGCCGCGTTGCCGTGATGTACGCCGGCCGCATCGTCGAGCAGCGCGCTTCGGCCGAGGTCTTCAAGGACCCGCGCCATCCCTACACGCGCGGCCTGCTCGCCTCGCTGCCGCGTCTCGGCGCGCGCTCCCAGCACGGCCGCCAGCGGCTGAACGAGATCAGCGGCGTCGTGCCAGCGGTATCGGCGTTCCCCAGGGGATGCCGCTTCAATCCGCGCTGCGGCGCACGCACCGACATCTGCACCATCGAAGACCCACAGACGACTCCGCTCGACGGCGGCCAAGGCCTTGTGCGGTGCCACCATGCCTGAGGTCATGGACAAGACACTGCTCTCCGTCGAGGACCTCAAGGTGCACTACGAGGTCGGTGGCCGCTTCGGCACCCGCATCGGCGCCAAGACCTTGCGCGCGGTCGACGGCGTGACGCTCGACGTGAAGCCCGGCGAGTGCCTGGGCTTGGTGGGCGAGTCGGGCTGCGGCAAGTCCACCCTGGCGCTGGCGATCATGGGCCTGGTCACGCCGACCAGCGGACGCATCAACGTTGCCGGCCAGGAGATCGGCAAGAGCCACAAGCCCGATCGCGAGGCGATGGCGCGCACGGTGCAGATGGTCTTCCAGGACCCCTACGCCTCGCTCAACCCACGCCAGACCGTGCACCGCACCCTGGCCGACCCGCTACGCCTGCACGGCGTCGACAACAAGACCGAGGTCGAGCATCGCGTCGCCGAGATGCTGGCCAAGGTCGGGCTCAGGCCCGAGCATGCCGGCCGCTATCCGCACGAGTTCTCCGGCGGCCAGCGCCAGCGCATCGGCATTGCCCGCGCGCTGATCCTCGGACCGCGGCTGGTGATCTGCGACGAGCCAGTCTCGGCGCTCGACGTGTCGATCCGCGCCCAGATCATCAACCTGCTGCTCGATCTGAAGGACCAGCTCAACCTGGCCTACATCATGATCAGCCACGACCTCGGCGTGGTCGAGCACATGAGCGATCGTGTCGCCGTCATGTATCTCGGCCGCCTGGTCGAAACCGGCCAGTGGAAGGAAATCTTCGAGAACCCGCGCCACCCCTACACCCGCGCGCTGATCGCCTCGATCCCCGACCCGTTCCTGCCGGCGACGCTCGCGTCGCAGAAAGCCCGCGGCGAGATCGCAAGCGCGCTCAACCCGCCGCCCGGCTGCCACTTTCACCCGCGCTGCCCGATGAAGCAGGACCGCTGTGTCGGCGAGGCGCCGGCGCTGCGCACCATGGGTTCAGGCCACGACGCCGCCTGCCACTTCGCGTGACCTGATACGCGCCAGGAAGCCGCGCACCGCGTCGCGCGTCTCCTCGCCGCGGCCGACCAGCAGATGCCCGCCGGTGTCGAAGACGTGCAGCGTCGCGTCGGGAATCGCGCGCGCGGCGAACTCGGCGGCCGGCAGCGTATTAAACTGGTCGTCCCGCGCGGAGATCACCAGCGTCGGTGCGGTGATCCGTTCGAGCGGTGGGCGACGCGTGTCAGGCCTGCTGTCGATGTTGATCCCGGCGAACCGCAGCGACAGCGGTTCGATCGATCGGACGATGCGCATCACCTGATCCCGTTCGGCCTGTGAGGCGGCAGCGACGAGCTCGGGTCGCACACCCAGGAAACGGATCAGCACCGACGGCGCCAGCTTTTCGCCAAGCCACCAGATGAAATCGGCGCCGACATTGACCAGCCAGAAGACGAAGCGGCTGCCGCGACTGCCTTCGATGTTGACGGGAGAGGTCGGCGCATAGGTGCCGGGGACGATCAGGACAAGCGCGGCGACTCTCTGCGGGTGGCGAATCGCCAGCTCGATCGCCGACCGCGCGCCGGCCGAGACGCCGACGACGACGGCCGCGGCGGCATCGAGCGTCGTCAGCAGCGCCGCGTGGGCATCGGCCTGCGCGGCGTCGGACACGTCCGCCGGAACCGGCGTGCGCAGATAGCCGAAGCGCGACGGCGCGATGATCCGGAAGCCGTCGTCGACGAAGGTCGCGGCGTTGGCCAGCCCCTGATCGAAGCCGCCGCCCGCGCCATGGATCGACAGCAGCGGCACGCCCGCGCCGCTTACCGCGTACTCGATGGGGCCATGGGCGGTGCTGGCGATCAGGCTGCCCTGCGCCGCTGCGCTGCGGGCCACCGCGAGCTCCCGTCGATAGCGCAGGATCACGACGGTGGCGGCGACCGCCAGAGCCACGAAGCCCGCGACGAGCATGGCTCCAATGGTGGACATCAGGCCGCCTTGTTCCCCTGCAGCATCGATACGAACTTCGATACGAACGGCAGGAACTTGCGCTCCTTCACATCGCCCTGGCGAATGGCGACGACGACCCGCGGCGTGGCGTCGGCCAGCGCCTCCATTTCGGCAAAGGCTTCCTTGGGCGACGAGCCGCCATGCGTCAGGAAGAACGCGACGCTGCGGAGGCGGCCCGAACGCTGCCGCAGGTAGGCTCGGACCGGCGTGGCCGCGTGCCATGCCCACATGGGACCGCCGACCACCACCAGATCGTAGTCGGACGGGCTGCGCTGCGGCGCGCCGATCTCCGGCAGCTTGCCCGCCCAACCGTCGTAGCCGGCCCTCAGGGCGCTGAGAATCCCCGGCCAGTAGCGATCGCAGCGAATCTCCTCGACATCCGCCGCGAGCGCTTGGGCGATGGCATTGGCGACCACGCGCGAGTTTCCCGACAGCGAATAGAAGACGACAAGGGTTCGCATGGCCGACGCTCCGTGCATGCCGCACGATCGAAAGCCTATCGACGCGTCGGCCACTTGCCTTGAGGCAGGTCAAGACCCAGCCCCAACGGGCCGACGGCCGGCGATTGCGCAAACCCGTCATGCCTTGCCCTTGGCGGCGCGCTGGTCGATGTTGCCCTCGGAAAAAGAAACCGGAGGAAACGCGAATGGCCGGGCCGCTGGCGGGTGTGAGGATTTTGGACTGCACGTCTGTCGTGCTCGGCCCGTGGGCGGCGCAGCAGCTGGGCGATCTCGGCGCCGACGTGATCAAGATCGAGTCACCGGAGGGCGACACGACGCGCCAGCTCGGGCCCAAGCGCAATCCCGACATGGCCGCCTTCTATCTTGGCTGCAATCGCAACAAGCGCAGCATCATCCTCGACCTGAAGAAGCCGGACGGACGGCAGGCGCTGTTCGACCTGGCCAAGAACGCCGACGTGCTGATGCATAATTACCGGCCCGAGCCCGCCGCTCGGCTGGGCGTGCCCTATGAGGCGTTCGAGAAGATCAACCCGCGCCTGATCTACCTCGCGACCTACGGCTATCGAGCCGCCGGGCCGATGGGGCCGAAGGCGGCCTATGACGACATCATCCAGGCCGGCTCGGGGCTGGCCATGCTGCAGACCGTGGTCGCCGGCGCGCCGCGCTTCCTGCCGACCATCGTCGCCGACAAGACCAGCTCCAACGGCGTGGTCTCCGCCGTGCTCGCCGCGCTCTACGAGCGCGAGCGCTCGGGCAAGGGCCAGTCGATCGAGGTGCCGATGTTCGAGACCCTGGTCTCGTTCGTCATGGTCGAGCATCTCTACGGCGAGACCTTCATGCCGCCGGCGCCCGAGGGCACCGGCTATCGCCGCCTGCTCAACAAGGAGCGCCGCCCCTACCCCAGCAAGGACGGCTTCTTCGCCCTCCTGCCCTACACCGATCAGCACTGGCGCGAGTTCTGTCAGCTGATCGGCCGTAACGAGATCATGGCCGATCCGCGCTTCGCGTCGCTGGCGACGCGGCTGACCAATATCGAGGTGGTCTACGCGACCCTGGCCGAGATCTGCGCCACGCGCAGCAACGCCGAATGGGTCGAGCTTCTGAAAGACAGCAACGTGCCGCACGGCCCGGTCAACACGCTGGAGGATCTGCTGAAGGACGAGCAGCTCAACGCTACCGGCTTCTGGCAGGAGCTCGAGCATCCCAGCGAGGGCAAGATCCGTGTCCCCGGCATCCCGCCCAAGTTCAGCCGCACGCCGGCGAGCATCCGCCGCCTGCAACCGCGCCTGGGCGAGCACAGCGTCGAGGTGCTGCGCGAGGCCGGCTTCGCCGAGGAGCGCATCCAGTCGATGCTCGCCTCCGGCGCAACCAGGGACGGCAACAAGGCGAAGGCGTAGATTTTACCGTCGTCGCCTTGGAGCCATCGCATATGGCTCCTCCTCCCCGCTCGCGGGGAGAGGGAGGAAAACGTCAAGTGCGATCACCCTGCGCGTCATCCTGGGATCGCATCAGATATTCACACGGGGAGAGCGAATCATGTGGCAGCCCAGCGAGCGGTATCCCGATCCGTCGGTCCGCATCCTCGATCCGTCCTTCGTCAAGTACCGCCTGCCATTGGCCTCGGTCGAGCGCCTCCACACGGGATGCCGCTGGTCCGAGGGACCGGTGTGGATCGGCGACATGCGCTCTTTGCTGTGGAGCGACATCCCCAACAACCGCATCCTGCGTTGGGACGAGGAGACCGGCGCGGTGTCGGCCTTCCGCAAGCCCAGCAACAACGCCAACGGCAATACACGCGACCGCCAGGGCCGGCTCGTCACCTGCGAGCACGACTCGCGGCGCGTCACCCGCACCGAGATCGACGGCGCGATCACCGTGCTGGCCGACAGCTACAACGGCCGAAAGCTGAACTCGCCTAACGACGTCGTGGTGAAGTCCGACGGCTCGATCTGGTTCACCGACCCGGTGTTCGGCATCTCCGGCTACTACGAGGGCCACAAGGACGAGTCCGAGAACAAGCCGGCCGTCTATCGCCTCGACGGCAAGACCGGCAAACTCACCGTCATGGCCGACGACATTGCCGGCCCCAATGGTCTCGCCTTCTCGCCCGACGAAAAGATTCTCTACGTCGTGGCCTCGCGCGCCGAGCCGACGCGCCAGATCCTCGCCTACGACGTGACGGGCGGCGGCACCAAGCTCGGCAAGGTGAAGGTGGCGATCGACGCCCAAGGCGGATCGCCCGACGGCTTCCGCGTCGATGTTGACGGCAATCTCTGGTGCGGCTGGGGCATGGGTAGCGCCGAGTTCGACGGCGTGCGCGTCTTCAACCCCCAGGGACAGCCGATCGGCCATATCGAGCTGCCCGAACGCTGCGCCAACCTCTGCTTTGGCGGCCGCTACCGCAACCGGCTGTTCATGGCGGCGAGCCATAGTTTGTATTCACTCTACGTCAACACGCAGGGGGTGGCCGGCGGGTGATCGCTTCTGTCGTCCTGAGCGCAGCGAGGGACCTCGCGGTGGCGCGGCCAGCCACCATGTCGCCGTGTGGCCGCAATAGCGCGAGATCCTTCGCTGCGCTCAGGATGACACCGACCTGTGAAACAATGACCGGAGGGTGTGTCTCATGAAACTGCGTTGGCTGGCGGCGATGGCCGCGTCTTTCAGCGTCGCGTCGATGTGCGCGTCGGCGCAAACCCTGGTGAACATCCGCACCCAGGACGCGCCGAAGTACGATCCGCACAGCAACACCTCAAGCGGCATGGGCCATCCCATGTTCATGATGGGCGACACGCTGGTGGCGCTCGACTGGGACCTCAAGACGCCGCGGCCGCTGCTGGCAAAGTCGTGGGACGTCTCCAAGGACGGCCTGACCTATACCTTCAAGCTGCGCGACGACGTGACGTTTTGCAGCGGCAAGAAGTTCACCGCCGCCGACGTGATCTACTCGTTCAATCGTCTGGCCAATCCCGACGCCAAGTTCCCCTTCTACTGGCGGCTGGGCGAGATCGATACGCTGAGCGCGCCCGATCCCCACACGCTGGTCTACAAGCTCAAGCGGCCGCACTCCGAGCTGCTGATCGACCTCACCAACTTCGCCGCCACCATCATCAACGAGGACAACGTCAAGGCGCTGGGCAGCGATTTCGGCGTCAAGGGCTTCGACGGCACCGGCCCGCTGTGCTGGGAATCGTGGGAGCCGCGCAAGGACCTCGTTCTGAAGCGCCACCCCGCCTACAAATGGGGCCCCGCCGGCATGTACAAGGATCCGGGGCCGGTGAAGTACGAGCGCATGATCTGGCGCATTGTGCCGGAGGAGACGACGCGCATGGCCGCGATGCTCGCCGGCCAGGCCGACTTCACGCACTGGGCGCCGCTGCAGGCGATCGACACGTTCAAGAAAGCACCCAACCTCGCGGTCTACGAGCCCGACAGCTTCTTCAGCATGTCCTATTACGGGCTGAAGACGACGCGTGAGCACATGCAGGACAGGCGCGTGCGCGCGGCGATCAGTCATCTGATCGATCGCGACGAGGTCAACAAGGCGATCTTCTTCGGCCAGGGCTATCCGGCGCGCGCGCTGGTGCACGAGAAGGCGCAGGACTTCAACCCGGCGACCCTCGATACGCTGAGCAAGCACGACCCCGCGCTGTCGGCGCGGCTGCTCGACGAAGCGGGCTGGAAGATGGGCGCCGACGGCTTCCGCTACAAGGACGGCAAGAAGCTCGAGCTGCTGCTGTACTCTTACACCGTCGGTCAGAACCCCAAGCTCTCGGAAGTGCTGCAGGGCGCGGCGCGCAAGGTCGGCATCGACATCAAGATCCAGATGTGGGATCCGACGGTCTTCTTCCAGAAGATCGCGCAGCAGGATTACGACATCTGGACCTTGTCGGTGCCCTACACCTCGGCCGGCGACCAGATGTATCTCTACTACTATTCGAAGAACCGGCCGGTGCCGAACCGCATGATGTGGAACGATCCGGAGACCGATCGCCTGCTCGACGCCGGCCGCGGCGCCATCACCGAGGAGGCGCGGCGCGACGCGTACTACAAGGTGCAGAAGCTGGTGCATGACGAGGCGCTGATGATCCCGCTGATCCACAGCCGCCTGCACCTGATCGCCAGGAAGTCGATCAAGAACGTGCGCGCCCACGGCAACTACGGCGCCGCGCTGTACAAGGGGTTGGACATCCAGCCCTAAGAGCCGATCCGGAAAGAAATCGATACGTCGTTTCTTCCCAAAACTACTCGCGAGCGACGTCGCTGTTCGACTGTCTTGGCGTTTTGGCGAGAGCTTCGCGGAAGCCTCGCTTCGCGTCCGCAGTGAGACAGGGTAGCAATAGCGCGAAGTGATGCTGGATTCCGCGCTCCTGGTCACGCCAGGTGATCTCTGCGCGTCCTTCGAATTCGCTCAAATAGTCCATCCAGTATCGACTCACGATCCAGATCGAGCACGCAAGGGCACGCAGGTCCGGCACCGCATCGCGCCGAAACATGCCAGCGGCGTCTATCCGTTCGAAAAGACCCTGTAGTTCGTCAAAATCCGCCCTGAGCCCCGACTCTGGATTGTGGACGTCGATGCCCATGGCAAACTGAGTTCGATCCCGGAACAAAAACCGGTGATTCCAGGTCAGATTCATCGCGAACAGCAGATGCTCGACGTAGTCCTCTGCAATATTGCCGGGGCGCAGGTTTTCGCGCCGCGCCCGCGCGAGCCGGCGGGCATCGGTCTCGATTTGCATGGCGAGATCGCGCTTCGTCGGGAAGTGATAGGTCAGGTTGCCCTGAGAAATACCAACCTCGGCCGCTATCTCGTTCAGCGACGTGGCTGCATAACCCTTGGCATTGAAGAGCCGCCGGCCGGCTTCGGCTATTCGATCCGAAGTCGATGTTCGTGCGCCCATGCTTGCTTCCGTGACGATTGTCAAAGTCTCGACTTGACGATCTAGGTTATACAACCTAACACTAGGTCAAGCAACCTAATCGAGTGTTCCGGCTGCCGTCGCATGGAGATCCCGGGATGAAATCGGCTTCGAAGCACATTGTTGTCGTCGGTGGCGGCACGGCAGGATCGGTTCTCGCCGCGCGACTGAGCGAAGATCCGGGCCTGAACGTCACAGTGCTCGAGATCGGCGCCGATGATGACGCCTATGGCGACGGCATTCTGGATCCCGCACGGGCTCCCGAGGCGTGGCTTGGCATGCAGCCCGTCGCGGCGACTCCGATGTTGAATGGGTCCGGCGTAATCCCGATGATACAGGGCCGCATGCTGGGTGGAACCTCCGCGGTGAACGGCCTCGCGACCCTTCGTGGATTGCCGGAAGACTATGACGGCTGGGCCGCGGCCGGTCTTTCAGGCTGGGGATGGGACGACGTCGTAGACACATTCATCGCCGCCGAAACCGATCAGGATTTCGGGCCATCGTCCATTCACGGCGATCGCGGCCCACTTCCCGTTAGGCGCTGGCGCAGGGAAGAAATGGGGCGGGCCCAATTGGCCTTCTATGATGGCATGGTGGAGCTGGGTACCCGAACGGTCGATGACATCAACGACCCGCGCCAGTTACCGGGCCTTGGAATTTTTCCTGTGACCATAGACGGCGGTGCCAACCGGGTGACGACCAGTCGCGCCTATCTGACATCGCAGGTCCGCGCCCGCAAGAATCTGACGATCCGAACGCAAACAGAGGTGAAGACGCTCATCGTGGACAAGCGCCGTGCCAGAGGCGTGGTCCTTTCGACGGGCGAAGCTGTCGAGGCCGACGAAGTGGTCATCGCGGCTGGTGCGCTTTGGACGCCGAACCTGCTGATGCGGTCCGGGATCGGCCCGGGCGATCATCTGGCGGACCATGGCATTTCCGCAATCGTGGATTTGCCGGTCGGCAAGACCATGAGCGACCACATTGGTCCTGGACTACGGTACAGGCATACCGGACCGCGAGGGGGAACGGCCGGGCCCGCGCAGTCCTTGCTGATCGGCGCATCGAATGGCGTGGAGATCGACTATCACGCCTTCCCGATCGCGCCGTCGTCGCGGAGCGGATCGAGCAAGTTCGTGATCGCGGTTTTCCTGCTTCGCTCGTCCGGCCTGGGAAGTGTCCGACTCGGTGAGAAACCCGGCGATGGTCCGATCGTGACGGCGCCTCCGTTGCCGCACGACGCGAATGAGAGACTGCATCATGCGTTCAAGCGCATCGCGGCCTGGGAGACCTCAGCCGCAGCCAAATCGATCGGGTGCACGCCCATAGAGCCCCTGGACCTCAACACACGGGACGCGCCCGCGATCGCGCGCGAGCGTTACACCATCAGCTATGGCCACATGGTCGGCACCTGTCCCATGGGAACCGTGCTGGACGCCGATTGTCGCGTTCTAGGTGTTGAAGGGCTGCGTGTCGCGGACGCCTCCGTGATGCCGACCATTCCCTCCGGCAACACATACTTGGGCTGCGTGATGGTGGCCGAACGGATCGCCAGAAAAATGCTGGCGCAAGGGCGGGGCTGAGCCACGACCGATGCTGATGGCGCTACTGGATCACCCGGGCCGGGATTGCCGAGGACGTCGGCTGTCATCGACGTCTTTTGGTCGTTCAGACGCCCTGACTCGTATTTGGTCACTCCGGATCTCTTGCGTCTTCGAAGCGACTGACAAGAAGCGCCCGCGCTACATCCTCATGGACGCGCGACGGGGTCGGCGGATATGACGGCCGAGCCGGGGTGTTCCTTCTCAAGCTGAAGGATCATCGGTGTACTGTCGGTCATCCAGCGGCTGTCATCGCGCTCCACGATCGGCACCTGGATCGCGCCGACCTTGGCTCGGCTCCAAGAAGCCCCCCGTCATTCTCGGAGCCCTCCGCGGCCCCTGAAGCGCAGCGAGGAATCTCCCACCGACAAAGACTCCGCTTCCGGGAGATTCCTCGCTACGCTCGGCATGACGGTTCTCCGGAGACACGTCATGGACGACCTACCCCGACCGCCTATCGACCCGCTCGCGCGGGCACGTGATCTGTCGGGGCGGCTCGCCGCTTCCGCCGATGAGATCGAGCGCACGCAACGCATCCCCGAGCCGCTGCTGTCGGCGATCCACGACGCGCGCCTGCCGCGCATGCTGCTGCCCAGGGCCTACGGTGGTGACGAGGTCGAGCCCTGGGTCTACCTGCGCACGATCGAGGAGATAGCCAAGCACGACGGCTCGGTGGCCTGGAACCTCTTCGTCGCCAACAGCTCGGCCCTGATCGCGCCGTTCCTGCCGCCGCAGACCGCGCGCACGATCTACAGCGATCCCCGCACCATCATCGCCTGGGGTCCACCCACCGCCCAGCGCGCGACGGCGGTCGAGGGCGGCTACATCGTCAAGGGCCGCTGGGACTTCGCGTCGGGCTGCCGCCAGGCCAACTGGATGGGCGCGCATTGCCAGGTCGCCGAGCCCGACGGCTCGCTGCGCCTCAATCGCTGGGGCCGGCCCACCATCCGCACCCTGCTCTTCCCCGCGGCGCAGGCGACCCTCATCCACACCTGGGACGTGATCGGCCTGCGCGGCACGGCCAGCGACTCCTACACCGTCGACGACGTCTTCGTGCCCGAGGCCTTCAGCTCGACGCGTGAGGATCCGTCACTGCGCCTGGTGCGCGGGCCGCTCTACGCCTTCACGCAGCAAGGCCTCTATGCAGTCGGCGTCGCCGGCGTCGCCATGGGCCTGGCGCGCGCCATGCACGAGGCGTTCGTCAGCCTCGCCAAGGAGAAAGCCCCCCGCAATGTCGGCCGCCTCGCCGACAGCGCGACGATCCAGGACAAGGTGGCGCGCACCCGCGCCGAGCTCGACGCGGCGCGCGCCTATCTGGTCGAGACCTTGAAGGACATCTACGCCCAAGCCGACGACATCGAGCCGATCGACACGCCCGGGCGCGCCCGCGTTCGGCTGGCCTGCGCGCACGCCATCACGACCTCGGAGTCGGCGGCCGACTGGTGCTACAAGGCCGCCGGCACCAGCGCCATCTTCCTCGGCAGCGCCTTCGAACGCCGCTGGCGCGACCTGCACACGGTGTCACAACAGATCCAGTCCCGCGCCCAGCATTTCGAGCAAGTGGGCCAGATCCTGCTCGATGTCGAGCAGCCGGGGATTTTCTACTGAGCGGCTACAGCGCCGGCACCCGCGCGTGCCAGTCCGTGTCGCGTTGATAGGCGTCGGCCGCGGACAGGACGCGCGCTTCGGCGAAGGGGCGACCGGCGAGTTGCAGGCCGATCGGCAGGCCGCGGTCATCGAAGCCGCAGGGCACGCTGGCCGTCGGCAGGCCGAGATAGTTGAACGGCCGCGTGTTGGCGGATACCGCCATGCAGCGCTGCCAATTCGTGGCGTCCGCATCGACATCGGTCTCGGCCAGGGTCGGCACGCGGGTGCGCAGCGTGGGCGTCGCCACCAGGTCGAAGCGATCGAGCGCTTCGGCGCAGAATTGGCGCAGCAGCGGCCCGCGCCGCGACTGCGCCTCGACATACAGATGGCCGGGAACGGCGTAGCCGCCGAACAACCGCGCGGACAGCAGGATGGAATAGTCGGCGGCGTGCTCGCGCATCCAATTGGCGTGGATCGCCGCGGCCTCGACCCGGCTGCACAGCGCCACGTAGGCGGCGACGGCGCGTAGCGACGGCGCCGAGACCCGCTCGACCGTCGCGCCTCGCGCCTTCAGCACATCCAGCGCGCGGTCGAAGGCCCGCACCACGATGTCGTCGGCGCCATCGAAGAAATACTGCTGCGGCACGGCGATGCGCAGGCCGCGGATGTCGCCCGTCAGTGCCGCCTCGTAGTTGGGCACCGGCTCGTTGGACGATGTCGGGTCGCGCGGATCGGCGCCGGCGGTGACGCGCAGGAAGCGCGCGGCGTCGCGCGCCGTGCGCGTCAGCGGGCCGACATTGTCCATGGTGAAGGACAGCGGCATCGCACCGGCGCGCGACACGCGGGTTTGCGTGCCCTTGATGCCGGTCACGCCGCAGATCGTCGCCGGCAGGCGGATCGACCCGCCGGTATCCGATCCCAGCGCGGCGTAGAAGAACCGCGCGGCGACTCCCGCACCGGAGCCCGAGGACGAACCGCCCGTGCAGTAGGGCAGGTTCCAGGGGTTGTGGCAGTCGCCGAAATGGACGTTGTGGCCGGTCGGGTTTTGCGCGAACTCGGCCATGTTGAGCGTGCCCATGTCAACGGCGCCCGCGTCGTCGAGGCGCCGCAGCACCGTCGCGGTGAGCTTCGGTCGGAAATCCTTGCGGATCCTGGAGCCACAGCTGCTCACCTTGCCGGCACGGTAATACATGTCCTTGTGCATCATCGGCACGCCGGCGAGCGGACCCAGGACCGCGCCCGAAGCCCGTGCCTTGTCGACAGCGGCGGCGGCCTCCAGCGCTTCAGCCTTGTCCAGGCGGATGACGGCGTTCACCTGGCCGCCATGCGCGGCGATGCGGGCAAGGCAGGCTTCGACCAGCGCGACCGACGTGACCTCGCCGCGCTTCACGGCGTCGGCGGCCTCGATCATGGAGAGGTTGGTCAGCGCGCTCATCGCGCCGGCTCCTTCTCGGCCTGTAGCGCGGCGTCGAAGGAGGACGGCTCGTCCTCGAAGACCAGCGTCCCGCGGAGCGCGGCGAGTTCCTTGAGCAGGCCGGGAAAGTCGGACAGGCCGACTTCGGCGGCCTCATTCGGGCATTCCACGCCGCTCCAGTCGCGAATGGACTGCTTGAGCTTATCGGCGAATTCGGGCGGCATCGGCGGCATCTCCGGCGTCGGGTGCCGCATTATGGCGCGGGCGGCGGAGGGTACGCAAAGCGATCCTCGACTCCCTGGCGATGACACCGCACGCAAAGCGGAGCAGCCGAGTTCTCTACTGACGCTGGGGGCGCACCCCCAGCTACCGCAACGCCCCCAGCACCTTGCCGATGAACGTGTTCTGGTGCGCCGGGTCGAGCCAGCGCATGACGGCGACGATGTCGTGCTCGCGATCGATCCAGGTCATGTTGCCGCCGGCGCCGACGGCGAAGAAGTTGCTGTGTGGTGCGGCGGGCATGCGGATGCCCTGGCTGTTGAGCCACCAGAAGAAGCCGTAGCTGACGTTGAGCGGACAGGGCTGCAACGACAGCCCGATCCATTCCTGCGACAGCAGGCGCTTGCCGTTCCACACGCCGTCGTTGGCCATCAGCAGCCCGACGCGCGCCTGGTCTTCGGCGTGGATGCACACGCCGCCGCCCCAATGGGTGCCGCCTGCGACGCTCTCGATCGGCCGGCCCTCGACCTCGACCGTCGACGTGGCGTAGCCGCGCCAGTTCCATTCATCGGATGCCCCCGTCGGCCTCATGACGCGCTCGGCGAAGACTTCGGGCAGGGCGCGCTTCAGCCGGCGCAGCACCGACAGGCCGAGCCGGTTCACGCGCACGTCGTTGTATTCCCAGTAGGTGCCCGGCGCCTGCAGTACCCGGTTGCCCTTCTTGCGCGTGCCCTCGGTGGCGAGCGTGCGGCCACGATCGATCGTCTCGCTCTTGCCGAACAGCGTGCCTTCCCACTCCGATGTGTTGGTCAGCAGCTGCCGCCAGGTGATCGGCGCGTTCTGGGCGCTGTCGAAGCCGCCGTCCTTCACCGTCTTGCCCACCGGCTCGTCGACATCGCCGATCAGCCCGTCGTCGAAGGCCAGGCCGGCGCAGATCGACATGTAGCTCTTGGCGACGCTGAAGGTGTAGTCCGCCTGCTGTGTATCGCCCCAGCGCGCCACGACGCGCCCGCCACGCAGGATCAGGCCATTGCCCGGGCCGCGGTCGCGGATCGGGCCGATGATCTCGGCGTCGGCCGGCTGCTCGAAATGGCCTGACAGCAGATGATCGCGCAGGCTGAGCGGCCATTTGATCTCGTGGCCCTTCGCGAACGACACGGCGTCGGCCAACGCATCCGGATCGAAGCCGGCGTCCTTCGGCGAAACGCTCGGCCAGGGCTGCCCGTCGGGTGGCGGAAACTGCATGGTCCTACCTCTACTACTCACGAGAACGGACGAATGACGGTCTCGCCGAACTTTGCGAGGCCGTCCTCGAGATCGCGGCGGAAGGCGGTGGCCGGCACGACGATGCGCTTGACGCCCTTCCTGATGCGCTCCTCGACCGCCGCATGCGGGTCCTTGCCGGAATCCGGCAGCGCGTCGGGGCAGCCCATCAGCAGCTCGACCGATTGCGGGTCGCGGCCCTTGGCCTCGGCCGTGCGCCGCACGATGTCCCACAGCCCCATGGGATCGATCGACGAGCCGATCGAGGGGAAGAAGCCGTCGGCCAGCCGCCCCGCGCGCTTGGCCGCCGCCTCGGAGTGGCCGCCGACCAGGATCGGCACCGCGCCGCGCACCGGCTTGGGATTGCAGCTCACCGTGTCGAAGCTCACGAACTCGCCCTTGAAGCTGGCGGCGTCCTTCGCCCACAGCACGCGCATGGCCGCGATGTACTCGTCGGCACGCTTGCCGCGGCGCTCGAACGGCACGCCCACCGCCTCGAACTCCTCCTTCAGCCAGCCGACGCCGATGCCCAGCTCGATGCGCCCGCCGCTCAGGTGATCCAGGGTCGCCACCTGCTTGGCCAGCACCAACGGATTGCGCTGCGGCAGGATCAGCACACCGGTCATGAAGCGCAGCCTGGTGGTCGCCGCCGCGACCCAGGTCATCCAGATCAGCGGATCGGGGATCGGACTCTGCGGCCCGCCCGGCAGCCGGCCGCTGGGCGCATAGGGATAGGTCGAGGTGTAGTTGTCGGGGAACACCACGTGGTCGACGGCGAACAGTGTGTCGAAGCCCGCCGCCTCCGCCGCGCGCGCAACTTTCCGCGCGCCGTCAGGATCGGGATAGGTGTTGTTGCCGAAATGCAGCGCGAACTTCATGAGGTCCCCCGATGGTCGGGCGGGATCATAGCCGCGATCGTGGCAACACTGCACCGCCAGGTTTGCGTCCACCCCTTCTCTCCGTAAGAACGGACCGCCGCATAAGACCGTCCTAGAAGCGAAAAACCGGCCTTTCGCGCGACCTGCGGTACAATCACCGGCGAGGGCACGACACGCCACAAGCGACCGACACACGGCGCCGCGTCCTGCCCGGTGAGACGGAGCCCCCCATGGCCGGCATCATCAGCATTGGACCATACAAGCCGCTCGACGTGCGCACATCCGCCGTTCTGGGCGGCGGCGACATCGACGTCGACGCCAGCGCCGGCCGGTTCGAGCCAACGCCGCCGCTGAAGTTCGGCCTGCAGGCCGCCGAAGGCGTCGCCGGCGCGATCGCCGAGCAGCTCGCCAACGACAACGAAGCCGTGGTGAAGGCTGCCGACACGCGGCTGGGCGAGGCCGAGCAGACGCTGCTGTTCGATCCCCAAAACGGCTATCTCAACACGCAAGGGCAGACGGCGCTGACCCACGCGCCCGCCGTGCTCGAGGCCTATCGCGGAGCGCTGGACCGCGAGCTGGCGGGAACCACCGACGACGACCAGCGAGACATGCTGCAAGGCCTCAACGAGCGCCGGCTGGCGGACTTCACCACACTGGTCGAGCGGCATATCGCCGCCGAACGCCAGCGCTGGTACGATAACGCGGGCGAGCGTCGCATCGAGCAGATGCAGGTCGAAGCCCGGCTGCACTGGCGCGACGACGCGCTCTTCCGCCGCGCGCTCGGCACGACACGCTTCGAGGTGCGCGAGAAGGCCGCGCGCAAGGGCTGGGACGCGGCGTCGACAGGGACGGCGCTACGCCAACAGACCAGACGCACCCTGGTATCGGCGATCGAGGCGGCGGTCGAACACGATCCCGACCGCGCCCAGATCCTGCGCACGCGCTACGACCAGCATATCGACGCGACCGATCGCGCCGCGCTGGACGCGTTGCTAGTCGAAGCACTGACCCGCCAGCGGGCCGAGGAGGCGAGCGCGGAGATCCTGAACGCCGCGCCGCCGGATGGCGAACCATCGGTGCCGCAATGGCGGTTGCGACAAGCCGAGGCGATCGCCGAACCCGCGGTGCGCGCCGCGGCCATCCGCCGGCTACATAGTGCCACCGCCGCCGACGTTGCCCGCGCCCGCGCGCTGGCCGAGGTGGTGCTGGCACGCGTGCTGAAGGACAGCCTGACCGATCCGTCACAGATTCCGGTGCGCGTGTGGGTGACGCTCGACGCCGAACACCGCCAGGCTATCGAGACGCGCCTTGACCACAACGCGCGTGGCGACGATCTCGCAGCGAATCCGTCACTGGTCGACGCTCTGGCGGCGGAGATGACTCGGGCGCCGGACAACTTCTTGCGCCGCGACCTCGTCCCCACCATCGCGCGGCTGCCGCTGCCGCAATGGCAGCGTTTCCGTGACTGGCAGGCCGGCCTCCGCGGTACCGATCCCACGACGGAAGATCAGCTCCACGCCATCAAACGCGGCCTGCAGCTCGCCACCAAGATTCTGCCGTCGGATATGCCCGACGACAGCGCCGCCAACTACCGCGCCGACTTGGTCGAGGAGATCGATACATGGTGCAAGGTCAACGGCAAGAGCCCAGACGACGCCGACATCACCGGAATGTTCGAGCGACACTTCGTGCCCTTGAAGCATGTGCCAACTTCACCAGACGCTGACTCGCGCCCGCAGTCCCGAATCCACGAGATTCAAGATACCACGACCTATTCGCCGAACACGGAAGCGCCGTGGCGATCGATGGAACCGGCGATCATCTCGGAGCTGGACCAAGCGACCAGGGAGGCCCTGCCAAAAGGCATCCTGAAGAACAGCGATGCTGACGCCGCGGCCCTGGAGCTGACACAAGTGCCGGCCGGCAAATATCCAAGCCGCATCAATCCCAACGGCCAAGCCGTCTACCACGATCCGCAGAGCGGGCGGTACTACGTACACATCCCATATGGCCAAGGCTCCTGGCAGGAGTTCGACCAAAACGGCGAGGTTGTCGGCACTACCGGCATCGGTATGCAACAGCGCCCTGGCGCTCCCAAAGCTTCGGACACGACTGTCCGTGATCCTCGAGTACATCTCGCACAGGCTGGCCCGTACACACCCGCCCCAGCTCCGTCAAACGACAATCTAGAGCCAGCATGCATCGTAGCCACACATCTCTGCATGATGTCAGCACCTCCTCCCGATGGCTCTGCGAGGTGTATGCAGGCGGAAGAGGCATGTGTTAGAGGCGCGGCAATCGTCCGTGCTGCGCAAGCCGCCGGGGCAACGAATGTCGAAGGCCGATTTTCCTTTCCCGATGGAACCTATGTTGTCGTACCACGGGTTCTTGGTATGCGGGCTTGGGTAGTTCCGAATGGCCGACCACCAGCGTGGCAATAGTATCGGGTCGTTTCCCGGAGTCCATCTTGTGCAACTGAATGCGTTACTTGCACGGAACAAGAATCGGTGGCCGCGAGGATGCACGCTAGAGTATGCCTTTGTGGCCGTGTAACCAATATTTCTGGGCAGTGCTATGACCGTACAAACACAAGGCCCTGTAGAGTCTCCACCGCTTGAGCCTACTCAAGAGCGAGCGATTGAGGGGCACCCGGAGTTCACAGCCGAGTGCAAGGCGAGATCGCAGTACAACCCCGCTGGCGAATGGGAATGGGGCGAACAATTGCTAACGCAAAGCGATCAATGGGGGCTGGTCTGGCGCGCCGACTTCAAGACTCCAAGCACGAGTGATAAGTACGTGAACAGGGTTGTTTGCTGGATCAAGCCCGACGGGACACTGCAGATCCATTGGGCAGTGGCTCACGATATTCCGCCGCTTCGCAGGCCTTAGCATCGTACAGAGTAGCGAGACAGGGATCAGCGCCAGACCTGAGAGTCAGGCTTGCGTTATTTTATTGTAGGTGCGGAGAATTACGGGCATATGACGCATCAATCCAAGGCGCATATCCGCCTGCTGACACCAGCCGACGCGCGGCTGTACCAGGGGATCCGCCTGGAGGCGCTGCAGGCTGCGCCGGAGGCCTTCGGCAGCACCTACGAGCTGGAGCGCAGCTACACCACGGAGCAGTTCGCCGATCTGCTGGGCCGGTCCGACGTGTTCGGTGCCTTTCGCTCCGCCGACCTGCTGGGCATGGCCGGCTATCGCACCCAGGTCGGCCCCAAGACCGGGCACAAGGGCTCACTGTGGGGCATGTACGTGCGCGCCGCCGCGCGTGGCCAGGGCGTTGGCAAGATGCTGGTCGAGGCGGTGCTGGCCCACGCGCGCGGGCGCGTCGAGCTGGTGCAGCTGAGCGTCGTCAGCGACAACGAGACGGCGCAGCGTCTCTACCGCGCCTGCGGCTTCGTCGAGTACGGCCACGAGGTCCACGCGCTGAAGTTTAACGGCCGCCACTACGACGAGACGCTGATGGCCGTGGCGCTGGAGCGCCCGGCGAAATAGGGGCAGGATAGCGCCATGAGCGGCTTCTTCACCCTCCAGACTCCCCTGCAAGGCGCGCGCTTCGGCGGTTGGGCGCGAACCACCGGCGACGCGGCGGCCGTCGTGAAGGCCGCCGAGGCCGAGCCTGCCGCCCTGCCCCGGGCGCTGGCAGAAAGCGGCGGCGTGCTGCTGCTGAAGGGCCTGCACAGCATCGCGCAGGACGCCTCGTTGCTCGTGCGGCTGAGCCGGCTGTTCGGGCCGGAGGTCGAGGATTATCGCCGCACCCTCACGCCGCGGCATCAGGTGCACGATGCGGTGCCGGAGATCTTCATCGTCTCCAACGTGGCCCCGGTGAGCCGCATGCCGCCCAAGCGGCCCGAGCCGCCGATGACGGCGGACGGCGGGTTCCCGGTGCAGTACCCGCAACGCAAGGGCTGGCACACCGACCAGAGCTATCGCCGGCCGCCGCCTGATATCTCGCTGTTCTTCGCCGTGGCGCCGGTGAGCCGCGATCAGGGGCAGACGATCTTCGCCAACGGCACCTTGGCCTACGAGGCGCTGTCGCCCGACATGAAGCGCAAGGTCGGCCAGCTCGAAGGCCTGCACGCGCAGCCCGGCTCGGGCCGCTCGCGCGACGCGGTGCTGGCCGGCACCAAGCCGCGGGAGTTCGCCGCCCACGAGCGCTCGCAGCGTCAGCCGGTGGTGCGCATCCATCCCGTCACCGGCAAGCCGGCGCTCTATCTGTGCGAGTCCGGCCAGATGGACTGGATCGAGGGCCCCTTCGTGGGCATGCAGCCCGGCCCGCACGGCGACGGCGCGGCGCTGCTGGACGCGTTGATGGCGCACTACACGCGGCCGGAGTTCATCTACGTCCATGAATGGGACCAGGGCGATCTGATCGTCTGGGACAATCGGTGCCTGGTGCACGCCGCGACCTGGTTCGACGTCGAGACGCAGAACCGCGTGATGTGGCGCACCACGGTGCACGGCAATCCCGGCGCGCTCTACGCCGGAGAGAAGAAGAGCTGGATCCCGGAGCTGGCCGACGCCAGCACGGAGTGATTTGACCTCGTCATCCCGAGCGCAGCGAGGGATCTCCGTCCATGGAGACTCCCTTCGAGGAGATCCCTCGCTGCGCTCGGGATGACGGTTTTGGAGGAAACACGACAATGAAACTCGGCCTGTCGCTCGGCTATTCGGGCGCTCATCTCGATATCCCCGTCAAGCTGGTGCAGCGCGCCGAGGAACTCGGCTACGACTCGGTATGGACGGCCGAGGCCTACGGCTCCGATGCGGTGACACCGCTGGCCTACCTCGCGGGGCTGACGAAGAAGATCAAGCTCGGCACCGGCATCATGCAGCTCGCCGCGCGCACGCCGGCCAACGCCGCGATGTCGGCGGCCACCGTCGACGCGCTGGCCGGCGGCGGACGCTTCATCGCCGGTCTGGGCGTATCGGGGCCGCAGATCGTCGAGGGCTGGTACGGCCGCCCCTGGGGCAAGCCCTACTACCAGCTCAAGGACTACGTCGCGATCATGCGCAAGATCTTCAAGCGCGAAGGGCCGGTGTCGCATGACGGGCGCGAGTATCCCCTGCCCTACAAGGGCGAAGGCGCGATGGGCATCGGCAAGCCGCTGAAGTCCATCCTGCACATGAACCCCGACATCCCGATCTACCTCGCCACCGTCAACGAGGCGACGGTCAAGCTCACCGGCGAGATCGCCGATGGCTGGCTGCCCACCGGCGTCGTGCCCGGCTTCCTCAAGGACTACCAGCCCTGGCTAGAGGAAGGCTTCCGCCGCGCCGGCAACGGCAAGAGCATGAAGGACTTCGTCATCCAGACCTCGGTGCACGTCAACGTGCAGGACGACGTCAAGGCGGGGCTGGCGAAGCTCAAGCCCGAGGTCGCGCTCTATGTCGGCGGCATGGGCCACAAGGACAAGAACTTCCACAACGACCTGATGATCCGCAACGGCTTCGCCGACGCCGCCAAGCGTATCCAGGAACTCTACCTCGCCGGCCGCAAGGACGAGGCGATCGCGTCTGTGCCCGACGAATGGGTCGACATGAAGTCGCTGGTCGGCCCGGCCTCGCGCATCAAGGAACGCTATCGCCGCTGGCAGGATAACGGCATCGACACGCTGAACGTCCGCTCGCGCCAGCCCGAGGCGATCGAGGTCATGGCCCAGGCGGCGCGGCTGAATTCGTAAGGCGTTTTCCTCCCTCTCCCCCGTACGCGGGGAGAGGAAGCGAGAGGCGAATGAAGGTTCGGAGGAGACCCTATGCGTCCGCCGCTGCGTATCGGGACCGTCTACGATTTCCGCAACACGCCGGAGTCGAGTCTCGACAACCCGAGTCTCTACGCCGCGATCATGGACCAGATCGTCATGCTCGACGGGCTGGGGCTCGACCTGGTGTGGTTCACCGAGCATCACTTTCTCGACGACGGCTACCTGCCCTCGTGGATCCCGATCGCCGGCGCGATCGCTGCGCGCACCAAGCGGGTGAAGCTGTCGAGCGATGTCTGCCTGCTGCCGTTCAATCATCCGGTGCGGCTGGCCGAGGATCTCGCGGTCCTCGACAACCTCAGCAACGGGCGCGTCGAGATCGGCGTCGGCATGGGCTACGCGCCGCACGAGTTCAAGGGCTTCGGCCTGCCGGTGTCGCGCCGCGTATCGCTGACCGATGAGGGTATCGAGGTGCTGCGGCTGTGCTTCTCCGGCGAACGCTTCAGTTATCACGGCAAGCGCTACACCTTCGAGGACGTCGTCATCCGCCCCGGCTATGTGCAGAAGGGCGGCCCGCCGCTGTGGATCGCCGCCATGTCGGGTGCCGGCGCGCAGCGCGCGGCGCGTTATGACAGCCACTTCCTGCCGCAGGGTCCACGTTCGGCCGTGCTCGATCCGTGGCGCGCGACCATGCGCGAGACGGGGCGCAACCCCGATACGTATCGCGTCGGTATCATCCGCTCCTGCCTGGTGACCGACGATCGCGAGCGCGACTGGCCCGCCGTGCGTGCTGCCGAGCGCTATCGCGGCCAGGTCTATCGCAGCTTCAACAGCGAGGGCGCCTATGGCGGCGTCAAGCAGGAGGCCACCGATCCGCCGATCCCGCAGACATGGGTGGTGGGCGATGTCGAGCACTGTGTGACGGAGCTCACCGCCTTCATCAAGGAATATGGCATAACCGACCTCGTGACCTGGGCGGTGCCGCCGGGCATGCGGCCGGACCAGATGAACGGCCATCTCGAGCGCTTCGTACGGGACGTGGCACCACGCGTGAAGGCGGCGGTCCAATGAGCGTCGCAGTCGGCCTCGGCCTCGCCGAGTTCCCCTTCTCCTCCGGCGCCGGCTACTGGCGCTGGGTCGACATGTGCGAGCAAGGCGGCGTCGATTCGATCTGGCAGACCGATCGCCTGGTCGGCAAGGCGCCCTTCCTCGAATCGATGACGGCGATGGCGGCGCTGGCGGGCCGCACGCGCCGCGTGCGTTTCGGCATGAACGTGGTGTCCTTGGCCTTCCGCGATCCGGTGCTGCTGGCCAAGCAATGCGCCACCATCGATGTGCTGTCGGAGGGCCGCCTGCTGCCCGCCTTCGGCATCGGCTCGCCGCTCGGGCCCGAGTGGAAGATGCTGAACGCCGACACCAGGACGCGCGGCAAGAAGACCGACGAATGCCTGGAGATCATCACGCGGCTGTGGCGCGAGGACTCGGTCGACTTCAACGGCGCCTTCTACAAGCTCAGCGGCGCGGTGATCGCGCCCAAGCCGGTGCAGCCCGACCTGCCGATGTGGATCGGCGGCTCGACCGAGGCCGCGATCCGCCGCACCGCGAAGTACGGCACAGGCTGGCAGGCCGGCGGCGACTCGCCCGAGGATGCCGGCCGCATCGTCGCGGCGATCAAGGCCGCCGCCGCCGAGATCGGCCGCAGCATCGACGAGGACCACTACGGCGCCGGCTTCGCCTTCCACTTCGGCACCGGCGACAGCCCGGTGGTGGCGCGCGCCATGGAGGCCTACACCAAGCGCACCGGCCGCGACGCGCGCCAGGCCTTCGCGATCGGCGACGCCGACACAGTCATGAGCCGCCTGGCCGAGTTCGTCGACAACGGCGTCGCCAAGTTCATCCTGCGCCCGCTGGGCGCGGACGAGACGGCGGTGCTCGACCAGACCCAGCAGCTCATCGACAAGGTGCTGCCGCGAGTTTCGGCGCGCTGGCCGAAGCGCTAATTTCCGTCATCCCAAGCCCAGTGAGGGATGACAGGGTACGCACAGGGGGGTACGAGCCATGAAAGTCGGCGGTGCGGTCTTCTTCACCGACTATTCGATGACACCGGCGGAGATGGGCCGCGCGCTCGAGGAGCGCGGCTTCGATTCGCTGTGGGCGCCCGAGCACTCGCATATCCCGCTGTCGCGCAAGTCGCCCTTCCCCAGCGGCGGCGAGGTGCCGAAGAAGTATTACGACGCGATCGACCCGTTCGTGGCGCTGACGGCGGCGGCGGCGACGACCAGCAAGCTGCTGGTCGGTACCGGCGTCTGCCTCGTGGCGCAGCGCGATCCGATCCAGACCGCCAAGCTGGTGGCCTCGATCGACCACGTCTCCAATGGCCGCTTCCTGTTCGGCGTCGGCAATGGCTGGAACCAGGACGAGATGGAGAACCACGGCACGGTATTCGAGTCACGCCACAAGCTGGCGCGCGAGCGCATCGAGGCGATGAAGGTGATCTGGACCAAGTCCAAGGCCGAGTATCATGGCGAGTTCGTGAACTTCGATCCGATGATGGCCTGGCCCAAGCCGGTGCAGAAGCCGCACCCGCCGATCCTGGTCGGCGGCGCCTTCCCCTTCTCAGCCCGCCGCGCCCTGCGCTACGGCGACGGCTGGATCCCCCATCGCGCGCGCAAGCAGTACGACGACGTCTTCGACCTGATGCCACACTTCCGGCAGATGGCCGCCGAGGCCAAGCGTGACCTCGCCTCCGTGCCGGTAACGATCTGGGGCGCCAAGCCCGATGTCGATTTGCTGCGCCGCGACCGCGACGGCGGCGTGTCGCGGGTGATCATCACGTTTGAGTCAGCGAAGCTCGATGAAGTGCTGCCCGAGATGGACAAGTGGGCGGCGATCATCCGCAAGCTGGACTCATGACTGTCGTCCTGGTCGCCAGCGAAGGACCTCGCGACGGTAGAAGCGCGCGCAACGTCGGCGTGTGACCGCGATACCGCGAGATCCTTCGCTTCGCTCAGGATGACGGGTTAGACGAGCGCCAGCACCTCGGTCCTGAGCTTCTGGAGGTTGCCCAGCATCTCGTCGGCCGTGTTGCCGGGCACGCCGAAATCGAGGCAGCCCACGCCGACGTCGCGCAGGGCGCGGATGTCGGCGGCGATATCGGCCGGCTTGCCGGCAAACAGCCGACGCTCGCCGTCGCCGGCCAGGGCGGGCACCGATTCGCCATAGGCGGTGACGCGCAGCGTCAGGCCGACCACGTCGGGCTTGCGTCCCGCCTCCGCCGTCATCTTGCGCAGGCGCGCCACCTGGACCTTGAAGCGCTTCAGGCTGTCGAGCGGGTTCTCGGGGTTGGTGCCGATCGGGTACCAGGCGTCGCCCAGCTTGGCGGTGCGGCGCAGCGCCGGCCCGCTCTCGCCGCCGACCCAGATCGGCGGATGCGGCTTCTGCACCGGCTTGGGCGCGAAGACGACGCCGGCGAACTTCACGTACTCGCCCGAGAATTTTGGATCCTCGTTGGCCCACAGCTCCTTGAAGGCGGCGATGTACTCGTCGGTGACCTTGCCGCGGGCGGCGAAGTCGGGCAGCTGCAGCGCCTCGAACTCCTCCTTCATCCAGCCGGCGCCGATGCCGACCACGAGCCGTCCGCCGCTCAGCACGTCGATGGTCGAGAGGATCTTGGCCGTCAGCATCGCCGGCCGGTGCGGCACGACCATCACCGACGACACCAGCCTGAGTTTCTTGGTCATGCCGGCGACGAAGGCCATCTCGGTGAGCAGCTCGTGCCGGCCGCCGCGTGAGCCCGACGGGAACTCGCCGCTGGAACTGTAGGGGTATTTGGCGTCGATGTTGGTGGGAATCACCACATGATCACTGAAGGTGGCGTAGTCGTAGCCCATCGCCTCGGCGCCGACCACAATGCGTGTAAGGTTTTCGACGCCGTAGAGCGCCCCGGCCGTCGGTGCGTTGAAGCCGAATTGCATGGCGCGCGTCCCTCCCCGCATTGCGTCGTCAGCGGCGATACTACACGATGTGGCCCGAGTCTAAGTGCCGGAGCTGAGATGGCGTTGCGTTTCGACAGACCGCTGGACGAGCTGATGCGGGAGGCCGCGCACATGCGCGACCAAGCGCATGGCCGGCTGATCACCTATTCGCGCAAGGTCTTCATCCCGCTGACCAAGCTCTGCCGCGACGTCTGCCACTACTGCACCTTCGCCGAGCGGCCGCACCCGACCAAGCCGGCCTATCTCTCGCCCGACGAGGTGCTGGCGATCGCGCGCGCCGGCCAGGCGGCCGGCTGCACCGAGGCGCTGTTCACCCTGGGTGACAAGCCAGAGCTGCGTTACCACGTGGCCGAGGAGGTGCTGAAGGAACTCGGCTACGCCACCACCATCGAGTACCTCGCCGCGATGTGCGCGCTGGTGCTGAAGGAGACCAGCCTGCTGCCGCACGCCAATCCCGGCGTGATGACGCGCGAGGAGATCGCGGCGCTGCGCAAGGTCAGCGCCAGCCAGGGCATAATGCTGGAGACCATCAGCGAGCGGCTGAGCGAGCGCGGCGGTCCGCACTTCGGCTCGCCCGACAAACACCCGGCCGTGAGGCTCGAGACCATCCGCTTGGCCGGCGAGCTCAAGGTGCCGTTCACCACGGGCATCCTGATCGGCATCGGCGAGACGCGGCAGGAGCGCATCGAGTCGCTGGAGGCGATCCGCGACCTGCACGCGCGCCACGGGCACATCCAGGAAGTCATCATCCAGAACTTCCGCGCCAAGCCCGATACCAAGCTCGCCGACTCCGAAGAGCCCGACCTGCCGGAACTGCTGTGGACCATCGCCGTGGCGCGGCTGATCCTCGGTCCCGATATGAACCTACAGGCGCCGCCGAACCTCTCGCCCGGCGTCTACCAGAAGCTGGTCGGCGCCGGGCTGAACGACTGGGGCGGCGTGTCGCCGGTGACGCCCGACCACGTCAATCCCGAGGCGCCGTGGCCGGCGATCGCCGAGCTGTCGCGGCGCAGCGCCGAGGTCGGCAAGCTGCTGGTCAACCGCCTGCCGCTCTATCCGTCCTATGCGCGCGACGCCGACACGTGGCTGGCGCCGGAGATCGCCACCCGTGTGCGCCGCATGAGCGATGCCGAGGGCTTCGCGCGCGACGACGACTGGGCACCGGGCAACACCGAGCCACCACCGACGCCGCTGGCCCTGTCGCGCCAGGTCGATCCCGAAGTCGCGCGCATCGTCGAACGCGCCACGTCGGGCGAGCGCCTCGGTGAGACCGAGATCGTACGGCTGTTCGCGTCGCGTGACATCGACTATCGCTATGTCAACCAGGCGGCCGATGCGCTGCGCCGCGCGGTGAGCGGCGACGTGATCCGCTACGTCGTCAACCGCAACATCAACTACACCAACATCTGCTATTTCCGCTGCAAGTTCTGCGCCTTCTCCAAGGGGCGCACGCATGAGGATCTGCGCGGCTCACCCTATGATCTCGATCTCGAGGAGATCCAGCGTCGCGCGGTCGAGGCGTGGGATCGCGGCGCCACCGAGGTCTGCATGCAGGGTGGCATCCACCCTGATTATACCGGCGAGACCTACGTCGCGATCTGCCGCGCCATCAAGGCGGTGGTGCCCGACATGCACATCCACGCCTTCTCGGCGCTGGAGGTGACGCAGGGCGCGTCGACGTCGAACAAGTCGATCCCCGATTTCCTCGCCGAGCTGAAGGAGGCCGGCCTGGGTACCCTGCCCGGCACCGCGGCCGAGATCCTCGACGACGGTGTGCGGCGCATCATCTGCCCGGACAAGATCAACACCCAGCAATGGCTCGACGTGCAGCGTGCTGCGCATGGCGTCGGGCTGCGCACGACCTCGACCATCATGTACGGCCATGTCGAGACGTCGCGCTCCTGGGCCAAGCACCTGCTGGCGCTGCGCGACTTGCAGGCCGAGACGGGCGGCTTCACCGAGTTCGTACCCCTGCCCTTCGTGCACATGGAAGCGCCGATGTACCGGCTGGGTCTGGCGCGCAAGGGCCCGACCTTCCGCGAGGCGGTGATCATGCACGCCATCGCGCGGCTATCGCTCCACCCGCTGATCCCCAACATACAGACCTCTTGGGTCAAGATGGGGCCAGCGGGCGCGGCGATCTGCCTGCAATCCGGCGCCAACGATCTTGGCGGCACCTTGATGAACGAGAGCATCTCGCGCGCCGCCGGCACGCAGCACGGCCAGGAATTCCCGCCGCACGAGATGGAGGCGCTGATCCGCTCGATCGGCCGCGTACCGCAGCAGCGGGGCACCACATATGGCGCCGTCGCCGAGGACCGCCGCGCCGCTTCGTTCAACGCCGCCGAGCTCGCGCCCGTCGTGCAGACCCCGCCACGCAAGAAGCAGCGCGCCGCGGCGCGTTGATCGAGGGGCGCTCCCCCCGAACCCCGTGAGCACTTCCTGGATCTGGTTGGGATCGGCGGCGTCGGCGGTGAACGACGTGGCGCCGCGTTGGCCGGCATGGTCGGACCAGCTTTGCACAGTGCGGCTGCGGAACCGAACCGAGGCCTCGCCGTCAGTGGCTCGACGCCGGTCATGAACGGCCATATCGCATCACGCCACCGCCAGGGCGCAGGCGGGCTCGAACCGGCGCCCCTCGCTGCCGGAGACGCCGCGAGCTCTACCCCTCAAATCCGATGAACGCGAACTGGCTACCGTTCCAGGCGAAGACTTCCTGGGTCTGGTTGGGCACGGTGTTGTCGGAGTTCCAGAGGATGATGCGCTGGACCTCGTCGGCGTCGGCGGTGATCGAGGCCGCGCCCGAGCCGAGGATGTTCAGGGTGAAGACATTGCCGGCGGCGTAGCTGATCGACACGCCCGAGCCGGTACCGCCCAGCGCGTTGCCCAAGGTGGCGCCGTTGTTGTCCGACACGCCGGTGCCGGGGATCCACCACTGGCCGGCGCTCGCGGCAGCGAAGCCGCCGAAGGCGACGATGGTGTTGGTGCCGCCGGAGTCGGAGATGATGTCGCCTGTGCCGTCGCCGCGGGCGAAATAATAGTAGTCGTCGCCGGCGCCGCCGAACATCGTGTCGCCGTCGCCAGCGCCGCCATAGAGGAAATCGTTGTTGGCGCCGCCATAGAGTGTGTCGGTGCCGTTGACGCCCCACAGCCCGTCGTCGTTGAGGCCACCGTCGAGGCTATCGTTACCGTCGAAACCGGACATCGCGTCGTTGCCGTCGCCGCCGAAGGCCGAGTCGGTGCCGGCACCGCCATAGATGAAGTCGTTGCCGACGCCACCGTAGAGCGTGTTGGTGCCGCCGGCGTCGCTGATCAGATCGTCGCCATCGTCGCCCTGGATCGTGTCGTTGCCGGTGCCGCCATAGGCCGTGTCGTCGCCGAGCCCGCCATACATCAGGTTATTGCCGGAGGTGTCGATCAGGGTGTCGTTGCCGTCGTCGCCCTGCAGGCGGTCATTGCCCAGGCCGCCGACCACCGAATCGTTGCCGGCGCCGCCGAACAGGCTGTCGTTGCCCGCGCCGCCGTCGATCCAGTCATTGTCGGCGCCGCCATAGAGGAACTCTCCGGGATTGTGGCCCCAGATGATGTCGTCACCGGCGCCGCCGTCGACCCACATGCTGGCGTTGGCGCCACCAGCGGCTGAGTCCCACTGCCAGTATGTCTGACCGGACGCCTCATAGGTTAGATTGACCAGGTCGTTGCCTGAGCCTGCCGCGATCGTCTCGATAGCCCGGGTACGGCTGCTGTTCTGGAAGGCGTAGAATTCGCCGCTGCCATTGAGCGCGCCACCGGGCGTGCTGGTGGTGTAGTCGTCCCAGACGAAGAGGTCGTTGCCGCTGGTCATCACCAGGGAGTCGGCTGTGCTGCTGTCGCCGTTACCGATACGGCTGCTGAGGCTGGTCCAGGTCCGGCCGGCGACCGAGTCGGTCGTCGCGACGCCCGACTCGTTGTAGCGTGTGACAGTGATCGAGTAGGTCGACGTCGGCGCACCCGACGTGCCGTAGGTGAAAGTCGTCATGAATGGAGTACCAAAACCCGAAATAAATGATCAGCGGCGTAATAGGATGCTGCACTCGCTCACAATTTATATGCCGCGTCGCACAAATTTACAAGATGTCAAGATATTACATCATTAATATAGTCTTTTATGTAATTGAATCAGATAATTAGTCATGATGTGACGACCGATTACACAGCATTCTGACATATCATTGAAAAGAGGTTCAGCGGGCGGTTGCCTCAGGAAACGACGCCTTGGCGCCGCACCCGCGAACACGCCTACCCGAGGCCGAACTGTCCCAGCAACGTTCGCGTCCGCGTGCCCTTCGACTGCGGCAGCCGCAGGAACATGTCGAGATCGACCGGGTGGTCGATATCCATGGCGATCCCGGGCTGGCGCAGGATCGTCGGCTCGATGCCCTGGGCGCGCGCCGCCTCCAGGTGGGGGAAATAGGAGTTCTCGCCAAAGCGCAACGGCACGGATTCGGGTGGCGAGCAGACCACTGCGTTGGAGCCCAGATCGTCATGCGCCGGCGAGATGGTGAAGGACGGCGCCGGCCTGTGCGCCGCCAGCACCGCGTCGATCTCGTCTGCCCGCACCGCCGGGATATCGCCGGGCATGGTGATGAAGCCACCCCTGCCCTCGCGCGCCAGGATGCGTCGGCCGGCGACTACGGCGCCGGTGTGGCCCTCGCGCGCGCCCTCGGTCTCGACGCGTGCGCCCAGGCGCTCGGCCATCGCCTTGGCCCCGGGCTCCAGGGTGATCAGCAGGATACCCGCCAGCCGTTTCGCGCCCGCTACTGCGTCGAGCACGTCGGCGAGCATGGTCTCAGCCAACAGCCGGCGCTGTTCGGGGCTGAGCAACGGCGACAGCCGGTGCTTGGCGCCCTCGAACTCCTTGACCGGAACGACCGCCCAGATATCGCTCATCGTCGCAGCGAGTCCGCCGCCTCGAGCACGACCCGCGCCAGCGCCTCGCGATCCTCGAGGCTCAGCATCAGCGTCTTCGCCGCCGTGACCTGCGCGGCGATGCCGGCGACAGCCGCGGCATCCTCATGTTCGACAATGTAGCCGTGCAGCATCTCGCCGTAGCGCTGAGCGACACCAAGCGCCGTGGCTTCCATGTCCAGCTCGGCCATCATCTTCGCCGTCGGCCCCTTCACCGCCTTGCCGCCGATGATCGGCGACACCGCCACGACGGGCGCGCCGCTCGCCTCGATCGCCTCGCGGATCCCAGGCACGGCGAGGATCGGCTCGATGCTGATGAACGGATTCGACGGGCAGATGACGACGGCGCTGGCGTTGCGCAGCGCCTGGGTCACGCCGGGCGCCGGCCGCGCCGCCGGCGCGCCATCGAAGCTCAGCGCGCGCACAACCGGCCGGCATTGCTGGCGCACGAAATAGTCCTGGAAGTCGATCCAGCCGCCGTCGCTCAGCACGCGGGTCCGCACCGGCTCGTCGCTCATCGGCAGGATGCGCGCCCCGATGCCCAGCCTGGCGGCGAAGTCCGAGGTGATCTGCGACAGCGCCTCGCCCGAGCACAGACGCCGCGTGCGCTCGACATGGACCGCGAGATCGCGATCGCCCAGCCGGAACCAATCCTCGCCGCCCAGCGCCTTGAGGCTGTCCATGAACGACCAGGTCTCGTCGCGCCGGCCCCAGCCCTG
>VGCZ01000020.1 GCA_016869975.1 Alphaproteobacteria bacterium
AGACGCCCAATCAGATCAGGGCCGAACATAAGGCTCTTGCATCCGAAGCCGCCACGGAGTTCAAATTGGCAGCGTAACCGGCGCAGCGAACTGTCTCATAACCGTGCCCCGGTACAAGGGGAGAAAACGAACGTGGTCGCACAGGGCATCATTCCACCGATGACGACTCCGTTCACGGCGAACGGCGACATCGCGCTGAACAAGATCGCGGCGCAGGTCGATTGGCTGATCGGCGCTGGCGTGCACGGGCTGGCGGCCTGTGGCAGTACTGGCGAGGGCCACGCGCTCGATGGCGGCGAATACAAGGACGTGATGGCCGCGACAGTCGCGGCGGCGAAGGGCAGAGCGCCGGTGATCGCCGGCATCATCGTCGACAGCACCCGCGAGGCGATCGCCCGCGGCAAGGCGGTGCGCGACATGAAGGTGGCGGCGCTGCAGGTCACGCCGGTGCACTACCTGTTCCGCCCCGACGACGACGCCATGGTCGAGCACTTCCGCGCCGTGGCGGGTGAGACCGGCGTGCCGGTGATCATCTACAACGTCGTGCCCTGGACCTACCTGTTGCCGGCGCTGCTCTGCCGTATCTTCCGCGAGGTGCCCGGCGTGGTCGGCGTCAAGCAGAGCGCCGGTGACCTGAAGCTGTTCGCCGACCTGATGATCGACGCGCCCAAGGATCGGTTGATCCTGAGCGCCGTCGACGCGCTGCTCTATCCGTCTTTCGTGCTGGGCGCGCACGGCTCGGTGGCCGCTATTCTCACAGCCGCGCCCAAGGCAACCGTGGCGCTGTGGAACGCGGTGAAGGCCGGCGACCATGCGCGCGCCCATGCGCTGCATCGTGCGCTACTGCCGTTGTGGAACGCCATGGTCGGCGACAACCTGCCCGCCTGCACGCGCTTCGTGCAGTCGCTGCAGGGCATCGACCCCGGTGTGCCGCGCGCGCCGATGCCGCCAGCCTCGGCCGAACAACGCGCTCGCATCGAGCCGGCGCTGAAGGCGGTGTTGGCGCTCGGCTGACTCCAGACACTGGGCATGTCGAACAGTACGTCTGAGGTGCGACGGTCACTGACCAGGCGTCAAGCTGGACGATGCCACGCCGTGTCGTGGCCAAGCGGCGGATCGATGGATCAAAGCTCGTCTTGAACGTTGAGCATTGCGGGAGCGGCGGGGCAGGTTCACACCGTTCCACGGGCTCAATTGGGGAATGTTACATAAGGTTGAATAAAGGTCTCGCGCACACGTTTCGAATCGCTTCGCTGCGACGGCAGGCGTAGGCTCGACGCAGGCATAGGCTCCTCGGGTAGCGCGACGGCCTGCCTCTTGTTCCAGCCGGAAAGCGAGGGAACGATGGCGTTCAAGATCAAGCTCAACGGTCAGGACCGCAGCGTGGATGTCGATGGCGACATGCCGCTGCTGTGGTTGCTGCGCGACGTGCTGGGCATGACCGGCACGAAGTACGGCTGCGGCGTGGCGCAATGCGGCGCTTGCACCGTGCATGTTGATGGCGTCGCGGTGCGTGCCTGTTAGACCACAGTGTCGGCCGCCGCCGACCGCGCGGTCACCACGATCGAGGGTCTGTCGCCCGACGGCATGCATCCGGTGCAGGTGGCGTGGCGAGATCTCAACGTCGCGCAATGTGGCTACTGCCAGGTCGGCCAGATCATGTCTGCCGCCGCGCTGTTGGCGCAGAAGGCCAAGCCGAGTGACGACGATATCGACGCCGCGATGAGCGGCAACATCTGTCGCTGCGGCACCTATCAGCGCATCCGCGCCGCGATCCACCGCGTTGCCACGGGAGGCCGGCGATGACCCACCATCGATCCCTCCGTCCGGCGATTCGCAATGTCAGTCGCCGGGCGTTCCTCGCCGGCGCAGGCGCCGGCAGCCTGGTGCTGTCGGTCGGTCTGCCCGCCTGGTCGCAGGAGAAGAAGTTCGCTGCCGCCGGCATGCCCAACGGCCTGCGCGAGGACGTCAAGCTGTTCGTCGCCATCGCCGACGACGGCACCGTGACCGTGGTGTGCCATCGCTCCGAGATGGGGCAGGGCATCCGCACCAGCCTGCCGCTGGTGGTGGCCGACGAGCTCGAGGCCGACTGGGCCAAGGTGAAGGTGGCGCAGGCACCGGGCGACGAGACGCGCTTCGGCAACCAGGACACCGACGGCTCGCGCAGCATGCGCCATCATTTCATGACATTGAGGCGCATGGGCGCGGCGGCGCGGGCCATGCTGGTCCAGGCGGCGGCGACCGGCTGGGGCGTGCCAGCTGATCAGGTCGAGGCGGTCAACCACGAGTTGGTCCATCGCGCGTCGAACCGCAAGATCGGCTACGGCGCGGTCGCCAAGGCCGCCGCGGCGCTGCCGGTGCCCGCATCGGTCAAGCTGAAGGACCCGGCGCAGTTCCGTTACATCGGCAAGGGCCAGATCGGCCTGATCGACGGCATGGATATCACGACCGGCCGCGCCGGCTTCGGCATCGACGCGCGGCGCGACGGCATGCTCTACGCCGTGGTGGCGCGGCCGCCGGTCTATGGGGGAAAGGTCGCGTCGTTCGACGCGGCCGAGGCGATGAAGGTCAAGGGCGTGCTCAAGGTCGTGACGCTCGATAGCACACCGCCGCCTTCGGAGTTCGGGCCGCTGGGCGGCGTCGCCGTCGTGGCGTCCAACACCTGGGCCGCGATCAAGGGCCGCGAGGCGCTGAAGATCACCTGGGATAACGGCGGTAACGCCAAGTACAGCTCCGACAGCTACAAGGCGATGCTGGAGGCAGCGGTGCGCAAGCCGGGCAAGGTGGTGCGCGACCAGGGCAACGTCGACGCCGCGATGGCGTCGGCGGCAAGGCGCATCGAGGCCGAGTACTACGTGCCGCACCTGGCGCATGCGACGATCGAGCCGGCCGCCGCGGTTGTGCAGATCCGCGATGGTGCCTGCGAGGCCTGGGCCTGCGTGCAGTCGCCGGAGGCGGCCAAGGTGCGGCTGTTCAAATTCCTCGGCATCCCGGCCGACAAGGTGACGGTCAACGTCACCCTGCTGGGCGGCGGCTTCGGGCGCAAGTCGAAGCCCGATTTCGTGGTCGAGGCCGGCCTGCTGTCCAAGGCGATGAATGGCGCGCCCGTGAAAGTGACATGGACGCGCGAGGACGACCTGCAGAACAGCCCCCTGCATACCGTCACCATGCAGCGGCTCGAAGCTGGCCTCGATGCGTCAGGCAAGGTCGTGGCCTGGCGGCATCGCAGCGCCTTCCCGTCGATCCTGTCGCTCTTCGCGCCCAACGTTAAGTTGCCGTTCGCGATCGAGCTGGGCATGGGGCTGGTGAACCTGCCGTTCGACATCCCCAACATCCGGGCGGAGACGCCCGAGGCCGAGGCGCACGCGCGCATCGGCTGGTTCCGCGCAGTGGCCAACATCCAGCACGCCTTCGCGATCCAGTCCTTCGTGACCGAGATCGCGCAGGCGCTGGGCAAGGACCCCAAGGACTACCTGCTCGAGCTGATCGGCCCGCCACGCAAGATCAACCCGACGTCGGTCGGCGACGGCTGGAACCACGGCGAGGATCCGGCGCTCTATCCGATCGACACCGGCCGGCTGCGCGGCGTAGTCGAGGCGGTGGCCAGGGGCGCCAACTGGGGCCGCACGCTGCCGAAAGGCCGCGGGCTCGGCATCGCGGCGCATTACAGCTTCGTGAGCTATCTCGCCGTGGTGGCCGAAGTGCAGGCCGATGACAGGGGTGGCATCAGCGTCCCGCGCATCGACATCGCGATCGACTGTGGGCCGCAGATCAACCCCGAGCGCATCCGCTCGCAGCTGGAGGGCGCGGTGATCATGGGGATGAGCAACGCCATGCTGAGCGAGATCACGTTCAAGGACGGCCGCGTCGTGCAGTCCAACTTCGACGGCTACGAAGTGGCTCGCATGGACTCTGCGCCGCGCGAGGTGCACGTGCACCTCGTGCCCGCGACCGACTACACGCTGCCGCTCGGCGGTGTCGGCGAGCCTGGCGTGCCGCCCGTGGCACCGGCACTGGCCAACGCCATCGCCGCCGCGACCGGAAAGCGCATCCGTCAACTGCCCATGCGTCGGCAGCTGGCGGGGTAACGTGTCCCGGGTGCCCTATCTCCGTCTAAGGACGGGGATAGGGTTGGGGCAGGGGCTGCGAGCGGGCGCCGTTGTCGTATGACGGTCGCCCAACATCCGTATGGCGACGGCGAATCTGCCACCAATGTCGCCGCGCCCTCGCGTATGTTGCCCGCCCGCGTATCCGACGTTCTCGGGAGGGCCAGCCTGGCCGCCTGTTCCTACCGAACACTCCTACCGCGGCGACGTGGTGGTCGAGTAGGGCGTTCCGCCATGTCCGCTTCGGGTCATGAACTGAACTGACGGCGCGTCGGCCTCATGTCCGGTTCACCTCCAACAGCAGGCGTGGCCCGCTCCCGGATTCCGACCTTCGGAGTGCGCCAATAGGCGACATCGGCGCTTCACGTCGGCCGCATTGTTGCCCGGCCGGCTGGTCTAGCTGACGGGCGACGGGGTACTGGCTGTGCCATCATTGCCCTCAATCCAATGAAACGATATGCGGGCAATGCGGTAGCTTAGTCCCGCCGTTGACCCGAAAGACACCGCGTTGCCCACCACCCCGGCCGACTACTGGCGCCTTTGGTACGTCGGCATGGTCGTCACGACTGTGCGCTGGCTGGAGACGGTGGCAATGGGCGTCGTGGTTTACGGGCAGACCGACTCGGCGCTGGCTGTCGCCACCATCACCATGCTGCGGCTGCTGCCGATGGGGCTGTTCGGAGCCTTCGTCGGCGCCTTCGCCGAGCGCTTCGACCGGCGGCTGACGCTGGCGGGCGTGGTTGGGCTGCTGATGGCGACCTCGGCCATCCTTGCCCTCGTGGCCTGGCAGGATGCGCTCGAAGTCTGGCATCTCATGGCGGCGAGCTTCATCAATGGAATCGGCTGGGCGACCGACAATCCGCTGCGCCGCATGATGATGGGCGAAGTGATGGGGCGCGAGCGCATGGCGACGGCGATGGCGCTCGATGTCGGCGCCGCCAACGCGAGCCGCATGGTCGGCCCGGCGGTGGGCGGCCTGCTGCTGGCGGGGATTGGCATCGAGGGCGCGTTTGCGCTCAGCGTCACGCTCTATGCGACAGCGATCGCTGCGACGCTCACGGTCCGCGCCCGCATCGCCGCCGCACCTGGCGCCGGCGCGGTGCTGGCGCGCGCCCGGGAGAGCATCGCGATCGTCGCCCGGGACCGGAGGCTGACGGCGATCATGACGGTGACGATCCTCTACAACGTGTTCGGCTGGCCGTTCACCAGCATGATCCCGGTGATCGGACGCGACCAGCTCGCGCTCGGGCCCGAGGGCGTGGGGATCCTGACCAGCGTCGACGGCGTCGGAGCCTTTGCGGGCGCGATCCTGCTCGCCCTATGGCTGACGCCGGGCTGGTACGCGCGCGCCTATGTCGGCGGCGTCGCGGTCTACATGGCCGGCCTGATCGCCTTCGCGCAGGCGCCGACGCCGCTCGCCGCCGGTGCGGCGTTGCTCATCACCGGACTCGCCGGCGCGGCCTTCGCCACGCTGCAGGCAACGATTGTCTACCTCGCCGCGCCCGTCGACATGCGCTCGCGGATCCTCGGCGTGCTCTCGGCGTGCATCGGCACGGGACCGGTCGGTTTCCTGTGGCTGGGCTGGCTCGCCGATCGCATCGGCGCGCCGCAGGCGACGGCGATCACCGGTGCGATGGGACTGGTGGCGCTAGCGGCGACATGGCCGATATGGCGGCGGATCTGAAATGGGCGCCCGCCCCCCCGGGAGTTTCGCCGGCACGATGCGTGCGCGCCATCGCGCTCGCGCTCGGAGCGATAGTGCGGTCGGCGATTCGATTCCGTCTCGTAGCACCAAACGCCTCTATTGGTCTGTCGAAGGCATGAGGCAGGCACTGCATGTCCGCTTCGGGTCAGACTCAGACGAACCGTCTAACGTGTCCAATGTCTCGAGTCAGCCCGTAAGCGGAAGTCGACGAACGCGCCTGTTGGGTCTTGCCCCAGGCTAACGCGCGCCGAGCACCGCCAGGCAAGCGGCCGGCGGCTTTGGTGGCTTGGGTGGCGGACCGCGCGGGATGGTGTCGGGGTCGGGCAGGGCGAACCAGTCGTCGAGCGCCTTGCCGCAGCCATCACCCGGCGGCACCGGCGCCTGCGCCTGGCAACCAGGATCGCCCGGCGGGCAGTGCAGCCGCACGTGGAAATGGGCGTCGTGGTAGAACCACGGCACGATCTTGCGCAGCCAGGTCCGATCGCCGGCGGTCGTCTGGCATAACCGCTGCTTGATGAGCTTGTTGACGAAGATGCGGTCGACCTCGGCGAAGCTCGCGGAAGTCTGCAGCAGGCTGGCGTGCGCCGGCTGCCACACCGCCTCGTCGATGCCGGCTTCGCCCTTGAGCACCAGCGAGCGCAGCAGCGGCTCCTCGCGCTGCGCGGCGGGGCGGCGTGGGCGTTTCGACTGCTCGAACCAGATGTCGATGTCCAGGCCGACCTGATGGCTGGTATGGCCGAAGCTCATGCGCCCGCCGCGCGGCTGGGAGATGTCGCCGATGTGAACGTGCTGCAGCTTCTGCGCCTCGATGCGGCGGCCGAATTCCTGCACGAAGCGGATGGCGCGGTCGTGGCCCCAGAAGCGGTTGCGGCTGACGCGGATCACCTCGTAGCCCGGCCCCTCCAGCGGCAGCGCGCTGGCGCCGGCGATGCAGCCGTTCATGTAGATGCCGTAGATACGCTGTGGCCCCGGTGCCGGCGTCGAGGCCGGCGCGTCTTGCGCGACGGCAGTGGAGCCGGGAAAGAGGAGGGCGAGACAGGCCAGCAGGACGCGCGGACGCATGTCGGTATCATGCCGCAGGATTGCGTCGCGCGCACGGACTTCCGTGTACGGCAGGCGTTGTCTAGTCTCGGTGGCGATGCTGACCTTTCCCGACTACCGCAGCCTGCTGGCGCGCCGCGATGGCGATGTCGCGTCCCTGACATTCAATCGTCCGGAGCGGCGCAACGCGCTGACCCACGAGATGATGAGCGAGCTGTCGGACGCCTTCGCGCGCGTCACGGCGGAGGTCGCGCGCGATCCCGTCAGTCTGCGCGCCCTGGTGCTGCGCGGCGCCGGCGGCTTCTTTTGCGCCGGCGGCGATATCGGCTTCATGAAGGAGCTGCCGCCGGCGCCACCCGATGGTCAGCGTGACCCGCTGGTCGCGCCCTACCGCGCCTTCGGTGACACGTTGCTGGAGCTCAATCGCCTGCCGCTGCCGGTGATCGCGATCGTCGATGGCCCGGCGGCGGGCGGCGGCTTCGGCATGGCCTGCGCCTCCGATGTGGTGATCATGCACGAGAGCGCGCGATTCGGCATTCCCGAGCCGCGCGCCGGCTTCATCCCCTCGCAGGTCCTGCCGATGATCGTGCGGCGTATCGGCGAGGGCCTCGCCCGCGAGCTGGCGGTGACGGCGCGCATGATGGATTCGCGCGAGGCGCTCGCCGCCGGTGTCGGCCAACATTTGTGCGCCGACGAGACGGCGATCCAGGCGGTGCTGACGCGCACGCTGAATGACATCAGGCGCGGCGAGCCAGGCGCGGTGGCGACGGTGAAGCGGCTGGTGCTGATGTGCGCCACCGAGAGCGATGCGGCGGTGCTCGACGCCGCCGCGCTCGACCTGATCCGCCTGCTGCGCGGCGCGCCGGCAAGGGCCGGGATGAAGGCGTTCCTGGAGAAGAAGCCACCGCCTTGGGCGCCGTGAGCCTTCCTTCTCCCCGCGTATGCGGTGAGAACGTGCCGAGCGCCAGCGAGGCTGATGAGAGGCTTCGCGGAACCTCTACAGCGACGACGTTGGTCGTTGCCCGAGAAGCCCCTTGTGTACTGGCGAAGGAGTAGGGTTCGCGAGCGGACGGCCGTTAGCATCGGCCGCCCGCCGCAAGCAGAGGCCATCATCCCTTCAACGCTGATGGCGGGGCCACTGTCGGAACTTGTGCGCGCCATCGCCGAGCATGAGCCTTTCGCCGTGCTGGCGCGTCGTCTCGCCAACGTGCCCGGCCTGGGGCTGGTGGCGATGGCTGGCAACTGGCGCTGCAGGCGCACGTAGTCGAAGCGCCGCTGCCTCTCGTCGAGCAGCACCGACTGTGGATGCGCCACCCAGCCGATCTGGTGCTCGATCTCGCGCACGAAGGACTCGATGCGCTGGGCTGCGGCCTCGGCCTTCTCGCGCTACACCTCGATCGCCGCGCGCCGATTGCCCTCGTAGGTTAAATGGAGGTCGAGCCCGGCGTTGATAGTCAGGACGAGCGTTACCAGCCCGACGAGCAGCACGACGCAGTTGGTGAAAAGACCGCGCCTCACTTGATCACCTCGTCGGCGCGGGTAGCGCCAGGAGTTGCCATCGCGTCATCGATGCCCCCATAACCCCGGCACGGCTTCCAGGACCCTGCGGCCCTGTGCAATCCAGCATATTGCGGCTGTGGATTGTTGTCGCCCCGGCGCGCCTGCTCTAATGAGCGCCGGAACGAGGGATGCGACGATGGAACGACGTAACTACAGGCATATCGAGGTGCAGCGCGTGGCCGGCGCGCTGGGCGCGGAGCTGCGGGGCGTCGACTTGGCCAAAGATCTGCCCGACGACGTGGTCGGCGAGATCCGCCGGGCCTGGCTCGACCATCTCGTGCTCTTCTTCCGCGACCAGAAGATCACGCCGGCGCAACAGCTCGCCTTCGCGAGCCGGCTGGGCGAGCCGATGGCCTATCCCCAGCTCAAGGGCCTGGACGCCTATCCGATGATCACGCCGGTGGTGAAGCTCGAGAACGAGCGCAACAATTTCGGCGGCGTCTGGCACTCCGACACGACCTATCTGCAGGTCCCGCCGATGGCCAGTATGCTCTATGCCATCGAGCTGCCGCCAGTCGGTGGCGACACCGAATTCGCCAACCAGTATCTGGCCTACGAGACGCTCTCACCGGGCCTGCGCGCGATGCTCGATAGCCTGGTCGGCGTCAGCTCCTCGATGAAGGCCGAGGCCTCGAAGACACGCGAGGATCGGCTGAAAGCGGCCGGCCAAGAGGTCAAGCCGCTCGAGGCCGAGCACCCGATCGTGCGCACCCATCCTGAGACCGGGCGCAAGGCGCTCTACCTCAACATCGGCCACACCGCGCGGATCAAGGGCTGGACCGAGAAGGAGAGCGCCGGCTTGCTGGCGTTCCTGTTCGAGCACCAGATCCGGCCCGAATTCACCTGTCGTTTCCGCTGGCAGCCGGGTTCGCTGGCGCTGTGGGACAACCGCTCAGCCATGCACAACGCGATCAACGACTACCATGGCCATCGCCGCATCCTGCACCGCATCACCTTAGCCGGCGATCGGCCGGCGTAGAGGCCGCATCGCTTTGCTCTGGAGTCACGCATGCTGCTGAACGCTCTTTTCCCAACCCGTGACATCGGCACCGACCCGGCGAAAATCCGGGACTGGGCGCAGGCCGCCGAAGCGCTGGGCTACAACTGCATCGAGGTGGCGGACCATGTCTTCGGCGCGGCGCCACGCGGCGACTGGAAGCCGATATACAGCGAGAAGGACCCGTTCCACGAGACCTTCACTACCTTGGCCTTTATCGCGGCCGTCACCACGACGATCAAGCTGTGCAGCGGCGTGCTCATCCTTCCCCAGCGGCAGACCGGCGTGGTCGCCAAGCAGGCCGCCGAGGTCGATATCCTGAGTGGCGGACGGCTGCGGCTCGGCGTCGGCGTGGGATGGAACCATGTCGAATACGAAGCCCTGGGCATGGACTGGAGAACGCGGGGCGCGCGCCAGGCCGAGCAGATCGCGGTGATGCGCAGGCTGTGGACCGAGGATCTCGTGAGCTTCGAAGGCCGCTTCCATAAGCTCGAGGCGGTAAACCTGTTGCCGGTACCAGTGCAGCGCCCGATCCCGATCTGGTTCGGCGGCTCGTCCGACGCGGTGATCAAACGCGCCGCGCGCATCGGCGACGGCTATATGCCGATCATGACGCCCGAGGTGGCCGAGCCGAAGATCGCCCTATTGCGCGAGCACATGAAAGCCTTCGGGCGCGATCCCGCCGGTTTCGGACTGGAAGGCTGGCTGCGCTTTGATGACGCGGACCCCGAGGCTTGGGCCAGGTCGGCGCTGGGCTGGAAGAAGCTCGGCGCGCAGATGGTCATGCTGTATCCGATGTACCGGATGGCGAGGTTCGACGATCAGATCGACACGCTGCGCCGTTTCAAGGATGTCGCCGGAAACATCTGACCCCGCGCGCGTGATCACGCCGATGGTCAACGCGCCGATCTCGGGCGCGTCGCGCTGGAACTCCGCCGTCCAGGCGAAGTCCATGGCGCCGTGGCTGTCGCCGCCTGGGGGGACGCCGAACGGCACCGCGAGCGGGCCGGTATAGGTGCGCGACAGCGGCACGGCGGCGTTCGGGCCGACCTGGGCGGCGGCCGGGGCGCCGGCGTTGTCGCCCTTCTCGAGGGCGAGCAGGAATTCGCGCGGATCGAGGATGTCGTCGCGGCGAGCCATGTCGGGGTCGTACCCCGCCGTGATGATCGCCTGGCGCTCGAGGTCGGTGAGTTCGCTGGGCTTCTTGCCCTTGCCCTTCTCATTCTTGGGCCACTTGTTCTTGGGCACGCTCAGCAACCCGGATCGATCGCCACGATAGAGCTCGAAGTGCAGCATGCTCATGGTGCCGGCGATCTGGACGATGCCGAGGAACTGCCCCTCGGCGACCGTCGAGCCGACCTTCAAGGACTCGGGGATTTCGTTGATCTCGGTGTAGCGGGCAACGAAGCCAGCGTCGTGCTTGATCGCGATCGCCCAGAGCGGCAGGCCTTCCATGAAGGGCTTGGCGCCACGCTCGACGACCTTTCCGCCAGCGATGGCGACGACACGCATGTCGTGTGGCGCGCCGATATCGCAACCCGCGTGCAGGCGACCGAAGTCGCGGTCGGCGCCGAAGCTGGCGGTGGAGTCGGGGTTGTGCCACTTCTTACGGTAGGTGCCGCCGGCGGCGATTGGGAACAGCATGAGGGCCTCCTTCTCCGAGGCCTTCAGGCTGCGCCCGAGCTGTATTGAGCGTGTGTCGCGGGTCAGCTATTTCGTATCGTCTGTATCGCCTCGCCGCCGGCCCTCGGTATATCGTCCACCGGACGGCCCGGGGAGGTAAGCCATGTACGATCTCGTGATCCGTGACGCGACCATCTTTGACGGCGCCGGCTCCGCGCCGCTTCAGGGCGACCTCGCCGTCAGCGACGGCAAGGTCGTGGCCGTCGGCGGCAAGCTCGGCCCGGCGACGCAGACGCTCGACGCCGCCGGCTTGGCGCTGGCGCCCGGCATCATCGACGGCCACACCCACTACGACGCACAGATCACCTGGGATCCCTTCGTCGATCCCTCGCCATCGCTGGGCGTGACCTCGGTCGTGATCGGTAATTGCGGCTTCACGATTGCGCCTTGCAAGCCGGCCGACCGCGATCTCACCATGCGCCACCTGACGCATGTCGAGGGCATGTCGCTCGACGCGCTACGCGCCGGCATTCGCTGGGACTTCGAAAGCTTCCCGCAGTACATGGACATGCTGGTGAAGAACGGCGTCGGCCCCAACGTGGCGGCCTTCGCCGGCCATTCGGCGATCCGCACCTTCGTGCTGGGCGAGGATGCCACGCAGCGCACCGCCACCGAAGCGGAGGTCGCGAAGATGGCGGACCTCGTGCGCGAGGCGATGAAGGCAGGCGCCGTCGGCTTCGCCTCGAGCACGGCCGAGGCGCATAACGGCGAGGGCGGCCTGCCGATGCCCTCGCGCCTGGCCGACGATCGCGAGCTGCGCACCCTGGTCAAGGCGATGGGCGAGGGCGGCAAGGGCGTCTACATGCTGACGCGCGGGCGCACGACATCGATCCCCTATCTGGAGGAGATCGCCGCGGAGTCCGGCCGACCGGTGGTGATCGCAGCCCTGTTCCACTCCAACACCAATCCCGAGGGCGCCTTCAAGACCTTGGAGCAGGTCAATGCGGCGCGCGCCCGCGGCCACCGGCTGACGGCGCAGACCTCGGCCTGTCCGCTCAGCATGGATTTCACCTTCCGCAGCCCCTACGTGTTCGAGAGCATGCAGGCCTGGAAGCCGGCGATGGCGGTGCATGGCGACGAGGCGCTCAAGCGCATCTACGCCGATGCGAGCTGGCGCCAGTCGGTGAAGGACGAGATGCGCGCCGCCCAGGGGCAGCGCCTGTTCAACAGCGAATGGGACAAGCTGTTCGTCGTCGAGACCGGCCGGCCGGAAAACCGCGCCAAGGAGGGCGCCGATCTCGCATCCCTGGCCAAGGCGGCGGGCAAGGACCCGTTCGACTACATCCTGGATTTCGCGCTGTCGGAGAACCTCGACACATATTTCGTGGCGCAGCTGCTGCACAACGACGAGAAGTCGGTCGGCCGCATCCTCGCCGATCCGGCGACGCATATTTCCTTGAGCGACGCGGGCGCGCATCTGACCTTCTTCTGCGACGCCGGATTCGGCCTGCACCTGATGGGCCACTGGAGCCGCGACCGGGGCGTGATGAGCCTGGAGCAGGCGGTGCATCGCCTGAGTGGTCAGCCGGCGCAGCTGTTCGGCATCCAGGATCGCGGCTTCCTGCGCGCAGGCCAGGCCGCCGACCTGCTGCTGTTCGATCCGAAGACCGTGAGCCGCGGCCCGAAGAAGCGCGTCTTCGACCTGCCCTCAGGCGCCGCGCGCCTGACCGCCGGCGGCGTCGGCGTGCATGGCGTCTGGGTCAACGGCACCCGCGTGGCCGATGCCAAAGGCCTCTGCGTCGACCGCACCGCGCGGCCCGGCAAGGTGCTGCGCGACTTCGCGGCCTAGGCCCTCCCTTCCCCGCCAGCGGGGGAGGAGGTGGCGACGACTCAATGGGCTCGGATCATAAGGCCGGCCAACGCCGATGCCAGTCGGTGCTAGCCTCGTAAAGCGCGCCCAAGCGCAGCACCGAGGCCTCGTCGCGGAAGCGGCCGACGAGTTGCAGGCCGATCGGCAGGCCATCCGATGCGAAGCCGCAATTCACGCTCATCGCCGGGTGGCCAGTGATGTTGAACGGCATGGTGTAGGGGAACAGGTTCTGGCGCAGCTCGCCCACGACCTGGCCGTCGATCTCGATCGGATCGAACAGGTCGTGGTCGACGGGTAGCGCGGTGCGCGACATAGTCGGCGTGACGAAGTAGTCGTAGCACTCGAACCAGCCCTGGATATGGCGGAACAGATCCCCGCGGGCGAACATCGCCTTCTGGTAGTCGGCCGCGCTCCAATCGGCGGCCATCTGCACCTGGCGTACCAGCGAGGGCGTCATGCGGTTGCCGTCGCGCGCCACCATGTCGGCGAAGCGGGCGCGCCAGGTGCTGTGGTTGATGATCTGCCAGACCTCGTAGTTGGCCGGCGGCATCTCCTTCAGCTCCTCGACGATCGCGCCGAGCGACTCCAGCCGTAGGATCGCGGCGCGAAATGCCGACTCGACATCGCGCGCCACCACCGTGTTGCCCAGGCGCGCGGTGAAAAGGACGCGCTTTCCCCGGAGATCGCCCTCGGGCCGCGCGGCGGCGATGTAGTCCTGCACCGGCACGCCGATCGACCACGGATCGCTGGCGTGTTCGCCGGCCATGGCTTGCAGCATCAACGCCGTGTCCATCACCGTGCGCGTCATCGGCGTGACATAGGTGTAGTTGCCGAAGGCGTCGGCCGCCTGGCTGTGCGGGATCACGCCGTTGCTCTGCTTCAGGCCGACCATGCCGTTGCACGCCGCCGGGATGCGCGTCGAGCCGCCGCCGTCGGTGGCGATGCCGATCGGCGCCAGGCCGGCGGCGACGGCCACCGCCGCGCCACCGCTCGAACCCCCTGATGTCCGGCGCTGGTCCCAGGCATTGTGGCACTTGCCGAACAGCGGCCCGTCGCTGAGCGACTTGTGACCGAACTCCGGCGTCGTCGTCTTGCCGACAAGGATGCCGCCGGCCGCCTTCATGCGCGCCGCCGAGACCGCGTCGGTCTTGGGCACGTTGTCCTCGTGCAGCAGCGAGCCGAAGGTGGTCCGCACGCCCGCCGTGTTGACCAGATCTTTCACGTGATAGGGCACACCGTGCAGCGAGCCGAGCGCGTTGCCGCGCATCACGGTTTCTTCGGCCCAGCGGGCCTGCGCGAGCGCATGGTCATGGCAGACGGTGATGAAACAGTTGAGCTTGGGCTGCAACGCGTCGATGCGCGCCAGCACGGCCTGGGTGACCTCGACCGGTGAGATCTGTTTGCGCACGATCATGCCGCCGAGGGTCTCGGCCGTGAGTTGCCAGAGTTCCGTGGTCATGGTCAGGCCGCTCCCGGCCTATAGAGGAAATGCGTGATCTCAAGGAACCGCGTCAGGCCGATCGACTCGGCCAGGCGGATCGAAGGGATGTTGTCGTCGTGCACCTGATAGCGCGGCGATAGCCCACGCGTGCCCAACTCGGCCAAGGCAGTGCGTACGACACGGGCAGCGTAACCTCGGCCGCGCGACTCCGGCGGCGTGTACAGGCCACCGATCTCCCAGACCTTGCGGTAGTTCTCGAAGGCGAAGCAGACGGCGTGCGGCTGTTCGTCCGGACCGGTGACGCAGACGAAGGCACGGTTCGACCGGAGAAGGGGCTCGAGCCAGTCGCGGCCATGCTTCTGCGACTCGAAGTAGACGAAGGCCGCCTCCGGCGGCATCGTGGTGACACGCACGGCGCCGTCGTGCGCGAAATCCGGGCCGCCGGTGAAGGACAGAACGGCTGTCGTGCGCCGCAGTTGAGGGAAGTCGATCGCCACCGCGTCACGATCGGCGTCACTGGTGAGCTTGAACACCACGCCCTCCCGACGCGGCACTGCCCGGACCAGCTCGCGCGTCAGATCGGCTGAGTCGCTGGAGATCAACGCCGCGTAGCGCGCCGTAGGATAGGTCCGCCGATCATAGGCGCTGGCCGCGACCTCCAGCAGCACCATCGTCGCGGCGGCACCGCCGCGTTCCACGCGATGCACCGTCGTGTGATCGGGAAACGCCTCCAGATGCTTCAGCAGCACGATGTTGCGTAGCTTGTCGCGCTCCAACGCTTCGACGACGGTGGCGTTATCCTCCCTCGCCCCGCAATCGGGGCGAGGGAGCCACGAGATGGCCGCGCCTGTCACAGCAAGCCACGGGCGGCAAGATTGCGCATCAGGTCGCGGGCGCCGAAGGTCCAGGGCGGGATCGCCTTGCAGAGGTTCACGCGGTTGACCAGCGCGCCGAGCTTGGGCGAGCGGATCAGCACGATATCGCCGATCGCGTGGGTGAAGCCCTTGCCGCCCGCGCCACGCTGCTGCGTCGGCGCGAAGAGGGTGCCGGTGTAGAGCACCACACCGTCGGGATACTGATGGTTGGCGCCGATGGTCTGCGCCACCAGCTCGGTGGGATCGCGGCTGATCTGGGTGAGGTCGCTACGGCCGGTGAGGCGGAACTGGTCGGTGCCGGTGATCTCCAGCGACACCTCCGCTTTGCGCACGTCGTCGAGCGAATAGGTCGCGTCGAACAGACGGATGAACGGGCCGATCGCCGAGGAACCGTTGTTGTCCTTGGCCTTGCCCAGCAGCAGCGCGCTGCGGCCCTCGATGTCCCTCAGGTTCACGTCGTTGCCCAAGGTGGCGCCGACGATGCGGCCATCGGGCGTCACCACCAGCACGATTTCCGGCTCGGGGTTGGTCCACTCGGCGTCGTCGCGCAGGCCGACCTCCGCGCCATAGCCGACCGAGGCCATCGGCGGCGCCTTGGTAAAGATCTCGGCGTGCGGGCCGATGCCGACCTCCAGGTATTGCGACCACATGCCCTTGGCGATCAGCGCCTGCTTCAGCTTCTCCGCGTCATCAGAGCCCGGCTTCACTCGAGCGATGTCGCCGCCGATCGCCGTGCCGAGATCGGCGCGCACCTGGGCGGCGCGCGAGGGATCGCCCTTGGCCTGTTCCTCGATCAGCCGCTCCAGCAGGCTGACTGCGAAGGTCACGCCAGCGGCTTTCACGGCCTGCAGGTCGACCGGCGCCAGCAGGGTGGGGAACTCGGGCGAGGGCTGCTCCGCCACGGTGTTGGCGACGATCTCCTCCAGCGCGCCGATGCGATCGCCGGTGGCATATGCCACGACCTCCGCCGGGTTCGCCTGCGCCAGCAGATCGGCGATGGTCGGCACGGTGCGCGAAATGTCGAACACGCCGCGCGCGCGGATCGCCACCACGCTGGGACCCGCCGGCCACGCGCCATGCGCCGGCCGCCACACGCGGCCCACCAGCGTCCCCGCGGTGCCGTCGTCGGGCAGGATCGGATGGCCGGCGAGGCTGAGCTTCTGGGTCATGGACGATGTCTCCCTCGACGCTCCGTCATCCCGAGCGCAGCGAGGGATCTCCAGCAAGAGGGGACCCGGTCGCGGGAGATTCCTCGCTGCGCTCGGAATGACGGGAAACAGAGTTGATCGTGTCGTCTGACCGGCCCGCCCGCAAGCGCTCTGGACGGCGCGCGGCGGGCGTGGCAATGCAGCCGTGACCTTGCTCAGGAGTTTGCCATGGCCCAGGCCCGCATCAAGGGCGTGCTGTCGCCCGTCGTCACGCCGTTCAAAGCCGATCTCAGCCCCGACACGCGGCGCTTCATCGCCCATTGCAAGTGGCTGGTCAGCCAGAATTGTGGTCTGGCGGTGTTCGGCACCAACAGCGAGGCCAACTCGATGGCCGCTGAGGAGCGCATGGCGCTGCTCGACGCGCTGGTAGCGTCGGGCGTCGATCCCCAGCGCATGATGCCGGGCACCGGCGCCTGTTCATTGACCGAGACGGTGAAGGTCACGGCGCACGCCACCAAGCATGGCGTGGCGGGCGTGCTGATGCTGCCGCCCTTCTACTACAAGGGTGTGAGCGACGAGGGGCTGTTCCGGCACTTCTCGGAAGTCGTGCAGCGCGTCGGCGACGCGCGGCTGCGGATCTATCTCTATCACATCCCGCCGGTCGCCCAGGTGCCGATCACCCACGCTTTGGTCGAGCGTCTGCTGAAGGCCTATCCGGGGCAGATCGCCGGCATGAAGGACAGCTCCGACGACTGGCCGCACACCAAGAGCATGATCGACGCCTTCGCCAAGGCGGGCTTCGACGTGTTCTCGGGCAACGAGAAGCCGCTGGTCGAGAACGTGAAGTCGGGCGGCGCCGGCTGCATCAGCGCCACCGCCAACATCAACCCCGGCGCGATCGCCGAGACCTACACCAAGGTCGGCGCACCCGAGGGCGATCAGCTGCAGAAGAAGATCAACGACGTGCGCGGCGTGATGCAGGGCTACGTCATGATCCCGGCGATGAAGCACCTGATCGCGCATTACGGCCAGGATCCGGGCTGGACGGTCGTACGCCCGCCGCTGGTCGAGGTTACCGCCGAGCAGGGCCGCGAGTCGATCGCCAAGCTCGAGGCGCTGGGCTTTGCCATGCCCGGCCTACGCCAGGCGATGCAGCAGGCGGCGGAGTAGGGCGCGCCTGTCTTGGACCGCGTCGTCGATCTTTGGGCGGCGTGGTACGCCGCGACGATGATGTTCGTCGGCGTGTTCCTGCTCGGCCTGCTGCTGTCGGTCGTGTCGGGGGCCGCCGGCGCCTACGTGACGTCTTACGTGCTGGGCATCGCCTGCTTGATCGGCGCCGGGCTGGGCTACGTGGTCTTTCGTAAGGTGGCCGAGGGGCTGGTGTTCGACCCGTCCGACAACACGATCGAGATCCCGGCCTCGCGACCCTACGAGTCGATCCTCGACCTGCTGTCCTTCGCCAAGTACCGGCAGCTCATGCGGCGCGAACGCATCGCCCTGGCCTCGATCCATGCGCTGGGCGAGCGAGACGTCGCGCTGCGCGATTCGCGGCGCAAGATCGCGGGATACGCCTACTACCTCGAGGTCGAGGGCTCGTTCGGCACGCACGCCATCCATTTCCGTAGCGAGGAGAAACGCACCGAGGCGCGTGCGTTCATCGAGCGCCTGCGGCGGTCGAGGACCCCATCATAGGAACGCGGCGCGGATGTCGACGCTGGATTTGTTGCCGAGATCATCGAACGTCGCGGCCAGCCACCGGTCGGCGGCCTTGCGGCCGGCGTCGCGCAAGTGCTTGAGGAACTCCGGCTCGACGTTGAACTTGCTGACCGCGCCCAGCGGCAGCATCGCAGCCTCATCGGCGACGATGTGGATCAGCATGCGCTTCAGGCGGTCGATCGAGGGGCCGGTGGCACCGTCGTCCTCGATCAGCTTCTGGGCGAAGGCGATGGCGCGCATCTCGCCAATCAGCGCGCCATTGAAGGTGATCTCGTTCAGCCGGTTGTCGATCTCGGCGAGCGACTTCGGCACGCCCACGCGGGTCAGCGGGTTGATCTGCACCAGCACAACGTCGCGGCTGTCGCAGTTGTAGATGAATGGCCAGATCGCCGGATTGCCCATGTAGCCGCCGTCCCAATAGGGCTGACCGTCGATCATGACCGCCTCGAACAGGCTGGGCAGGCAGGCCGAGGCGAGCAGGGCGTCGTGACTGATCTCGGCGTTGCGGAAGACGCGCGCCTCGCCGGACTCGACATTGGTCGCGGTGATGAACAGCTTGACCCGCGTGCAGGCGCGCACCGCCTCGACACGTAGCCGGTTGCGCAGCACGGTGGAGAGCGCGTTGAGCCGCAGCGGATTGCGCAGCGCCGGCGAGGCCAGGCGCTGCGCCATCTCGACGATGGCGGCGCCGGGCGAGCGATCGAGGTTCCAGTTGCCCGCGAGTCGATCCAGCGGTGTGGTGCGTACCAGCGAGAACGGCGCGTAGGTGCCTATCTCCTCCCAGAATTCGGCCAGCCCCTGGCGCGCACCCTCGCGGCCGCCCTCGTGCAGGCCTTGCGCCAGCACGGCGGCGTTCATCGCTCCGGCGCTGGTGCCGCTGATGCCCTCGAGCTCCAGCCGGCCGTCCTCGAGCAGGCGATCGAGCACGCCCCAGGTGAAAGCGCCGTGCGAGCCGCCGCCCTGCAAGGCGAGGTTGACGCGCTTGGTCCCGGCCATGGCGGTCTCCGTCGCTGCATCTGAGACCTAGCATGGTATGCTCGCCTATGCTCATCAAACGTTCGATCCTGCAGCGTCTTGTCGACGGTTCCGCGACGCTCGCGTTCCGGCGCTGGCGCAAGCCGACGGTGCGCGCCGGCGGCAGGCTGGCGACGGAACTGGGCGTGCTGGCGATCGACGCGATCGATCGGGTCGACGACGACGCGCTGAGCGAGGAGTCGGCACGGCAAGCAGGCTTCGAGTCGCTGGCCGAGCTGCAGGGCCTGCTGCGCGCGGATGGCGATCTCTATCGCATCCGACTGCGTTATGTCGGGCCCGACCCGCGCGTCAGCCTGCGCGACAGCGATCAGCTCGACGCAGTCGACCTGCAAGGTGTTGTCGAACGGCTCGACGCCATGGACCGGCACGGGGCCTGGGTGCGCCCGACCTTGGCGCTGATCGAGGGCTATCCCGGCCGCCCGGCACCTGATCTCGCCGCCGAACTAGGGCGGGAGGCCAAGCAGTTCAAGGCCAATGTGCGCCGGCTCAAGGCGCTGGGCCTGACCGAGAGCCTGGAGGTCGGCTACCGATTGTCGCCGCGCGGCGGGGTGGTGCTGGCGGCCCTGAAGCAACGGCCTTGAAACGACAACGGCCGCCCTTGGGGCGGCCGCTTGAGTGAAACGGGCGGGGCCCGCTCACTTCATCTTCGATTCCTTGAACGCCACGTGCTTGCGCGCGACCGGGTCGTACTTCTTGAGTTCCATCTTCTCGGTCTTGGTCTTGGCGTTCTTCTTGGTGACGTAGAAGAAGCCGGTGTCGGCGGTCGACACCATCTTCACCAGCGAAATGTTGGACTTGGCCATGGCGGATCCTCTAGGGGGCCGGCTAGGCCCGAAAGCTTTGAAGGGACGGGAAAATAGCGACCAAAGCCGCGATGTCAAGGCGCCGCGGGCGGGTTATTCGGCCGGTTTGGTCTGGGCCTGGGCCCGCTCGTCGGCGCTTCTGCCGCCGAAGCGGCGCTTCGACCAGGTGGTCATGCGGTCGATGTAGACCAGCACGACCGGCACCACGACCAAGGTCAGGATGGTCGAGCTGATCAGCCCGCCGATCACCGCGTGCGCCATTGGCGAGCGCTGGCTGCCGCCTTCGCCCAGGCCGAGCGCCAGCGGCACCATGCCGAAGATCATAGCAATGGTGGTCATCAGGATCGGCCGCAGGCGGATGGTGCCGGCCTCGATCAGCGCCTCCCTGATGGGCAGACCACGGCCGCGCGCCTGGTTGGTGAAGTCAACCAGCAGGATGGCGTTCTTGGTCACCAGGCCCATCAGCATGATGAAGCCGATGATGCTGAAAATGTTGAGCGTCGTGCCCGCGATAAGCAGGCCGAGGAAGACGCCGATCAGCGACAGCGGCAGCGACATCATGATGGCGATCGGCTGCAGGAAGGAGCCGAACTGCGAGGCGAGGATCAGGTAGATCAGGATGATCGCCAGCGCCAGCGCCTGGACGGCGTAGCCGCCGCTCTCGGCGATGTCCTTGCTCGAGCCGCCGATGACGAAGCGGTAGCCCGGCGGCAGTTGCATGGTCGCCAGCATCTTGTTGAGCTCGGTACCGACGTCGCCCGAGGATCGGCCCGAGGCGTTGGCGGTGATCTGCACCTCGCGCGACAGGTCGCGGCGGTTGATCTGCGAGGCGCCGATGATCGCCTCGATGTCGGCGATCTGGCTGAGCTGCACCATGCGCGGCGCGCCGTCGGCGGCCATCTGCGATGTCGCGAGCCAGATGCGGTCGAGGTCGTGCCTGCCGGTGCGATCGGAGGGCGCCAGGCGGACGACGACGTTGTAGTTCTCGTCGTCGGGCGCCTTCCACAGGCTGGTGTCGTCGCCGGCGAAGAGCGGGCGCAAGGTGCTGGCGACCAGCAGGGTGCCGACGCCGAGGTCGGAGGCGACGTCGCGTTTGACGCGCACGTTGAACATCGGCTTGGCGGCCTTGAGGTTGCGGTCGATGTCGACCGCGCCCGGGATCTGCGCCAGCTTGGCCATCACCTCCTGCGAGATGCGATCGAGCGTCGCGGTGTCCGGCCCCTGCAGCGAGATCTGCAGCTGCTTCTGCGCGCCGCCGCCCGGGCCACCCGGCACGTTGATCGAGTAGGTGATGCCGGGGATCGCGGCCAGTCGATCACGGATCGGTTGGGCCATCTGTGTCGGCGAGCGCTTGCGCTGCTTCAGTGGCTTGTAACGGACGTAGACGAAGCCCTGGTTTTTGCCCGGCGCGCCGCCGGTGTTGATCGTGCCGTAGGTGTAGTCGACCTCCGGGAATTCGCGCAACGCGGCGTCGATCTGGCGCAGTTTGGCGGTGGTGTACTCCAGCGACGAGCCGACCGGCGTCTCGAAGTTCACGGCGTGCTCGCCGAGATCGGCCTCGGGCACGAATTCTACGCCGATGAACTTCACCAGGCCGAAGCTGCCGAAGAAGCTGACGAAGGCGATGGCGAGCGTCGTCTTGCGATGGTCTACCGCCCAGCCGACGACGCGGCGATAGCCCGCGTTGAGCCGGTCCTGCGCCTTCTCCATCAGGCGCGCGAAGCGGCCGCCGCCGCCATGCGCCTGCGGGTCGTACCACACGCTCGACAGCATGGGATCGAGCGTGAAGGAGACGAACAGCGAGATCAGCACCGCGGCGGCCACGGTGATGCCGAACTGGAAGAAGAAGCGGCCGATGATGCCGCCCATGAAGGCCACCGGCAGGAACACCGCGAGGATGGTGAAGGTGGTCGCCAGCACCGCCAGGCCGATCTCCTCCGTGCCCTTGATCGCCGCCTCGCGATGCGAGGCGCCGGCGGCGAGGTGGCGGGTGATGTTCTCGCGCACGACGATGGCGTCATCGATCAGGATGCCGATCGACAGGCTGAGCGCCATCAAGGTGAGCACGTTCAGGGTGAAGCCGAAGGCGGCCAGCGCCATGAAGGCGCCGAGCACCGAGACCGGTAGCGCCAGACCGGTGATCACGGTGCTGCGCCAGGAATGCAGGAAAAGAAAGACGATCAGGATGGTCAGCACGCCGCCCTCGATCAGCGTGCTCTGCACGTTGTCGACCGAGTTGCGGATGCCGCGCGACGTGTCGCGCACGATGTCGAGCGTCATGTCGGCGGGAATGCCGCTCTTGCGCAGTTCTTCGACCGCGCGGCGCACGCCGTTGGCGACGTCGATGGTGTTGGCGCCCTGCACCTTGACCACGTCGATCGCCATGGCGCGCTGGCCGTTGAGCAGCGCGGTGGTCTCGAGCTCCTGCTCACCGTCGACGATGCTCGCGACCTGGCCGAGATAGACCGGCGCGCCACCGCGACGCGCCACGATGATGTCGGCGAAACGCTGCGGGTCGACGACGCGGCCGTCGATCTGGATCACGCGATCGTTGTTGCCGCGGGTGACGTTGCCGGCCGGGAAGTTCTGGTTCTCGTTGCGGATCGCGGCCTGCACCTCGTTGACGCCGATGCGCAGCGCCTGCATGCGTTCGGGATTGAGGTAGATATTGATCTGCCGCTTGACGCCGCCGACGATGGTTGCACGGCCGACGCCGCGCACGTTCTCGATGCGCTTGAGGATGGTGCGATCGGTAATGGTGGTCAGGTCGCGCAGGCTGCGCACGTCGGAGCGCACGGCGATGGAGACGATCGGCTGGTCGTCGGGATTGAAGCGCTGGATCAGCGGCTCCTTGACCTCCTCGCGGAAGCCGGCGCGCACCTGCTGCACCTTCTCGCGCACGTCTTGCGCCGCCTGCACGACCGACACCGACAGCTCGAACTCGGCGATCACCAGCGAGCGGCCCTCGAAGGACCTGGAGGTCAGCGTCTTCAGGCCGGCGATCGCGTTGACCGCCTCCTCGATCTTCCGTGTGATCTCGCTTTCGACCGTCTCCGGCGCGGCGCCGGGATAGTCGATGCTGACGACGACGATCGGGAACTCGACATTGGGGAACTGGTCGATGCCGAGCTGGCGGTATGAAAACAGGCCGAGCACCATCAGCGCCACCATCATCATGGTGGCGAAGACCGGATTGTCGACGGCGATGCGCGTCAGGCGCATGGTGACCTCGACTGGGACCGCCGGTATCTCGCCGGCTCATAAATGCCGGCGAGACGCCGGCGATCCCAGAAAACGGGAATCATGGCGCCTGCACCTTCACCACCTGGCCGGGCTTCAGGCCGGGCAGGGGGGCGACGACGATTTGCGTGCCTGGCGCGACGCCGCCGACCTCCACAAGATCCGAGCGCGGCCAGGCGCGGCCCGGCGTCACGGCCTGGCGCGTCAGCACGCCGTCGCGCACAATGAGCACGAAGTCGCCGGCCTCATCCTTGCGCAGTGCCGTGGGCGGCACGGCCAGCGCCTGGGCGGCTTCGGCGACAACGACGCGGCCCGAGGTGAACAGGCCGCCGCGCAGCGCCTCGTCGCGATCGAGAATCTCGACGAAGACCAGCACCGAGCGTGAGCCGCTTTGCGTCGCCGGGCTGATACGCGCGATGCGCGCCCGGAAGTCGCGCTCGCCGAAGCCCTCGACCTGCACGCGCGCCGCCATGTCGACTCGCAGGCGCACGACATCGGCGGCCGGCACCTGCGCGGCGACTTCCATGTGCGACGTGTCGAGCAAGGTCAGGATCCGGCCGTCGACCGGCAGCGACTCGCCAGGGTTGGCCAGGCGTTCGCCGATCACGCCGGCGAAGGGCGCCACGACCACCGCGTCGGTGAGCGCCTTGCGCGCCAGCTCGAGCTGGGCTTCGCCAACAGCGATCTGCGCCTTCTTGGCGTCGGCGACGGCGTTGGCCTGATCCAGCGCCGCGCGCGATACGACGCGCTGCTGCGCCAGCGCCGTCTTGTTGGCGCGATCCTGCTCGGCCCATTCGGCGTCGGCGCGCGCCGCCTCCAGCGCGGCCACGCGCTCGCGCACGCGCGCCTCGAGCTCGATGGTCTCGAACCTCGCCAACGCCTGGCCCGCCGTCACGCGATCGCCCTCGCGCACGAGCACCTCGGCCAGGCGCGCGGAAATTCGGGACTTCACGATGGTCTGATCGACCGGCTGGGTCGAGCCGGTGAAGCGTAGCGTCTCGCGCAGGCGCTGCGGCTGCAGGGTGGCGACCTCGGCGGCGGCCAGCTCGATCGGCCGCGTCGCCGGCGGCATCTTGGCCGAGGTCTGCGAACTGGCGTTGGGCGGCCGCGCGACCATGAATGCGCCGGCGCCGGCCACGAGCACGCCGGCGGCGATCAGGACGATGACGCGAAGGGTCTTCATGGGCGTAACCCCGCGAGGACAAGATCGAGATGGGCGTCGTGGAATGCGTTGGGGGTAGGGCAGGTCGCGTCGTAGGGCGCCAACGAGCGATGCCAGATCGCGAACATCGACAGCGGACTCACCAGCGCGATCACGGTGGCGGGGATATCGGCGAGCGGCCGGAACTCGCCGCGCTCGACGCCGCGACGCAGTACCGTCTCGAATAGACGGCGGCCGCGATGGTCGATCTCCTCGATGAAGTAGCGCGCCACGTCGGGGAAGTTGCCGGCCTCGCCGATGACCAGCTTGGTCACGCCGCCCGACGGGCTGTCGTTGAAGGCGCGAACGCGCGCGAACAGGGTGCGCAACAACTCGGCACTGTGGCCTTCGAAGCCGGCGACGTACTGCTCACCAAGCGACAGCGGCTCGAGGATCGCCTCGGCGATCACTGCCTTAAAGAGGTCCTCCTTGCTGCGGAAGTACAGATAGGGGAGGCCCTTGCTGACGCCCGCCTCGCGCGCGACATCTTCGAGCTTCGTGGCGGCGAAGCCGCGCTCGACGAACAGCTTGAGCGCCGCCTGCACAACCTCACGGGATCGGTCCTGGGGCCGTCGGATCCGGTTCGGCGGCGCGATAATGACTGACTGGTCAGTATGCATGACGTTACCATAGACCCATCTCGGGCACAGGCAAGGCGCGGTTTGTATCGCTTGCCGACATCGGGCTATCAGGGGGGATGCTCGCGCTGCTCGCCGAGGAATTGGCCCGGCCCGTCCTGTTTCTGGTCCTCGGCACGGCCCTGGTGGCCGGTGTCGTACGCGGCATGGCGGGGTTTGGCGCCGCGCTGATCCTGACACCGGTCTTCTCAGCATTTTACACACCAGCCGTGGCAATTCCGGCTCTAGGCTTTGCCGACTGGCTCATGAGCATGCCGATGGTGCTGAAATCCTTCCGCCGCTGTGCCTGGCGCGAGGTTCTGCCGCTGGCGCTAGCGGCGGTCGCGACCGTGCCGCTGGGCAGCTACGTGCTGGCGGCGGCCAGCCCCGACGTCCTGCGCATCGGCATCTCGATCTTCGTGCTGCTGGCGGTGGCGGCGCTGGCCTCGGGCTGGCGCTATCGCGGTACACCGACGATGCCGGTTACCCTGGGCGTCGGCGGTTTTGCCGGCCTGATGGGCGGCGCGATCGGCATGAGCGGCCCGCCCGTGGTGCTGTTCTGGTTGGGCGGGCAGGCGGACGCCGCTCAGGCGCGCACCAACACTCTGGCCTTCTTCGGCGTTTCGGCGCTCGCGACCATGGCGATGTACGTGGTCAACAACCTGCTAACGGCGCGCGTGATCGTGCTGGCGATCATCCTGATGCCGGTCTATGGGCTGGGCCTGTTTCTTGGCAGCCGCGCTTTCCGCCTGTTACCGGAGCGCGTCTTCCGCATCATCGCCTTCTCGCTGATTGCGGCGATCTCGGTGGCGACCCTGGCCGTGGCGGTGGTGTAATCACTGGGACGATGACCACGCACCGACTGTTCCCGACCCTGATCTATCGCGCGCCGCTCAAAGCGGGCTCGCTGGCGCGCTTCAACCAGACGCTGCTCGACGAGGCGCACGCCATGGCGCTCGACGATCACGTCGGGCGCCGGTGGTCGGCCAAACACTATCTCGGCGGTTACACCAGCTACGGCTCGCTGGCGCAATTGCATCGCCTCTCCTCGACCTTCGCCGCGCTGGAGCGGGCGATGGCGCCGCACGTCAAGCGCTTCGCTCGCGAGCTGGCCTACGACATGCGGGGACGCGCGCTCGAAATGACCGATTGCTGGGTCAACGTCATGCCGGCGCGCACCGTGCACAGCCTGCATCTGCATCCGCTGTCGTTCATCAGCGGTACCTACTATGTGCGGACGCCCCCGGGCAGCCCTGCTCTGAAGTTCGAGGACCCGCGCCTGTCGAAGATGATGGCCGTGCCGCCGCGCCGGGCGAAGGCGGCGAAGGCGATGCGATCCTTTGTCGAGTTCCCGGTGGAGGCAGGTACGCTGATCCTGTTCGAGAGCTGGCTGCGTCACGAGGTGCCGCCGGGCGAGATCGACGGCGAGCGCGTCTCGGTCAGTTTCAACTACGCCTGGCGTGACTTGTCTGCCGACAAGATCGCCATTGCCCGACGCAAGCGCCGGGCATAGAGCGACGACCGTTCGATTGAACATCATTGTCATCCCGAGCGTAGCGAGGTCTAGGAGGAAGCCTGGCCCTCTCGCTACGCTCGGGATGACAGCGTGATGTGACCGTCGCGAGGCCTGCCGTTGTCGCCTCGCGCCACAGGAGGCGAGACGATGCCGCTGACGTTCAAGCAGGTCGACGTGTTCACCGCGACGCCGTTCAAGGGCAATCCGGTCGCCGTGGTTTTCGGCGCCGATGGCCTGGATGCGGCGCAGATGCAGCGCATCGCCAACTGGACCAACCTCTCCGAGACGACCTTCCTGCTCAAGCCAACGCAGGCTGGCGCGACACACCGCGTGCGCATCTTCACGCCTCGATCGGAGCTGCCCTTCGCCGGCCATCCGACGCTCGGCACGGCGCACGCCGCGATCGAAGGCGGCGTGGTGACGCCGACGAACGGCAAGCTCGTACAAGAATGCAAGGTGGGATTGGTCGGCCTGACCGTGACGGGCGAGGGGGCGCGGCGCACCATCACGCTCGACTTGCCGAGCACGAAGTCGCGCGTCCTGGACGCCGGGGAGATCGCCGAGATGGAGGCTGTGCTGGGCGCGCCGGTCGAGCACGATCCGGCGCCGCGCGTGATCGATGTCGGGCCGAAATGGATCACGGCGCTGATGAAGGACGCCGCCACAGTGCGCGCAGTGAAGCCGGACCTCACGCGCATGTCGGCGTTCGAGAAGAAAGTCGGCGGCACCGGCGTGGTCATCTTCGGCCGTCACGCCGACGGCGGCTCGGCGGCCGTCGAAGTCCGCGCCTTCGCGCCATCCGACGGTGTGCCGGAGGATCCGGTGTGCGGCAGCGGCAATGGCTGCGTCGCCGTGTTCATCCGCGACAGCGGGCTGATCGACGCGATCGGCCGCAGCTACGCCGCCTCGCAAGGCTTCTGCGTCGGCCGCGACGGACGCATATCGATCGACATCGCCGCCGACGGCGCGGTGAAGCTCGGCGGCCAGTGCGTCACGGTAGTCGACGGCTCGATTGCCGCCTGAATTCTACCTTCCCCCGCCAGTGGGGAAGGAAAAATGAAAAGCCCCGGTCTCGCGACCGGGGCCTTTCACGTGTCGTCCGCGTCGATCGCGAGCGGCTACTTCTTGTCGTCCTCGGCTTCCGGCGTCGCCGCCTCAGCGGCGTCGGCCGGCTTGTCGAACAGCGCCTGGGCCGCGGCCTCGGCGGCCTGCTGGGCCAGCGCCGCTTCCTGCGCGGCGCGATCGGTCTCGGCCATGATCACGCCACCCTTGGCCTGGAACTCGGCCTCGTCGGCAGAGCGTGCCACGTTGACGCCGACTTCGACGATCACCTCGGGATGAAGGTGGACCTGGACCTTGTGCATGCCCAGCGCCTTGATCGGCTTGGGCAGCTCGACCTGCGCGCGTTCGATCTTCACCGACTTGCCGCCGGCGCCGGCTGCCGCCGCGTCGGCGATGTCGCGCGCGGTGACGGAGCCATAGAGCTGCAGGCTCTCCGACGCTTGGCGGATCAGCACGACCTGGAAGCCGGTCATCTGCCCGGCGACCGCCTCGGCCTCCTGCTTGCGCTTGAGGTTGTTGGCCTCGAGCTCCTTGCGGCGGCTGTCGAAGTACTTCTTGTTTTCGTCGGTGGCGCGTAGCGCCTTCTTCTGCGGTAGCAGGAAGTTGCGGGCGAAGCCGGGCTTCACCTTCACGACGTCGCCCATCTGGCCGAGCTTGGGAACGCGCTCGAGCAGGATGACTTGCACGTTTGCCATGGTGCCTTCCCCCCTACCGCGTGATCACGTAGGGCAGCAGACCGAGGAAGCGGGCGCGCTTGATCGCGTTGGCGAGTTCGCGCTGCTTCTTGGTCGACACCGCCGTGATGCGGCTGGGCACGATCTTGCCGCGCTCGGAGATAAAGCGGCTGAGAAGGCGCACGTCCTTGTAGTCGATCTTCGGCGCGTTTGGGCCAGAGAACGGGCACGACTTGCGCCGGCGCACGAACGGACGACGGGCTCCGCCGCCGCCACCACCACCCATGCTCATAGCGCCTCTCCTTCACCTTCGCCGGGCCCGCCTTCGCGCGCGAAGCGCGGCCGCTCGCCACGATCGCCGCGATCACCACGATCGCCGAAGCGCTCGCCGCGGCCACGGCGCTCGCCGCCTTCGCTCTTGCGCATCATCGCCGAGGGACCTTCCTCAAGCTCGTCGACACGCACGGTGATGTAGCGGATGATGTCCTCGTTGATCGACATCGTGCGCTCCAGCTCCTTCACGGCGGCCGCGGGCGCGTCGATGTTCATCAGGGAGTAGTGGCCCTTGCGGTTCTTCTTCATGCGGAAGGACAGCTGGCGCAGGCCCCAGTATTCCTTTTTGGTCACCTGGCCGCCAAGGCCGGTGACCAGGTCCGCGAACTGGGTGGTCAGGGCTTCAACCTGGGTCGTCGCGACGTCCTGACGTGCGACGAACACGTTTTCGTACAGAGGCATGGAGCTCCTTATGGCTGTTCATGACCCGGAGTCAGGTGACCGGCCGGGTCTAGCCGACCAGCGCGCCCGCCTGCGCCTGTTGGGCGATGGAGGGTTGAAGCCGATCGGCAAGGAGCCGCCGGGCTTTGGTCCCGGCGGAAGCGCGGGCTTATACACGATGGGGCCGGCGGCGCAACCCCGTCCCAGGCACACCTCCGGCGCTCGCTTGTGATTGCCGACTGCCCCAGGGCCGCGCGGCTCGAGTCGCTGTCATGCTGTGGACTGGATTAACGCATCTAAAGTCATTGAAAATACGGACTAATGTAGGAGGAATTCATGTATGCGCTACGCGGTTGCCGGTCATTTCGGATGAGGCTCTATCAAATCCTCAAAAGTCGTGTATAAAGTCATCCCTATATTGGTGAATTGATTCTTCGACATTGATTTTGGGACGCGCCGGCTGGCGCAGAGACATTCCCGGGAAGGCTTGGGTACGCCATGGCGAAGGGCGGTATTTTTGCGCGTATAGTGCCATTTGTTTTCGGTGGTATCCTGATTGCGTCGGCGGCGATGGCCTCCGGATTGACGGCCGGCACCCAGCCGAGCATCGGGGGTCGATCGGGTCCCTATGGCGGTCCCGCGGGCCTGAGCATCCGCACCATGGACGGCCGTCTCCAGGCGACCACGATCGTCTGGGTCGGCACCAACCGTGAACTCACGGTGGTCAACCTGTCCGAAGTGGTCGAGCCGGGCGCGGAGCGCGATGTCTACGACACGATGCGGATGCTGCTGCAGCGCTGTACCGCGATCAACCTGGTGCCGACCGGCAAGGTGAATGGTCCCGGCGGCTGCTGCCCGACTGTGAGCGGATCGGGCCTGGGGTTCGCCGCCAACGTCAAGACCAAGTTGCAGATCGATCAGGCCTTCGAAGGCGGCCGCGTGCGCCAGACCGTGACCATCTACGGCTACAGGGGCGCCTTCGACGCCTACAACGCCCGCCTGCTGTTCCAGTAGTAGCGTCGCTCCCGGCGACTGGCTATGACTGCCCGCGACATGAAGCGGGAGAGGAACGCCGGGTATGAGCAGGGCTTTCGTGTTTCCGGGCCAGGGATCCCAGGCCGTCGGCATGGGCGTCGATCTCGCCCAGGCGTTCCCCGTCGCGCGCGAGATCTTCCAGGAAGTCGACGAGGCGCTGAAGCAGAACCTGTCGAAGCTGATGCGCGAGGGGCCCGAGGGCGACCTCGTGCTGACCGAGAACGCGCAGCCGGCGCTGATGGCGGTGAGCGTGGCTGCCGCGCGCGTGCTGGAGAAAGAGGGCGGCAAGGGCCTGCCTGAGATGGCGGCCTTCGTCGCCGGTCACTCTCTGGGCGAGTATTCGGCGCTGGCCGCCGCCGGCGCGCTCAGCCTCGCCGACGCCGCGCGGCTGCTGAAGCGGCGTGGTCTCGCGATGCAGAAGGCGGTGCCGGTGGGTGTCGGCGCCATGGCGGCGCTGCTGGGCATCGAGCTGGAGCCGGCACTGGAGGCTTGCGCGGAGGCGGCACAGGGCGAGGTCGTCGCCGTGGCTAACGACAATGGCGGCGGCCAGATCGTGGTGTCCGGCCATAAGGCCGCCGTCGAGCGCGCCGTCGAGGCCGCCAAGGCCAAGGGCTGCAAGCGCGGCATGCTGCTGCCGGTGAGCGCGCCCTTCCACTGCCCGCTAATGCGGCCGGCGGCCGACGAGATGGCCGAGGCGCTCGAGGGCGTCGCCATCGCGCCGCCGCGCGTGCCCGTGATCACCAACGTCTCCGCCGACGAAACCAGCGATCCCGCGACCATCAAGAAGCTGCTGATCGAGCAGGTTACGGGGCGCGTGCGCTGGCGCGAATGCGTGCTGGCGATGAAGGGCAAGGGCGTCAACACGCTGGTCGAGGTCGGCACCGGCAAGATCCTCACCGGCCTGGTCAAGCGCATCGACCGCGAGATGACCGGCCTGGCGGTGAACGCGCCGGCCGACGTCGAAACTTTCCTCAAGACCATCTGACATTTACCTTCCCTCGCTTGCGGGGGAAGGTGGCAGCGCGCAGCGCGGACGGATGGGGGTGGCTCTCGCGGCCAGACGTGGTCTGTGAAAGTCATCACCTTCGTCTTCGACAGCCAACCCCATCCGGCGCTTCGCGCCACCTTCCCCGCCAGCGGGGGAAGGGAGAGTTCAGCAGGAGACCTCGATGTTCGAATTGACCGGCAAGGGGGCGCTCGTGACCGGCGCTTCGGGTGGCATCGGCGGTGCTATCGCCAAGGGACTGCATCGCCAGGGCGCCACGGTCGTGCTCTCGGGCACGCGCGCCGAAGCGCTGGAGGCGCTGAAGGCCGAGTTGGGCGAGCGGGCCCATGTCATCACCGCGAAGATGGATGACGCCGCCGACCTCGAGCGTCTGGTGAAGGAATCCGAGGCGGCGATGGGCAAGGTCGACATCCTGGTCAACAACGCCGGCATCACGCGCGACATGCTGGCGCTGCGCCTGAAGGACGAGGACTGGTCGAAGGTGCTGGAGATCAACCTCACCGGCGCCTTCCGCCTGTCGCGCGCCGTCATGCGCGGCATGATGCGCCGGCGATTCGGCCGCATCATCACCATCACCTCGGTGGTCGGCGTCACCGGCAATCCCGGCCAGGCGAACTACGCCGCCTCCAAGGCCGGCCTGATCGGCATGTCGAAGTCGCTGGCGGCCGAGGTTGCCTCGCGCGGCATCACGGTGAATTGTCTGGCGCCGGGCTTCATCGCAACGCCGATGACCAACAAGCTCACCGACGAGCAGAAGGCGATGATCCTCAATCGCGTGCCGGCCGAGCGCCTGGGCACGCCCGACGACATCGCGGCGGGCGTGGTCTATCTCGCGAGCGACGAGGCGTCCTACGTCACCGGCCAGACCCTGCACATCAATGGCGGCATGGCGATGATCTGAATGGCCAGAGCGCCGGTCACCTACAGGCTCAGCAAGCGCGGCGACGCCAAGATCGCGCGGGCCGCCGATCGCGGCCTGTCGGTGTACAACAAGCCGTATAGCGGCCCGGCGAACTTCAACTACTTCACGATCTCGGCGCGCGACGAGAAGGGCAAACTGATCGGCGCCGTCGACGCGTTCGGCTATTATGGCTGGTTGTTCGTGCGCTACCTCTGGGTCGATGGCCGCTATCGCCGGGGCGAGCGGCGCGTCGGCACCGAATTGATGGACCGCGCCGAGGACTACGCCAGGAAATGCGGCTACCACGGCGTTTGGCTCGACACCTTCGAGTTCCAGGCGCGGCCGTTCTACGAGAAGCGCGGCTACAGCCTGTTCGGCGAGCTGAACGACAACCCGCCGGGCTACAGCCGCTATTTCATGCGCAAGATGATCGGCAAGCCGCCTAAAGGTCCGCGCCGATCGCCTGCTCGACCGAGGTGAAGCCGTCGGCCTTCAGGAGCGCCGACAGCTCGTCCTTGATTCGCCGCACCAGGCCCGGGCCCTCATAGACCAGCGCGCTGTAGAGCTGCACCAGCGAGGCGCCGGCGCGGATCTTGTCGTAGGCGTCCCGGCCCGATGCGACGCCGCCGCAGCCGACCAGCGGGAAACGCCCCGCGACCTGCTTGGCGGCCATGCGCAGCGTGCCGGTCGACAGCGCCGTCAGCGGCGCACCCGACAGTCCGCCGGCCTCGCTTCGTCGCGCGCTCCTGAGACTCGATGGCCGCGAGATCGTGGTGTTGCCGACGATCATGCCGTCGATCGCGGCCTCGACCGCGGCTGCGACGATGTCCTCGACATCGGCCTCGGTGAGATCGGGCGCGACCTTGACGGCGACGGGGATCTTGCGCGCGCCCAGCGTCGCCTTCACGCCCTTGAGCAGGCCAGCCAAGGCGTCGCGCGCCTGCAAGTCCCTCAAACCCGGCGTGTTGGGCGAGGAGACATTGCAGACGATGTAATCGGCATACGCCATCAGCGCCCGCGTGCAGGTGACGTAGTCCGCGGCACGATCGACGCTATCCTTGTTGGCTCCGACATTGATGCCGACGATGCGCACGCGATCGCGCGTCTTCAGCCGATCGCGCGCCGCCTCCAGACCATCGCCGGGAAAGCCCATACGATTGATCAGGCCGCGATCCTCGGGCAGGCGAAACAGCCTCGGCTTCGGATTGCCAGCCTGCGGCTTGGGCGTGATCGTGCCGACCTCGACGAAGCCGAAGCCCATGCCGAGCGCCGCCGTCGCGACCTCGGCGTTCTTGTCGAATCCAGCGGCCAGCCCGATCGGGTTGCGGAAGCGGTGGCCCCAGACGGTGATCGCCAAGGCCGGATTCTCCGGCAGCACGTCCTTCGGCGCGAGCCCCGACTTCAACAATTGAATCGTCAACCGATGCGCGGTCTCGCCACCCAGCAGGCTCAGTACCGGACTGACGACGGAACGATAGAGACTCATACTCCCCTCTCCCCTTGCCGGAGAGGGGGCGGGGGTGAGGGGGCCTTGCCATCTGCTCGGCGATTCAAATCGATCATCGTCAACACGCCATCGAGATTCTGGAGCACCTCGTTATTCCAGAACCGCAGCACGCGAAAGCCACTCTTTTCCAGATGCGCGCTGTCTCTCGAGGCGTTCGGGCCGCGTCGCTCCAGCGACGCATCAAGAGCGGCGCGGCCCCAAGACCGCCGTTCAATCGAGCCTGAACCCCTGGCCGCGCACGTAGGCGCCGAAATCGGCGCGGTCGGGAGTGGCGTATTGGCGCGCCTTGTCCTCGGACCAGCCGTAGAATTCGGCGCGGCCGAAGCGCGCCTCGTCGCGTTGCTGGCGGTAGGGGAAGATGCCGTCACGGCGACGATCGTAGGCGTCGACCTTGTCGCGGATCGCGGTCTCGTCGAAGCGATCGACGTGCACGCGCGCGGCCATCGGCAGACGCGCGCTCATATAGCCGGGGTCGGCCGGCCAGCCGACGCCGAGCCCGGCGACGGGAAAGACATAGGCCGGCAGGCCACAGAGGTCGGAGACTGTTCGCGCGTGGTTGCGGATAGTGCTGATCGGGCAGCAGCCCAGGCCGGCGGCTTCGGCGGCGACCACGAAGGTGGTCATGACGATCGCGCCGTCGACGGCGGCGTTGAAGAACGAGTCGAGATGGTCGTTGGGCCACGGCTTGGCGCGCCACTCCGCGATCTGGCGCTGGCGTCGATTGTTGCCGAGGAACAGCAGCAGGGCGGGGGCCTTGGCCATCCAGGGCTGGTCGGGCAACAGGCCGGCGATCTTGGCGCGCTTCTCGGCGTCGGCGACGATCAGCACGTCGCCCTGCTGCAGATCGCTCTTGGTCGGCGAGGAGAGCGCGGCGGCGCACAGCAGGCGCAGCATGGCCATGTCGACCGGCTTGTCGCTGAAACGCCGGATCACGCGGTGGTCGAGCAGGCCACGGATGGTCTCGACGCCCTTGGCGATGTCCTGGGGCGCCTCGAGTCGTTCGCCGAAGCGCTTTTCGATGAGATCGAGCAGGTCCTGCACGCTGTTCTCCTTGTCGCGGGGGCGGCGCGACCGGCAGTATCGCCTCATGGCGGGCGGCATTTCACCTGAAAGCTACAAGGAGGCGTTGGTTTTCCTCGCCACGGCCGGCGTGGTCGTGCCGGTGTTCCATCGCCTGCGCATCAGCCCGGTGATCGGCTTCCTCGCCGCCGGCGTCGCCATCGGGCCTTACGGCCTGTATCGCCTGTTTCCGCCCGACTCGTGGATCGGCGTCATCACCCTGTCGGAGGCCGACAGGGTGGCACCGCTGGCCGAACTTGGCGTCGTCTTCCTGCTGTTCATGATCGGGCTGGAACTGTCCTGGGAGCGCCTCAAGCTGATGCGCGAGCGCGTCTTCGGACTCGGTGGCCTGCAATTGTTTACGGCGATGGCGACCATCGCCGGCATCGCCTATGCGCTGGGCGAGTCGACGGTCTCGGCGATGATCATCGGCGGCGCGCTGGCGATGTCCTCGACCGCCATCGTGATCCCGACCTTGGCGGCACGGCGCAGGCTGGCGTCGCCCACCGGTCGCGCCAGCTTCGCCGTGCTGCTGTTCCAGGATCTCATGGTGGCGCCGCTGCTGCTGATGGTGGCCGCGCTCGACGACCGCGCCGGTGGCGGATTGTGGACCGTGCTCTTCGCGCTGGGCCGCGCCGCGTTGGTCCTGCTGGTCCTAGTCGTGGGCGGTCGCCTGCTGCTGCGGCCGATGATGCGCTACGTCGCGGGCACGCGCAGCCCCGAGCTGTTCATGGCGGCCTGCCTGCTGGTGGTCGTCGGCACCGGCCTGCTGGCGGCGCTGGCCGGCCTGTCGATGGCGCTGGGCGCCTTCGTTGCTGGGCTTCTGCTAGCCGAGACCGAGTTCCGGCGCGAGATCGAGGTGATGATCGATCCGTTCAAGGGGCTGCTGCTGGGCCTGTTCTTCGTCACCATGGGCGCCGGCCTGAATGTGCCGTTGATCCTGGAGCGGCCGCTGATCGTGGGTGCGATCGCGCTGGGCCTGATCGCGCTGAAGGTCGCGCTGCTCTATCCGATCGGCCGCGCTCTCGGTCTGCCCGGCCGTGTCGCGCGCGACGTATCGTTGCTGTTGGGGCCGGCCGGCGAGTTCAGCTTCGTCCTGCTGCTGGCCGCGGTGGCCGCTGCGCTCGTGCCCGGCCCGGTGGCGCAGATCGTGATCGCGGGTGCGACGATCAGCATGGTGTTTTTGCCGGCCATCGCCGGGATCTTGCTGTCGCGCCGTGTCGGCGCGCGTGCGCCGACGCCGGGCACGATCGAGCCGCCGCCCGAGGATACGCAGGCCCGCGTGATCGTCGTCGGCTATGGCCGCGTCGGCGCGCTGATCGGCGACATGCTGACGCGCCACGAAATCCCGTACCTCGCCATCGACACCGACACCGAGGTCACGGCCAGGGCACGCGGCGAAAACAAGCCGATCTACTACGGCGACGCCTCGCGCATCGAGTTCCTGCGTCGCTGCGGCCTGGCCCATGCCCGCGCCCTGGTCGTGACCACCGACGATTCGGAGGCCGCGGAGCACATCGTGAGCGCGGTGCGCAAGGAGCGCCCCGATCTGACTATCGTGGCGCGCGCGCGCGACGCGCGTCACGCGGCGAGACTCTACGCGCTGGGCGTGACCGACGCGGTGCCGGAGACCGTCGAGGCCAGCCTGCAGCTCTCGGAAGCCGTGCTGGTCGATATCGGCGTGCCGATGGGCCTCGTCATCGCCTCGATCCACGAGCGCCGCGACGAGTATCGCCAGGAACTCAGCAGGACCGGCGCGCCGCCGCCGCAGCGCCGCGCGGGCGGGCGATTCCATCGGCGGCGTGATGCGGAATGACACACGTCGTTACGACGACGTGAACATCCGCGCCATCATCTCGCCGCATCCGCCTCGGAAGCTTCGTGCATCTTGAGTAGTGACAGGTGAGACGATGCGACCCGCGCCCAACGATCATCCATCGCCGACCAGCCGCGTCCGTCACGTCGATATTAGAGATGCCGAGCAGGCGTTGTGGGAATTGCTCGACCCGCGTCGGTCGGGCGATCGGCGCTTCCGCCGCCGCGTCGCCATCGGCCCTTATGTCGTCGACTTCGCCTGCGTGGAGGCGCGTCTCGTCGTGGAGATCGATCGCGGGCTGCCGGCTGGCGAGCGCGACTACAAGAGCGTGCGCACGCGCTTCCTCGAGCGCCAGGGATTCAGCGTGCTGCGCTTCTGGGCCAACGACGTCGTCGCCCGCGCCCCCGCCGTGCGCGACACGATCCACGCGCGGCTGCTGCAGTAGCCCCTGCTAACAACGTCATTCCGAGTGCAGCGAGGAATCTCCTCGAAACGGGACGCCACGCCTATCGGGACGACGGGTAGAGCCTAAACGTCCAGATCGCGCGCGAACTGCGCGTTCTGCTGAATAAAGGCGAAGCGCTTCTCCGGCTTGCGGCCCATCAGATCCTCGACCAGCGAGGAGGTGCGCATCGCCTCGCGGCGCTCTTCCTCGCTAGCGGCGTGCGGCACGTCGACGCGCAACAGCGTGCGGCGCGTCGGATCCATGGTGGTCTCGCGCAGCTGTGACGCCGGCATCTCGCCCAGGCCCTTGAAGCGGCTGATCTCCACCTTGCCGTTGCCCGAGAACACCGTGGCCAGCAGCTCGTCTCGATGGGCGTCGTCGCGCGCATACTCGATGCGCCCGCCGCGCGACAGGCGATAGAGCGGCGGCTGCGAGAGGAACAGGTGCCCCTTCTCGATCAGCTTCGGCATCTCGCGATAGAAGAACGTCATCAGGAGCGAGGCGATGTGCGCGCCGTCGACATCGGCGTCGGTCATGATGATCACGCGCTCGTAGCGCAGGCGCTCGTCGTCGTAGCCGGCGCCAGTGCCGCAGCCCAGCGCCTGGATCAGGTCGTTGATCTCCTGGTTCTCGCGCAGCTGCGCGGAGGAAGCGCTGGCGACATTCAGGATCTTGCCGCGCAGCGGCAGGATCGCCTGCGTCTCGCGATCGCGTGCCGATTTCGCCGAACCGCCGGCCGAGTCGCCCTCGACCAGGAAGATCTCGGTGTCCTCGCGCCGCGACGACGAGCAATCCGCCAGCTTGCCGGGCAGGCGCAGCTTGCGCGTCGCGGTCTTGCGCTGCTGCTCGCGATCCTGCTTGCGCCGCAGCCGCTCCTCGGCGCGCGCGATCACGGCCTCGAGCAGCACGTTGGCGGCTTCCTTGTCGCCGGTGAGGAAGTGATCGAAATTGTCGCCGACCAAACCCTCGACCAGGCGTTGCGCCTCGACCGTGACCAGCTTCTCCTTGGTCTGGCCCTGGAATTGCGGCTCGGGGATGAAGATCGAGACCAAGCCGGCGGCGCCGTCCATCACGTCGTCGACGGTGATCTGAGGGGCCTTGCGGTTGTTGACCAGCTCGCCATAGCGGCGCAAGCCACGGGCGAGCGCGTTGCGGAAACCTGCCTCGTGCGTGCCGCCCTCGGGCGTCGGCACGGTGTTGCAGTAGGAACGGATGAAACCGTCCTCGTCCTGCGGCCACCACACCGCCCACTCGACCTTGGCCTGCACGCCGTTCATCTCGGTCTGCGCCAGGCCGGCGAAGGGCGCGGGGATGATGGTCGGCCGCTGGCCGATCTCCGATTCGAGGTAGTCGCGCAGGCCGCCGGCGAAGTGGAAGGAGTCATCCGCCGGCACGCTGCCGTCCTTGGGCAGCAGCGAAGCATCGCAGCGCCAGCGGATCTCGACGCCGCGGAACAGATACGATTTCGAGCGCGCCATCCTGTAGAGGCGCTCCGGCACAAATTTGTGACCGCCGAAGATCTGCGGATCGGGATGGAAGGTCACGGTCGTGCCGCGCCTGTTGGGCGCGGCGCCGACATTCATCAGCTTGGTGACCGGCTTGCCGCGCGAGTAGCTCTGCTCCCAGGATTGCCGGTCGCGCGCGACCTCGACATGCAGCTCGTCGGAAAGGGCGTTAACCACCGAGACGCCGACACCATGCAGGCCGCCCGACGTGGCGTAGGACTTGCCGTTGAACTTGCCACCCGAATGCAGCGTGGTGAGGATCACCTCCAGCGCCGACTGCTTGGGATACTTCGGGTGCGGATCGACCGGAATGCCGCGGCCATTGTCTCGGATCGTCACCTTGTTGCCGGCGAGCAGCTCGACGGTGATGGTATCGGCGTGGCCGGCCACGGCCTCGTCCATGGCGTTGTCGAGCACCTCGGCCACGAGGTGGTGCATGGCGCGCTCGTCGGTGCCGCCGACATACATGCCGGGCCGCTTGCGCACGGGTTCGAGGCCTTCGAGGACCTCGATGTCCTTGGCGGAATACTCCGAGCCGTTGCCCTTGCCGTTGCGCGGGCCGGCCCCGTCGAACAGGTCGCCGTTCTTGGCCATTGTCTTTGTGTCCATTCTCGGGCGGGCCGGTAAGGGGTTCCGGTTTGGCCGCCATGCCATCCGTATGGTACGAAACGCGCGCGAGGGCAACCGTCGGGCAAGGACTACGGAATGACCGAAACCGCGACTCCCGGACGCGTTGTGGATTTCACCCGCGAACCCATCCTGCGCATGGTGCCGCAACCCGCCGACATGAACGGCAACGGCGATATCTTCGGCGGCTGGGTGCTGGCGCAGATGGATATCGCCGGCGGCACGGTGGCCTCGCGCGCCGCGCTGGGGCGGGTGGCCACGGTGGCGATCACCGCCATGACCTTTGTGCAGCCGATCAAGGTGGGTGACCTGGTGAGCATCTACGGCGAGGTCCGCAAGGTCGGCAACACCTCGGTGACGGTGTGGCTGGAGACCGTGGTCGAGCGCCGGCTGGATCCGACGCCGATCCGCGTCACCGAGGGCACTTTCGTCTTTGTCGCCATCGACCAGAACGGCAAGCCCCGGTCGGTGCCGAAATGAAGCGTCTCGCCTACGTACTGGCCGCCCTGCTGGCGTCGGTGGCGCCAGCGCTGGCGCATCCGCACATCTTGATCAGCTCGGTGATCCGCTTCATCGAGAAGGACGGCCAGTTCACCCATGTCGAGATCGAGTGGCGATTCGATCCCATGGCGAGTTCGATGGAGATCGTCGCCGCAGACGCCGACCGCGACGGCAAGCTCTCGCCCAAGGAGGTCAAGGCGCTGGCCGACATCGCGCTGCCGGAGCTGAAGAGCTTCGGCTACCTCGCCTGGTTCTCGACCGGCGCGAAGGAGTTCCGGCCGCCCCGGGCGCCGACCTTCAATGCGCGCATCGCGGATCCGGCGCTGTTCGTGCCCGAGGACTGGGCGCCCACGCCCGATCCGCCCGGCGGACCGATGGCCAAGCCCGCCGCGCCGCCCAAACCGGACGTCAAGGCCGAGCCCAAGGCGCGGCGCTTCCGCAACCTGGTCTATATCTTCCGCTATCCCCTGGCCGCGCCGACCAAGACGCTCGCCGTGACGGCGCTCGACCCCGAGGATTTCATCCGCATCGAGGCCGACCCCAAGACGCCGCACGAGATTCTGGGCAAGGCCGAAGGCGCGAAATGCACGCTCGACAAGCACCCCACCTTGAAGAGCGAGTACTGGCCGGGCAATCCGGTCTTCGCCGATCGCGTTACCTGCACGTTGCCTTGAGGTGAGTTGGTGTCGTTGAGCATTCTTGAGAGACGTTTGTCGTCGCGAACCGCTTGGCTGACCATCGGCGGCCTGCTGCTGCTCGCCGCCCTGGGCCTGGTGCTGTTCGCCGATATCGCCGGTGGCCTGGGCCGGGTCGCGGCCGATGTGCAGTTTCGACTGAACCGCGAGGTCACGATGCGCCTGCGCGATCTCGGTGACGGCGCCGGCATCGGCACGCTATGGGCGCTGCTGGTCGTAGGCTTCAGCTACGGCGTTGCGCACACGCTGGGGCCGGGCCACGGCAAGGCCGTGGTGGTGGCGTATTTCCTCGACGGCAAGAGGCGCGCCTGGGTCGACGGCATCCTCGCCGGAACCTGGGTGTCGATCACCCACACCGCGTCGGCGCTGGTGCTGGCCGGCGTACTGGCGTTGATCGGGTTGCTCAGCCCGCTGGCGGCGCAGGGCAGGATGAAGCTGGTCGAGCTGGTGTCCTACGGCCTGATCTTCGCCATCGGTCTGTGGCGCCTGCATGCCGGGCTCACCGGCCGGCTGCACGATCATGATCACGGCGATGGCCACGGACACGACCATCACGGTCACGGGCATCATCATCACCATCACCACGACCACCACCACCACCACGAGGCGGTCCCGCGCTGGCGCCGCTTCCTGCGACTCGATTCCGGCCTCGGCCTGTTAACCGCCGCCGGCGTGGCGCCGTGCGCCGGTGCCGTCGTGATGGTGCTGATCAGCGCCGCGCTGGGTGTGCTGTGGGCCGGGCTGCTGGGCGTAGTGGCCATCGCATTGGGCATGGCGCTGACCCTGGCGGTGATCGGCATCGGCTCGATGCTGGCCCATCGTTTGCTTGTCGGCGACCGCACCTCGAACGCGGTCGGGCGCATCACCACGGTGCTGGCCGCGCTGCTCGTCGTCGGCACAAGCGGATTTCTCCTGTTCGGCGCCGTCGCGCGCCTGATGGGCGACTGACGCATGGATTGAATCGTTGAGCGCGAGGGCGTGACGGTCTAATTCCGCCCGTCATGTCCTCTGCGGCTCCTCCCGCGCGCGAACGGCGCATTCTGCTCGGCATCCTCTTCATCTGCCTCTCGGGCGCGATCTTCCCGGTCATGAACGGCCTGGTGAAGCTGCTGGGCGCCAGTTACGAATCGACCCAGATCGTCTGGGCGCGCACCCTGGGCCATCTGATCTTCATGGTGGCGCTGTTCGCGCCGACAAGCGGGCTGACGGGCCTTCTGCGCACGACGAAGCTGCCCTGGCAGATCGGCCGCGGTGCCTTGCTGCTGCTATCCACCCTGTGCTTCTTCTCCGCCGTGCAGTTCGTGCCACTGGCCAAAGCGGCGTCGATCAGCTTCACCTCGCCGCTGATCGTCACCATCCTCGCCGTGCCGCTGCTGGGCGAACGCATCGGCCTGCATCGACTGCTCGCCGTGCTGGTGGGACTAGTCGGCGTGCTGATCGTGATCCGGCCTGGCAGCGAGGTCTTCCAGTGGGCGTCGCTGCTGATCCTGTGCAGCTCGGCCTGCTACGGCCTCTATCAGATCCTCACGCGACAGGTGGCGGGGCACGACTCGCCGGAGACTTCCGTGGTCTACAGCGCGCTGGTCGGCACGATCATGACGAGCCTGGCCGTGCCGTTCTTCTGGACCACGCCAGCCTCGCTCCAGGACATCGCGATCCTCGCCAGCCTCGGCATCTTCGGCGGGCTGGGCCACTACTGCGTGGCGCGGGCCATGACCTACGGGCCGGCCAACGTGCTCTCGCCGTTCCAGTACTTTCAGCTGATCGGCTCTGTGATCGTCGGGTATTTGATGTTCTCGGAGATGCCCGATTTCTTCACCTGGCTGGGTTCGGCGGTCATCATCGCCAGCGGCCTGTTCATCGGCTGGCTCGAATCGCGCCGGCGCCCCGCCGCCGCGATCTAGAGCCCGAGCGCCGACAGATCCGGCTTCGCCTTGTGGAAGTCGGTCGCGTCCTCGAACGCCTTGCCGGCGCGCAGCACCGTCGTCTCGGCATAGGGTTTGCCGAGAATCTGCACGCCGGTGGGCAGGCCAGCCGAGAAGCCTGATGGCATCGACAGGCCGCACAAGCCAAGATAGTTGCCGGGCCGCGTAAGGAAGCCGGGGATCGGCCCCATCTCGTCGTGGGTGGTGATGTCGAGCGCCGGCACTGCCACCGCCGGCAGCAGCAGCGCGTCATACGGCGCGAACCAGTGCGTGAACTCGGCGCGGCGCCTGGCCAGCCGGCGCAGCTCCTCGGCGTACTGGCCGGTCGGGTAGCCTTTCGCGGTCCGTACGCGCTCGCGCACATGCGGGCCGATCGCCGTGGACTCGTCCTCGATATAGGCGCGGTGCAGCGAGTAGGCCTCGGCGCTGACGATCGAGCCAGCGGCCATCGCCAGGTCGAAGAAGCCATCGGGCAGGCGCACCGGCTCGATGCGCGCGCCCAGCGACTCCAACGTGCGCGCGCTCCTCTGCCAGTTGGCGACGACATCGGCGTGCATGAAGTTGGGCAACTGCGACGCGTCGGGCAGCGCGATGCGCATGCCCTTGATGCCCGCCATTGAGTTGCCGGCGGCGACGAAATCGTCGAGCGGCTGGCCGAGCGTCGTCGGATCGCGCGGATCGGGGCCGACCAGCGCCTGGGTGAGCAGCGCGCAATCCTCGACCGAGCGCGCCATCGGCCCGATCGAGTCGAGGGTCCAGCTCAGCAACATCGTGCCGTGCAGGGAGATACGGCCGAAGGTGACCTTCAGCCCGACCAGTCCGTTGAAGGCGCAGGGGATGCGCACCGAACCGCCGGTGTCGCTGCCGATGCCCGCCGGCGCCAACCGCGCCGCCACCGCCACGCCGGTGCCGCTCGAGGAGCCACCGGGCGTGCGATGGGTCTTGAGATCCCACGGATTCCAAGGCGCGCCCATCAGCGGATTGGTGCCCCAGCCACCGAAGGCGAACTCGACCATGTGCGTCTTGCCCAGCGGCACCATGCCCGCCGTCAGCAGCCGCTCGACCGTCGCCGCGGTCTCCGTGGCGACGCGCTTCTCCAGCATCTTCGAGCCGCCGGTGCCGACGCGGCCGGCGATGTCGCAGAGGTCCTTGATGGCGATCGGCAGGCCGTGCAGATCGGGCAGCGGCAGGCCGGCGCCGCGCGCGAGGTCGGCGGCATCGGCGAAGGCGCGCGCTTCCTTGGCATAGACCTCGACATAGCTGTGCAGCTTGCCGTCGGCCTTGGCGATACGGGCGAGGAAGGTGTCGGCGACTTCGCGGCTGGAGAAGCGCCTGGCCTTCAGACCGGCGGCCAACTCGGTGAGCGTCATCTCGGCGATGTCGGACATCGGTATCCCCCTCGGCGGCATGCCGCCGCGAGACTACCGCAAGATTTGTCAATCGCCAGCGCGCTAGGCTTTTATCTGCCCAGCGATGGAGAGGGTGGTGCTGGAGAACTTCGGTAGCAGGACGAACTACGCCAAGCGGCTGGCGCGCGTGACGGCCTACATCTACGAGCATCTCGACGAGGATATCGATCTCGCGGTGCTCGCCGAGGTGGCGGCCCTGTCGCCCTGGCACTGGCATCGTATCTACCATGCGCTCTACGGCGAGACGGTCGCCGCAACCGTGCGCCGGTTGCGCCTGCAGCGCGCCAGTGGGGACCTGGTCAACACCACCATGATCGTCGAACAGATCGCCCGCCGAGCCGGTTACGAGACCGTACCGGCGTTCAGTCGGGCCTTCCGTGCTGCCTATGGAATGCCGCCGGTGCGATATCGAGAGCAGGGCGGCCACGCGCGTTTCAGCGACCCGACCCACGAAGGAGATTCCGCGATGTTTTCAGTCGAGATCCGGCGGCTGCCCGAGCTTAGTCTGGCCGCGATCAACCACATCGGCCCCTACATGGAGATCGGGCGTGCCTTCGATCAGCTGTATGGCACCCTTGCGGCGCGTGGGCAGATCACGCCCGGCATGCGCTCCATCGGAGTTTATCTCGACGATCCCAGCGCCGTGGCGGAGGATCGCCTGCGTGCGCAAGCCGCGATCGTGATCGACGACGGCTTTACCCTGGCGCCGCCGCTGGAACCGGCTGTCATACATGGCGGTATCTATGCCGTGTTAAGCTACAAGGGGCCGTATTCGGACATGCGCGCGGCCTACAATTGGCTGTTTGGCGAGTGGCTGGTGCGCGCTGGCCACGAGGCCGATGATGCGCCGGCGTTTGAGGAATACCTCAACAACCCGCGCGATACGCCACCGACGGAGTTGCGCACCGACATCCACCTCAAGCTGCGCGAGGCCCCGCGATGAAGAGCTGGAGTGAGAAGCTTAACGATCCACGGCCGCACCAGGTGAAGCCGGTGCCGGTAGACATCGCCGGTATGAAGAAGGGCGAGATCATGCTGATACCGACGGCGAAGATCGTCGACACCTTCATTCGCACGATCGGCAAAGGCCGGTCGATGGATGTGCCGACGCTGAGGGCGAAGCTCGCGCGGCGGTACAAGGCCGAAGTGACGTGTCCGATCACCACGGGGATTTTTCTGCGCATTGTCGCGGAAGCGGCGTGGGAGGATCATCGGAAGGGCGTGCCGCTGTCGCGCATCACGCCGTTCTGGCGCGTGCTCGACGGGAAGACGCCGACAACGGCGAAGTTGTCCTTCGGCGCCGCCGTGGTGAAAGCGCGCCGCGCCGCGGAGGGGTTGCCAGCCTAAGCGACCTAGCCGGCCTTACGTCAGTCGTCGAGGATCGCCACCGCGCGGGTCCAACCTGCCGACGCGCGATGAATCTTCACCGGGAAGCAGGCGACCGTGAAGCCGAACGGTGGCAGCTGCTCGAGGTTGCAGAGTTTCTCCATCTGCCAGTAGGGCAGCTCGCGGCCCGCCTTGTGTCCCTCCCACAGGAGCGAGGCGTCACCCGTCTCTTTGTAGCGCTGCGCCACCGACTTGAACGCGGGATCCCACGAATAGGAGTCAGTACCGACCACTTTCACACCCTGCTCGAGCAGATGCAGCGTGGCGGCGCGGCCCAGGCCGCAGGCGGTGTCGGCGTAGTCCATGTCCTTGTGCCGCGTACCGGCGCGCGTGTTGACCAGCACGATGTCGTAGGGCTTCAGCGTGTAGCCGACGCGCCGGAGTTCAGCGTCGATATCGCCGGGAGTCGCGACATAGCCCGGATCGAACGCGCGGAAGTCGAGCTTCACGCCGGGGCGGAAGCAGTAGTCGAGCGGTACCTGGTCGATGGTCGCGGCCGGCTCACCCCCGGGGTTGTTCCGGTGGTTGGTGGTGGGGTGGTAGTGCCAGGGCGCATCCATGTGCGTGCCGGCATGGGTGCTGAGCGTGACACGCTCGACCGCCCAGGCCTTGCCCTCCGGCAGGTCTTCCTTGCGTACGCCGCCGAAGGCGCGGCTGAAGCTGTCGAACGACGCCTCGTGGTCGGTGTACTCGATCTTCGGCTGATGATGCGGCGGCGACATCGGCCGGTCCTCGAAGGACACCGAGAGGTCGATGAAGCGGCGGGGCATGGCGGGCTCCTTGGGAGCGCCGGCGTCCCGCCGGCATCATAGGACGGTCCGGCGAGACGCTTGCGCCCCTTGGTCAGATGGCCGATGTCAGCACATGAACGGCACGGTTGGCGATGAGCTCGCGGGTCTTCTCGGCATAGGCCTTCATGTGCGGCGCAACTGAATGGGCCTTGAGCGCGTCGAGGCTTTCCCACTTCTCGACCACAATGAAGGTGTCCGGTCCCAGTGGCTTGCCGGCGGCGAACCCGTCGGTGTCGATTACCGGAGTGTACTCGATGCAGCCTTTCTCGGCGCGAACCGCAGGCACGTTGGCGCGCGAATGGCCGAGGACGGTATCACGCATTCCGGGCTTGGCGGTGATGACGGCAATTACATGGATCATGGCGTTTGTCTCCCTTTGGATATCAGGTCGCTCAGTTATGTAGCCGAGGCGCGCGCGCCGCGCACCAACCGGCCGGGGCGGGGACCCTGCAGGACGCCGTCGCGATAGGTGACGACGCCCGAGACCACGGTGGCCTCGTAGCCGCGGGCGGGTTGGCGCAGGCGACGTGCGCCGCCGGGCAGGTCGTAGACCGGTGCCGGCGCGGCGCAAGCCAGCCGGTCGTGGTCGATGACGTTGAGGTCGCCCCTCAGTCCGGGCAGCAGCGCGCCGCGATCGCCCAGCCCGACTGCGAGCGCGGGATCACGGGCGAGCCGGCGCACGATCCACGGCAGCTCGAGTTTCTCGCCCGCCCGGTCGCGCGTCCAATAGGTCAGCGCGTGCGTCGGATAGCTGGCGTCGCAGATCATGCCGTAATGCGCGCCGCCGTCGCCCAGCGCGACGATGGTCTGCGGGTGGCGCAACATCTCTTCCATCGCCGCATCTGAGCAATCGGTGAAGTTGGCGGCGGGCTGGTAGAGGATGGTGCGGCCGTCGCCCTGGACCAGCAGGTCGTAGGCCAGCTCCAGCGGTGTGACGCCCAGTGCCTTGGCGCGTACGTCGACGCGCCGCTCGCGCGGCGGCGTGTAGTCTGGCGGATCGCCGAGCTCGAACATCGCCTCGACGTTGCGCATGAAGGCGAGCAGGCGCGGGTTGGCATAGACCGGATCCTCCACCAGCAAGCGCGCGCGCATCGCCGGATCGCGCAGCGCCGCCACCTTCTGGTCGAGCGGCAGCGCCGCGATCGGCGCGTAGCTCGGGCAGGTCGAGAACGGGTGATAGGAGAGGTCGAGGCCGTAAAGCACCGAGGCCGGACGGCCGGCGACCTGGCCGCGCATCGGCAGGCCGTCGCGATGGGCGCGTTCGATCTGGCGCAGCAGGGAGCGCCAGCGGCTGCCCAGCGAGGTGATGTCGAGCAGGGTGAACGACAGCGGCCGGCCCGATGCCTCGACGACGCGGCGTAGCATAGCGAATTCGCTGGCGCCGTCGTCGTCGCAATCGGCGAAGTCGTCGATCAGCTGGATCACGCCCTTGCCGGCGGCGCCCATCGCCTTGGCGATGGCGCGCAGCTCGTCTTCGGCCGCCGTGCTGGTGGGGATCAACTCGCCACTGATCAGACGGTGGAACAAGGTGCGCGAGGTGGTGAAGCCCAGCGCGCCGGCCTCGACGCCCTCGCGCACGATACTGGCCATCGCGGCCATGTCCTCAGCGGTCGACGGCTCGCGTCGCGCGCCGCGCTCGCCCATGACATAGACCCGCACCGGCGCGTGCGGCACCTGGGTGGCGAAGTCGATATCGGCGTGGCGCGTGGACAGCGCGTTGAGATATTGCGGGAAGGTCTCCCAGTTCCACGGGATCCCTTCGGCCATGACGATCTCAGGGATGTCCTCGACGCCTTCCATCACCTTGATCAGCATGTCGCGATCGGCGGGACGGCAGGGCGCGAAGCCGACGCCGCAATTGCCCATCAGCACCGTCGTCACGCCGTGGGTCGAGGAAGGCGCGAAAGTGTCCTCCCAGGTGATCTGGCCGTCGTAGTGAGTGTGGACGTCGACGAAGCCAGGCGTCACCAGCTTGTCGCGCGCGTCGATCTCCTCGCGGCCAACGCCGTCGAAGCGGCCGATCGCGGCGACCTTGCCATCGAGGATCGCGACATCACCCGCAATCGCCGGGCCACCCGTGCCGTCGAGCACCGTGCCGCCCCGGACAACGAGATCGAATCGCGCCACCATGACGCCCTCCCTCAACGCTCGCTCTTCCTTTGCCTCCCTCTCCCCGCAAGCGGGGAGAGGGAGAAAAACGCTACAAGTGATCCCCTTCGTGGGGAGGGAGAATCATTGTCACGCCGCGCGGCCGTGCCGCAGCACGCGGCCGGGCAGACGGTCGTTGGCGCCGAGCACGTCCTTGTCGTGCTGGCGGATCAGCGCGCCGTTGACCACCACGGCATCGATACCGATGGCGTCGGCCACCAGGCGGTCGGCGCCGCCGGGCAGGTCGTAGACGCGACGCAGCGGCGTCGGTGCCACCGTGGTCGGATCGAAGACGACGATGTCGGCCGGCCGGCCGAGCGCGAGCAGGCCACGATCCTTGATGCCGAACAGCTCGGCCGGACGCTGCGTCAGCATGTGCACGCCCTGCTCGAGGCCGAAGACGCGCTTCTCGCGCACCCACTTGGCGAGGAAATAGGTTGAGTAGCAAGCGTCGCAGAGCTGGCTGGCGTGTGCGCCGGCGTCGGACAGGGCGACGACGGTGTTGCCATCCTTCAGCAATTCCTCGACCTCGGCCTCGTCGTGGTTGATCAGCGCGATGCGCAGGCGCGGCTCGAGGTTGGCGTCGAGGGCCAGGTCGAGCGCGAAGTCGAGCGGGCTCTTGCCGGCCTTGCGCGCCGCGGCGAGCAACGGTTGCTCCTCCAGGCTGCGATCCTTGGGCGACCAGGTGATGGTCGAGCGCTCCGCCCACGTCCGCAGGAACGGCAGGAGCTGCTCGTTGACACTGTTGCGGAACGCCGGGTCGCGATAGGCGCGGATGCGCGCGCCCGGGCTCTTGGCCTCCTCGGCGGCGAGCTGGTTGAACAGCTTCATCGACTCGAACGGGAAGGGGCTCGCCCAGTTGAACTCGAAGAACAAAGGCCGGCAGCTCACTTGCGGGATCACGTCGGCGCCGGATTTCTTGTGCTCCCAGGTCTTGTCGAGATACTTGCGGTGCGAGCCCGGTCCGGTGAGGCCGGCCAGCAGCGCGGTCCAGGTGACGCGGATGCCGCGCTCGCGCGACAGCTTCGACATCTCCTCGATGAAGAACTCCTTGCCGAAGGTGACCTGCATCAGCGGCGCGCCGCCTTCCTTGGCGGCGCTCGCCAGGGTCTCGATCTCCTCGTAGCTCGCCTGCCGGCTGGGCACGGGCCGGCCCGCGTAGCCGTTGTGGGTGATCGCCTTGGAGGTGGCGAAGCCCAGCGCGCCCGCCTTCACGGCCTCGAGCACCGTGCGGCGCATGGTGTCGATTTCCTCGGCCGTCGCGGCGCGCTCGGTCGAGGCCTCGCCCATGGTGTGCAGGCGCAGCGGCGTGTGGCCGACGAAGACGCCGAGGTTGATGGCGCTGCCGCTTCTCTCCAGCGTATCGAGATATTGCGGGAAGCTCTCGAAGCCCCAGTCGTCGCCCAACCCGGCTTCGAGCGCCGCGAGACTCATGCCCTCGACGTTCTCCAGGGTCTGCATGATGCGCTTGCGGTCGGCCGGCCGCGTGGGCGCAACGCCGAAGCCGCAATTGCCCATGACGGCGCTGGTCACGCCGTGCCACGGCGAGATACTGGCGCCGCGGTCCCACAGGATCTGCGCGTCGTAGTGAGTGTGGACGTCGACGAAGCCTGGTGCCACGACGCGGCCCTTGGCGTCGACGGTGCGGGCGGCCTGGCCCTCGGCCTTGCCCAGGGCGACAACCTTGCCGTCCTTGACGCCAACATCGCCTTTGAAGGCCGCCTTGCCGCTGCCGTCGACGATCTCGCCGCCGACGATCTTGAGGTCGTAATCCATGGCGTTCTCCCGAGCGGCCGGTGGAAGCTGAATGCCCATTCATCATGGACGGCCGGGTGGATGGGGGCAACCATACAGCGCTGCGTCGAGGTCAAGCGTCCTATGCGCGCCGAACCGCCAAGCGGCAATGCGCCGTCGCGTCGGCGCGGGAAATTGGCTAAGCCTGCGCGCAACGGAATGTGGGAGCGGGATATGGCGTCGAAGCACAGAATCGCGGTGATCGCCGGCGATGGTATCGGCAAGGAAGTGGTGCCGGCGGGCATCGAGGTGGTCGAGGCCGCTGGCCGGCGCTTCGGTGTCGAGTTCCAATGGACCGAATTCGACTGGAGCTGCGAGCGCTACAGCAAGACTGGGGAAATGATGCCGAAGGATGGGCTCGACCAGCTCAAGCCCTTCGAGTCGATCTTCCTCGGCGCCGTGGGCTGGCCTGGTGTGCCGGATCACATTTCGCTTTGGGGGCTTCTGATTCCGATCCGCCGCGGCTTCGATCAATACGCCAACGTGCGGCCGGTGCGCCTGTTCGAGGGCGTCTCGTGCCCGCTGGCGGGCCGCAAGCCGGGCGAGATCGACTTCTACGTCGTGCGCGAGAACACCGAGGGCGAGTACTCCTCGATCGGCGGCCGCATGCTCGAGGGCACCGATCGCGAGTTCGTGGTGCAGGAGGCGGTCTTCACCCGCATCGGCACCGACCGCATCATGAAGTACGCCTTCGAGATGGCGACCAGGCGCAAGCGCAAGCACGTCACCTCCGCCACCAAGTCCAACGGCATCATCTTCTCGATGCCCTACTGGGACGAGCGCTTCGCGGCGATGGCCAAGAACTACCCGGGCGTGACCACCGACGTCTTCCACATCGATATCCTCACCGCGCACTTCGTGCGCAACCCGCACTGGTTCGACGTCGTGGTCGGCAGCAACCTGTTCGGCGACATCCTTTCCGACCTCGGGCCAGCGGTGGTCGGCTCGATCGGCATCGCGCCCAGCGGCAACATCAACCCGGAGCGCCTGTTCCCCTCGATGTTCGAGCCGGTGCACGGCTCGGCCCCCGACATCGCCGGGAAGGGCATCTGCAATCCGATCGGCCAGGTCTGGTCGGGCGCGATGATGCTGGAGCATCTCGGCCACAAGGACGCCGCCGACGCCATCGTGCGCGCGATCGAGACCGTGCTCGCCGGCGGCGGTCCCAAGACGCCCGACCTCGGCGGCAACGGCGGCACCAAGGACCTGACGCGCGCGCTGGTCGAGGCGGTGAAGACGGCCTGACCATGCCGGTCAGCCTCGACATCAGCGATGGCCTGGCGACGCTGACTTTCGATGCGCCGCCGGCCAACGCGGTCGACATCGACTTCACCGAGGCGCTGATCGCGCGGCTCGACACGCTGCGGGCGATGAGCGGCGTCGGCGCGGCCATCGTCACCGGTGCCGGCCGCGCCTTCTGCGCCGGGGTGAATCTCAAGGTGGTGCCGGGCTACGACGCCGAGGCCAAGCGCGTCATGGTCGGTAACATCAACCGGATGGCCTCGGCGCTCTATGCCTTGCCGTTCCCGGTCGTCGCCGCAGTCAACGGCCCGGCGATCGGTGGCGGCATGGTGCTGGCGATGGCCTGCGATTTCCGTGTCGCGGCGCGCGAGCACGCCCGTTTCGCGCTGGCCGAGGTAGCGGCGAACATTCCCTATCCAGCAGTGCCGCTGATCGTGCTGGAGGATTCGCTCGATCCATCGGTGCGCCGCGATCTGATGCTGACCGGCCGCATCCTAGACGCCAATGGCGCGACAGCGATGCGGATTGTGGATCACGTCGTCGAGGTCGGCGCGCTTCTCGACGCCGCCCGCATGATGGCCACTACGCTCGCCAAGGCACCGGGCTACGCACGCGTAAAGGCCCAGTTGCGTGCGCCGGCGCTAACACGCATGCGCGCGGTCATAGAGAGGGGCGACGACCCGATGCTCGAGGAGTGGATCTGACGATGTTCCCGGGATTCGAGCGGCGCCGTGCCCGCGTGCCCATGGCAGGCGGGCAGGGCGAGATCCACTACGTGATGGGCGGCAAGGGGCCGCCTGTGCTGATGCTGCACGGCCATCCGCAGACGTTGTTCATGTGGCACAAGGTGGCGCCCGTGCTGGCCGAGCGCTTTACGATCGTCTGCGCCGATCTGCGCGGCTATGGCGACAGCGACAAGCCCGAAGGCGACGACAAGCACGAGACGTACTGCAAGCGCGCCATGGCGGCCGACATGGTGGCGCTGATGCGCGCGCTTGGCTTCGAGCGCTTCGCGCTGGTCGGGCACGATCGCGGTGGCCGGGTGGGACATAGGCTGTGCCTCGACCATCCCGACGCCGTGCGCCTCTTCGTGCCGATCGACATTTCACCCACGCTGACGATCTACGAGGCGACCAACCGCGAACTGGCGACGCGCTACTTCCATTGGTTCTTCCTGATTCAGCCCTATCCATTCCCGGAGAAGCTGATCGAGCACGACATTGACTTCTACATGCCCTGGATGCTGGGCCAGCGCTGGCGCGCGCCGATCGTGCACGAGCCGGCGGCGATCGCCGAGTATATCCGCTGCGCCAAGCTGCCCGGCACGATCCACGCCATGTGCGAGGACTACCGCGCCGCCGACAGCATCGACCTCGAGCACGATCGCGCTGATCTCGCGCCCGATGGAAAGCGCACGCGCTGCCCGATCCACGCGCTGTGGGCCGAGAACGGCATGATCGCCAAGATGTTCAATCCGATCGTCGATTTCGCGCCCTGGGCGGCGGCGGCGATCACAGGCAAGGCGCTGCCCGGCGGCCACTACCTGCCCGAGGAGTCCTCACGCCAGGTGATTGACGAACTGCACCGCATCCTCTAGGCCCGCGCCCGCAGCTGCTCCGTCTCAGGAGGAAACCCATGATCTCGCGCCGTCTCATCGCCGCCGCCACGGCCGCCGTTGTCCTAGGCCTCTCGGGCCAGGCCTTGGCCCAGGCCAACTATCCCGCCAAGACCATCACCGTGGTCGTGCCCTTCGCGGCGGGCGGCCCGACCGACGCGCTGGCGCGTATCCTCAGCGCCAAGATGTCCGAGAAGCTCGGCCAGCAGATCATCGTCGACAATGTCGGCGGCGCCGGCGGCACCATCGGCGTCGCCAAGGCCGCGCGCGCGGCCCCCGACGGCTACACGCTGGCCTTTACCCACATGGGCACGCTGGCGGTCAACATCGCGCTCTACAAGTCGCTACCCTACGACAGCGTGAAGGATTTCGAGCCGATCGGGCTGGGCGGCACCAACCCGATGGTGCTGGTGGCCAAGAAGGGCCTGCCGGTGAAGGACTTCAAGGAATTTGCCGCCTATGTGAAGGCCAACGAAGCCAAGGTGCAGTACGGCATGGCCGGTATCGGCGCGGCCTCGCATCTGGGCGGTCTGATGCTCAACAGCATGATGAAGGTCAACGTGCTGGAGATCCCCTACAGGGGCACCGCACCGGCGCTGAACGATCTCGTCGCCGGCCAGTTCGATTACATGGTCGACCAGGCAGTCAACGTACTGGCGCAGATCAAGGGCGGCAACATCATGGCGCTGGGCGTGTCGACCAAGAAGCGGCTCGACGTGCTACCCGACGTGCCGACGATCGACGAGGCCGGCCTGCCGGGCTACGAGGTTGAGATCTGGAACGGCTTCTTTGCGCCCAAGGGCACGCCCAAGGCGATCATCGACAAGCTCAACGCCGTGCTGACCGAGACCCTGGCCGATCCGGCGATCAGCAAACGCCTGGCCGAGCTCGCCGTCGTCGTCCCGGGCAAGGCCGAGTCGACGCCCGAGGCGTTGGCCGCGACGCTCAAGGCCTCAATCGACAAGTGGGTGCCGGCAGTGCGGGCCGCCGGCGTGAAACCGGAATGATCTGTTGAACTCATGAGTGTCCTCAAACGCCTGATCGAAGGCTTCGTCGATTTTCGCGCCGGCTACTGGCGCGAAAATCAACCGTTGTTCGAGCGCTTGGCGCGCGAGGGGCAGCAGCCCAAGGTCCTGATCGTCGCCTGCGTCGATTCCCGGGTGGACCCTGGCATCCTCACCAGCACGAAACCGGGCGACATCTTCACCATTCGCAATGTCGCCGCGATCGTGCCGCCCTACGAGCCGGACGGCCGCCACCACGGCACCAGCGCGGCGTTGGAGTTCGGCGTGCGTGCGCTGGGCGTCGAGCACATCGTCGTGCTGGGCCACGCGCTGTGCGGCGGCATGCGCGCACTTCTGGCCGAAGACGACGCGACGCTGGCGCAGTTCGAGTTCCTCAAGCCATGGACCGAGATTGTTCGCCGCGCCGCCGACACGGTGCGACTGGGCGCGCCCGAGCTCGATGCGGTGGCGACTCAGAAGGCGGTCGAGCAGGCCGGTGTGGTCGTCTCCATGGGTAACGTACTGACGTTCCCCTGGGTGCGCGAGAAGGTCCAAGCGGGAACCATCGCCATCCATGGCTGGCACTTCGATTTTCGCAACGGCGAGCTGTCAGCCTTCGATCCCCGCGAGGCGCGTTTCGTGCCGATTGCCGCCGCCAGCGATCCAGAGCGGTCGATCACGTCGGGCAACGCCGAGCAGCTCGACACCGATCGTCTGCTGTCACATCTGGTAAACAATTTCCGCACCCGCAAGCCCGGCATGATCACGGCCAGCGGCACGCTGTAGGCGTGAAACGGGCGGGACCGTGTGGTCCCGCCCGCTTTCACTCAGCGCCAGCCGCGCCGGTTGGGCGAGGTGCCCGGGCCGCCGCGCGGGCCCGGCGGGTTTTCCCAGTTGGTGCCGCGACCGCCGAGCGGGCCAGGCGGATTGTTGTCACGGTCGCGGAAGTAACCGTAGCGCCGGTCGGGCGAGGCGCCGGGGCCACCACGCGGGCCGGGCGGGTTTTCCCAGTTGGTGCCGCGGCCACCAAGCGGGCCAGGCGGATTGTTGTCACGGTCGCGGAAGTAACCGTAGCGCCGGTCGGGTGAGGCACCCGGACCACCGCGCGGGCCCGGCGGGTTTTCCCAGTTGGTACCGGGACCGCCGCGCCAGCCGGGCGGGTTGTTGTCGCGGTCGTGGAAGTAGCCCCAGCGCCGGTCGGGCGAGGCACCCGGACCACCGCGCGGGCCGGGCGGGTTCTCCCAGTTGGTGCCCGGGCCGCCACGCCAGCCCGGCGGGTTGTTGTCGAAATCGCGGGCGACGGCCGGAGCCGTCGCGATCAGGGCGACCAGGATCGCCGAGGCAGCGGCGAGGGCGCCATTTTTGCCGAATCGCATGGTCCTGAACTCCTTCATGACCGCCGGAAATTCGGCTGGTCTGACAGGAGGTACGGATTGCTCAACGCGCCGATCCCCGGCGGCCAGGCGAAATTTCTCCCGGGGATGTTCAGGCGCCTCCTAGCGTACTAGTGGCGGCCGGCCGCCGGGCAGTCGCAGCAGGTCGGTCGCCAGCGCCGTGCCGGCGAGGATCAGCGGGCCGCCCAGCAGCAGGCCGGGGCGGATGCGCTCGTCGAGCAACAGGACCGCCCACAGCGCGCCGAACAGCGGGATGAGGTAGGTGACGGTCATCGCCCGGGTCGGGCCGATATCGGCGATCAGGCGGAAGTTCAGCAGGTAGGCGGCGCCGGTGCACAGCACGCCCAGCGCGCCAGCGGCGAGCCAGATGGCGGGTGGCGGGAAGGCTGTCGGCGGCGACAGCGGCACCAGAGGCGCGGCCACGAGCGACGCCGCGATCATAGCCCCCAACGCGTTGTCGAAAGCATCGGTGCGGATCGTGCGTGCCTTCAGGTAGACGCCGACCACGCCATAGAGAAATGGGGCGACCAGCGCCGCGGCCAGGGCGCTGGCGATGCGCGTGACGTCGCCCACGACCCGCGACTCCAGGATGGCTTCAGCCGACAGGATCGCCACACCGGCGAACCCGAGCATCAGCCCAAGGGCGACCGAGCGCGCGATCGGCGTGCGCAGCCACAGCGCGGCCAGCCCGGCGGTGAAGGCGGGTGCCAGCGCGTTGAACAACGCCAGCAGCGAGGCGGGCAGGGTCAGCGCGGCGTAGGCGAACAGCAGGAAGGGCAACGCGGAGTTCAGGGTGCCGACCAGCAGGAAATGGCCGGCGTCGCGCCGCGTGTTGAGCTGTCGACGCAGGACAACGGCGACCAAGGCGAGGAACAGCGCGGCCAATCCTAGGCGCAGCGCGATCAGGGCCACGGGTCCGAGATACGGCACGGCCATGGCGACCAGCGCGAAGGAGCCGCCCCACAGTGCGCCCAAGGTCAGCAGGCGCGATGCGCTCGCGGCGTCGATCAATCCCGTGTCTCGTACAGCGAGTCGATCGGCGCTCGCGAGAAGCGCACGACCGGTTCGGCGAGAACGCGCGTTTCCCAGTCGCGGAATGCCGCGTCGGCGAAAGCCGTCTCGCAATACGCTTGCGCCGCCTTCGAGAGCGCGACGGCGTAAGTACGAAAGCGCGTCGCCACCGGCAGGTAGAAGGCGTCGGCCATGGAGCGGGCGCCGAACAGCCATGGTCCATCGGTGGCGTTGGCGGCGCGCAACGCCGACCACAGGCGCTCGACGCGCTCGATGTCGCGCCACGTATCCTCGGGCAGATCGGTCGCCACGCAGCGGCGGCGGATGTTCATCGGCAGGTCGCGGCGCAGGGCCGGGAAGCCGGAATGCATCTCGGCGCAGGCCGCCCGGATCACGGCGCGGCGTTCGCGATCGACGGGCAGCAACGCCCCGGGGGTTCCGCCCTCGGCCGCCCATTCGGCGATGGCGAGGCTGTCCCAGATGGTCGTGGCGCCGACCCGTAGGGCGGGCACCTTGCCGCTGGGCGAGACGGCGCGCACCGCGGTGATTCCCTCGGCGCCGTAACCCGGCTGGTCGAGCTCGATCAGCTTCTCGTCGAACGCGATGCCGGCCCAGCGCAGGCAAAGCCAGGGGCGCAGCGACCAGCTGGAGTAGTTGCGATTGCCGATGTGGAGATGGGGTGTCATGGCGCGGCGAGCGTAGACGTGGCGCCGCTTCCATCGCAGATCGCCTGGCGCCAATATCCGGTGGATTCGCGCCAAGTTCCGCCGCGCCGCGCGTGGCGTCCAACCTATCGACGACCGACGACAATCGATCCGGAACAGCCATGCCCTTCGATCACAGTTCCGCCCAGGCGATTCGAACGCGCCGCGATGCGCACCAGACGCGACCGCTGGCCGCCATCCTCGCCTATGACGGCCTGTGTACGTTCGAGTACGGCATCGCGCTCGAGCTCTTCGCCTTGCCGCGACCGGAGCTCGACGTGCCGTGGTACGTCAGCCGCGTCGTCGGCGTCGACGGGCGGCGCTTGCGCGGCTCGGGTGGCGTGACAGTGGCGGCCGAGACGGACCTTGCCGGCCTGCGCGACGCGTCCCTCATCGTCTTGCCGGGCTGGCGCGATCATCGTGAACCGCCGCCGCGACGGCTGCTCGCGGCGCTATGCGATGCGGCCGACGCCGGTACGCGGTTCTTGACGATCTGCTCCGGCGCTTTCGTGCTCGGCCATGCCGGGCTGCTCGATGGGCGGCGCGCCACCACGCATTGGCGATACATCGACGAGCTCGAGCGGGCGTTTCCCAGGGTCAGCGTCGATCGCGCGGCGCTCTACGTCGAGGACGGCGCGATCACGACCTCGGCGGGCAGCGCCGCCGGCATCGACGCCGGTCTGGCCGTGATCCGGAATGATTTCGGCGCGCGTGTCGCGGCGATGGTCGCGCGCCGCCTGGTGATGTCACCGCATCGCGCGGGTGATCAGCCGCAATTGGTAGAGGCGCCGGTCAGCGTGCGTTCGGGCCGCACGATTTCCGCCACGCTCGATTGGGCGCGGCGCAACCTGCATCGACGGATCGGCGTGGGCGCGTTGGCCGCGCAGTCGGCGATGAGCGGCCGGTCGTTCTTCCGGCACTTCGAGGCGGCGACCGGCACGTCGCCGCTCGCCTGGCTGCGCCAGGCGCGCCTCGTGCGGGCGCGCGAACTGCTGGAGGGCACGATGCTGTCGATGGTCGAGGTGGCCCGGCAATGCGGCTTCGGCTCGCCGGAGACCTTCCGCGCCAGCTTCCGCCGCGCGCTCGGCGTCTCGCCTGCCGCCTACCGCCGCCGGTTTAGCCCGTCGCGGCCTTGATCTCGCCGTCGCTCAGGCCGAAGGAGCGCAGCACGTCCTTGGTGTTCTGGCCGAGGTCGGCGCAGAAGTTCTTCACCGAGGTGTCGGCTTCGGACATCCGGAAGGGTGCGGCCACGACCTGCAGCGTGCCACCGGCGTCGGCGACCGGCTGCAGGACACGGCGATGGGCGGTCTGCGGGTCGGCCATCACCTCGGGCACGCTGCGATAACGCGAGGCCGGCACGCCATTGGCCTCGAAGGCCGCCATGACCTCCTCGACGCTGTGCCGGGTCGACCACTTCTCCAACTCGTCGACATACTCGCCCCAATTGTTGCGGCGATCGGTGTACTTGGCGAAGCGCGGATCGGTGATCCAGTCGGGGCGGCCGGCGGCATGGCACAGGCCCTGGAATGTCTTCTCGCTCGCCACAGCCGGCATGACGTAGCCGGTCTTGGTACGCACCGGCCCGAACATCGGCCGGCTCGGCGGATCGATATGCACCTGCGTGCGCATGACCTCGCCCATCAGCACGCCGAGCATGGTCTCGACCATCGATACGTCGATCATCTGGCCGATTCCGGTGGTCTTGCGCTGATAGAGCGCCGCCATGATCGCGCCGAAGCAATAGGAGCCGCTGTTGAAGTCGGCAAAGAACACGCCGCAATTGTCGGGACGATCGCGGTCCTGCTGGTAGCTCATATGGGCGATCTCATAGCCCGAGGCGGCGTGGATCATCGGCGCGTAGGCCGGCAGTTCGGCAGACGGGCCGGTCTGGCCGTAGCCCGAGATCGCGGCGTAGATCAGATCGGGCTTGATCGCTTTCAGCTGCTCGTAGTCGAGGCCCAGCCGCTTCATCACGCCGGGGCGGAAGTTCTCGACCAGGATGTCAGCGCCGGCGACCATGCGCTTGACCGCCGCGATCGCCGATTTGTTCTTCAGGTCGAGCACCACCGATCGTTTGCCGGCGTTGAGGTAGGTGAAGACGCCCGACGCGCCGTTCCGCAGAGGCGGGCGCGTGCGCATCATGTCGCCCTCGGGCGCTTCGATCTTGATCACTTCGGCGCCGAGATCGGCGAGCAGCCGCGTACAATGCGGCCCGGCGATCGTCGTGGTGAAATCGAGGACGCGGATACCTTGGAGCGCGTTGGTTTTCATCTGTCTACCGTCCCAACAGAACCATCACCACGCCGCCGACCACGAGGATCGCGCCGCTGAACTCGCCCAGGCTCGGGCGCTCGTGCAGCATGTAGCGACTGGCGAGAAAGGTGAAGACCAGCTCGACCTGGCCCACGGCGCGTACCAGGGCCGGGTTCTGCAGGGCGAAGCCCAGCGCCCAGCCGGCCGAGCCCATGACGCTGGTGAAGCCGACGATGCTCGAGGTGCGCCAGCTCTTGATCACGCGGCTGACCTCGCCGGGTTCGCGCGCCAGCAGCCAGGCGCCCATTACCACGGTCTGGATGGTGTTCATCAGCGCCAGGGTGAAGATCGCCTTGATCATGAAGTCGCCGGAGGGCAGCGCCTCGATGGCCTGACGGATTCCCAGCGCGGCGACGCTGAAGAAGGTACCGGCGGCGACGCCGACCAGCGCCGCCTTCTGTGTCCAGCCCATGATGATCGAGCGCAGGCCCTTGGTATCGCCCTTTACCGACAGCACCAGCACGCCCACCAGGCAGATGGCGATGCCGACCCAGGCTAGCCAGCCGAGATGGGCGTTCAGGAAAAGCGTGCCGAACAGCGCGATCTGGATGGTCTCGGTCTTGGAGTAGGCGGTGCCGACCGTGAAGTTGCGCAGCTCGAAGGTGTAGATCAGCAGCGAGGTGGCGATGATCTGCCCCATGCCGCCCAGCGCCGCCCAGGCGACGAAGCGCCAGTCCCAGTCCGGCAGCACGCGGTTGCCCAGAGTCAGCAGCAGCACGAGCATCAGGATCGACAACGGCGCGCCATAGACGTAGCGCACGAAGTTCGCGCCGTTGGTGCTGAGCTGGGCCTTGAGCTTCTGCTGCAGCGCGGTGCGGATGGTCTGAAACAGCGCCGCGCCGATGGTGATCGGTATCCAGAGTTCCACGCGATTCTTTCTGTCGGTCCCCTGTCGGCACTCTAGCGGGCGATCCGCCGCGCGGCGAGCCGTGCGGTCGGGCGGCTGTCATGCTAGATCGCGGGGCAGTCGGAGGACGGATGAGATCGGCGCTTGCACTCGTTGTCGGTTTGCTGACGGCGCTGTCCGTCGGTGGCGCCCATGGGCAGGCCGGCGGCTGGGTCGCGGTCGCCGCCGACTCCGCCGGATCGGCGATCACCACGGCTACAGGCCCATCTAAAGCAGAAGCCGGCCGCCGCGCTAAGACAGCCTGCGGCCGGGCGACCTGCGACGTGGTCGCCGACCGCCAGGGCGGCTGCGCCGGCGCCCTGCGCCTGGTGCTGATGGGGCCCGTCCAGAAATGGACGGGCCAGCGGGAATCCGAATGGCGCACCCACTTCCAGCGCACCTGCCCGTCCGGCCAGTGCGCCAAGGCGATGGCCTGCGTCACGCCGTGACGCCGGACACCGTTCTGGATTTGCCCGCGGTGGCGCGGGTATGGTGCGTGCCGACCCAGCCCATGTACGTCCAGGAGTTCACGCGATGAAGAAGCCGGCCAAGGCCAAGGCGAAGAAGCCCACGCTGCATCCCAACCCGACGCTCGATAAGTCGAAGATGCCCAGCCGCTACACCACGGTCGGGCCGGAGCGCGCACCGCACCGCTCGTACCTGTACGCCATGGGGTTGAACGAGAAGCAGATCGGCCAGCCGCTGGTCGGCGTCGCGACCTGCTGGAACGAAGCGGCGCCCTGCAACATCGCGCTCAATCGTCAGGCACAGGCGGTGAAGATCGGCGTCGACCGTTCCGGCGGTACGCCGCGCGAGTTCACCACCATCACGGTGACCGACGGTATCGCTATGGGCCACCAGGGCATGAAATCGTCGCTCGCCAGCCGCGACCTGATCGCCGACTCGGTCGAGCTCACCATGCGCGGCCATTGTTACGACGCGATGGTGACCCTGGCCGGCTGCGACAAGTCGCTGCCCGGCATGATGATGTCGATGCTCAGGCTCAACGTGCCGTCGGTGTTCATGTATGGCGGCTCGATCCTGCCCGGCAAGTTCCGCGGCAAGGATATCACCGTGGTCGATGTCTTCGAGGGCGTCGGCATGCACGCCGCCGGCAAGTTCACCGACGCCGACCTGCACGAGATGGAGTGCGCAGCCTGCCCGTCGGCCGGCTCCTGCGGCGGTCAGTTCACCGCCAACACCATGGCCTGTGTCTCCGAGGCGATCGGCCTGGCGCTGCCCGGCTCGGCCGGCTCGCCGGCGCCCTACGAGTCGCGCGACGAGTACGCGACGGCGTCGGGCGAGGCGGTGATGAACCTGCTGCGCCTGGGCATCCGCCCGCGCGACATCTGCACCCGCGAGGCGTTCGAGAACGCCGCGACCGTCGTCGCCGCCACCGGCGGCTCGACCAACGCCGCGCTGCACCTGCCGGCGATGGCGCATGAATGCGGCATCAAGTTCGACCTGCACGACGTGGCGAAGATCTTCAAGAAGACGCCGTACATCGCCGACCTCAAGCCGGGCGGCAAGTACGTCGCGCTCGACATGTACCGCATCGGCGGCATCCCCGTGGTGATCAAGGAACTGCTCGACAACGGCCTGCTGCATGGCGAGTGCCTCACCGTCACCGGCAAGACCTTGGCGGAGAACCACAAGGACGTGAAGTTCCCCGAGGACCAGGATGTCGTCTATCGCGTGAAGAACTGCATCACGCCGACCGGCGGCGTGGTCGGCCTCAAGGGCACCTTGGCCCCTGACGGTGCGATCGTGAAGGTCGCGGGCATGCAGCGTCTCGTCTTCCGCGGACCGGCGCGCTGCTTCGACAGCGAGGAAGAGGCGTTCAACGCGGTGGTGAAGGGCAAGTTCAAGGAAGGCGAGGTCATCGTCATCCGCTACGAAGGCCCCAAGGGCGGGCCGGGCATGCGCGAGATGCTGTCGACCACGGCGGCGCTCTACGGCCTTGGCGTCGGCGAGAAGGTGGCGCTGATCACCGACGGCCGCTTCTCCGGCGGTACGCGCGGCTTCTGTGTCGGCCATGTCGGGCCGGAGGCGCAGGTCGGCGGCCCGATCGGTCTCCTGAAGAACGGCGACATCATCGTCATCGACGCGATCAAGGGCCGCCTCGACGTCGAGCTTTCGGCCAAGGAACTCAAGGCGCGCGCCAAGAAGTGGAAGCCAAAGAAGAACGGTTACACGGCGGGCGCGCTGTGGAAGTACGCGCAGCTCGTCGGCCCGGCGGTCGACGGCGCGCTGACGCATCCCGGCGCGAAGAAAGAAAGCCACGTCTTCGCCGATATCTGATTGCTATCTGTCATCCCGAGCGACGCGAGGGATCTAGGGTTGGTCTAGATCCCTCACTGCGCTCGGGATGACAGCATCACTCCGCTACCGTCCCCGACAGCCGCTCCACCGCCTCGGCGTAGTCCTGCATGAAGTCGTAGACCACGCTGCGCGCCGATTGCTCGGTGTTCATCAAACCGACGGCCTGGCCGACATAGTAGGTGGCCAGCGCCTTGGCGCCGGGGTGACCGCTTTCCGCGAGCTGATCGATGCGCGCGAAAGCGCGGCGCACGGCGAGACCCTGCAGCGGCATGGGCAGTGGATCAGGCGCGCCCTCGGCTTGCCAGGCGTCCGTCCAGGGCGAGCGCAGTTGGCGTGTGTACTTTCCGGTGCGACTGCGCGAGCGCACGGTGTCGCGCGACGTCGCCGCCAGCATCTTCTGCTTCACCGTTGGGCTGGTCTCGGCCTCGGCGGTCGTCAGCCACACCGACGCAGTCCACGCGCCATGCGCGCCCATGGCCATGCACGCGGCCATCTGGCGGCCGGTGGCGATGCCGCCGGCGGCCAGCACGCGCACATTGGGGTAGGGTTCGACCGCCTGCAGCACCTCGGGGATCAGCACCAGGGTCGAGATCTCGCCGCAATGGCCACCGGCCTCGGTGCCGGCGACGACGAGGATATCGACGCCCGCCTGCGCGTGGCGCAGCGCGTGTTCCTTGGAGCCGGTCAGCGCGCCAACAGGTACGCCCTTGGCGCGGGCGTGCTCGAACATCGTCGGTGGCGGCACGCCCAGCGCGTTGACCACCAACCCGATCGGATGCGTAAAGGCGACGTCGAGCAGAGCCGCGGCGCCCGACTCCCGAAGGTTCTCACCGTAGGAGCCGGGCGGGGCCGCGTCCCACAGGCCGGTCGTATCGATGCCATGGCGTTCGAGCAGGCCGCTGATGTGCTTGCGATGCTCCGGCGGTATGCGCGCCTCGAGTTCGGCCGCGGTGACGCCACCGTCCTTGGCTTCCATCTTGTTGGGCACGAGCAGATCGACGCCGTAGGGCCTGCCCTTCACTTTCTCGTCGATCCAGCGCAGCTCGATGTCGAGGGATTGCGGCGTGTGGCCGACGGCACCCAGCACGCCCATGCCGCCGGCGTTGGTCACGGCCGCCACCACGTCGCGGCAATGGCTGAAAGCGAAGAGGGGAAACTCGATACCGAGATCCTTGCACAGCGCCGACTTCATGGCGTCGCTCCCTTGCTGTCCGGTCCTCACTATAGATCGCCGTCGTCGTCCCGGCTTGCCTAGTTGACGCGCCATTCCGCGCGGGGGAACGTGGTCCGAGGATGGGAGGAACACGATGAAGGCGATCAGTCGCCGTACGATACTGGGCGCCACCTTGGTAGCCGGTGCGCTTCCCGCCCGGGCGCAGGACGCGTGGCCGTCCAAACCCGTGCGTATCGTCGTGCCGTTCAACGCCGGTGGCGCGATCGATGCGCTGGCGCGGGTGATCGCCGAGCCGGTGGCGGCGAAGCTCGGCCAGCAGGTTCTGGTCGATCCCAAGCCCGGCGCCAACACCATCGTCGGCTCGGAGATCGTCGCCAAGGCGGCACCGGATGGCTACACCTTGCTGATCACGACTAACTCCACGCACACCAACAATCCCGCGCTCTACGCCAAGCTACCGTTTGATCCGGCCAAGGACCTCGTGCCGATCTCCCTGGTGTCGCTGGGTTCGATCCTGGTCTGCGCCAAGTCGGACGCGCCGTTCGGCGATCTCAAGGGCATGGCCAGCTGGGCCAAGGGGCTGGGCCGGCCGGTGACTTATGGCAGCTGGGGCATCGGCTCCTCGGGCCATCTCTATGGCCTGCTGTTCGAGAAGATGCTGGGCGGACAGTGGAGCCACGTGCCCTATCGCGGCGACGTGCCGGCGCTGCAGGACGTCGGCAACGGCACGCTCGATATCACTTGGGCCAGCCCGACCAGCGCCAAGACGCAGATCGCGGCCAACCGCGTGAAGCCGATCGCGGCGGTCGGCGCGGCGCGTGGTGCGGCGATGCCCGATCTCGCGACCTTCGCCGAGCAGGGCTTTCCCGGCTTCGACTTGCGCCTGTTCGTGGCGGCTTACGCGCCGGCGGGCACGCCGGCGACGATCATCGCGCGCATGCGGCGCGAGATCGCCGTGGCCGTCGCGCTGCCCGACGTGCGGGAGAAGATGATCCAGCAGGGCCAGACGCCGGTCGCCTCGACGTCGGAAGAGTTGGCCGCTGTGCTGACCCGTGAGACGCCGATCTGGGCCGAGCTGATCAAGGCCTCAGGCGCGAAGGTGGAGTGATGCGATGACGCTCGATCAGGGAACCGCGTATGGCCTGAAGGCGCCGAGCTACGACGCGCGTCTGACCGATGTCGGGCGTGGCACGCCGATGGGCGAGCTGCTGCGGCGCTACTGGCATCCGGTGGGGCTGGCCGCGGACGCGAACGCGACGCCGCGCGCGGTGCGGGTGCTGGGCGAGGATCTGATCCTGTTCCGTGACGGGCAGGGCCGCGCGGGACTCGTTTATCCGCGCTGCTGCCATCGCGGCACGACCCTGTACTACGGCAAGGTCGAGGAGCGCGGCATACGTTGCTGCTATCACGGCTGGCTGTTCGACGTGCAGGGCTATTGCCTGGAGATGCCCTGCGAGCCCAACCCGACCGGTGCGCAATGCCAGCGCGTGCGCCAGCCCTGGTATCCTGTGGAAGAGCGCTACGGTCTGGTCTTCGCATACATGGGCCCACCCGAGCGTAAGCCGGTGCTGCCGCGCTACGAGGCGCTGGAGGTGATGGGGTCCGGCGAGTTCGTCGAGACCGACGACTCCAGCATCGGCTCGGGCGGCATCCAGATTGCGCCCTGCAACTGGCTGCAGCACTACGAGAACGTGGTCGACCCGTACCACGTGCCGATCCTGCACGGCAGCTTCAGCGGCGCGCAATTCGCGCAGATGATGATGGGCTTCCCCAAGGTGAAGTTCGAGTATGGCCCGATCAGTGTGAAGGCCACCTCGGTGCGAAAGCTGCCCGATGGCCGCAGCTTCCGCCGCGTGACCGAGGCCGCGCTACCGACGTTGCGTGTCGTCGCCAATCCGCAGGTCGGTGATCGCTTCGGCATGGTCGAGTCGATCGGCTGGACCTTGCCGATCGATGACACGCATTACCGCATCTACGTCGCCGGCCGCGTGCGCGAGGCGGGCGAGCTGAAGAAGTTCCGCTCGAAGTACAACGGCAAGACCTGGGACCAGCTGAGCGAAGCCGAGCACCAGCAATTCCCCGGCGACACCGAGGCGCAGGTCGGCCAGGGCGCGATCACCTTCCATTCGGAAGAGCACCTGATGTCGAGCGACCAGGGTGTGTCGATGTTGCGCATGCTGCTGCGCCGCCAGCTCGAGGCCGTGGCGCGCGGCGAGAACCCTGCCGGCACGGCGTTCAGCGAGGCGGACGCTTACATCCGTTTCGAATCGGGTCAGTATCTCGAGGACGCGACGGCGGCGTAGATCTCTTCCTTCTCCCCGCCTTCGCGGGGAGAAGGACAATGTGGGAGGGGATGATGCTCTGGTGGATCATCGGCGCGGTGGTGCTCGGCGGCGCGGGCTTCGGGGCGTGGCGCTATTTCGCGGCCTCCGACGGCGTGTCGGACTCGTCGACCGCGCTGCTGAGCGACGACTCCTCCTCGGACTCGGATTCGACGTCCGGCAGCGGCGATACCTCCTCGAGCGATTCGTCGTCGAGCGATTCGGGTGGCGGCGACTCGGGCGGCGGCAGCGAGTAGACGCCGCTCAAGTCCGCAACAGGTCAGCGTCGAGCTCGCACCACACCGGCACGTGATCCGACGGCTCGGCACGGCCGCGTTCGGCCTTATCGATACCGCAGGCGCGCAACCGGTCGGTGGCCTGCGGCGAGAGCAACCAGTGATCGATGCGCAGGCCATTGTCCTTGTTCCAGGCGCCGGCCTGGTAGTCCCAGAAACTGTAGGCGTGCTCGGTCGGATGCAGCGCGCGATAGGCGTCGGTCATGCCGAGATTGAGCAGGGCGCGAAAGGCGTTGCGCGACTCGGGCCGGCAGAGCGCATCGTCGGCCCAGCCCGCCGGATCGTAGACATCGCTGTCGGTAGGGCAAACGTTGTAGTCGCCGCCCATCACCAGCAACTCCTCCTCGGCCAGCAGCGCTTCGGCGCGCGCCTTGAGGCGGCGCATGAAGCCCAGTTTGTAGGGGAACTTCTCGGTGTTGGAGGGATTGCCGTTGGGCAGGTAGATGCCGGCGACCCGCAACGGCCCGGCCGAGGTCGCGAACCTGGCCTCGACGTAACGCGCCTGCTCGTCGCTGTCGTCACCGGGCAGGGCGCGCGCGGTCACCTCGACCAGCGGCACGCGCGAGAGCAGGGCGACGCCGTTGAACGTCTTCTGGCCGACGACCTCACATTTGTAGCCGGCGCTCTCGATCTCGAGCCGCGGGAATTGCGGCTCCTGGCACTTGATCTCCTGCAGCACGACGATGTCCGGCTGTGCGCGGTTGAGCCAGTCCGTGAGGTTCCCGACCCGCTTGCGGATGGAGTTGATGTTCCAGGTCGCGATTTTCATCCGGCTATTCTAGCGGACGCGTCGCTAGACGTTCACTGTCATTCCTCGCTGAGCTCGGAATGACAGAAGTGGATGCCCGCCGCCTCAGGCGTCACACCGCGAACGAGCTACCGCAGCCGCAGGACGAGGTCGCGTTGGGATTGCGAACCTGGAACGAGGCGCCGACCATCTCGTCGACGTAGTCGATCTCGCTGCCCTTGATGAACTCCAGCGAAGTGCTGTCGATCAGCACCGTGGCGCCGTTCTTCTCGATCACCACATCGTCGTCGTTACGCTTGGTGTCGAAATCGAAATTGTACTGGAAGCCCGAGCAGCCACCGCCCAGCACGGCGATGCGCAGCATCGAGGGCTGCGGCTCGCGCGACGCGAGGAAGGCGATGCGGCGGGCGGCGCTGTCGGTCAGGCCGACGCCTAGCGATTCGCTCATCTTATACTCTCCGGCGGCCTTTAGGGCCGCTGACGTCCTAAACCGCCTCTAGATGTGGGGTGTTGGCGCTTTCTGTCAACCGTATGCGGCGTAGGGGTTTGGGCGGTTCCGCGCGGCTGTGGTAGGGTTCCACTATAGTACGCACCATAAGGATCCTCATGGTCGACGCCCCTCCGGCCGCCCAGGCGCCGGCACCCCTGCCGCTCTTCTATAGGCAGCCCCGGCCGCTGGACGCCAACACCCACAAGACCACCAGGCTGCGGGACAACGCCAGCTTCGCCTTCGCGCGGCGGGCCAATTCGGTGCCGGTCAACGGCATCGAGTTCGCCATGGCCCAGCGCCACTACCCGATCGTCTTCACCGGGACCGGCAAGCCGTTTCCGGCCGCCGTCCTGGGGCTCAGGGTGGATGAGAACCTGTTCGTCGGCGAGGACGGGCGCTGGATCGAGGGCCTCTACGTGCCGGCCTATGTCCGGCGCTACCCCTTCGTGTTCATCGAGGCACCCGAGGACAAGCTGATCCTGGCGATCGACGAGGGTAGCGGCATGCTGGTCGACCAAGGCCCGCACAAGCTGTTCGACGATGCCGGCAAGCCGACGCCGCTGGTCAACGGCGCGTTGCAGTTCTGCGGCGCCTATCAGGCCAATTTCAAGCAGACCCTTGAGTTCATCGACGCGCTGCTGGCTCAGGACCTTCTGGTCGACAATCGCGCCAACGCGGTTCTGGCCAACGGCGAGCGCCTGGCCCTGGGCGGCTTCAAGGTGATCGACGAGGAGAAGTTCAAGGCGGTGCCGGGCGCCGTGCTCGAGACCTGGCGCAACCAGGGCTGGCTGGCCTGGATCTACGCCCACTTCTTCTCGCTGACGGGCTGGAACGGTCTTGCGGCGCTCGCCAACAAACGGCCGCCCGCTGTCGAGGTCGCGACAAGGCGCGGTTAGACTTTGCGGCCGCCGACCTCTTGCGACGATGCCCATTCGGTCACTGAAGCCGGACGGCATGAACGCCCCGGCATCGGCCGTTGAGATCACAGCGGCAGAAACGGCGGTCGGCGTCACCTTCCCTGATGATCTGCGCGCCTTCTATCTGACGACGGACGGCTACAACGGCGACATCGGCGAACGCACCGTGCGCCTGCATCGGCTGGCGGACGTCGTGTCTTGCACGACAGGCTATGATGTCGCGCGCGAGTTTGGCCTGGTCCTGATCGGCGACAATGGCGGCGACTACGGATTTGCGCTCGATTGTGCATCCGAGCCACCGGCCTATGTCGGCCTTCCGCTCGCGGCCGCGCGGCGGGAGGCGTTCGAGTTGCTCGGTACGAGCTTCGAAGAGTTCGCAGCCGCGCTCTGCGTTGCCTAACCTGCCGGTTACGCTGGCTTACCGCCGATCGAAAATCCTGTTATTCTGACGATGATTGGCAAGGGTATCGCAGCCTTGGGGGCGGCCCGCCGAATAGCGATTCTTGACGGTCGATCGTCAGGTTCCCCGCCGACACCCCGGAGTGAAGCGGGCACCAATGGCGCTTGATGTGTCTGATGGCTGACTGCGCGCAGCGTTGAGTCGTTTCAGCTTCGGTGTCATGTGAACCCAAGGGGGTATGTCATGGGCAAGCTTGTCGGTGCCGCCATATGCGTGGCCACCATGTCGCTGATGGCTGTCGGTTTTGGTCACGCCGAGACCATCAAGGCGAATCCTGGAAATCTCAAAGGCGTCAAGCAAACACCTGCGGATGCCAAGACCCAGAAGGTAAATCCCGGAGACATAAAGGGCGTCAAGCAAACACCAGCGGATACCAAGACCCAGAAAGTAAATCCCGGAGACATCAAGGGCATTAAGCAATAGTTATGGACCGACCTCGCGCCCAATCGCAGTGGTGCGACGGTTCGGTATGCGCATCGATATCGGCGATCAGGCTTGCTTGACCTGTCGGGCGCGCACGCCCTCGCGGTAGAGGATGTAGAGGCCCGAGCCGATCACCAGCGGCAGGCCCCACCACACGCTCGCGCCCGGCAGCTCCTGGAAGAAGATCCAGCCGAAGGCGAAGGCGAAGATGATGGCGGTGTACTCGAAAGGCGCCAGGATCGAAGGCGGCGCCAGCCTGAGCGCGCGGGTCGAGAAGATCTGGCCGACGCCGCCCATCAGGCCGACGGCGGCCAGCCAAAGCCAGTCCCAGCCATCGGGATCGCGCCAATGGGTCGCCGGGTCGATCAGGCACAGGCCGCCGAACACCACCAGGCAGGCGACGCCGTAATAGAACATCGAGGATTCGTCGCGATCGGTGCGGGCGATGCGGCGCAGGACGACGATGTTGAAGGCGTAGAGGAACGTCGCGCCCAGGGTGACCATCGAGACGATATCGAAGCCGGCGCCAGGGTTGAGGATGACCATGACGCCGACGAAGCCGACGCCGATCGCGCTCCAGCGGCGCCAGCCGACCTGCTCGCCGAGGATCGGAATCGACAGCGCCGCCATGAAGAAGGGCGCGGCGAAGGAGATGGCGTAGACATCGACCAGCGGCGCGCGCGGGAAGGCCCAGAAGAAGCCGAAGGTCGCCAGCAGGCCGAACAGCGTGCGCACCGTCTGCCAACCTGGCTGGCGCGTGCGCAGCGCTGCGACGCCGACGCTCATCGACATCATGATCATCAGCGGGATGAAGGCGAGGGCGCTGCGGAAGAGCAGGACCTGGGCCACCGGATAGCCGCTGCCCAGCCACTTCACCAAGGTATCCATCGCGGCGAACACCACGATGGCCCCGAATTTGGCGTAGATGCCGTAGACGACGTGCCGGTCGGTGGCGCCCAACGCGGCTTGACCGAACATGCGCGCGGTCTAGCACACTTTTCGGGTTCGATCATGCGACGGTACGGTTAATGTGACGCCGATGTCGTTCGGCCACCCCCTCACCCCCAGCCCGTCTCCCGCGAGGGGAGAGGGGGACATGAACACCATGCTCGTCTCGAGGGGGCCGTGACACATCTCCGCCGCCTTCTCGTCGCGCGTCTGCCGCTGCTCGCGTCGCTGGCTGTGCTGGTGGGCGCGTTGCTGCTGCGCGCGGTCGACCCGCCCGCGCTGGCCCGCCTGCGCGACGTTGCCTTCGACACCTTCCAGCGTATCAAGCCGCGCGTCGTGCCCGACGACATGCCGGTGCGCATCGTCGACATCGACGAACCGGCGCTGGCGGCGCATGGTCAATGGCCCTGGCCACGCACCATGGTCGCGCGACTGAACGACAAGCTGGTCGAGAAGGGCGCGCTGGTCATCGCCTACGACGTGATCTTCGCGGAACCCGACCGCTCCTCGATCCCGCGCCTGGCGCGCGATCTGGCGAGCTTCACCGATCCCGACACCCTGCAGCGCATCATCACGACGTTTCCCGACAACGACGTGGTGTTCGCCGCCTCGTTGGCGGGCTCGCGCAGCGTGCTGGGCTTCGGCTTCGAGCCGGTGGCGCGCGGCACCGCGCCCCGGCGCAAGAACGGTTTCGCCGCCGCCGGCGACGATCCGCGCGGCTTCCTGCCGATCTGGCCCGGCTCGATCAGGCCGCTCGACCTGCTGGAGCAGGCGGCGCGCGGCCTGGGCTCGGTCAATACCGACGCCGATGCGACGAGCGACGCCGCCGTGGTGCGCCGCGTGCCGATGCTGTTCCGTCTGGGTGGGCAGGGCGATCCCTATCCGGCGCTGGCGATCGAAACCCTGCGCCTGGCGCAGGACGCCAGCGCCTATATCGCGAAGAGCTCCGGCGCCAGCGGCGAGGCCGCCTTCGGCACGCGCACCGGCATCGTCTCGATCAAGGTCGGCCAGGTCGAGATTCCGACCGATGCGCGCGGCCGCGTCACGCTCTACGATTCGGGCCATCGCCCGTCGCGCTATGTCTCGGCCAAGGCGGTGCTCGACGGCAGCGTGCCGGCCGACCGGCTTGACGGCCACATCGTCTTCATCGGTACCAGTGCACTCGGGTTGAAGGATCTGCGCCATACGCCGATCGCCGCCAACGTGCCCGGCGTCGAGGTGCACGCGCAGATCGTCGAGCAAATCCTGTCCGGCGTCTATCTGCTGCGGCCCGACTATGCCACCGGGCTGGAGCTGCTGTTCATTGCCGTGCTCGGCGCGCTGTTCGTCGTGCTCCTGCCCAGGCTGAGTGGCGGGCAGATGGCGCTGGTCGCGCTGCTCGGCATCGCCATCGCTGTGCTCGGCCCATGGCACGCCTTCTCGCTGGGACACCAGCTGATCGATCCGGTTTATCCGGCCGCCACCTTGGCGGCGGTCTACGCCGTCGGCTCGGCGTTCGGCTTTATGCGGGCCGAGGCTGAGCGGGCGCGCATCCGCGGCGCCTTCGGCATGTATCTCTCGCCCGACCTGGTGGCCCAGCTCGCGCGCCAGCCCGACAGGCTGAAGCTGGGCGGCGAGCAGCGCGAGATCACGGTCATGTTCACCGACGTACGCGGCTTCACCACCATCGCCGAGCAGTTCGACCCTCAGGCGCTGACGGTATTCATGAACCGCTTCCTGACGCCGATGACCGACATCATCCTCGAGGCCCACGGTACGGTCGACAAGTACATGGGCGACAACATCATGGCGTTCTGGAACGCGCCGCTGGCGCTCGCCGAACACCCGCGCCATGCCTGCGAGGCGGCGCTGGCCATGACCAAGCGGCTGGCCGAGCTCGATATCGAATGGCGGCGCGAGGCGCACGAGCAGGGGCGCGAGCATATTCCGGTCATGATCGGCATCGGCATCAACACGGGCGTGGTCTCGGTGGGCAATTTCGGCAGCACGCAGCGTTTCACCTATACCGTGCTGGGCGATTCGGTGAACCTCGCCGCGCGGCTCGAAGGCCAGTGTAAGACCTACGCGGTCGGTGCCATCCTCGGCGAGGCGACGGCGATGGCGGTGAGCGACTTCGCGCTGGTCGAACTCGACCTGATCAAGGTCAAAGGCAAGACCGAGCCGGAGCGCATCTTCGCGCTGGCCGGCGACAAGGCGATGGCGAGTACGCCCGAATTCGCAGCGTTGCTCGAGAAGCAGGAGGCGTTTCTGGTGGCCTACAGGGCGGGTGATTTCGAGGCGGCGCTCGAGCGCGTAGGCGTGGCCCGGGCTGCCGCCGAGGCGGCGGGTTGGGTCAGCGGCTACCACGACGCGATGCGCGAGCGGACCAAGGCGCTGCTCGCCGCCCCGCCGCCGATCTGGGATGGCGTCTTCGTGGCGACCGAGAAATGAAGCGCCCCCAGGATCGCGTTGCTGCCATCGAGGCGGTGATCAGCCGAGAAGTCGGCCGCGGCGCCAAGCCATTGATGGAAGCCACCCGGGGCAATCTGCTGCGCGCCGTCGAGTCGATTGCCGAGGTGCACGCGCCACGCATCGGCCTGATCACCGGCTTTGCCGTGCCGACGGAGCGGGGACCCCGCCCCGAGACCGACGGACCCGGCGGCATGGCGCACATGGCCGCCGCCTGCCGCGCTGCCGGCTGGCCCGTGCGGCTGGCGACCGACGCGCTCTGCGCGCCGGCCTGCCGGGTGGCGCTGGAATCACTGCCGCGCGCCGCCGATGTGCCGATCGAGACCGACGATGCCGCAACGCTCGTCCACCGTTGGCGCGAGGCCGGCATCACCCACGTGATCTCGATCGAACGCTGTGGTCGTTCGCGCGATGGCAAGCCACGCAATATGCGCGGCGAGGATGTCTCGTCCTTCACGCCGGCGCTCGACGATCTGTTCCTCGCGGCCAAATGGCGGCGCATCGCCATCGGCGACGGCGGCAACGAGATCGGCATGGGCAGCTTGTCGTCAGAGCTGATCGCCCGCACCGTGCCCAATGGCGAGTGCATCGCCTGCGCCACCGCGGCCGACGACCTGATCGTCGCCGGCGTGTCGAACTGGGGCGGCTACGCCATGGTCGGCGCGCTGGCGGCGGTGATGCCGGCCCTGGCGCCGGTCCTGCTGGAGGCGCTCGACGCCGAGCACGACCGGCGCCTGATCGAACGCCTTGTGCGGGAGGGTGACACGGTCGACGGCGTCACGCGCAAAGCAGAGGCGACGGTCGACGGTATGCCGATGTCGGCGCACGCTGAGGTCATCGACGCGATCCGCGCCGCCGCTACTTGACGAAGATCGCGCGCACGCGATCGAGCGCCAGCACGAGGATGCCGGCGGCGAGTCCCCAGAAGGCGGAGCCCAATCCGAGGAACGTCACGCCGGCGGCGCTGACGGCGAAAGTGACGCCGGCGGCGTAGCGATGCGCTGGCTGTTCCAGCGCTACGCCGAGCGCGCCAATGAACGGAGCGAGCAGCGCGAGGCCGGCGATGGTCGCCATCAAGGCCGGCGGCAGCGCGGCGAAGACCGCGACCAGCGAGGCGCCGAAGATGGCGCACAGCAGATAGCCCGCAGCATAGAACGGCCCGACCTGCCAACGCTTGGCCGGGTCGGGATGCGTGTCGGGGCCGGTGCAGAGCGAAGCGGTGATCGCCGCGAGGTTGCTGGTATGCGCGCCCAGCGGCGCGGTCAGCAACGAGGCGAGACCGGTGACGGCGAGGATCGGCCGCACCGGCGGGCTATAGCCCGCGGCGCGCAGCACGGCGACGCCCGGCAGGTTCTGCGACGCCATAGTGACCAGGAATAGCGGCACGCCCAGGCCGATCAGCGCCGCCGGATCGAAGGCCGGCGCGATCAGCTCGACATGTGAGAGGCCGACGCCTGACACGCCGCTCAGCCGGCCGCCGAGCCAGGCCCAGACGAGGCCGAGCACGACGACGATCGGCACGGCGGCGATCGGCGCCATCAGCCGCAGCACCAGGAACAGGCCGATCAGCACCAGCACGAAGAGCGGGTCGCTGTTGATCCCGGCTACCGCGCCGATGACGAAACGCAGCAGCACGCCGGCCAGCATGGCGCCGGCGATCGCCGGCGGGATACGCTCGATCAGCGCCGCCAGCGGCTTGAGCGCGGCGCTGAGCAGGATCAGCGCGGCGGCGAAGAGGAAGGCGCCGACCGCCTGATGCGGGTCGTAGATTCCAGGCATCGCCGCGATCAGCGCCGCGCCGGGCGTCGACCACGCCGTGACGATCGGCTGACGATGCCGCCAGGTCAGCCACGCCGTCGTGCCGGCCATCGCCAGACAGAGCCCGGTGACCCACGACGTGATCTGCCCCGGCGAGGCGCCCACCGCGCGCGCCGCCTCGACGATCACCGCCAGGGTGCCACCGAAGCCGACCAGTACCGCGACGACGGGCGAACCGATGAGGGAGAGACGCACTCGAAGGACCTCCGCTGATCCCTTCTCCCCGCCTGCGCGGGGAGAAGGAAGCATGGGGCGCCTCTATCGCAGGGCGGATGCATGGCTGCAAGCCATCCGGCCGGGGTTGCTCCGCCGGCGCACGGCGGCTAGTACCGTCGCCCGCCAACCAACGGACGACCCATGGCCACCGCGACCATCGCCGACACGCCCTACGCACCGACCCATCCCGAGATCCGCGACGCGGTGCGGGCGCTCTGCCTGAAGTTCGATGGCGCCTATTGGCGCACGCTCGACCGCGAGCGCGGCTATCCCACCGCGTTCGTCAAGGCGCTGACCGAAGCCGGCTGGCTATCGATTCTGATCCCCGAGGAGTACGGCGGCGCCGGGCTGGGCATCTCCGCGGCCAGCGCGGTGCTCGAGGAGATCCATCGCGCCGGCTGTAACGCCGCCGCCTGCCACGCCCAGATGTACATCATGGGCACGGTGCTCCGGCACGGCAGCAAGGAACAGAAGCAGCGCTACCTGCCCAAGATCGCCTCGGGCGAGATGCGCCTGCAGGCCTTCGGCGTCACCGAGCCCTCGAGCGGCACCGACACGCTCAGCCTGCGCACCACGGCGGTGAAGAAGAACAACAGCACCTACATCGTCAACGGCCAGAAGGTGTGGACCTCCAGGGCCGAGCATTCCGACCTGATGCTGCTGCTGGCGCGCACCACGCCCAAGGAACAGCAGGGCCAGGCCAAGCGCACCGAGGGTCTGTCGGTGTTCCTGGTCGACATGCGCGAGACGCTGAACAAGGGGCTCACCATCCGGCCGATCCGCACGATGATGAACCACAACAGCACCGAGGTGTTCTTCGACAACATGGAGGTGCCGGCCGAGAACCTGATCGGCGTGGAGGGCCAGGGCTTCCGCTACATCCTGTCCGGCATGAACGCCGAGCGCGTGCTGATCGCCTCGGAATGCATCGGCGACGGGCGCTGGTTCATCGAGAAGGCGGTGAACTACGCCAAGGAGCGCAAGCTGTTCGGCCGGCCGATCGGCCAGAACCAGGGCGTTCAGTATCCCATCGCGCGCGCCTATACGCAGATCGAGGCCGCCGACCTGATGGTGCGCAAGGCGGCCACCTTGTTCGAGGCTGGCATCAACGCCGGCGCCGATGCCAACATGGCCAAAATGCTGGCCTCAGAGGCGGCCTGGGCGGCGGCCGAGATGTGCGTGCAGACCCATGGCGGCTTCGGCTTCGCCGAGGAGTACGACATCGAGCGCAAGTTCCGCGAGGCCAGGCTCTACACCGTGGCGCCGATCTCGACCAACATGGTGCTGAACTTCGTCGCAGAGCACGTGCTGGGTCTGCCGCGCTCGTACTGATCGTCGTCAGAAGAGCGCCTTGACCCACTGCCATGCCTGGCCGAGCCACGCGCTGACCATCGCCGGCGCCTCGCGGTAGACGGTCAGCAGCAGCACCGTCCACGCCGCGGTACAGGCTGTGAAGAACCAGCCAAGCATCGCCATCACGCCGTCGCGCTCCAGCAGCGCCAGCGCGAAGAACATCACCGCCCAGGCCGGGAAGAAATTGTCGAACGGGATCGGCAGCGCCAGCACGATGGCGTTGGCCAGGGCGGCGACGACCAGCGCCAGCCGCGACGTGTCACGCGTCCAGCCGCCGAGCCTGGGCCGCACGCGGCGTTCGAGCCAGTCGAGCTTGGGGCGCGCCTTGATCATGAAGCGCTGCAGGCGCGAGCGCGGCATCGCGCGCTTGCCGATGAAGCGCGGCAGATGCGCCGCGGGGCGCGCCATCAACATCTGTACGAGCACGATGCAGATCGGGATACCGGTGATAGTCGACAGCCAGGGGATGCCGGTGGGGATGCAGTTGGGCAGGTCGAAGACGGCGACGACCAGCGGATAGGAGCGTCCGCGCATGCCGTCGAGCAACGCCTGGACGCTCACCGTCTCCTGCGGGGGGCCGGCGAACAGCCTGTCCATGGTATCGGCGAGCGGTTCACGCCGGGCGGCGTCGGTCGAGGAATCCGGAGTCACGGCGCTACGGTAGAGGCAAGCCCGCCGTGGCGGCAAGCGCGACGGTGCGCGCAAGGGCACGATCTCAGGTTCTCTCTCCGCTTGCGGGGAGAGGGAGTCATAGGCGAGCGTCCTGCCCCTTCGGGGGAAGGTTGAACTGCGGAATTGGCGGGTTTGCCGGCCCGCCGGGCTGGCGTATCAATCGGCTGTACGAGCCATATCCACGGGAGCGAGACCCATGCGGGCGATGATCAGCGACAAGCCGGGCGCGCCGGAAAGCCTGGAGCTGCGCGACATGCCGTCCAAGCCGGTGGGCAAGGGCGAGGTGCGCGTGGCCGTGCACGCCGCCGGGGTGAATTTCCCCGATACCTTGATCATCGCCGACAAGTACCAGTTCAAGCCGCCCCGGCCGTTCTCGCCGGGCCACGAGGTCGGCGGCGTCGTCACCGAGCTGGGCGAGGGCGTGAGCGACTACGCCGTCGGTGATCGTGTGATCGGCATGATCGGCCATGGCGGCTACGCCGAGGAGGTGGTGATCCCGACCGCCAATCTGCTGCCGATGCCCGCGAACATGTCGTTCGAGGAGGGTGCGGCCTTCACCATGACCTACGGCACCAGCTACTACGCGCTCAAGCAGCGCGGCGATCTGCGGCCGGGCGAGACCCTGCTGGTGCTGGGCGCCGCCGGTGGCGTCGGGCTGACCGCTGTCGAGCTCGGCGCGCTGATGGGCGCCAAGGTGATCGCCGCCGTCGGCTCCGACGAGAAGATGGAGATCTGCCGCAAGTACGGCGCCACCATGTTCGTGAACTACACCAAGGAGAAGATGCGCGACAAGGTGAAGGACCTCACCGACGGCAAGGGCGCCGATGTGATCTACGACGCTGTCGGCGGCGACGCCTTCGACGAGTCGATCCGCTGCATCAACTGGCTGGGCCGCTTGCTGGTGATCGGCTTCGCCTCGGGCCGCATCCCTTCGCTGCCGGCCAACCTCGCGCTCCTGAAGAGCTGCGACGTGCGCGGCGTGTTCTACGGCGCCTGGCGCGCGCGCGAGCCCAAGGGCGCGCTGCAGAACTTCTCGGAGATGTTCGACTGGGTGCGCCAGGGCAAGATCAAGCCGCACATCTCCATGACCTTCCCGCTGGAGAAGGCGGCCGACGCGATGAACGCGCTGCTCTCGCGCAAGGCGACCGGCAAGGTCGTGATCAAGGTGCGCTGATGTCGTTCAACCGCCTGAAGGGCAAGGTCGCGATCATCACCGGCGCGGCCTCCGGTATCGGTGCCGCCAGCGCCAGGCTGTTTGCCGAGGAGGGCGCGCAGGTGCTCGCCGTCGATCGGCCGGGCAGCGCCATCGACACTGTGCACGCAGGTGCGACGGCCATCGCGCCTTTGGCCTGCGACATCACTGACGCCGACGCGCCCAAGCGCATCGTCGGCGGCGCGCTCGAGCGCTTCGGCGCCATCGACATCCTGTTCAACAACGCCGGCGTCAGCGGCCGTCACTTCGCCGAGGAGATGACCGACGAGCAGTGGGACCGGGTTATGGACGTCAATGTACGGGCCATGTTCCGGACCTGCCGCGAGGCGATCCCACACCTGCGCAAGCGGGCCGAGGAGAAAGGCCGCGCCCGCATCATCAACACCGCCTCGGTGATGGCCTTCGACACCGACTACGGGCTCTCGGCCTACTGCGCCTCGAAAGCCGGCGTCGCCGGCCTGACGCATACGCTCGCGCTGGAACTCGGCAAGTTCCGCATCACCGCCAACTACATCCTGCCCGGCGCGGTATACACGGGGCTGACCAAGGCCGGTTTCGACAACCCCGAGATCGCCGCGATCTGGGCGAAGAAGGCGGCGCTGCGCCGACTCGGCCAACCCATCGACCTCGCCCGCGGCGCCCTGCTGCTGGCCTGCGACGAGAGCGATTTCATCACCGGCCACGGGCTGGTGGTTGATGGCGGGCTGACCTTGCGGACCTGATACCTTCCCCCCAAGGGCGCGCTCGCGCGCCCTTGGGGGGAAGGGCAGATCATTTGATCTCCCTGACGTAGCTGTTGAGGTCGGGGATCTCCTTGATCAGCCCGCGCGCCTTCAGGAACGCGGCGAACTTGTCGTAGCGAGCACGGTCGAGCGCCGCCGGGTCGGCGGCGAGCAGGGGCAAAGTGTCCTTCCAAGCGCGGCGGTTGAGCTCGTTGGCGACTTCCTTGCCGCCGTATTGCTCGAAGGCCTTCCACGCCGCGTCGGGATTGGCGCGCAGCCAGGTCGTGGCCTCGCGCAGGGCCGCCAGCAGGCGCTTCGTCTTGGCCTCGTCGAGCGTGTCCTTCTTGGCCACCAGCACCAGCTCGTCGTAGAGCGGCACGCCGTGATCCTCGACCAGGAACGCCGTGCCTTTCATGCCCTCGATCTCCAGATCGTTGAGCTCGAAGTTGCGGAAGGCGCCGATCACCGCGTCAACCTGCCTGGTCTTCAGCGCCGCGGTCAGCGCGAAGTTGATGTTAATCAGGCTGACGTCCTTCAAGGTCACGCCGTGCGCCTCGAGCATCGCCGCGAGTGTGACCTCCTCGAAGCCGGCGACCGAGAAGCCGATCTTCTTGCCCTTCAGATCGGCGATCTTCTTGATCGGCCCGTCGGCCAGCACCACCAGCGAGTTCAAGGGCTGCGCCACCAGTGCGCCGACGCGCACCAGCGGCACCTTGTCGGCGACCATCACCTGCAGCTGCGGCTGATAGGAGACCGCGTAGTCGCCCTTGCCGGCGGCGACCAGACGCGGCGGCGCGCTGGGATCTGAGGGCACCACCAACTCCACCTCCAATCCGTGCTTGGCGAAGATGCCTTGCGTCTTGGCGACCACCAGCGCGGCGTGATCGGGGTTGAGGAACCAGTCGAGCAGTATGGTGATCCTGTCCTGAGCGCGTGCGCCCGAGGGCAGGGCGAGAAGGGCGGCGAAAAGCGCCGCCATGAGGGCGCGAAAGACGGTCATCGGAAGCCTCCTGGACGAGACAGATGGGGATGGATCGCGGCATTGACTGCCAACACGTTGAAAAGATTGCGATTCACAAGTATCTTGTGCGCGTCGGGTGACCGGCTCGCGGTCGCCTTCAAACGCCGGAGAGCGCTGATGTCGATGAATCAACTGCCGCCCGCGGCCCCCGGGCCGGGCGACGTGCCGTTCAACACCGTCGATTCCGGGCGCGGTATCGAGTGGCTCAAAGGCGGATGGGCGGAGTTCATCGCCAATCCCGGCATCTGGGTCGCCATCGCGCTGATCTTCGGCATCGCCGCCTTCGTCCTGGGCCTGATCCCGTTCATCGGCGGCCTGGCCGTTGCGCTGCTGGCGCCGGTGATCGCCGGTGGCCTCATGCTGGGCTGCCGCGCGCGCGCCTCGGGCGGCAAGGTGCAGATCGAGCATCTCTGGGCCGGCTTCCAGGGCCCGGTGGGTCAGCTGATCATCATCGGCGCCATCACCCTGGGCGTCGGCATCCTGATCGGTCTGTTGGTCGCCCTGGTTGGCGGTGCCGCGATGATGGGCGGCATGGCGTCCGGGTCGGGCGGCGTGGCGGTGGGCGGCATGCTGCTCGGCTTGGTCCTGTCGCTGGTGCTGATCATCCCGCTGGCGATGGCCACCTGGTTCGCCACCCCGCTGGTGGCGATCCGTGGCGTCGACGCGATCACCGCGATGAAGAGCAGCTTCAAGGCTTCGCTTGCCAACCTCGTGCCGCTGATCGTGCTGGGCGTGATCTACGGCGTGCTGATGTTCATTGCCTCGCTGCCCTTCGGTCTCGGCCTTCTGGTCGTGCTGCCGATGGTCTGGGGCTCGCAGTACGCCTCGTTCCGCGACGTCTTCGGCGGCTGATCGCGACAAGAGGGTGAGGCCGCTTGTCACGAGCGCGCCTCACCATCTCTCGGCAGCCAGCGCGTGAGCCGCGTCATCACCGCGTCGACGGCGAAGTAGAGCGCCACGCCCAGCACGCACAGCACGATCAGCGCGGCGAAGGCCAGCGTTGTCTGGCCACGCCCGAGCTGCTGCGTCATCAGGAAACCCAGACCCGCGCCGGCGCCGACCCATTCGCCGATCACCGCGCCGATCGGCGCCACCGAGGCGGCGACGCGCGCGCCCGTGGCGAAGGCGGGCAGCGCTGCGGGTAGCCTGATACGCAGCAGCACGGCGCGCGGTGGCGCGTTCATCACGCGTGCCAGGTCGAGCCAGCCGGGATCGACGCGGCGCAGCCCGTCATAGAGGCTGCTGGCCACGGGAAAGAAGATCACCAGGCTGGCCATCGCCACCTTCGACAGCATGCCGTAGCCCAGCCACAGCACCAGCAGCGGCGCGATGGCGAAGACCGGCACCGCCTGGCTCAGCACGATGATCGGCAGGCCCCACGCGCGCAGGCCGGCGAAGCGCGTCAGCAAGAGCGCGATGCCGGCGCCCAGCGCCACGCCCAGAATCAGGCCCAGCACGATCTCCGCCGCCGTGTGCAGGCCGTGGAAGAGCAGGGTGTCGCCGCGATCGACGAACTCGACGGCGACGCGCGAGGGCGCCGGCAGGATGAAATGCGGCGTCTCGTCGATCCATACGAGCGCCTCCCACGCCAGCAACAGGCCGGCGGCGATGAGGAGGGGGCGTACGACTTTCATGCCGTCCCCCGCCTCCGGGCGCGCTCGCGCGCCCTTGGGGGAAGGTAGATGTGCGCTATTCCCCTCACGCCGGCACCGCGAAGGCGTGCGCGTCGGCGAGGCGGCGCATCAGCTCGGCCTGGATTGCGAGCGTATCGGTTGATGTGGCGTCGCGCGGCGGGTCACTCGAGGGTTCCAGCGGCGAGCCGACGCTCGCCGGCGCCCCGGCCATGACATGGACGCGGTGGCCCAGCCGCGCGGCCTCCAACGGATCGTGCGTCACCAGCAGGACCGTGCGGCCGGCCAGCATCCGCGCGGCGAGGTCCTGCAGCGACAGCCGCGTGATGGCGTCGAGTTGGCCGAAGGGCTCGTCCATCAGCACCACCGGCCGCTCCTCGACCAGGGTGCGCGCCAGCGCCACGCGCTGACGCATGCCGCCCGACAGCGTCGCCGGCAGGTCGCGTTCGCGGCCGGCGAGGCCGGTCCGCGCCAGCAGGTCGAGTGCGCGCGCCTGGGCCGCCGCGAGCGCCGCGGCGTCGCTGCGCAGGCGATAGCCGATCAGGACGTTGCCCAGCGCGTCGAGCCACGGCATCAGCAGGTCGGTCTGCGCCATCCAGGCGACGCGGCCGGTGAGCGGCTTGCCGTCGGCGGCGTTAATGCGCGTCGGTGGCTCCGGCGGCAGCAGGCCGGCGATCAGGCGCAGCAACGAGGTCTTGCCCACGCCGCTGGGCCCCAGCAGGCAGGTCGTGCGCCCGGCCGGCAGATTGAGCGACAGATCGTCGAACAGCCGCCGCCCGGCGAAGGCGAAGCGCGCGCGCTCGATATGGATCGATGGTGCCGCCTCGCGCGGCACAGTCACAGACATGTTCACCCGTCCCTACGCCGGTCCGAACCGGATCAGGTTCCAGGGGTCGTCCCTTGTCAGGACCTCTCAGCCGCGAACGGCTCCCCCCGGTGATTCGATGACACTATGGTGAGCGTTCGTGAGGCGAGCAAGGGCGGAGTACGGCGCGCGGTATTGTTACTGTTCGCATGATCGTGGAGGCGACCATGCGGATCGTGCTGGCATTCCTGACGCTCCTGGCGTTTCTCGAACCGGCGGCGGCGCAGATTGTCAGCGAGCGCGACTCGCAGGCGCAGCGCATCGGCGGGCGCTGGATCGGGCGCTACTTCTACGCGGGCCTGCACGCAGCGAAGCCACCTGTCGAATTTGAGTTCACACTCCAGGTTCCCACGGCGGGCAAGGTGACCGGCCGCTCCAGCGAGCCCAACAGCGTTAGTCCGTTCAGCGCGCCATTCCTCTACGCCAACATAAGAGGCGATATCATCGGCAACGCGCTGCGCTGCGTCGCGACCTACGACGGCACCGGCGGCGTCACCCACAGCAGCAGCTTGATCGGCACGTTCAACGAGAACTGGACCACGCTGATTGGCACGTGGCGCGTCAACGAGGAGTTCGGCGGGCGTTTCGAGATGCGTCGCTAGCGTGCCGCTGGCGCCGCCGCCCGGCGATCAGGCCGGCAAGGGCCTTGGTTCCGCCATGCCGCCGCGGCTAGAATCACCGATATGACCAATCTGTTCCGCCTCGTCCGTTCCGCCGGCCTCGCCGGCTTCCTCGTCGCGCTGATGTCGGCCGCGCTCGCCCAGCAGCCGCAGCCACCGGCGCCGCCCGACCAGGTCTTCGAGCGCTCGAAGCTGGTGATCGACACCGCCTCGGGCGTGCGCGAATTCGACGTCGAACTGGCGCTGACGCCCGAGCAGCAGCAGCGCGGCCTGATGCTGCGCAAGTCGCTGGGCGCCTACGAGGGCATGCTGTTTGATTTCGGCGAGCCGCGGCCGATCAGCATGTGGATGGCCAACACGCTGATCGCGCTCGACATGCTGTTCATCGCGCCCGACGGCACGGTGCGCCACATCCACGCCAACGCCGAGCCGCTGTCCTTGCGCACGATCGAGTCGGGTGGCCCGGCCAAGGCGGTGCTGGAAATCAACGGCGGCGCCGCGCGCATGCTGGGCATCCGCCCGGGCGACATCGTGCGCCATCCGATGTTTGGGAATGTGAAGTAGCGCCAGGCAAACGCTTCCCTTCTCCCCTCGGGCGACGAGAGGAATCTGACCTCAGCGCTTCCCCGCCAAGGCGACGCCGTCGTCCGGTGGCGGCCGCGCAAGCCGGCGTGATCGCTGGTGTCAGTGGCTTTCGAGATACAACCGCGCCTTCGAGAGGTCGCCCTTCCGCAGGCTCTTCACGTCGATGACGACATAGTAGGCCCCGACATCGGCCCACAACCAATTCATCGCGCTGTCGGATCCTATCTCGAACAGTCGCAGGTCTTCCGTCGGACCGCTGGGAATGCCCCACTGGACGTCGACGTCGTGATAGCCGCCCATATGGTGGGGTAGATTGCAGTCGTGGCATCGCCAGTAGGGCTCGAACGTCGAGAGCACCGATGGTGGAATCAGCTTTCTGAGGCGGGTGTCGACGTAGTAGTCCGCGACGAGCTCGAAGTTCGCCACATATCCGTTGGGGTAGACGCTGACATGTTCCTCCCAGAGGAAATGGCGCCACTCGCCGCCCTTCAACTTCCGTTGCGTGGTGAAATAGCGGAAGGTATCGCGTTTCAGGCGCTCCTGAAGCGACTGCCATGCCGAGACTGGCATGGGGGTGTCGAGGTCATGCGTCAGGATGGAGGCCCGCTCGCGGGCGAGGCGCTCGCAAGCTGATACACGCCAGGCACGATACCGCCGATCGGCCTCATGCAAATGGTCGATGATCGCGTCGGCTGTGGGATAACGCTCAAGAAATGCGGCCAACGCCGCGCGACCCTCCGCGCGATAGGTGTCGGCCCATTCAGCAGACCTTTCATTGTACTCGAGCAGCACGGTGTCGATATAGCCCGGCTTGCGCAGCCGCGAGACGAAGTCCTCGTCGAGCTTCAGGCTGGATAGGGACCCGGCGAGAGGGCGTTCGCTGACGTTCAGGACATAGAGAGCGCCCCGCCAGGTAAAAGGCTGCGGATCGCGTGGCGCCACGTGTGCAACGGGTAGCCCCTCGTCCAGGAGCATCTCCGAGTCGGAGGGGGTGTCGCGCGCTGGGTCGTCTTCTTCCTCGAGCGCTTTGTCGGCGGCAGCAACCAGATCCACCGGCCAACGCCGCCAGGTCGACGGGATGTCGGCCGGTGAGCGGCAATATTCGTAGGCGTCCGACCCGCGATGCTTGCCATCGTCCGCGGGGCCGAGATCGACCGGCGCTGCGCGCTCCGGCCCAAGCGATTCGATGTGCAGCACGCGCAGGGTATCGGACCCAAGCGGCGGGAAGTGATTCGGATCGATGAACAGGAGCAGCCATCCGTGGCGGGGTCCGAGCCCACCCCAGAGTTGCGGCGGAAGGTCGGCGCAGGCGATCTGGGCGACGAAATGCAGGGGGCGCTCGCCTCTCTCCGGATACTCGGCCGAGATCGATCGCGGCCACGCGACATGCTCGGGCATCATCGGCAGGCCGCCAAGCCAGGACCGTGGTGCTTCGGCCCGCGGTGGAACCTGCCGCCTCAGGCCAACGGAAACGCTCTCGGTCACGCGCGGTAGCTCGTCGGTAGGCGGCTCTTCGGATGAGGTCATGTGCACTATGATGTCGGGAATATAGAGCAAGAACAATCAACCCATGAGGGTATTCCTCTGCGGCGCGCCCTCACCAGCTCCGCATCCTTTTCGAAGACACGCTTCAGCGGGTGGCTCCATGAGGCGTCAACAGCGGGCCTCGAAATCCTTCCACTCCGGCAGCGCCTCGATCGTCGTGCCGACGGGATATTGGATCTGATGCACGCGGCGGCGACGGTCCTAGGAAACTGGCATGCGCCCGTTCCGCCCGCTAGCATCCGCGCGCGAACGAGACTTGGGGGAGCACATGGCCGAGACGTTGACCGACATCGAGATCGCCCGCCGGGCCACGCCGCGGGCGATCCCAGAGGTCGCCGCCAGGCTCGCCATTCCCGAGGCGGCGCTGGAGCCCTATGGCCGCACCAAGGCCAAGCTCGATCTCGCGGCGCTGCCCGATCTCGCAACCCGTAAGAGCGGCAAGCTGATCCTGGTCACCGCGATCAACCCGACGGCGGCGGGTGAGGGCAAGACGACCACGACCATCGGCCTGGGCGATGCGCTCAACCGCATCGGCAAGCGAACGGCCATCGCCTTGCGTGAACCATCGCTGGGGCCGTGCTTCGGCCAGAAGGGCGGTGCCACCGGCGGCGGCTACGCCCAGGTGATCCCGATGGCCGAGATAAACCTGCATTTCACCGGGGACTTCCACGCCATCACCACGGCGCACAACCTGCTCGCCGCGATGCTCGACAACCACATCTACTGGGGCAACGCGCTGGGCATCGATTCGCGCCGCGTGCACTGGCCGCGTGTGATGGACATGAACGACCGCGCGCTGCGCGACCTCGTCATGAGCCTGGGCGGTGTCGCCAACGGCTTCCCGCGCCAGGGCCGCTTCGACATCACCACCGCGTCGGAGGTGATGGCGATCCTCTGCATGGCGCGCGATCTCCAGGATCTCGAGGCGCGGCTGGCGCGCATCGTCGTGGCCGAGACGCGCGACGGCAAGCCGATCACCGCCGCCGACCTGAAGGCCGCATCGGCGATGGCGGCGATCCTGAAGGAGGCGGTGAAGCCCAACGTCGTGCAGACGCTCGAAGGCAATCCCGTACTGGTGCATGGCGGGCCCTTCGCCAACATCGCGCATGGCTGCAACTCGGTGATCGCTACGACGGCGGCGCTGCGGCTGGCCGACTATGTCGTCACCGAAGCCGGCTTCGGCGCCGATCTCGGCGCCGAGAAGTTCCTCGACATCAAGTGCCGCGCCGCCGGACTCAAGCCTGACCTCGCGGTCGTCGTCGCCACGGTGCGGGCGCTGAAGCTGCATGGCGGCGCCGACGCCAAGCAGCTCGGCACGGAAGACGTCGGCGCCGTCGAGCGCGGCATCGCCAACCTGCTGCGTCACGTCGAGAACCTCGGCAAGTTCGGCCTGCCGGTGCTGGTGGCGATCAACCGCTTCACCTCGGACACGCCGGCCGAGCTGGCGCTGATCGAGAGCGCCTGCGCCAAGGCGGGCGCGCGCGCGATCCTGTGCGAGCACTGGGCGAAGGGCGGCGCCGGTGCCGAGGCGCTGGCGCGCGAGGCGGTGGCGGTGATCGAGGCGGGCCGCGCCAACTTCAAGCCGATCTATGGGGATGAGCTGCCGCTGCTGTCGAAGATCGAGACCATCGCGAAGGAGATCTACCGCGCCGGCTCGATCGCGCCGACATCGGCCGTGCGCAAGCGCGCCAAGGCGCTGGAGGACGCGGGCTACGGCAAGCTCCCGGTCTGCATCGCCAAGACGCAGTACAGCTTCTCCGCCGACCCCGACATGCGCGGCGCGCCTTCGGGTCACGCGCTGCCGATCCGCGAGCTGCGCCTGAGCGCCGGCGCCGGCTTTGTCGTCGCCATGGCCGGCGACATCATGAGCATGCCCGGCCTGCCACGCGTGCCGGCGGCGGAGCGCATCCGGCTGATGCCGGATGGCGAGATCGACGGGATCTTTTGAGTCGTCGCCGACGGAACGCGCACGCGTGCTCGACGCGTCACGGATGAGTCCATGACCAGCACTGGTCGCGCACAGGATGGAAAGGAAGGGAAAGGAACGGAACGGAAGGGAATGGAACGGGTATTCCGCCGGAGGCGGCCGCGCTCAGCGCGTCGTTTGGGCGGCGTCAAAGACTGAGAGCACGACCGCCTAATTCGGCTGCCAGGCGTAGCGTCGCAGGGCGGCCAGGGTGACGATTTGCAGGGTCGCGGCGTGCGTCGATTCCAGCACCACGTAGGGCGCCTGACCAGCCTCGAGCGCCTCTTTCCAGCGTGCCGCGCACAGGCACCAGCGGTCGCCCGGCTTCAGGCCGGGGAAGCCGTAATCGGGCAGGGGCGTGCTCAGATCGTTACCGGCCGAGCGGGAGAAGGCGAGGAACTCCGTGGTCATGATGGCGCAGACGGTGTGGAGGCCGCGATCCTCGTCGCCGGTGTTGCAGCAGGCGTCGCGGTAGAAGCCGGTCAGCGGCTCGGTCGAGCACGGCCGCAACGGCCCGCCCAGCACGTTGATCGCCGCGCGGCGGCCCGGTTCATGCGTCTGGTCGAACATGGGTGGCCTCGATACCTCACGCGGGACGGCGCAACTTAACCCTTCCGGGGCCGCGCCGTCGCTGATAAAACCCGAGCGCCTTCAAGGGTTTCCGGGACCCAATTGTCCGGGGCATCGGGGCGTAGCTCAGCCTGGTAGAGCGCTTGCCTTGGGCGCAAGAGGCCGTCGGTTCGAATCCGGCCGCCCCGACCAGCTGCCCCGGATGCTGGGACGACAACGCTTTGGGGATGGGAGTCGATGCTGGTCAGGATCTTCAAGCCCGCGAAGACGGCGATGCAGTCGGGCGTCGGCAACACCAAGGAATGGGTCATCGAGACCGAGCCCTCGCGCAAGGAGATCGACCCGTTGATGGGCTGGACCAGCTCGCGCGACACGATGGGCCAGGTCAGGCTGTATTTCGCCAGCAAGGAAGAGGCGATGGCGCACGCCGAGAAGCAGGGCTGGCAGTACACCGTGGACGAGCCCAAATCGCGCGCCATCAGACCCAAGGCCTACGCCGACAATTTCGCCTTCAACCGCGTCGGCCGCTGGACCCATTGAGGCGCCCGTAGCTCAGGGGATGAGAGCAACCGCCTTCTAAGCGGTAGGTCGCTGGTTCGAATCCAGCCGGGCGCGCCACATCTGCGCTATGCCGCGAACTTCACGCGCACCGCTCGTTAACCGGCCCTGTGCCGGCTGGGCGGGGAGGGTGTTATGCCTTGCGGCGCAGCGCGTCGGAGCAACGCTGATCGAGGCTGGCGCGCATTGCGTCGTCGGCCGTAATGCGACGGGCCACTGCCGGCGAATGGCCGCGGGCCAGCAATTCCATCTCGATATCCCAGCAATCCTCGCAGCGTCCGGAGTCCGCCAGCGCCTGCGCGATCTCCTGCAGGTCGCCATCAACATTGTGACCTTCGAGCATTCGTCTCCCCCGATTGACGAGCCTATAAGACGCCAAGTGCGTTCGGGAGTCTGTTAAACGAGCGCTCACAAAATGCGAAAGCGGCGTGAAATCAATCTCCTGCAGGGCGTTCTTGGGGTGCGTGCACACCAGGGCCGATGCAAATAGAGATGAGTGTTTCCTCAGTAACAGCCCAAGACCATCCAGCCGCCTATCGTCCGGCCACCCTCTGGATGGAGTCTGGACATGGCAAAGATCGCGGTCGAACCTGGTGTCGCCCTCGACTATCTCGAACGGGGCGACGCGTCGGGTCTGCCCATCCTGCTGCTGCACGGCTACACCGATTCGCGCCAATCCTACCAGCCGCTGCTGGCCACGCTGCCCGTCGGCCTGCGGTTGATCGCCGTCTCCCACCGGGGCCACGGAGAGTCGGACAAGCCGGCCTCACGCTACGACACGGCCGAGCTCGCCACCGATGTCGCCCACTTCATGGATGCGCTGGGCATCGATCGGGCGGTGATCGTCGGCCACTCGATGAGCAGCCAGGTCGCGCAGCGTTTCGCCGCGCTGTGTCCCGAGCGCACCTTGGCGCTGATCCTCATCGGTGCCTTCGCGTCCTTGAAGGACAATGCCGAGATCGCCGCGCTGCGGGAAGGGGTCGCCATGCTGAGCGATCCGGTCGATCCGGTCTTCGCGCGTGAGTTCCAGCGCGGCACCCTCGCCCAGCCCGTGCCGTCGTGGTTCTTCGAGACCATCGTCGCCGAGAGCCTGAAGGCGCCGGCGCATGTCTGGCGCTCGGCGCTCGACGCGCTGATCGCCGAGGATGACGCGGCCTGTCACGCGGCGATCACCGCACCGACGCTGATCTTGTGGGGTGACAAGGATCGCATCGGCTCGCACGCGCAGCAGGCGCAGATCGTCGCTTCGATCCGCGGCGCGCGGCTGACGGCCTATCGCGGCATCGGCCACAGCCCGCATTGGGAAGCGCCGCACCGAGTCGCCGCGGACATCGCCGCGTTCCTCGACACAATCCCGTTGGGTCGCCGCGCCGCCTGAACGGCGCCGCGCCGTGGGTGACGATCACCGCATTAGTTTTGGCGATCTAGAGTCACAGGGTGCGCCATTTTTGTTGCGCCTGATGACTGCCTCCGGGCGATCGGGCGACGCCGAGTGACAAATTCGGAAATCGGAACAGTGCTTTGACGGGAATCGTGAAATCTCATAACGCTGGTAAGATGATTGTTTACAATCAGAAAAATAGGGAGGATGATTAATCTTATTGTAAAGGAGTAATTGGCTTGCCCAAGTCATTCTTCCTTGAGCCGGGCCTTTTCGCTCGCTGCGATGGTCTGTGGTACGAACCCGGCATCCTGATGGTCGTCGAACCAGGCGACCGCGTGGAAATTTTCGCCGCGCATGATGGATCGCCGGGCCAGCGCAAAGCGCACTATGTCTATCGACAGCTCGATGCCCATGAGCCGCCACCGGGTCTGCGTGGCGACTGGAGCGGCCGGCGTCGTCTCAGCTCGCGGCCAGGCGGAAGCCGCCTGAGCGCGTACTTCGCGCCGCGCGCACGACACGAATGGGCAAGCGCACCCGCTTTCGCCTGATCGTCGTCGGTTTCGCGCTCGCCCAGGGCGCGAGCGAAGCCACCGCCCAATTGCCGTTCACCGCGCCTGGCGCGTTGCGCGAACACGGCTTCGTCACACATCGCGACGCGCCGGCACCACCTCTCACCCGCGAAGACTCAGACCCGCGATCGACGCTGTATCACCGCGGCGAGCCGCTCAGCCACGCCTTCCTGCGCACCGACGGCGGCGCGACAGGCGGCCCGCTGTCGCCACCCGATATCGACTACGAAGCGCTGACCGCCAGCCTCGCGCCGATGATGACCATGCACGGCCAGCTCGCGCGCGGCATTGATTGGCTGCGCCGGGACGGCGTCGAGCCCGGCGCGGGCGTCACCACACATATCTTTCGCGCCCAGGGAGTCGTGCGCGGCTCGCTGTCGGGCTCGTTGATAGCCGCCGGTGTCTCGGCGTCGGCGACCGGCGAAGCGTTGCGCGCCTTCGAGCAGGAGATCGATGTAGCCGGCGCCGCGCGCGGCGGTGCGCGCTTCGCCGCGTTGGTCGAGCGGCGCTTCGATGCCGCCGGCCGTCGCGTCGGCGACGACCGCATCGTCTGGGCCGAGCTCCGGTCGCACGATCGGCGCGCGGTGGCGATCCATCGCTTTCGGCCCGAGGGCGGCGCTGAGCGGTTCTGGCTCGCCGATGGCCTGAGCGTCGGCAAGGCGCCGCTGAAAGCGCCGGCCGCCGCCGCCTTGATATCGTCGCCCTTCGGCAAGCGCGAGGGACCGATCCTTGGCATGGGCAGCGCGATGCATACCGGTGTCGACTACGCGCTGCCGCCGGGTACGCCGGTGCCCGCCGCCGCCGCCGGCACCGTCAAGGCGGCCGAGCCCAATGGCGGCTATGGCAAGTGGGTGCTGATCGAGCATGCGCCGGGCCTGGCGACGGCCTACGCCCATCTCGAGTCCTTCGCGCCCCATATCGTGCCCGGCGCGCGCGTGGCCCAGGGCGATATCATCGGCTTCACCGGCGACACCGGTACGTCGACTGGTCCGCATCTACACTACGAGGTGGTGGTCAATGGCGAAGCGGTCGACCCGATGAGCCATGCGGCGTCGGCGCGCGACTCGCTGCGTGGCGCCGACCTCGCGCGCTTCCACGCGCTGTTCAGCGATCTGCTGCGCGACTACGCCGGCACCGCGCCGTTGGCGCGGGCGTCGATCCGGTAGTTCACTGTCGGATCGACAATCCGCCCCGCGTGTTGTCGCGAACGCTCAACGCAAACGGAACTGGATCGGCATGACGAACTCGAATCGGTCGCCCGGCAGGTCGGCGGGCGGCGACGGTAGCGGCTGCGCGCGGCGTACAAGGTCCGCGGCTTCGCGGTCGAGGAGTTCGTGGCCCGACGGTCTCTCGATACTCTGCGCCAGAACCGCGCCCTGACGTGTCATGGTGAAACGCAGATAGACCACGCCTTCGTCGCCCCGACTCTGCGCCGCGCCGGGATAGCGCCTGTGGCGCGCGAGATGCGCCAGCAAGCTGCTGCGCCACGAGGCCACAGCCTGCGGACTGGCTTGCGCCGCTGCGGCCGGCGGCGCGGGTGAGGGCGACCCTGCCGCCGCCGCCACAGGCGCGGCACTGGGTGGCGCGCGCGACGGTTCGGCGCGCTTGGCCGCCACCTTCTCCGGCGGCTTCGGCGGCGGGGGCTGCGCGACCTTGGGCGGCGGCGACTTGAGGTCGACCGGCGGCGGCGGCTCGGGCGGCGGGATCTCGATCGCGATCTCGATCTTCACCTCGGGCGGCGACTCCGGCGTCGCCAGCATGTCGAGCACGGGATTGCGCACCGCCGTCGGTGGCTCCGGCGGCTCGGTTTCGGGAATCAGTTTCGAGACATCCTCGGTCGACGCGATGGGTGTGGCCGCTGGCGCCAGATTGATCAGGATCGGCGAAGATGGCGGCGCGCCCTGATCCTCGCTCCGCGGCCACGTCATTAATCCGGCGGCGATAGCACCGTGCGCCAGCAGCACCACGATCAGGCTCGCGCCCCAGCGCGCCAGGCCACGCCATGCGCCGTCACGATCGTCGGGTGGCCGCGCTGCCGTCACTTCGCCTCGCCTTCGAGGCCGACCAGCGCGATCTTCAGGTAACCCGCCTTGCGTAGATCGTTCATCAGTTCGGTGAGCTGGCCGTAGTCGATCGTGCGCGCGGCGCGTACGAAGACGCGCTGCTCCCGATCCTGACCGGTGGCGGCGTCGAGCGCTTGCGCGAGACCGGCGCGCGGCACCGCCTTCTCGCCGACGATCACCGAGAGGTCTTCCTTCAGCGTCAGGAACAGCGGCTCGGCGGGACGCGGCGTGCGCGCCGCGGTCGACACCGGCAGATCGACCGGCACGTCGACCGTGGCCAGCGGTGCGGCGACCATGAAGATGATCAGCAGCACGAGCATCACGTCGATGAAGGGCGTGACGTTGATCTCGTGGGTCTCGTTGAGGTCGTCGCCGTCGTCGAGCTTCGCCGCCATGGCTCACTCCGCTGCGTCGGCGAGGCGCGGGTGTTGGCGATCGAGGTCGCGGCCGGCGATGCGCAGCACCTCGGCAGAGGCATCGCCCAGCAGCGCGCGATAGCCGCCAATGGCGCGTGCGAAGACGTTGTAGATCACCACCGCCGGGATCGCGGCGACGAGGCCGATGGCGGTGGCGAGCAGCGCCTCGGCGATACCCGGCGCGACCACGGCGAGGCTGGTGGTCTGCGCCTTCGAGATACCGACGAAGCTGTTCATGATGCCCCACACCGTGCCGAACAGGCCGACGAACGGCGCGGTCGAGCCAATGGTGGCGAGCAGGCCGGTGCCGCGCGCCATGGCGCGGCCCGCGGCGGCTTCGATGCGCTCGAGGCGGCCGGCAATGCGCTGCTTGATGCCGGAGACCGGCAGGTCGGCGGACAGGCGGACCTCCTCGGTGGCGGCCCGTAGCAGGGACGCGACCACGCCGCGGTCGGCGCCCAGCGCGAGCTGCGCCTCGGGCAGCGACGGGGCCGTGGCCAGGCGACGCAAGCCCGATGCGGCCGCGCGTTTGGCCCGCATCAGTTCGATCGACTTGGCGAGCCACACCGTCCACGTCACGACCGAGGCGAAGGCCAGCCCGATCATCACCGCCTTCACGACTGGATCAGCGCCGAGGAACATGCCCCAGGGGGAGAGGTTGCTCGGCAGATGCGCCGCGGGCAGCGTCGGCACCCGCACGACGTCCTGTCCGTGCGCGAGCATCGGCAAGACGCTTCCCACGGCTGCCACGCCGGCGAAGCGAAATATCTTGAAGGTCGAGGGCGCTGCAGGCGCGGTCATGTCGTAACTTAACGATAGTGCGAGTTAGTCGCAATAACACTCAGATGTTATAGTGTACAGCCCTAGCGTTTGCTCCACGAGTCCGCGGCCGGCAACGAACCGATAGCTATAGCCTTTGGTGGGTTCGATCGCGGCGGCACTCAGCGCGCCTCGTGGCGCCGGTCGTGATGCACGAGCTGGCCAGCGACGATCGTTGCCACAACAAACGGGCTGTCGCTGGCCTCTACCAGCACGATGTCCGCGCGCTGGCCGGCCGCGATCTCGCCTCGATCATGGAGACCGGCGGCGCGCGCCGGGTTGGTCGAGACCAGCGGCCAGTACCTGGCAACGTCGCACCCATCCTCGCGCGCGAGCTGGAACGGCGCGCGGGGCAGGGCGGCGTAGTAGTAGTCCGAGGTCAGCACGTCGCACAGCCCGGCGCGCACCATGTGCGCAGCCGAGACCAGGTTGAGGTGGCTGCCGCCGCGCACGACATTGGGCGCGCCCATGAGCACGTGGCCGTCGCCCTCGCGGCCGGTGCGCGCGGTGTCCTCGGTCAGCGGGAACTCGCACAGCCTGCAGCCCAACGCCTGGAATTCGCGCGTCATCTCCGGCGACTTGTCGTCGTGGCTCGCCAGCGGGATGGCGTGCTCGCGCGCGGCGGCGGCGAGGGTGGCGATCGCGCCAGGCACCTCGACGGCGCGCGCGCCCACGTCGCGCAGCAGCGCCTTGAATTGCGCCACCGGCACGCCGGCGCGCTCGACGTATTTCAGGACGGCGACCGGATCCTCGGCGCGCCGCAGCATCGCCGGCGTGTGGTCGTTGAAAGCCAGCAGGTGGACGCGGCCCTTCGCCAGCCAGTCGAGCACCGCGGGCACCGCGTCGAGATTGTAGGTCTCCCAGCGCAGATGCAGGCGCGTGTCGCAGGCGAGTCGCGGGCGCAGGCGATCGAGCGTGTCGGCGATGGCGTGCGCGCGCTCGCCGCCGCGCAGGCCCGGTTCCCAAGACCAGGTCAGCCCGTGATAGGCGGTGGTCACGCCATTGGCGACGAGTTGCCGGTCGGTGTCGAGCAGCGCCAGATCCTCGCGGAAAAACACGCCAGGCCGGGGCATCATCTGGCGTTCGAAGGCGTCGCCGTGCAGATCGACGACGCCTGGCAGGGCGAGCAATCCGTCGGCGCGGATCTCGCGGCGCGCCTCTCCGTCGCGGCCGATCGCGGCGATCGAACCATCCTCTGTGTCGATCGTCGTCGGCTCGGTCAACGCGCCATCGACCAGCGCACGCACACCGGCAAGCTTCAGGGACGCCGCCATCACGATACCTCCAAGCGCCGGGTAAAGGCGCAGGGTGACGGCTTCATGACAAGGGCTGGATTGTCCTATCGAGTGGGCGCCTGCTCGTTGACCGGCACCTGGGTATAGCCCTTGTTGCGCATGCAGAAATTGGCCAGGCGTAACTCGTAGAAGGCGCGTTCGGTCTCGAGCCGCTGGCGCCACATGAAATAGTCGGGCCGATGGCGATAGCCCCAGTACGGTGCGCCCATGATGCCGAAGCCCGAATGGAAGGCGTAGCTGCGGAAGGCCTCGCTGGCCGCCGCCCTGCGGCAGTCGAGCTGGTCGGCCTGCACCGTTTCAGCGTTCGCATCCGGCCTGTCCCAACGCATGGTCGGCGCGCAGGCACCGGCCAGCAGGCAGATCGCGGCCAGCGCCAAGAAACCTGACATCGCGCGCATGTCTGCCCTCCGTCGTGGGAGATCGCCGGCGCTTCGTCGTCCGTCAGCCGCACTATCGGTCGCATGAACCGGGATGTGAAGAGGGATCTGCTTCACATTCTGTGCGTTGACTATTTGTTGTAAAAACAATATTATAAGCGAAGTTTATAAAGTCATTTATCAGAATTGGTCGCAGCGTGCCGACCGGAATCCCCATTCGAGACCCTGCGGTGGGCCGGCGCGAGTGAACACGCTGAACGCGGAGAGGAATATGAAGATCGCTCGACCGGCGCGTCCCTGGGAGGAGGCATCGCCTGCTGACCGGCCTGTCCCGCGCCGCCAGCGTTATGGGGTCGAATACGGCTTGGCTCTGGCCATCCTCTGCTTCATCAGCGTCTCGACCATTACCGCCATCAACATGAAGCCCGATTCCATCGCCAACGACCGGGTTGCCGTCCGCTATCAATAGACCGATCGGGTTTGCTAACGTCCCGGCCGCCAAGGGATGGTCGGGGGTCGAGTCATGGCGCGCATCGCGGTCGGTGGTTTCCAGCATGAGACGAACACGTTCGCGCCGCAGAAGGCGACCTGGGAAGAGTTCGAGCGCGCCGACGCGTGGCCGCCCTTCGTCCGCGGGCCCGCGCTGATCGCCGCGGTCGAGGGCTTCAACATTCCCATCGCCGGCGCCGTCGCCGCGCTCAAGGAGCGTGGGCACGAGGTCGTGCCGCTCAGCTGGTGCTCGGCGCCACCCAGTTCCTATGTCACCCGGGACGCCTACGAGAAGGTCGCGGGCTGGCTGGTCGAGGACCTGAAGAAGCTCGGGCCGTTCGACGCGGTCTATCTCGACCTGCACGGCGCCATGGTCGCGGAGCATCACGAGGATGGCGAGGGCGAACTGATGCGCCGCGTACGCGGCGTGGTCGGAGACGCCATTCCACTGATCGCCAGCCTCGATTACCACACCAACATGACCGCCGAGATGGTGCGCTATTCGACGGCGATGATCGGCTACCGCACCTATCCGCATGTCGACATGGCCGCCACCGGCCGGCGCGCGGCCGAGTTGCTCGACCGCCTGCTGAAGGACGGCAGGCCGCTGTACAAGGCCTATCGCCAGGTCGACTTCCTCATCCCGCTGGTCTGGCAGTGCACCTATCTCGAGCCGGCCAAGGGCCTGTTCGACCTGCTCGACGAGATCGAGACCGGCGGCAAGGGCGCGCCCGGCGGCTCGCACA
>VGCZ01000021.1 GCA_016869975.1 Alphaproteobacteria bacterium
ATCGCCACACGCTACGACAAGCTCGCCCGAAACTTCCTCGCCTCTGTCTGCCTCGTCGCTGCTATCGTCTGGTGGATTTTATGAGTCTCGACCCTAATCAGTCGGTCGGCTTCCTCGACGCTGAGGTGGCGGTCCGATGGTCGGCTTCCTGATGGCATCACGCAGCAGGCCGATCTCGCAACTGACCGTGGAGGTGCTGACGCGCCGATCCATCGTCGTCCAGCGGCGCTTGCCACGTTCGCGCCTGGCGCGCTCGCCGCCTTCGCTAGGTGGTAGGTCCGCTGTTGCCGATAGGCCGGCGCGTTATTGAAAGAGAACTTCCGCGCAATGTCGATACCGTCCTGTATCTAGCCGGCCGGCATGTAGAGGGGCACGGCGTCATACAAGGCGCTCGCCACATGCTCCAAACGATCCATCTTAGCTTCTCTCCCGATCATCGCTTCAGCTGTCCAGCCGCCGGGCGGACCGTCCGACCACGGCGATCCCCTCCAGCGGATCATCCGGGCTAATCTCGTCACCGCGCCACTCCCCGACGTGCGTGCCGGCGCCCTCCGCGTCGAGCCGGTAAACGTCGACCACAGTGATGCCGACGATCATCGTCTGTGCCGAGCAGCGGCGGTCGCTGAAGCCGAGCTGATAGCCGCGCGCGGGAGAGACGCTAAGCTCCGGTCGCCGATCGCTATTCATGGCGACGCCATATGCGGTTGAAGAACTCAGGAATGATCGGGTCAACTCTGTCGAGCGACAGACGCCACTCTGGCTGGAACCGATAGTCGTCGGGGCTCATGTCGGTGCCATCATCGGGATTCTTCCAACTGATTCACTGCTTCAGGAAGATGATCCGTCGCGACAGCGACTGGAACAGGTTGAGGTACAGGTCGACTTGCGAGCGCGACATTTCGGGAAGCGTGCTGATTGACAGTACAACATCGAAATACCCCGGCGGAAACTTCGTGATCTGGTTGGCGCTGAAGAATGCGACATCGGCGTTCGCGATTTCCTCGGCGACGTCCTCGAATCTGTCGAATGGTCTGAACTGAAAGATGCGCCGGTCGGGGAGCACGTTGGAGATGTACCACTGAGAAACACAGAGCGCCGGCGGGATGTCGAAGATGCAGTAAGGTGCTGCGTTGCGGGTAGCTGCGAATACGTAGGCGAGGCGGCCGGAACCTGCGCCGATCTCGGCGATTCTCGGCGGCGACGTGTTGGCTCCAAGCGCTTCAAGAACGGCGTTGGCTGCGATGATCGAATGGGCGAGATCCTGGCTGATCCGTTTGCCCGACTGGACGGTCCTGATCGGGTTGCCGATCTCAGGCTCGGCTAAGGTACGATGCAGCCCTGCCGCGTCCAGGCGCAGCATTACGTCCCACATATAGCCGACCATCAGGCGGTAGTCGTTCAGCTCATCCCTCGTTAGCGTCTTGGGCTGCGCCATGTTGGTAAAGCGAATGGTCGCTTTGCCCTCGATGCGGGTGCGCCATGGCCGCAGGGTCGGGCGCCGGAGCCACTGGGACCGGACATTCCGGTAGACCGATGACTTCCTGTCGACGATCCAGTTGAAATAGTTCTGTGATAGGGAGCGCTTGAAGTTCGCGATGCCATCGGCCCGAAGCATCGCGAGGTTCTTCCTAGTCAGATCCTTCCAGAACAGCGATGGTGCAAAGCGGCTGTCGCGCTCCAACTCCATCTCCATTCTCTTCGTGAGAGCTTCGAAGTCATCGATTAGGTCGCTTTGGTTCATCGAGTCACTGTCCTAATGTCTCAGCGCCACCAGGAAGTCACGGAGGGGTGCGCGCAGTGTTCTTTGCATCCGCCAGAATTTGCTCAAACCGGCTAACCGGCTTAGGCGTCGCCATTTGGGCTAGCTGGAATAAGACTTCGACATCGAGCGGGTAAAGCGCAATCTCGCGTATCTCGGTTCTCTGTAGGAGGTCAGCTGCCGCACTAGCAATGATCATGGACCTGGATTGGGTCGTTGGTCGATAGTCGTCAACCGGGAGTTGTCGAAATCTTCTACAGCCCGACTAGCATCTGCCCGATCAACTTGCAGGTCACACAGGGCTCCGCGTGTCCCTCCGGCATGTAGCGCGACACGTCCCGGTCCCGTCGCAATCGAGGTAGGTGATCTCGCCGGCGACCTCGTCGAGCGATACGACGTCGAGTAGGCCCTCACGCCGCACGAAGTCGCCGAGGAAGATGACGTGAAGCGCCGACCTATCGATCCGCGAGGTCATTGCGCAGCCCCTCGAACTTGGGGAGTCGCAGCCGACCATCGGCGCTCTTGTTCAGACAAGCGACCTCGACCAGCACTTTCGGCTCGACCGGCTTCGCCTTTCGGTTCCTCGGCATGCCAGCGAGTGGTGACCGCGGTACGATCATCGGATCGAGCCGGCGTGTCAGCTCCTTCAGGTCGGGCGCCGTGAAGCCATGAGCGACGGTGCCGGCGTAGACGATCCTTCTGCCTTCCTCTCGGCCAAGGAGCGAGCCTTAGGGAGAGTCGAGGCGCTTCGACACGATGCACTCGAGCTTCAGCCGGTACGTGCCTTCGCAGACTTGCCTGGCCGAATTCGACTTACTGCAGTTGCGCGCCGCCCTTGTCTATAGGCTCGCGCAGCCGGTTCCTGCGGACGACGTAGTGCTCGCTGCGGAGATCCTCGCCGTCGTGCCACAGCAGGTCGAACACCTGATAGACGATGTCGGGCGAAGGCTCGCCGAGCTGCCGGCGCAGTTTGCGCAAGTCGGGTAGGCCGCCTGTCAGCGCGACCACCTCGCCGTCGACGATGGCGTCCTCGGCGCGCGGCCAGGATAGGGCCTCGGCGACCAGCGCAAAGGTCTTGCTCCAGTCGTTGCCGCGGCGGGTGGATATCTTGACTGACCGGTTCCTGCGATGCGCCTGGCCGCGGTAGCTGTCCCATTTAACCTCGTGCGCCCAGCCATCGCCCGTCGGCGGCTTGCCGTGGGACGGGTCGCTGGTCTCGATGGAGCCCGGCATCTGCGGGCGGCTGACGACGCTTGGCACGGCCGACTCAATGCGTGGCGCCCCGGTCGTTCCCGCCTGGATCGGAACGATGGCTCGACATGGGTCGGCAAGCAGACCGTTGTCGGCTCATTCGTGCCGCTCTCCGAGCATCGGGGTAACTCGGCAAACCGCCGGAGCGCCACGTCGCTGCGCGCGGCGATCACCGCCTCAATGCCGACCTCCGGCCGGGCGAAGGGCAATCCCTCGTATCGCAGAACAGCACCAGCGACCCCGCTGGCGGACGAGGTCGGAGCGCATGCCGAGGCGCGGGCTGGGCTGCGGGGACATGGCCAACATTACCAGAGAATAGCCCGCCAACGCCTTGTACCACTGGTGTGCCACCGAATGGCACAAACCGGCGTCTTTGTTCCCGACATCGACCAGATGTGGAAAAGGCGCGAGCCCCGGAAACGCCCGGAAACCCGCGCCTTTATTGGTCGGAGTGAGAGGATTCGAACCTCCGGCCCCTAGCTCCCGAAGCTAGTGCTCTACCAGGCTGAGCTACACTCCGGCGGTGGGCTGCGCGCCGTCTCGGGCGCGAAGCGGCGCGGGTTATAGCGCCCGCTTGTGGCCCTAGCAAGGCCGGTCCGGCATGGCCGCCCGAGCCCGCCAGGCGGCTTGTCGGGCCCGCGCGTGGCACATAACGTCGCGGCGGGAGAAATCGCTCGAGGGAGTCTGTTGTCATGACCGCGCCCGATCGCCTGCGTGCCTTGCTGAAGAAGCCCGACTTCGTCGTCATGCCGGCGGTGTGGGACGGCCTGACCGCCAAATTGTGCGCCGGCGCGGGCTTCGACACCGCGTTCCTGTCGGGCTCCTGCATCGCGGCAAGCCGGCTGGGCGGCCCCGACCTCGACCTCGTGTCCTTTGGCGAGATGTTCGATTCGTTCAACATGGTGCACGGCGCGGCGCCCGACCTGCTGGTGCTGGCCGACGGCGATCACGGCTACGGCAACGCCATGAACGTGCAGCGTACTGTGCGCGCCTATGGCCGCGCCGGCGCCGCCGCCGTGCTGATCGAGGACAAGATCACGCCGCGCGCGCTGACCTCGGCCGGCAAGCCCTGTCTGCCGCGCCAGGAAGCGCGCATGAAGATCCGCGCCGCGGTCGAGGCGGCCAAGGATTCCGGCATACTTGTGCTGGCGCGCACCGATTGTCGCCCGACACAGGGAATCGACGAGGCGGTGGCGCGCATCGAGATGTATGTCGAGGAGGGCGCCGACATCCTGTTCCTCGATTCGCCGGCCGACGAGGGCGAGATCAAGCGCGCGGTGGCGGCGGCCAAGGGCAAGCCATCCTTCGCCGTGCTGTCGCCCGGCGCGCCGCGCTCGACACCCTCGCAGACGGAAGCCGCCGCGCTGGGCTTCAAGATCGGCACCTATCCGACTGTCATGCTGTCGCCGGCGACTGCCGGCATGAAGGCCGGTCTGGCAGCGCTGAAGGCGGGCGGCGCGGCGGCGACGAGCGCGCTGCCGCCGCCCGAGCTGCGCGCGACCCTGGGCTACGACGACTACGACGTGCAGGCCAAGCCGTTCGTGCTGAAGGCTTGAGACCGCCGTCTCAGCGATCGAAGCGATCGCGTAGGCGCAGCCAGGCGCCGCCGGCGGCGACGTAAAGGCGGCGCAGTCGGTGGAAGGGAATCGTGCTGAGCGACGTCACCGGCATCGGAGACGTTTCAGGGTCGGCGCCGTCGAGCAGATCGGCGAGCACCGGCCCGATGGCGCAGCACCATGCCACGCCCTTGCCATTGCAGCCGATGTGGGCGAAGGCGCCGTCGCCCAGGGCGAAGATGCGCGGCAGGCGGTCGACAGTGATCGCCACCTGGCCGCCCCAGCTATGCTCGATCGGCCGATCGGCCAGCTCGGGATAGAGCCGAGCCAAGGTCTCGCGCTGCAGGTTGAAGTCGCCGTCATGCTTCGGCGCCGAGGCCTTGCCCTTGCCGCCGATGATCAGCCGGCCGTGGCTGTCGCTGCGAAAGTAGCGCAGCACACGACGCGTGTCGGAGACCGATTGGCCCTGCGGGATCACGCGCGCGTTGCCCAGCGGCGCGGTCGCGATCTGGAAGCTCCAGACCGGCAGGGTCGCCTCGCGCAGATGCGGCCAGATATTGCCCGCGAGCGCATTGGTCGCCATCAGCAGGCGCGGCGCCACCACCGATCCGTTCGGCGTGCTGACCCGCCAGCCCGCACCATTGCGCGCGATCGCCGTCGCCGGGCTGTTGCCATGAACCTGCACGCCGAGCCTCTGCGCCGTGCGCGCCATCTCGCGCACCAGCGACAATGGCTGCACCGCGCCACCGCCTTCATGGATCCAGCCACCGATATAAGCTTCGCTGCCGACGAGCGCGCGGAACTCGGCGCGGTCGAGCATGCGCGCCGGCGCACCGACCTTCTGGAGCCCCGCGACGCGCTGGCGCCCTTCGTCCAGCGCCGTCTCCGTATCGGCGGCCTGGATCCAGCCCGTGCGCACCGGCTCGCAATCGAGGCCCAGCCGTTCGATCAAGGCGAAGGTGTTGTCGGCGGTTTTGGCCCCCCAGCGGTGCAGCCGCTCGCCGCGCTCACGGCCATAGGCGTCGACCAGCTCGTCGGGCAGGTGCCGCGCCCCGGGAATCACCTGACCGCCGTTGCGGCCCGAGGCGCCCCAGCCCGGCTCGACCGCCTCCAGGACACGCACGCCGCGGCCGCGTTCGGCGAGGCTGATCGCTGTCGACAGCCCGCTGAAGCCGCCGCCGACGATCACGACGTCGGCTTCCACCGCTTCCTGGAGCGGCGGCGTCGACTGCGCGGGCCGCGCGGTGGCGCCCCACAGCGAGGCCGACAGCGGCGGATGCGCGTCGGTGCCGTCGATGGTTGGCGCCGCGGTGTGTGGCATCGGCATGAAATGCCCTTTCCCATGAGATATGGAAAGGGCAATGTCGCGCGGGTCGGCGCCGGGGAGGAATGACCGCCATGATCGAGCCTTGTCCCCTGATCGAGCTGTCGGGCGCGCCGTACGAGCGCGGCCGCGACTATGGCCGCAAGGCGCAGGCGCGCATCGCCAAGGGCATCGCGCACTATTCAGGCCAGCTGAAGGCGCTGTCGATCGGCCCAACCGAGATCAAGGGGCTGGTGAACGACTACCTGCCGTTGATCGAAGGCTTCGATGCGGGCTTCGTCGTGGAAATGCGCGGCATCGCTGAGGGCGCCAATGTCTCCTTCGAGGAGATCGCGCTGCTCAATGCCCGCACCGAGATCCTGAAGATGGCGCAGCGCCCGGATCTGCGTGCCCGGCTGGCCGCGTCGCTGGCGAAAGACGAGCCGGATGGCTGCACCGGGGTGGTGGCGCTGCCCGGCGCCACGCGCGCCGGCAAGCTGATCCATGCCCAGAACTGGGACTGGAAGGTGGAATGCGCCGAGACCGCCGTCGTGCTGCGCATCCGCCGCGACGATGGTCCCGACGTGCTGACTTTCGTCGAAGCCGGTGGCCTGGCGCGCAGCGGCATGAACTCGGCCGGCATCGCGATCACCGCGAACTATCTCGAATCTGACCGCGACTACGGTCAGGTTGGCGTGCCCCTGGCGCTGATCCGGCGCAAGGTCCTCGACACCGAGCATGTCGCGCTGGCGATGCGCGCGGTCTACGCGACGCCGAAGTCGGCGTCGAACAACATGATCGTCAGCCACAAGCAGGGTGTGGCGATCGACTTCGAGTGCGCGCCGGACGAGACGTTCCAGGTCCATCCCGAGCGCGGCCTGCTGGTGCACGCCAACCATTGGCAGAGCCCGGTGGCCCTGGCGAAGCTCAAGGACACCGGCATCGCCAATACACCGGACAGCCTCTATCGCGACATCCGGGTACGCGACCTGCTGGCGCCGCAGATTGGCGACATCACCATCGACAACGTGAAGGCAGCGCTGTTCGACGATTTCGCCACACCATGGTCGGTGTGCCGGCCGCCGCGGCCGGGCGTCGCCAACAATCTCAGCGCCACGGTCGCGATGATCGTCATGGAGCCGGCCAGCGGTACCATGGATGTCGCCATGTTGCCGGCGCTGAACCGCACGTTTCAGCGGTTTGGGTTCGACGGCGCGGTGACGTTGCGCGCGGCCTAGGCGAGGGGGCTCGCCGGTGATCGACTTCCTCGAGGGCATGCCGAAGGACGGGTAGGAGTGTCGACATGACCGATCTGTGGAAGCTCGACGGCGTGGAGACGGCGGCGCTGATCCGGGCCAAGAAGGCGTCGGCGCGCGAGGTTGTCGCCGACACGCTGAAGCGCCTCGACGCGGTGAACCCGACCATCAACGCCATCACCCTGGGGCTGCACGAGGAGGCGCTGGCCGCCGCCGACGCGGCCGACAAAGCGCTGGCGCGTGGCGACGCCGTAGGGCCGTTGCACGGCGTGCCGGCGACGACCAAGGTCAATCTCGACCAGAAGGGCTGCCCGACCGATGGCGGTGTGGTCGAGTACAAGAACCTGATGGCGGACCGCGATAACCCTGTTATCGCCAACATGCGCGCCGCGGGGATGATCATCGTCGGCCGCACCAACGCGCCGGCCTATTCGATGCGCTGGTTCACCGACAACGAGTTGCACGGGCGCACGCTCAATCCCTGGAACAAGGACCGCACCTGCGGCGGCTCCAGCGGCGGCGCGGCCGCGGCGACGGCGGCGGGCATCGGCGCCATCGGCCAGGGCAACGACATCGCCGGCTCGGTGCGCTTTCCCGCCTATTGCTGCGGCCTGGTGGGCTTGCGGCCGACCTACGGGCGCATTCCCAGCTTCAACTTCACCTCGACGGCGCGCCGGCAGGTCTCGGCGGCGCTCATGGCCGTGCAGGGACCGCTGACGCGCACGGTGCGCGACGCGCGGCTGGCGTTCCAGGCGATGTCGGTCGCCAGCCCCTACGACAATCGCTGCGTCGACGCGCCGTTCGAGGGGCCGCCGGTGAAGAAGCCGATGCGCGTGGCGATGGTCGTCGATCCTGGCGGCCGCGGCGGCGTCGCGCCCGAGATCGACGCGGCGATCCAGCGGGCGGCGGCGTGGCTGACAGAGGCCGGCTACATCGTCGAAGCGGTCGAGCCGCCGGAGTTCGGCACGGTGATCGATCTATGGGCGCAGCTGGCGATGGACGATGTCATCGCCGGGCTGGAGCCAATGGTCGAGAAGCATGGCGACCACGGCATTCGCACCTCGCTGGGATTGTGGCGCAAGGCCTTTCCCGCCAGCGGGCCGCAGCAGATGATCGAGGCCATGATGGAGCGCGATCGCTTGCTGCGCCTGTGGCAGCTCTTCCTCGAGGAGCGCCCGCTGATCCTCACGCACACCAGCGCCGAGTTGCCGTTCAAGGTCGGTCTCGATCTGGTGGACGTGGCGACGACGCAACGCATGATCCGCGCGCAGTCGACCGAACTGGCCGTGCCGGTGCTCGGACTTCCGTCCATCGCCGTGCCAACTGGCGTGGCGGATGGCGTGCCGGTGGGCATCCAGCTGCTCGCCGGTCGCTACCGCGAAGATCTTTGCCTGGAGGCCGCCGAGGCGATCGAGGCGCGTGCCGGCCTGCGCACGCCCGTCGATCCGTTCGTCTCGTGATCAGCCCGATCAATCCCTGAGGATCGTCGCCTCCAGCGGCTGACGGCCGCGGATCATGTCGGCGGCCTTCTCGGCGATCATCAGCACCGAGGCGTTGAGGTTGGCCGAGGGCATGGTCGGCATGATCGAGGCGTCGACGACGCGCAGCCCCTCGATACCACGCACCCTGAGCTGATCGTCGAGCACGGCGGTAGGGTCGTTCTCCGGCCCCATGCGGCAGGTGCCCATTAGATGGAAGGTCGTGGTGCCGCGCTGCTTGGCGGCCTCCATCAGCTCGTCGTCGGACTGCACCTTGGGGCCCGGGAAGATCTCGTGGTCGTAGTACTGCGCCAGCGGCTTCGACGCCAGCAGCCGGCGCGCCAGCTTCATGCCGGCGAGCAGCACGCGGCGGTCGCTCTCGGCCGAGAGATAGTTGGGTTGGATGATCGGCGCCTGCAGCGGATCGCTGGAGCGGATGCGGATGTAGCCGACGCTGTCCGGCCGCTGCTGCCAGGAGGCGACGGTCATGCCGGGCTCGTCGTCGAGCTTGGACTGTACGCCCTCCTTGTAGCTCGCCGGCGTGAAGGTGAGCTGCAGGTCGTGATTGTCGAGGCGCTCGTCGGATTTCCAGAAGACGTAGACCAGGGTCGGGTTGAGCGAGAGGATGCCCTTGCGAGTAAAGGCGTATTTCAGCACCTCGCCGACCAGGCTCAGCCCATGCGAGCGCTCGTTGATGGTGCGTGCGTTCTTGACGCGGGCGACGAAGCGCGGCGCGTAGTGGTCGCGCAGGTTTTCACCGACGCCGGGAAGGTCGTGCTTCACCGCGATACCCAGCGACTGTAGCAACGCCGACGGGCCGACGCCGGAGACCTGCAGCAGCTGGGGCGAGTTCACCGTGCCGCCGCAGAGAATCACTTCCTTGCCGGCGCGCACTTCCATCGGCGCGCCGCCGCGACCGCCCTTGAGATAGCGCACACCGACGGCGCGTTTGCCTTCGAACACGATCTCCGTGGCGTGCGCATGCGTGCGCACCGTCAGGTTCGGCCGCTTCATCGCCGGGTGCAGGAAGGCGCGCGCCGAGCTGAAGCGTCGACCGTTGCGCACCAGACGCTGGACGTAGCTGACGCCGGCCTGCGTGGCGCCGTTGTAGTCGGGGTTGCGCGGAATGCCCATCTGCACCGCGCCCTCGATGAAGGCCTCGCAGAGCGGATCGCGCCAGTCGAGGTCGAGGATGTCGAGCGCGCCGTCGCGACCGCGGAACGTCGCGTCGCTCTCGCCGATGCGCTTCTCGGTGCGCCGGAAATAGGGCAGCACGTCGGCATAGCCCCAGCCGCGATTTCCGCGCTGCGCCCAGCCGTCGAAATCCATGCGCTGGCCGCGATTGTAGATGTGGCCGTTGATCGAGCCCGAGCCGCCGATCGTCTTGCCGCGCGGCGCGGCGATCGCGCGTCCGCCGGTCCACTCGCTGGGCTCGGAGGTGTAGAGCCAGTTCACCCGGGGATTGACCAAGGTGTACATGAAGCCGGCCGGGATATGGATCATCGGATGCCAGTCGCTGGGACCGGCCTCGAGCACGCAGACCGTGGACTTCTCGTCCTCGCTCAGCCGGCTGGCCAGCACGCTGCCAGCGGAGCCGGCGCCGACGACGATGTAGTCGAAACTGTCCATTGCGCGACATCCTCCGATGCCAGCGCTGTAGCGCGCCCGTCAGTCGGCGTCCATCGCCTCAGGTGCCGCAGAAGGTGCGCAGGACGCGCTCGTCCTCCAACGGCGGCTCGGCGTAGGCGGCGAATTCGGGCCGCTCCTCGAACGGCCGCGATACCACCGCCAGCAAGGTCTCGAAGGGCTGAAAATCGCCGTCCTGGATCGCCGCTGCCAGCGCTGCCTCGACTCGGTGGTTGCGCGGGATATAGGCGGGGTTGACCATCAGCATCGCGGCTCGCCGGGTGGCGGGATCGCCGCTCAGCCGCCGTCGCCAGCGCTCGGCCCAGGAATCGTAGGCCGTGGGATCGAGGAACTGGCCGCGCACCACGCGATCCGCATCGGGATCGGCCGCCGCGTCGCACAGCCCGCGGAAGGTCAGGGTGAAGTCGGCGCCATTGGCGGCCATGGCGTTGAGCAGGTCCTGCGCCAGTTTCTCGTCGTCCGGCTGGGCGTCGCTCAGGCCGAGCTTGCGGCGGAGGCCGGAGAACCACGCGTCGGCGAACAGGCCGGAGAATTTCTGCAGCGACTCGTTGGCCTGCGCCAGCGCTTGATCGTCGTCGTCCGAGAACAGCGGCAGCAGCGTCTCGGCGAAGCGCGCCAGGTTCCAGGCAGCGATGCGGCCCTGATTGGCGTAGGCGTAACGGCCGCCCTGGTCGATCGAGCTGAACACCGTGTTGGGGTGGTAGGCGTCCATGAAGGCGCACGGGCCATAGTCGATGGTCTCGCCTGCAATCGAGGTGTTGTCGGTGTTCATCACGCCGTGGATGAAGCCGACATTCATCCAGCGCGCGACCAGCGCCGCCTGACGCGCCAGCACGGCCTCGAACAGCGCGCGATAGTCGCCGGTCGTCTCGGGGTAATGGCGGGCGATGACGTGGTCGGCCAGCAGGCGCAGCGCCTCGATGTCCCGGCGTGCGGCGAAGTATTGGAAGGTGCCGACGCGGATATGGCTCGACGCGACGCGGGTCAGCACGGCGCCGGGCAGCGCGGTCTCGCGCAGCACCTCTTCGCCGGTGAGCACGGCGGCCAGCGAGCGCGTGGTCGGGATGCCGAGCGCGTGCATCGCCTCGCTGACGATGTACTCGCGCAGCACCGGTCCTAGGGCTGCACGGCCATCGCCGCGGCGCGAGAAGGGCGTCGGGCCCGAACCCTTGAGCTGGATGTCGCGGCGTACGCCCCGGGTGTCGACGATCTCGCCCAGCAGGATGGCGCGGCCGTCGCCCAGCTGCGGCACGAAATTGCCGAACTGGTGGCCGGCATAGGCCAGCGCGATCGGCTCGGAGCCTTCGGCGATGCGGTTTCCCGCCAGCATGTCCACGGTGGCCGGGCTGGCCAGATGTCGCGGATCGAGGCCGAGCTCGCGCGCCAGCGCCTCGTTGAGCTTGATCAGGCGCGGCGCTGTCACCGGGGTCGGCGGCAGGCGCGCGTAGAAGCGCTCCGGCAGCCGCGCGTAGCTGTTGTCGAAGGGCCAGCGGAGCGTGTCGAAAACAGGGACGCCGGTATCGTTCGCCATCGTTTCGCCTGTCGGGCCAAGCTTTGCGCTGGCAACCTACCACCAATGATTCCCTGCGGGCAGTGGTTCCCACTACAGTGCGCCCGGGAGGACTAGGCCATGAAGTTCAGCTTCACCAGCGAGCAGGAGGAATTCCGCTCGATTTTACGACGGTTCCTGGAGGGCAAGTCGCCGACCAAGGAGGTCCGCCGCCTGATGGAGACCGATGGCGGCTGGGACCGCGACGCCTGGAAGAAGATCAACCAGGAGATCGGCCTGACCGCGGTGGCGATCCCCGAGGCCTATGGCGGGCAGGGTTTCGGCTGCTCCGAATTGTGCATCGTCCTGGAAGAGGCCGGCCGCACCGTGCTGTGCGCGCCGCTCTTCGCCTCGACCTTCGCCGCCTACACAATCCTCGACGCCGGTGACGAGGCACAGAAGAAGGCGCTGCTGCCCGGCATCGCCTCGGGCGAGACGGTCGCGACGGTGGCGTCCACCGAGGAAAGCGGCAACTGGGATCCGGAAAGCGTACGGATGACGGCGACGGCGGCCGGCGGTGGCTATAAGCTCGACGGCGTGAAGAGCTTCGTTATCGATGGCCACACCGCCGACCTCATCGTCGTGCTGGCGCGCACGGCGCAGGGCCTGTCGCTGTTCACCGTGCGCGGCGACGCCGCCGGCTTGCAGCGCAAGCTGCTGAAGACCATCGACACGACGCGCAAGCTGGCGAAGCTCACCTTCACGGCTGTCGACGCCACGCCGCTGGGTCCCGTCGGCGGGGCGGCCGCGCCGTTTGCCAGGACCCTGACCCGCGCCGCGGTGTGTCTCGCCAACGAGATGGTGGGCGTGGCCGAGAAGCTGCGCGAGAGCGCGCTGGACTACGCCAAGATGCGCATGCAGTTCGGCCGGCCGATCGCCTCGTTCCAATCGATGAAGCACAAGCAGGCCGACATGCTGGTCGATGTCGAGATGGCGAAATCGGCGGCTTACTACGCGGCCGCGGCGGTCGACGATGGCGATTCCGACCTGCCGGCGATCGCCTCGCTGGCCAAGGCGTCGGCGTCGGATGCGGTGCTGCAGACGGCGATCCACACCATCCAGATCCACGGTGGCATCGGCTTCACCTGGGACAACGACTCGCATCTCTGGTTCAAGCGCGCCAAGAGCTCGGAGGTGATGCTGGGCGACGCCGCCTATCATCGCGAGCTGATGATGCGGCGCTGGGCGGCCTGAGGGAGGACGGAACCATGACCGAGATCAACGAAGCCTCCGTCCGCGCCGAAGTCCGCGCCTGGCTGGAAACAAACTGGAACCCCGCCCTCGGCCTCGTCGAGTGGCGCAACAAACTGTGCGATTCGGGCTGGGGCGCGCCGCACTGGCCGAAGGAATGGTACGGCCGCGACCTGCCGGTCGGCCTCGTGCCGGTGGTCGACGAGGAGTTCGCGCGCATCGGCGCCGTCGGCGTCGCCAAGGCCGGCATCCGTACGCTCGCGGCCGCGACCATCCTGGCGCACGGCAGCACGCTGCATAAGGAGAAGTTCCTGCGCCGCATCCTCACCGGCGAGGACACCTGGTGCCAGCTGTTCAGCGAGCCGGGCAGCGGCTCGGATCTCGCCGGCGCGGTGACGCGCGCGGACCTGAAGGGCAACAAGTGGGTGATCAACGGCCAGAAGGTGTGGAACACCAGCGCGCACAAGGCGCATTGGGGCCTCCTGCTGGCGCGCTCCGATTGGGATGCGCGCAAGCACAAGGGCCTGACCTATTTCATCATCGACATGAAGCAGCCCGGCGTGCAGGTCCATCCGCTCAAGCAGATGAACGGCCACGCCTCGTTCAACCAGGTGTTCTTCACCGACGCCATTGTCGAGCCGGAGTTCATGATCGAGAACACCGGCGACGGCTGGACGGTGGCGACCACGACCCTGATGCACGAGCGCCGCGGCGCCGACGGCATGCGCTCGCTGGCCAGCGGCGGCGGCCGGCAGGGGCGCATATACGAGGAGGAGAAAGCCGAAATCGCGACGACGATGGAACCCTACAAGTGGTATCCGCAGCGCGCCGGCCGCGTCGACCTGGTGATGGGCCGCGCGCGCGAGACCGGCGCGATCGACGATCCTGTTGTGCGTCAGGAGATCGCCAAGCTGCTGATCATGTCGAAATCGGCGGAATGGACGGCGCGCCGCGCGCGCACGGCGCAGGAGCAGGGCCGGCCACAAGGACCAGAAGGCTCGCTGGGCAAGCTGATCGCCAGCCACGTCGCGCGCGCCGCGGCGCGCGTGCACACCTCGATCACCGGCGCCGCCTCGCTGCTGAGCGGCGAGGACGGCCCGCTCAACGGTACGATCGCGGAGATCCTGATCTCGGTGCCGGCCTGCTCGATCGCTGGCGGCACCGACGAGATCCAGCGCAATATCATCTCCGAGCGCGTGCTGAAGATGCCGAAGGAGCCCAGCGTCGACGCCGAGAAGCCGTTCCGCGACGTGCCGCGCAACATCACGTCGGCGGCGTCCTGAGCGCAGCGAAGGGCCTTGCCGTCGAGTGACCAAAGAGTTGCGGCGCCGGATGACCTCCGGCGCCGCTTGCGTTTGAAATAGCCACCGCGAGGTCCTTCGCGACCGCTCAGGACGACGACGATGTCAGAACGTCTCGACCCAGGGACGCAGCTCGACCTCCCAGGTCCACGCGCTGCGCGGCTGCCGCAACACGTGGAGGTAGCTGGTGGCGATCGCGTCGGGGTCGAGTAGCGAGTCCGGGTTGTTCGCCGGATCGACGCGCGTGGTCGAGCGGATGCCGCCGTCGATCACGAAGTGCGCGACGTGGATGCCCTTGGGCGCCAGCTCGCGCGCCATGCTCTGCGCCAGGCCGCGCAACGCGAACTTGCCCATCGCGAAGGGCGCCGACAACGGGTAGCCCTTGACGCTGGCCGAGGCGCCGGTGAGCAGGATCGCGCCGTGTCCCTTGGGCAGCATGCGCTTAGCCGCCTCCTGCGACACCAGGAAGCCGCCGAAGGCGCTGATCTGGATGGCGCGCTGCACGTCCGCCGGCGCCAGCTCGGCGACCGAGCCGCGGGCGCGTGCCGAGGCGTTATAGACCACGACATCGGGCGCACTGTTCGCGCGTTCGACATCCTGGAAGAGCTTCGACACCTGCGCGGCGTCGGTTGCATCGCAGGCGAAGGTCGCGGCCTTGGTCTCGGCCGCCAGGGCGGCGAGCTTGTCGGTGTTGCGCGCGGCCAAGGCGACACGCATGCCCTCGCGCGTGAACAGGCGGGCCAGCGAGGCGCTGAGCCCCGGGCCGGTGCCGACGATCAGAGCGGATGAATAGCCAGGCATCGTGTCCTCACAATCCGAGATAGGAGCGGCGCAGGCCAGGATCGGCGGCGAGATCCTGCGCGGGTCCGCTCATGGCGACAACACCGTTTTCCAGCACATAGGCGCGATGGGCGATGGCCAGCGACTGCACGACGTTCTGCTCGACCAGCAGGATGGCGAGGCCGTCGACGTTGAGCTTCTGGATCAGCGCGAACATGGTCTCGACCAGCAGCGGCGAGAGGCCGAGCGACGGCTCGTCGAGGATTAGCAGCGTCGGCTCGGCCATCATCGCCCGGCCGATCGCCAGCATCTGCTGCTCGCCACCCGACAGCGTGCCAGCCTTCTGCGTGAAGCGCTCCTTCAGACGCGGGAAGATGTCGGTGACTCGCGCCAGGTTGGCGGCGCGCCGGGCGCGGCCGCGACGGTAGCTGCCCAGCTCGAGGTTCTCGCGCACGCTGAGATTGGGAAAGACTCGCCGGCCCTCGGGGACCTGGATCAGGCCCGATTCGACGATGCTGCGCGGCGTGGCGCCGGAAATGTCGCGGCCCTGGAAGACGATACGGCCGGCGAAGGGCACGTACAGCCCGCTGACATTATTGTTGAGCGTCGATTTGCCCACGCCGTTGCTGCCGAGCAGCGCCACGATCTCGCCGGCGTCGACGCGCAGATCGACGCCGCGCAGGATCTCGACGGCGCCGTAGCCGGCGCGCAGGCCGCTGATCTCAAGCATGCGCGCTCATCCGTTCGGCGGCGCCACGGCCGAGATAGGCCTCGATCACCTTGGGCTCGCTGGCGATGGCTCGCGGCGCGCCGTCGGCGATGATGCGGCCGTCGTTCAGCACGTAGACATGCTCGGCGAGACTCATCACCGCCTGCATCACATGCTCGATCAGCAGGATGGTGACGCCATCGGCGCGGATGGCGCGCACGATTTCGACGATGGCGGTGACCTCCGTCGGATTGAGGCCGGCCATCACCTCGTCGAGCAGCAGCAGCTTGGGCGCGGTGGCGAGCGCGCGGGCCAGTTCCAGGCGCTTGCGGCCGGCGACGGTGAGATCTCCCGCCGGCGCCTCGAGGCGATCGCCCAGGCCGACGCGGCGCGCCACGTCGGTGGCGCGCGCACTGGCTTCGGACCGGTCGGCTGTGCGCAGATAGGCGCCGACCATGATGTTCTCGATCACGCTCAGCCGCGCGAAGGGCTGGGTGATCTGGAAGGTGCGCACCATGCCGCGTTCGCACAACAGGTGCGGCGGCAGGCCGGTGGTGTCCTTGCCCTCGAAGCGCACGCGCCCGCCATCGGGCTTGTGGAAGCCGGCGATGGTGGCGAACAGCGTCGTCTTACCGGCACCGTTGGGGCCGATCAGGCCGACGATGGCGCCCTGATCGACATCGAGCGAGGCGCCATCGACGGCCTTCAGGCCGCCGAAGCTTTTCATCAGGTCGCGCACCTCGAGCATGCTCAGCGCCGCCGTCGCAGCAGGCCGGTGAGGCCATCGGGCAGGTAGGCGACGATGACCACGAGGATCAGGCCATAGACGATCAAGGCCAGCGGCTGGGCGTTCTTGATGCCGGGCACGACATTGCCGAGGTCGCGGGTAATCTCGCCCACGAGATGCAGCACGCCCGAGCCGATCAGCGGGCCAAAGATCGTGCCGGCGCCGCCGATCATGCTGACCAGCAGCATCTCCACCGACTTCTCGACACCGAAGGCGATCGAGGGATCGAGGTAGAGGTATTTCTGCGCGTAGACCGTTCCGCCGGCGGCGCACATCGCGCCCGACAGCGCCAGCACGCGCACCTTCTCGCGGAAGACGTCGATGCCCAGCGCCATCGCCGCGTCCTCGTTCTCGCGGATCGCCGCTAACCGAGCGCCGAACCGCGAGCGTGTGAGCCACCAGGCGATCGCCAGCCCGATGACGCACAGTACGAGCGCGAGATAGTAGAACCACATCGGATCGCGGAACTGGAAGTTCTCGGGCCGCTGATCGGCCTTGATCAGGATGCCCAGCCCGCCGCGCGTCTGCGGGATCGAGTTGGCGACGATGCGGAAGACTTCCGCGAAGGCCAAGGTGATCAGCGCGAAGTACGAGCCGCGCAGGCCGGCGCGGAAGCTCAGCACACCGATGATGGCGCCGACCAGCCCACCCGAAGCGATCGCCACCGGCCAGGCGAGCCACGGATTCCAGCCGTGACTGACGTGCAGTATCGTCGAGACGTAGGCGCCGGTGCCGAAGAACACGACATGGCCGAACGAGGTCTGGCCGGCGTAGCCGCCGGCAATGTTCCAGCTCTGGCCGAGGAAGGCGGCGAACAGGATCAGGAAGGCGACGTTGATGGCGTAGTTCGAACGCGCAATCAGCGAGGGGCCGCCGAACAGCAGCGGGTAGAGGATCGCCACCAGCAAGCCGGCGGCGCACCACAGCATGGCGCGGCGGCTCATCAGCGGCCTCCGAACAGGCCGGTGGGCCGCAGCAGCAGCACCAGGATGAAGACCAGCGGGATGGCGATCTGGCCGAGCTGCTCGCCAAAGCGCAGGCCGCCCAGCGATTCGACGATGCCGATCAGCAAGCCGCCGATCAGCGCACCGGCGAAACTGCCCATCCCGCCCAGCACGACCGTGGTGAAGGCGATCAGGACGAAGGCATGGCCGGAAGAGGGGCTGACGTAGAAGAACGGCATCAGCAGGCAGGCTGCGGCGCCGAGGCAGGCGATGCCGATGCCATAGGCGATGGCGAAGATGTTCTCGACATCGATGCCGACCAGCCGCGCGCCCTGGCGTTCCTTGGCCACGGCGCGGATCGCCTTGCCGGTGTCGGTGAAGGCCATCCACAGGCCGAGCAGGGCGCAGATCAGCAGCGAGGCGAGGAAGGACACCAGCTTGGGCAGCGGAATCAGCGCCGGCCCGAGCTGCAGGAAGCGGCCGGCGTAGGAGACGTCGATGGTCTGCGTGTCGCCGGTGAAGAAGAACAGCGCGGCGTTGTCGGCGACGATCGACAGGCCCAAGGTGATCAGCAGGATGTTCTCGTCCTTGCCGTGGGCGAAGCGGCCGATCACGCCGCGATAGAGCAGATAGGCGAAGGCGAAGGCGCCGGCGGTCACCAGCGGCAGCGCAGCATAGGGATCCAGCCCCAGCGGCTTGCGGAACAGGAAGTACACCGCGTACATGGCCAGCATCAGCAGGCTGCCGTGCGCGAAGTTGATGATGTGCAGGACGCCGTAGATCAGGGTGAGTCCCACGGCGACCAGCACATAGACGCCCCCGGCCATCAGGCCGTTGACGACGCCCGCGAAGACGATGTCGGCGCTCATGCGGCGTCACCTTCCCCCGCCCAGCGGGGGAAGGTAGGGCATGGCGATCAAGTGAATTTCGGGCGCGGGAAGACCGCCTTGGCCGAGGCGAACTGCTCGGGCGAGATGACCTCGATCTCGCCCTTGAGCGACTGCATCACCGCCGGCAGGCCACCCTCGTTCTGGCCGTCGACGAACTTGGTCGGCCCGTAGGGCATCAACTCGGCCTTGAAGGTCGAGGCGGCCAGCGCGGCGATCAGCTTCTCCTTGTCGGCCGACTGGGCGCGCTCCAGCGCGTCGGCCAGCAGCATGACGTTGGTGTAGGAGAGATAGACCTCGAAGGTGAACAGCGCGCCGCCGGCCTCGACCCGCTTCTTCAGCGCCTGAGAGGCCTCGCTGCGCGGATTGAACCAGTGGTTGGTGTCCATCATGAACTGCGACACGTCGGGCATGTCCTTGACGAACTTGTAGTTGAAGCCGCCACCCAGCACCGAGAACATGCCCTTGAGCTCGACCTTCTGTTGGAAGAGCGTGCGCGCCAGCAGCATGTACTCGTTGCCGTAGTTCGACATCATCACGATGTCAGGCGCCATCGAGCGGATGCGCAGCGCGATATTGTCGAAGCTGCGCGTCGGGTTGTCGTGCGGGATCAGCTCCTTCGCCTCGATGCCGATCGACGGCAGCTTGCCGGCCAGCAGCTTGGCTGTGCCGGTGCCGAACTCGCCGCTCTCGTGCACGATCACCGCGCTCTTGGCGGGGCTCCCGGCGCCCTTGTTGATCGCGCCCAGGGCTGCGATGCCGTCGTCGACGCACTTGCCAAAGCCTGGCTTCAGGCGGAACACGTTCTTCAGCCCGCGCCTCACCAGCTGGTCCGAGGCGCCGACATCGATCAGGAACGGCGTATTGTACTTGGCCGCCGCCTGCGTCGCGGCGATGCCGACCGGACTCTGGAAGCAGCCGATGAAGGCCGAGGCGCCGGCCTCGTTCATCTTTTCGACCTCGCTGACGCCGACCTCGACCTTGGACTGGCTGTCGCCCAAGAGCGCCTCGAGCTTGGCGCCGCCCATCGACTTGACGCCGCCGGCCTTGTTGACGTCCTCGATCGCCATGGTGGCGCCCAGCCGGCTCTGCTGGCCGTTATAGGCGACGAAGCCCGTGACGGGATGGATCAGGCCGACCTTCACGGCCTTGGCCTGCGCGCCGAGGATCGCCGGGAATCCGGCGAGGCCGACCGACAGCGCGCCGGCGCCACCGACGAACGAACGGCGCGAGACGCCGAAGCGAGACTGTTTGCGAGCCATTGGAACCCCCCTGCCGTGCGCGACACAGCGAGACGCTACGCTAGCGGGCGGAATGGACGCAACAGGAGGTTAGGGAGATCGACGATCGGGGCCCGATCACTACGGCCAGGTGCCCTCTATGATCTTGATCGCCTTGGCGCGGATATAGGTCTCGATCTCACTCTGCGAGACTTCGAAGGGCTCGTCGAACAGGCAGGTCAGGCGATAGGTTCCCGCGGGTGTACGGCGCATGGTCCAGTCGCCCTCATTCACCGGGAACCGCACGCCATCGACGCGCCGGCTCACGATGCCCGAAATGCTGACTTTCCAGACCGTATCTGCCACGTTCGGGATCTCCCGTCTCCGTTAACGATTGCACAAGCGACGCATATCTCGCGCCCCGCCAGCGATCCTCGTCACACCTCTTGGTGTCCGCACCCTACGGCGCCCCGTGCGGTGACGCAATCGCGGTTCAGTCGTCGTAGGTGAGCAAGGACTCGACTGGGACGTCGAGCCGGCCACGCCCCTTGAGGAAGGTGAGTTCGATGACACAGGCCGCGGCAGGTACCACGGCGCCGATGCCGCGCAGCAGGCGGACCGCGGCGTCCATCGTGCCGCCGGTGGCCAGCAGGTCGTCGATCAGCACCACGCGCTGTCCGGACCGCACGGCGTCGTCGTGCATCTCGATGGTGTCGTTGCCGTACTCCAGCTCGTAGGTATGGCTGGCCTTGGAGCCCGGCAACTTGCCTTTCTTGCGCAGGATGACGAAGCCCAGGCCCAGCGCATAGGCGACCGGCGCGCCGAAGATGAAGCCGCGCGACTCGATGCCGGCCAGCAGGTCGGGCTCATGCTTCTTCACCGCCTCTGCCAGCAGATCGACGGTCTCGCGCCACGCCTCGGCGTGCAGCAGGAGCGTGGTGATGTCGTAGAACTGGATACCCGGCTTGGGGAAGTCGGGAATGGTCCGGATGTGGCTCTTGAGGTCCATAATCCCGTCTTGCAATGCGTCGGGTCCGGCCGCAAGCCCCTCGTGTGTCGGCGCCGGGTTTGCGCCAGCCGGGACATCGCGTACGATCGATCTGGACCCCAAAAAACGGATACATCGTCGTGACCAACAAGCGCCTGCGGATCGTCACATTGCCCGGCGACGGCATCGGCCGGGAGATCGTGCCGCCGGCCGTGCATCTCCTCGGCGTCGTCGAAGCCGCGTTGGGCGGTTTCAAGCTGGAGTTCGAAGATCGCCCCGACATGGGCGCGCTGTACTTCAAGGAGAGCGGTCGGGACATCTCGCCGGAAGCCTTCGAGGCCGCGCGCCAGGCGGACGCGATCCTGATGGGGGCGATGGGCTGGCCCGCCGTGCGCCATGCCGACGGGACGGAGATCTCGCCGCACCTCAGGCTGCGCGAGGAGTTCCAGCTCTACGCCGGCGTCAGGCCAATCAAGGCGTTTCCGAACACGCCCCGGCGGTTGCTCGACGAGCGCGCGGCGAGCATCGACATGGTGATCCTGCGCGAGTCGACCGAGGGGCTATTCTACACCCACGGCAAGGGCGAAGTGATCGACGATCGCGAGGCGCGCGAGACATTGCGCATCACGCGCGCCACGACCGAGAAGCTCTGCGACACCGCCTTCCGTATTGCCCGCGGCCGCAAGCGGCGCGATCCGTCGAAGGGGCGGGTCACCTGCGTCGACAAGGCCAATGTCTTTCGTGCCTTCGCCTTCTTCCGCAAGATCTTCGACGAGCGGCGCGCGCTGTTCCCCGACATCCGGGCCGATCACAGCTATGTCGACGCCCAGGCCCTCGACCTTATCCGCCGGCCCTGGGATTTCGACGTGCTCGTCATGGAGAACATGTTCGGCGACATCCTGTCCGATCTCGGCGGCGGACTCGTCGGCGGCATGGGACTTGCGCCCTGCGCCGAGCTTGGCGACGAGCACGGTCTGTTCCAGCCGGCGCATGGCAGCGCGCCCGACATCACCGGCCAGGACAAGGCCAACCCGACCGCGACCATCCTGTCGGCCGCGATGATGCTGGACTGGCTGGGCGAGCGGCACGGGATCGACGCGCTCTGCGAGGGCGCCGCGCTGTTGCAGGACGCCGTCGAGGAAGGCTTCGCGACGCGCGCGCTGCGGCCGATGGAGTTCGGCGGCGATCAAGGGCTCAAGGCGGCGGTCAAGGCGACCGCAGACCTTCTGGGCGCCAAGCTCGCGGCGCGCCGCCCGGCGCGCGCGCCGGTTCTCGGCTAACGCGGAGGATACACGTGGCGAAGATCGCGGCCGTCGAGGCCGGGCACTATCGGATTCCGCTCGACGTGGCGTTGTCCGATTCGACGCATGGCGTCATGACCGCGTTCGAGATCGTCACGGCACGCGTGCGGGACGCCGATGGGGCGGAAGGTGTCGGCTACACCTACACGACGGGGCGCAATGGTGCGGCGATCCATGCCACCTTGGCCGGCGAGATCGCCGAGATCGTGAAGGGCGAGGACGCCGACCTCATCGAGGCGATCTGGACCAAGGTCTGGTGGGCGCTGCACTACGGCGGACGCGGTGGCGCGGCGGTGCTGGCGCAGTCCGCGCTGGATATCGCGTTGCATGATCTGAAGGCGCGGCGGGCCGGGTTGCCGCTGTGGAAAATGCTCGGCGGCAACGATCGCATGGTGCCGTGCTACGCCGGCGGTATCGATCTCGATCTCGACGTGCCGGCGCTGCTCAAGCAAACCGATGGCAACCTCGCCAAGGGCTTCCGCGCGATCAAGATGAAGGTCGGCCGCGATCGCGCGAGCGAAGACGTCGCGAAAGTCGCGGCGATGCGCAAGCATCTGGGCGACGGCTTTCCGCTCATAGTCGACGCCAACATGAAGTGGACCGCCCACGAGGCGATCCAGCGGGCGCGCATGCTGCGGCCCTACGAGTTAGTGTGGCTCGAGGAGCCGACCATACCCGACGATATCGCCGGGCACGCCCGGATCGCGCGTGAGGGTGGCATACCGATCGCCACCGGCGAGAACTTCCGCACGCTGTGGGAGTTCAAGCAGATGATCGCGGCGGGTGGCGTGTCCTATCCTGAACCCGATGTGACGAACTGCGGCGGTGTGACCGTGTTCATGAAGGTCGCGCACCTCGCGGAGGCGCACAACCTGCCGGTGACGTCGCACGGCGCGCACGATATCACCGTTCACCTCCTCGCCGCTTGTCCGAACCGCAGCTATCTCGAGGCGCATGGTTTCGGTCTCGACCGTTACATCAGCCGACCGCTTGCGATCGTCGAGGGCCGCGCGGTCGCCGGCGACACGCCCGGCCACGGCGTCGAGTTCGACTGGGCCGGCCTCGCGCGGTTGCCGCGTTAGAACACCGAGCGATTGATCTGACGCTCCTGTGACCCCGAGCGTAGCGAGGGGTCATCGATGCTCCAGGAAAGACCCCCCGCTGCGCTCGAAGTGACGGGCAATGCCGATTCCTGGCTCGTTGCTCTAGCCGGCCAACGTCGAGTAGGTGGCGCGGCCGACCGCGACCAAAGCTTTGCGATCGTCGTAGACGTCGACATCGACCACGCCGACGCTCTTGCCGGCGCGGCGCACGCGCGCGACGGTGGTCAGCGAGGTCTTGATCGCGGGCCTGAGATAGTCGACCCGGAAGTTGATCGTCGGCAGGCCGCGGCGCAGCGCCATCACCAGGGCGTAGTCGCCCACCGTATCGATGATCGCCGCGATCGGCCCGCCATGCCACTGGCCGGTGCCGGCACCGCGCTCGAATTCCGGACGCATCGAGCAGGTCATCGTCACCTGTTCGCGCGTCGCGTCGGCCTCGGTGACCTTGAGGCCCATGAACGAGATGAACGGCGACTTGTCGAGCATCGCCTGGATCTCGGCGCCGCTCAGCGGCGTCAGCGCCTCGCTCATGGCGTCACCACGATCTTGCCGAAGACCTCGCGGTCCTCGATGACGCGCAGCGCCTCGCGCGCCTCCTCCAGCGGGTAGACCTTGTCAATCAGCACCTTCAGCTCGCCCTTCTGGACCATCTCAAGCAAGGTGAGGATGTCCTGGCGCATCCAGCCATTGGAGCCCAGGATCTTCAGCTCGAAGGTCCAGATGAAGCGGATGTCCTCCTGCGGCGAGAAGCCGGCCGTCGCGCCGCAGGTCAGCAGCCGGCCGCCGACCTTCAGCACCTTCAGCGATTTCACCCAGGTGTCGCCGCCGGTGTAGTTGACGACGACATCGATGCCCTGGGTGGCGCCGGCGCCGCGCCGCGTCGGCTTGCCGTAGTGCTTGTAGGCCTCCTGCTGGAAGTCGTGCGTGACGTAGTTGATGGTGCGATCGGCGCCGAGCTCGGCCAGGCGCTTGGCCTTGGCGTCGGTGCCGGCGCAGGCGATCACCTCGGCACCGACGCTCTTGGCAAGCTGCAGGCAGCACACGCCGACGCCGCCCGAGGCACCCAGGATCAGCACCGTCTCGCCTTTCGCGACATGGCCGTTGGTGCGCATCATGCGCAGCGCCGTGCCGTAGGCGACCGGCAGCGCGGCGGCGTCGGCGAAGCTGACGCCGTCGGGAATCTTGATCAGCTGGTGCGCGCGCGCGCGGCACAATTCGGCCAAGCCGCCATGCGTGGTCTCGCCCATCAGCCCGCCTTCGACGCGGTTGATCGGATCGACCAGCACGCGATCGCCTTTCTTCCAGCCCTCGACGCCGGGCCCGATCTCGGCGATCTCGCCGGCGACGTCGAGGCCCATGATCGCTGGCATCGGCACCTTGATGCCCGGCATGCCGCGCCGCGTGAAGACGTCGTGGTAGTTCAGCGACGAGGCCTTCACCGCCACGATCACGTCGCCCTCGCCGGGCTTCGGATCGGGAAAGTCCTTCTCGAAAACGAGACGGTCGGGGCCGCCATGCTCGCGGACGACTGCTGCTCTCATGGCTCGATGGTCTCCTGCTCGGGAATACGGCGCGCCAGCGCGCGCTTGTCGATCTTGTTGGTGCCGGCCAGCGGCAACTCGTCGACGAAGAACACGCGGCGCGGATGCTGGTAGGCCGGCGCGTTGGCCAGCGCGAACTGCTTGACCGCCTGCTCGTCGATCGAAGTGTCGGCGGCACGCACGACGAAGGCGATCGGCTTGTGGCCCTTCAGCTCGTCGGGCACCGGCAGCACGGCCGCCTGGTGGATGGCCGGATGGCGCTCGAGCATCTTCTCGACCTCGCCCGGATAGATGTTCTCGCCGCCACAGACAAACATGTCGTCGGCGCGGCCAACGAAGAAGAAGAAGCCGTTCTCGTCGCGGCGAAAGACGTCACCGGTGCGATAGTAGCCGTCCTGCGTCATCGCCTTGGCCGTGATCTCCGGCAGATTGTGATAGCGCGTCATCAGCGCGCCGCAGGCCATTTCCAGCACGCCCTCGTCCTCGACGACCCGTCCGTCGCGCACCAGGCGCAGCTTCACGTCGGGATGCGCGCAGCCCGTCGACAGGTCGGGCTGCGGCACGCCGTCTGGGTGCGGGCCGAAGACGACAGGGCCGGCCTCGGTCGTGCCGTAGCCGTTGCCGATCTGCGCCGCCGGGAAGAGGGCGCGCACCTGGTCGACCAGCCCCTGGGTGATCGGCGCCGAGCCCATGCGCACGGCCTCGACCGCCGACAGGTCGGCGCTGGCCAGCAGCTCCTTTTCTCGCAGCATCATCGCGATCATGGTCGGCACCGAGGTCAGGAACGCCACGCGGTGCTTGGCGGCGGCCTCGATGTAGCTCCTGCTCGTGAACTGCGGCAGCAGCACGATGGTATCGCCGTGGCTCAAGGTCGTCTGGCACATCGCCAGGCCGTTCATGTGGTACAGCGGCGCGGCGACCAGGGCGCGCGCGCCCAGCGGGCTCGGGCGGCGCACGCGGCGGCTGATCGCCCACAGATGCGAGAAGTGCGACAACACTACGCCCTTGGGCTTGCCGGTAGACCCTGACGTGTAGAGGAACATCGCCGACTCTTCCGGTCGCATCGGCAGCGGCTTCATCGGCGCGTGCGCCGTCAGCGCGGTGAAGGCCGGGCTGTCGATGTCGATCTTCGGCACGGAATCCGGCGCGAGCGCCAGGCGTGTCGCGTCGCCGATTACCAGCTTGGCGTCGCAATCGCCGACGATATAGGCGACGGTCTCGGCCGGCAGCTTCCAGTTCACCGGCACCGAGACGAGTCCGGCCTGCATGGTGCCGAGGAAGGTCAGGAGATACTCGGCGCGATTGGCCGAGAGGATCGCCACGCGCTCGCCGCGTTTGAGGCCGCGCGCCAGCAGGCCGGTGGCGATGGCGCCGCTCAGCCGCACGATGTCGGCGTAGCTGTAGCGCCGCTCTGCGCCGTCGCCGCCGGCGTCGATCAGCGCGACGCCGTCCGGCGCCGCGCGCGCGATCGCGTCGCCCTGGTTGTCCCAGAGGATGGCCGGATCGCCCATCGTCATTCGACGAACTCCAGCGTCGCGTTGAGCGCCGCGCGCGCCGGCACGACGATGCGGCCATCCTGCGCGATGGATTCGATGCCGCCCGATTTCAGTGCGTCGGCCGCCTTGCGCAGCGACAAGGTACGCAAGGTGAGGCCGGCCATATAGGCGGGGCGGCCCTCGGGCACGGGCACGGCGTCGCCGAATTCGCCACGCAGGGCCGCCTCGGTGACGATGTCGAAGCGCGAATTGCCGACCACCACGCTCTTGCCGCCCTTGATGTCGCGGATGTTCTCCGGCCCGAACATGTCGGCGTAGAGCTTGGCACCCTTGGCTGGATCGAGCTCGACAATGAGCGCGCGTGCGACCGCCACCGTGCCATTGGTGTGGTGGCGCCACTCGTCGCGCCACACCAGCTCGCGGGTGAAGTGGTGGCAGTAGTAGACGCGGCCATAGGGTACGACGCCGGCTTTCATGCGCACGGTGCGGAAGCGCGCGTCGCCCTGGCCGCCGGCGTATTTCACCGGTCGCGTGAACTCGACCGGCGGATCGACCGGCACGCCGGCCTTGGCCAGCGCCGCGTAGGTCGAAGCCGAATCCTCGGCGCCGAACACCAGGCCGTTCAGTCCGTAGGCGTAGTCGAGCAGGTCGAGCCGGCCCGAGGTCGCGCCCTTGGGGATGGCGATCAGCTCGAGATAGTCGGTGCCGAACATCGCCAGATGGTTCATCGAGCCCAGCGAATGGTAGCCGCGTTCGGTGAGCGTGAAGCCGATCCGCCGATAGATGTCGGCGGCGCGATCCATGTCGTCGCGCGCGTTGATGACCACGTGATCGAGCGTCGCCACGGGTAGTGTCATGGGATACGTCCTTCCCCTTTGAACCGGCCGAACGATAGCAGCTACGACGTTGTGCGCCAGCCCGCCATCGGTCAGGCTCGGGCCGGGGAGAGCGCCATGATCGTCGATTGCCACGCCCACATCTTCGCGCACTGGATCGGCGCCTGCGGGCATGAGTCGCGCGACGTCCACAAGCGCTACCTGCAGCGCGTCGTCACGCGCACGGTGTCGCCGACCTTCCGGCTGCGCGATGGCGCGCGCGCCGATACCAAGGCGCTGTTCCGCGCCGGCGAGGAGGGCTGGAGCGGGCTGGCCGATGTCGATTTCCGCGTCGGCCGCTTTGGCCAGCTCGAGTTCACGCACGCGGGCGAGGATTACGGCGTCCAGTACATGCCGGCCGGCATGCAGGAGATGGTGGCGCCGCCCGAGCTGATGCTGGCGCAGATGATGAACGCCGGCGTCGATCACTGCCTGCTGCAGGCCGGTGGCGGCTACGGCGCGATGAGCGAGATGAACGCCTACGCCGAGCGGCAGTATCCTGATCGTATGACGGGCCTGATGCATGTCGACGACGCGATGGCCGGCCGACCGGCGCAGCTCGCGGCGATCGATCATGCCGTCGATGTGCTGAAGCTGCGCGGCCTCTACTTCAATGTCGATTCGATGAGCCGCCACGGTTTCCCGTGGCCGCTCGACGCGCCACAGATGGAGCCGTTCTGGGATAAGCTGGCGCGACGGAACATCGTGCTCTGCCTCGAATTCAGCTCGGGTCCCAGTTACGACATGGCCGGCTACATGGCGCACGTCACCGCTTTCGGCCGCGTGCTCGATCGTCACCCGAGCCTGCGCGTGCATCTGGCGATGAGCCCGCCGGTCGCCTACTTCGCGAAGAACGGCCGCTACGAATTTCCGAACGAACTGCTTCGCCTTTACCGCCACGATCCGCTGGTGCTGGAGGTGGTGTTTCCGATCACCTATGGCGGCGTGTGGGACTATCCCTACCCCGAGGCGCAGGCGCTGATCCAGAGCCTGCGCGACCAGCTCGGCGCCGAGCGGCTGATCTGGGGCTCCGACATGCCCAATGTCGAGCGCTTCTGCACCTACAAGCAGTCGCTCGACTACATCAGGCGCTATTGTCCGTTCCTGACCGCGCGCGAGAAGGATCTGATACTCGGCGACACCTGCGCGGCGTTCTATGGCATCGGCAAGGGGAGGGCGTGATGGCAGCCGCGACACCATCGAGCGCGATCAGCGCGCATCTGGCCGTGCGGCCGGATTGGCTGGCGACGCGTCGGGAGCCGGCGCTTGAGCCCGAGCTGCCGATCATCGATCCGCACCACCACCTGATCGACCGGCCGGAGAGCGGCACGTATCTGCTGCGCGACATCATGGCTGACATCGACAGCGGTCATAACATCGTGGCGACGGTTTATCTGGAGTGGCTCTCGATGTATCGCGCCCAGGGGCCGGTCGAGATGCGGCCGGTGGGCGAGATCGAGTTCGCCAACGGCGTCGCCGCGATGTGCGCCAGCGGCGGCTACGGCGCGCCGCGCGTCTGTGCCGGTATCGTCGGCCACGGCGAGCTCACCCTCGGCGCGCGCGTCGAGCCCGTGCTGGAGGCGATGATCGCGGCGGGCAATGGCCGCTTCCGCGGCATCCGCTTCATCACGGCCAGCGATCCCGACCAGGCGCTTTGGGGCTCGGTGGTGGGACGGCCACAGGGCTGGCTGCTCGACAAGACGGTACGCGAAGGTTTCACCCGGCTGGCGCCGCTGGGCCTGAGCTTCGACGCCTTCATGTACCACTCGCAGCTCGGCGATCTGCTCGACCTGGCGCGCACCTTCCCGCAGACACCGATCGTGCTCAACCATGTCGGTGGCGCGATCGGCCTGGGTCGTTACGCCGGCAAGCGCGACGAAGTCTTCGCCGACTGGCGCGCGAAGATCCGCAACCTCGCCGCTTGCCCCAACGTGCACGTCAAGCTGGGCGGCATGGGTATGAAGATGTTCGGCTTCGACTTCCACGAAGGCGCGCAGCCGCCGACTTCGGAGCGATTGGCGGCGGCGTGGCGGCCTTATGTCGAGACCTGCGTCGAGGCCTTCGGCGCCAAGCGCGCGATGTTCGAGAGCAACTTCCCTGTCGACAAGGGCTCCTACAGCTACGGCGTGTTCTGGAACGCCTGCAAGCGCTTGGCGCGGGGCGCCAGCGCCGAGGAGAAGGCCAACCTGTTCCACGGCACCGCGTCGCGGTTCTATAGGCTGGGTTTGTGAGCGTCGTCCCCTCTCCCCGCTTGCAGGGAGAGGGGGCCAGCGCGCTACCGCATCTTCAGCGCCCACTCGGTGTACTTGGTCGCCTGCTTGTGCAGGTCGGCGTAGTACTTGGCGTAGTCGGCGCCGACCATCGGCTTGAGCGCCAGGCCGGCGGCGTCCATCTTCGACTTCATGTCGGCGCTGTTGATCGCCTTCAGAAGCGCGGCCTCCAGCACCTTGACCACGTCGGCCGGCGTGCCCTTCGGCACCGCGACGCCGCGCGTCGAGCTGGAGATGATGGTCGGATAGCCGAGCTCCTTGGTGGTCGGCACGTCGGGCAGGAAGGGCGAGCGCACGTCGTCGGTGACGGCGAGGCCACGCACCTCGCCCGACTGCACGCGCTTGACCACGCTGCCCACGTTGTCGAAGGCGACGTCGACATGGCCGCCCATGACGCCGGCGAGCTGCTGCACGCCGGAGTCGAAATGCACGATGCGGAACTCCACGCCCGCCGCCTCGTGCGTCATCAGGATGGCAAGGTGGTCGTCGCTCAGGATGCCGGTGGTGCAGGCGCGCACCGTGTTGGGCGCCTTCTTCGCCGCGTCGACGAGGTCCTTCATGGTCTTGAACGGGCTGTCGCCCTTGACCCAGATCAGGCCGGGGTCGAGCACCTGGTTGGCGACCGGGATGAAGCTGTCCATGGTGAAGACGGCCTTGCGCTCGGGGTCGAGCACGATGGTGTTGACCGCCGGCAGGTTGATGAAGCCCATGGTGTAGCCGTCGGGCCGCGCACGGGCGATCTCGGTGAAGCCGAGCTGGCCGCCGGCGCCGGCCTTGTTGACCACGGTGACGGTCTGGCCGAGCTCCTTTTCGGCCGCGGCGGCGAGCAGGCGCGCGCCCACGTCGGTGCTGCCGCCGGCGGCGAAGGCGACGACGAGCTGCAGCCCGCGCGACGGGAACTTGCTCTGCGCGATCGCCGGGCTGGCGAGCGCGCTGGCAGCGGATGCGGCCAACAATGTGCGACGACGGATGATCATGGCGGTTCCTCCCAACGTTTAAGAATTACCTTCCCCCGCTGGCGGAGGAAGGTAAGAGCTGGTCACTCGATATCCGACTCCCTGAGCTTGGCGAAGGTACGCGGGCGCAGCAACATCGTCGCCAGCACCAGCAGCGGGATCGCCAGCAAGGCCAGCGCCACCGGGCGCTCAAGGAAGATGGCGAAGCTGCCGCCGGAGATCTCCAGGGTCGTGCGCAGCGATTTCTCCATCATCGGCCCGAGGATCAGCGCCAGGATCGCCGGCGCCAGCGGGAAGTCGAGCTTGCGCAGGATGTAGCCGATGACGCCGAAGCCCAGCATGACCCAGACGTCGAACATGGTCTGCTTCAGGCTGTAAGAGCCGATAATGCAGAAAATCAGCACGCCGGCGCAGAGATAGCCGAAGGGGATCTTCAGCAGCCGGGCCCACAGCCCGACCAGCGGCAGGTTGAGGATCAGCAGCAGCACGTTGCCGACGAAGAAGCTGGCGATCACCGTCCACACCAGGTCGGGTCGCTCCTTGAACAGGAAGGGCCCGGGCTGCAGGCCGTGGATGATGAAGGCGCCCATCAGCACGGCGATGGTCGGCGAGCTCGGGATGCCGAGCGACAGCAGCGGCACCATGGCGCCGTTGGCGTAGGAATTGTTGGCCGTCTCGGCCGCCGCCACGCCCTCGACCGCGCCCTTGCCGAAGCGCTCGGGGTTCTTCGACAGGCGCTTCTCCATCACATAGGCCATGAAGGTCGGCACGATCGAGCCGACGCCCGGGATCAGGCCGAGCACGAAGCCGATGCCCGTGCCGCGCGCGATCGCGCCCGACGAGCGGCGCCATTCGTCCTTGGTGAGGTTCCACTTCTGCAGGTCGGCCTCGATCATGCGCGTCTGGCGCTTCTCGGCGGCGATCAAGAGCTCGGCGACGCCGAACAGGCCCATGACGATCGGCACGAAGCCGACGCCGTCGATCAGCTCGTCGACGCCGTAGGTGAAGCGCGGCGCGCCGCGCACCGGATCGAGCCCGACCATGGCGATCAGCAGGCCGACGATGGTCATCAGCAGCGCCGCCCACATGTTGTTGCCGGCCAGCCCGACCACCAGGCAGAGCCCGGCCACCATCAGGGCGAAGAACTCGGCCGGGCCGAACTTCAGCGCCAGGGTGGCGAGCGGGGCCGCGACCAGCACCAGCAGCACGGTGGCGACGATGCCGCCGACGAACGAGCCGATCGCGGCGATCGCCAGCGCCGAGCCGGCGCGGCCCTGCTTGGCCATCTGGTAACCGTCGATGCAGGTCACCACCGATGCCGCCTCGCCCGGCACGTTGATCAACACCGAGGTGATGGTGCCGCCATACATCGCGCCGTAGTAGATCGCCGCCAGCATGATGATGGCGCCGGTCGGATCGAGGTTGAAGGTGATCGGAATCAGGATCGCCGTGCCCGCCGCCGGCCCAAGCCCCGGCAGCACGCCGATCAAGGTGCCCAGGATACAGCCGGCGGTGGCGTAGAGCAGATAGTTGATGCTGAGCGCGGCGGCGAAGCCGGACATCAGATGGCCGAGCGCGTCCATGGGTCAGCTCGCCTTCCTCCCTCTCCCCGCAAGCGGAGAGAGGGATGTCAGATGCGATCGACAGCAACCCACGCCCTAAATCCCGAACCGGCCGACGGGCAGCAGCACGTCGAGCCAGGTGGTGAAGAGATAGAACACGCCGAAACTGCCCAGCGCCGCGAAGAGCGCGATCAGCCACCAGCGGCGTTCGCCCAGCGCGATGGCGAGCGCGGCGTTGAACACCAGCATGGTGATTCGGAAGCCCAGCACCTCCATCGCCGCGGCGGCGGCGGCGAGCGCCACCACGATGGCGAACCAGCGCGCCGCGCCCGGGCCATGCGGCAGGATGCGTTCCGTGTCCTCGCCGTCGCCGGCCTCGACCGGCGCGGCGGCGGGCTGCGCCACGGTGACGACCAGCAGGCCGATCGCCAGCGCCACGCCGATCAGCGCCATCCAGAACGGGAAGAAGCCCGGCCCCGGCCCGAGGCGGTCGGTCAGCGGCAGCAGCCAGGACTGCCAGGCCGCGACCAGGCAGAACAGCAGCATCAAGCCTGTCGCGACAAGCCGGCCCTGGCGCATCCCGCGCGCCCTCCCTGATGTCTTTTCGTTGTCGTTGGCGGCAGCATAGCGGCAAAAGGCGCGGGCGCAACGCGCTGCAACGCGCCGGTCATTCTGAGCGCAGCGAGGAATGACAGCTGGTATGGCTATCGCCCGGGAAGGTGTCATGAAGACTCAGACGGCCGATGTTGCGGTCATCGGGGCGGGAATCGTCGGGATCGCCTGCGCGTGCTACCTCGCGCGGTCCGCACGCGCGCCTCGGGTCGTCATGATCGACCCTCTGGCGCCGATGAGCCTCACATCGGCCGCCTCGGGCGAGAACTATCGCAACTGGTGGCCGCATCCCGTCATGACGGCGTTCACCGACTACAGCACCGACCTGATGGAGCGCATCGCCCGGGACAGCGACAACCAGATTCACATGACCCGGCGCGGCTACGCGCTCGCGACACGGCAAGTCGATCCCGACGGTCTTCTTCGCCAGCTCCGTGACGGCTATGGCGCCGACGGCGCCAGCAGGATTCGGATGCACGGCAAGGGGACGAGCGCGCAGTATCGGCCCGCGCTGTCGGCCGATTGGCGGACCGCGCCCGATGGCGTCGACGTCATCCAGGATCGCGCCACGATCGACGCCCACTTCCCCACCTTCGCCCGGGACATCGCCACCATCCTGCACATCCGCCGCGCCGGCGACATCAGCGGCCAGCAGATGGGCAGCCTCATGCTGCGCGATCTGCGTGAACGCGGCGGGCGCGTCGTGCCGGGGCGCGTCGTCGAGGTGGCCTGTGACAAGCGCTTCGCCCTGACGGTCCGCGGCCAGGACGAGGTCGTTTCCGTCACGGCGGACATCCTGGTGAACGCGGCGGGCCCCTATATCGGGCAGGTCGCCGGCCTTCTCGGCGAGAGCCTGCCGGTGTCGACCGTCTTCCAGCAGAAGATCGCGTTCGAGGACGTCAGGGCCGTCATCGACCGGCGCATGCCGTTCTCGATCGATCTCGACGCGCAGACCATCGACTGGACCGACCAGGAGCGCGCGCTGCTCGCCGACGATCCCGACACGACGTGGCTCACCCGGCCGATGCCCGGCGGGATTCACTGCCGGCCCGAAGGCGGCGAGCAGGGCAGATGGATCAAGCTCGGCTGGGCCTTCAACACGACGCCATCGGAGCCGAGCGAAGACTTGCCGTACCTTCGGACCTTCCCCGAGATCGTCCTGCGCGGCGCCAGCCGGCTCAATCCCGGTCTCAAGGCCTATTACGACCGCCTGCCGTCGCGACTGTCGCACTACGGCGGCTACTACACGATGACCCGGGAGAACTGGCCGCTGATCGGACCGATGAAGACGCCCGGCGCCTTCGTCGCCGGCGCGCTGTCGGGTTTCGGCACCATGGCCGCGTGCGCGACGGGCGCGCTGATCGCGACGTGGGTCGGTGGCGAGACACCGCCAGACTTCGCCCTCGCCTTGAGCCGCGCGCGCTACACGGACGAAGCGCTGATGACGGCGCTGCTCGAAAGCGGGAACACGGGGGTTCTGTGATAGGAGCGCCTCACCAACGTCGCGGGCGACGGCCCGCGGGCCGAGCGCAGGACGCGCCGCTATCTCGTTCGCCTTTGCCACGACGTCGCCGAGCCGCTCCGGCGGCGGATCCCGTACGAGGCGCCGTGACGGTGCGCCGGTCGCGGCTGACGGCGCGGCAGGTTTGCGACTAAGGTTCTTCCATGAAACGTCCCGCTCTGTCGCGCCTGGCGTGGCTCATCGCCGCCGTGGCATCGCTTGCCGCCTTATGTTGCGCCGCCGTGCGATCGACTCCCGTCGGCGCCAGCCCTCTCGATGTGCGGCTGCTGCGCGAGCCTGACGACCGGGCGGCGCCGCGCGGCGCGGAGATCCGCGACGGGCGGGCATCGGGCTACGTTCATCTGTCGCGCTCGCCCGCCGCCTTCATCGGCAGCGCCTTCGTCGCCTACTCCCCGGCGAGCCTGCTTTCCGCCGCGCATGTGTTCTCCGACGGGACGGAGTGGCGGCGGGAGCTGAGGGGCGCCGCCGGTGGCGGACCGGACTTCTCCAAGCTGCGCGTGTTCCTGGACAGCTGCGGCCGCTCCTACGACATCAAGGCGGTGCACCTCTATCGCCAGGGGCCGATCCGGTGGGAGAGCGACGTTGCTCTCGTGATCCTTGGCGAATCCGTCTGCGCCGAGGCGCAAGGCGCGGCGGTGAGGACGCTGGCGCCGGCGGATATCGACAGGCTGATCGCGCAGGGCGACGGGTCGATCAGCCTGCATGCCTACCAGCGCCTCACGCCAACGGCGGCGCGCTTCGACAAGCTTGTCAGCTACGGCAGGGCGCTGCGACGCCTTCCCGAGGCCGGCGGCAACAACCTGCTGGCCGTGTCGACCAGCACGTTGCGCGGCGCGTCGGGCGGCATGCTGGTCAGCTACGAGACCGGCAGGGCTGCCGCGTTCGGCATGATGGTGGCGGAGCCAGAGGACATCGCCATGCCGTTCAACATCGCGATCGCCCTCGACCATCCACTGGAGTCCTGGGCGCGGCGGATCCTGGCGCAGGACTCGGCGCGGTGAGCATCGGCGCGTGCCATGGTGCCTCCCGGGTGTCAGGCTTGCGTTATTGCGCTGTTGCGAGCTGGCCGGAACCCATGGCGCGCGCGCCAGACGACGTGCCGGACATCGCGACACCGCGGGCCTGACACCGATTCGCGTGGCCCCGAAGCCCGGGGAAGGCTCCGCCGAGCGCGACGCGGTTGCCAGCGGCGCGGCGGCGCGCGTAGGCTCGCGCGAACGATCGATGGAGGAACGCGATGGCGCTGCCGCAGGATATCGCCCCGGTGAACGATCAGCTGGCCGACTCGGTCACGCGCGGCGCGAGCACGCCGTGGATCGAGACCAAGCCGGGCATGGCCTGGACCAAGGTGCTGTGGGTCGGCCAGGAATCGGGCCGCTGGGCCGTGCTGCTGAAATGGAAGAAGGGCTACGTGGCGCCGCCGCACAAGCATCTGAGCGCCGCCTTTGCCTATATCCTCAAGGGCCGGCTCAAGGTGCGCCACACGACCTATGAGGCGGGCGACTTCCTGCACGAGACCAACGGCATGGTGCACGGCGCGACCGAGGCGCTGGAGGACACCGAGTATCTCTTCTTCTGCGACGGGCCGGTGCTGTTCTTCGACGACGACAAGTTCACCGGCTATCGCGGCTGGGAGGAGGTGTTGCGGATGCAACGCCAGGCGATGGCGCGGGCGAAGCAGGCCGCCGAGTAGCCGGAGTCCGGGTCAACGCCGCCGCATCCAGCGCGGCAGGTCAAGCGGCCACTTGCGGTGCGACAGGAGGCTGGCGCCGACGATCACGGCGCACGCCACGAAGGCCCATTGCAGGTAAGCGATCTCGGCCCGCTCCCGCTCGGTTATGTAGTGCACAGTCTTCTTGGGCGTGTAGGCGACCGTCCGGTTCAGTGCCGGATCCGGCGTCCGCGGGTAGGACGCATACTTGCTGCTGAGCGAATCCTGCCACAGGGTCGTCACCACCAATCCCGCCGCGGCGGTCGCCAGGATGGCCAGTCTGAGCTTGCGAAGCATAGGCGTCTCGGTGAGTTGACGATGTCAGGCTTGCGTTGTTGCGCTCTTGCCAAGCGGCCGACATTGCGCATGGCGGACAACAAATCAAAGGAAACGCAATACCGCAATCAAGACATCGCTCTCGCACTATCTACACGACATTTTCCATCACCAGTAGGCGGCCAGCGCCACGCGCTCGGTCTTGGCATAGGCCGAGGTGCGAAGCTTTCGCGGCGACGCCGACTCATTCCTTCTTCTGCGTGTAGGCGCCGCCCGAGTTGGCGGCGCGCACTTCGGCCGCCGTCCGGGCCTTGCGGATGACGACGAGGCGGCGCGCTTCGTCGTCGAGCATCGCGCGGGCGTTCTTCACGACCGCCGGCGCGTGGTGCGGCGGGAATTTCACCGCGCCATTCTCGTCCATATGCACGAGATCGCCCGGCGCCACATCCATGCCGCCGACGGAGACCGGCACGTTGACCGACTGCACCGCCATCTCGCCATGGCCCGCGGTGACGCCGCCCAGCAGGAGCTGGAAGTTCAGCCGGCGGATGGCGTCGACGTCGCGCGACGGGCCGTTCGACAGCATGCCGACGCAGCCCACCGCCATCATCGAGCTCACCATCATCTCGCCGGCCAGGCCGGCCTTGTTCATCAGCTCCGGCGGCCATTTCTGCTGGATCACCAGGATCGTCGGCTTCTTCATGGCGTCGAGCGCGTCGATCACGTCCATGAACGAAAGCCGACCGCTGAAGTTCGGATCGGGCAGCCCGTAGACGCAGGTCACGGCGTAGCCGACGATCGCGCCCATCTCGGGATAAATGCAGCGGATCGACGTATCGGTGTACCAGTTCTCGGTCCAGGGGTTGTACAAACCCAGGCACAGCGGGTTCTTGGGATAGGTCGCCACAACGTTGGTGATGGTGGGCGTGTCGATCTTGCGCAGCTCGGCAAAGATGTCGTCTGTCAGTTCGGTCATGGAAGCCCGTCTCCCGTCGTTTTCCCGGCGAACGCTGAGCCGGTATGGCACCAGGCGAAGGTGCCGCAGTTCGCACGCGCGAGCAAACCCTGATGGGACGGGTAACGGTTTGGTCGGACAGGACCGGGCAATCGTGCTCGGGACTCCGTAGCCCCGCGAGAGCGGTCATCATCGAAGCAATGCGAGGTTCGCAGGCCGCGGTGACCTGTCATCCCGAGCGCAGCGAGGGATCCAGTCGTTTTCGCCGAGTCCCCCCCCCTTGCGGCGCCCGCGCATGTCGCAAGCTTGCCGTTCAGGCGCCCGGGTCGACAGGGCGGGGCATCACTGGCGCGTGCCTGATGAACTTCTGCCCCGGCGCATGACGGGCGACATACGCCAGCAGCTCGTCGACAAATCGTTGAGCGTAGAGCGGTAGGTAGCGTTGCGGATTCCACGCGATCATCGACCAGCGCCCGAGTGGCGTTCCTCGCTGGACCAAGGGCAGAACCAGTACTTTGTCACTCGAAACGCTGACGGTCGACGGAACGATCGCGACACCGTATCCGGCGACCGCGAGTTCGACGAGCGTCTGTGGCGCGGCGCTCTCCAACCGGACTTGCGGTCGGACGTGTGAAATGGCGCACGCGGCATCGAACCATTCGCGCGAGCCGAATTCGCGGCGCAGGAGCAGGACCGGCTTGCTCGCCAGCGAAGCGACCTCAAGGGCCTGCCGCCGCGATTTCGAACTATCCCGCTCGCTCCGCAGCACGGCGAACGCATAAACTGGATACAGCAACCGTCCGTGAAGGCGTTCGTCGCCTGTCGGCGTGATGGCGAGGTGGATCTCGCCGCGATGCAGCCTGGTCGATTGCTGTGTCGCACCGCCTTCGAGCAACTGAACCTCGACGTTGTGATAGCGCCGCCGGTACCGGGGCAAGAACGGCGCCAGCACGCCGGCAATGACGTGTGGTGTCGCACCGATCCTCAAGGTGCCGATCTGCCCACCTTTGAGGGAAAGCGCCTGGTCCAGTAGTGCCGTCGCGTCGTCGAGCAGCCGCCGGCTCTGATTCAGCAGATCCTCCCCATCCGAGGTCAATTGCAATCGTCGGCCGACGCGCTCGAAGAGCGCCAGGCCGAGTTCCGCCTCGAGCGCGTGGATCTGTCGCGACGCGGCTGGTTGGCTGAGATGCAGCCGCGCGCAGGCCCGGCCCAACCCGCCCATCTCGACGGTCGTCACGAAGGTCCGCAAGGCGCGCAGGTTCATTGGGCTCATCCAAGTCTTGCATGAACAATGCCTCATCTAATGCATTGGACACAACAAACACCATCGCTGAGTCTGCCAACCGACATACAGGTGGAGTGGAGCCATGAACCGTCGCGACTTTCTTCGCTTCTCCGGCGCCACGATCGCCGCCTCTGCCGGATGCTTCTCCATTGCCGCACGTGCCTACCCGACGCGGCCTGTGCGGGTGATCGTGCCGTTCGCGGCGGGCGGTCCCAACGATCTGGCCGCGCGCGTTCTCGCCCAGAAGCTGACGGAGCGGCTCGGCAACACATTCTACGTCGAGAACATCGGTGGCGCGGGTGGCAATATCGGCACCGGCCAGGCGGCGAAGGCGATACCCGATGGGCATACGCTCTTGTTCGCGGCGCCGAGCTACGCGGTCAATCCGATGCTATTCACCAAGGTGCCGTACGACCCGCTGACCAGCTTCGAGCCGATCACCATGGTGGTGACCGCGCCGACAATTCTTACGGTCCATCCTTCGCTTGCCGTGCGCACGGTCAAGGAACTCGTGACGTTCATCCTGAACAATCCGTCCGCATCGAGCTACGCGTCGCCCGGCATCGGCACGCCGCCGCATCTGCTCGGCGAGCTGTTCCGAATCACCGTTGCGCCGAACTTGGTGCACATTCCCTTCAGCGGTGGCGGTCCGGCGATTGCCTCGACGGTCGCGGGCCACACGCCGATCTCCTTTGGCGCGCTGCCGCCGGCGGTGCCGCATGTCAGGGACGGCAAGCTGCGGGCTCTGGCGGTGACGAGTGCCGACGCGTCTTCCGCTCTACCCGGTGTGCCGACCGTCGCGGAAGCGGGCTATCCGGATATCGTAGCGGACATCTGGTCCGCGGTCCTGACGCCGGCGGGAACGCCAAGGGCGGTGATTGAGTCGCTGCACCGCGAGATCAGTATCGTAATTCGGATGCCCGAGGTGCAGGAGCGCATGGCCGCGCTAGGCTACCGGCCCATCGGCAATAGCCCCGAGGACTGCAAGGCGCAGATCGCGGCGGAGATCGTCAAATGGAAGAAGGTCATCCAGGTCGCGGGCATCAAGGTGGAATAGCCAGCGAGGTGGTGCGTTCTGTCAATGCGCCCGCTCGATCGCGAAATCGATCGCCTCGAGCATCGCCCGCTTCATCGGACTATCCGCGAACAACCCCAGCGCATCGCGCGCCATCGCCCCGTAATGCCGCGCGCGATCCAGCGTGTCGGCCAGCGCGTTGTGCTTCTGCAAGAGTGCCAGCGCATGCTGCAGATCCGCGTCTGTCTGCTCAAGCTTCTCCATCACCCGCTTCCAGAACGCGCGCTCCTCGGGCTCGCCGCGCAGGAAGGCGAGGATCACCGGCAGCGTGACCTTGCCTTCGCGGAAATCGTCGCCCACCGCCTTGCCGAGCTTGGCGGCGGTGCCGCCGTAGTCGAGCGCGTCGTCGACCAGCTGGAAGGCGATGCCGAGGTTCATGCCGTAGGCGGCCAGCGCCACGCGCTCGGCCTGCGGCCGGCCGGCGATCACCGGCGAGACTTCGGCGGCGGCGGCGAACAGCTTGGCGGTCTTGGCCTTGATGACGTCCATGTAGACGCCTTCGCCGATCGAGATGTCGTTGGCGATCGAGAGCTGCAGTACCTCGCCCTCGGCGATCACGCTGGAGGCGTTGCTGAGAATGCCCAGCACGTCGAGCGAGCCGACCTCGACCATCAGCTCGAAGGCGCGGGTGAACAGGAAGTCACCGACCAGGACGCTGGCCTTGTCGCCCCACACCGAGTTGGCCGCCGGCTTGCCGCGGCGCAGGCCACTGCCGTCGACCACGTCGTCGTGCAGCAGGGTGGCGGAGTGGATGAACTCGACACAGGCGGCGAGCTTGACGTGGTGCTCGCCGTCGTAGCCGCAGAGCTTGGCGGCGGCGATGGTCAAGAGCGGGCGCATGCGCTTGCCGCCGGCGTTGACCAGGTAGTCGGCGAGGGTGGGGATCAGGGCGACGGAGGATTGCATGCCGCCCGATATCACCCGGTTGACGCGCTCCATGTCCTGGGCGCACAGCGCCAGCAGCGGCTCGAGGCTCGGCCCCCTGCGCCGCTTCTCGTCGAGGGTTACAACCACAGCCATGATGCGTCCCCGGTTCTTGCTTGCGCGACGTGTCGCACGATGAGGATGTTGGCGCAACGCGCGGCCGGGGCAACCGGCCCGTTGTCGCGGATGGTCGTTCATCTCAGTCTTCCTCCCTTTCCCCGTGAGCGGGGAGGGGGTCGGGGTGAGGGGTGAGGGGTGAGGGGCTGAGTCAGGTTGCGCACGACGATCGTACCCAACTTGCGACTCCCCCTCACCCCGACCCTCTCCCCGCAGGCGGGGAGAGGGAGTAAGAGGCTCGGTCGTGACGACCGACCGGACCGATGACTCTCTCCTGGGCGGCCGCGTGGCGCTGTGGCAGCCGCGGGCGGGCTATCGCGTGTCGATCGACGCGGTGCTGTTGGCGGCTGCCGTCGCGCCCCGGGCCGGCGAGCGCATTCTCGATGCCGGCAGCGGCGTGGGGGCCGTCGGGCTGTGCTTGCTGGCGCGGGCAGGCGATACGCCGTTCGAGATTGTGGGCATCGAAGCGCAGGTGGAGTACGCCGCGCTCGCGCGGGAGAACATCGCGCGCAATGGCGCGTGGGGGCGCTACACGGTCGTCGAGGGCGACCTCGCGCGGCCGCCGGTCGCGCTGCTGGAGCGGCCATTCGACCAGGTCATGAGCAACCCGCCCTATCTCGACACGGGCGCCGGCACGCCATCGCCCGACGACGCGACCGACATGGCCAACCGCGAATCGGCGCTCGACCTGGCGGGCTGGATCGACCGGTGCCTGGCGCGGCTGCGCTCGCGCGGCACGATCACCCTGGTGCAGCGCGCCGACCGGCTGCCCGCCGTGCTGGCGGCGCTGGACGGCAAGACGGGCGAGATCACCGTGCTGCCGCTATGGCCCGGCGCCGGCGAGCCGGCACGGCGCGTGATCGTGCGCGCGCGCAAGGGCGTGGCCGGGCCGGCGACGCTGCTGCCCGGGCTGGCGCTGCATGGCGGGCCGGGCAAGTACAGCGCCGAGGCCGAGGCCATTCTGCGCGACGCGGCGGCGCTCGACCTGTCTTCCTGGGACCGCCGGCGTCCCGCCGGTTCATAGAGGTGCCGGCGGGACGCCGGCAGTCCCAAAGAGGCTTGCGCCGCGCGCATCACACCCGACATAAGACGCCGCATGTTCGACAGATTGCGCGCGGCGCTGGCCCGCATCCCGTTGCTCGGCGTCCGCGCGCCCGCGATCGTGCCCGTGGTGCGGCTATCCGGCGTGATCGCCGCGCGCGGCGGCTTCGGGCCGGTGCTGTCGCTGGCCTCGGTGGCGCCGCGCCTGCAACGGGCCTTCTCGTTGCGCGGGGCGAAGGCCGTGGCGTTGATCATCAACTCACCGGGTGGCTCGCCGGTGCAGTCCGCGCTGATCGCGCGGCGCATCCGCTCGCTGGCCGAGGAGAAAAAGCTGCCGGTGCACATCTTCGTCGAGGATGTCGCGGCCTCCGGCGGCTACTGGCTGGCCTGCGCCGGCGACGACGTCTACGTCGATGCCTCCTCGATCGTCGGCTCGATCGGCGTGATCTCCGCCGGCTTCGGCTTCACCAAGGCGCTGGAGCGACTGGGCGTCGAGCGCCGCGTGCATACCGCCGGCGACAACAAGGCGATGCTCGATCCTTTCCAGCCGGAAGATCCGGACGACGTCGCGCGGCTGCGCGCGCTGCAGGACGAGATGCACGCCACGTTCAAGGACTGGGTGCGGGCGCGGCGCGGCGACCGGCTGAAGGGCGACGACGCCACCCTGTTCCAGGGCGAGTTCTGGACCGGCAAGCGCGGGCTGGAGCTGGGGCTGGTCGACGGGCTGGGCCATCTGCGGGACGTGCTGCAGGCGCGCTATGGCGAGAAGGTGCGCCTGCCGCTGATCGGCGAGCGTCAGCCGGGATTCCTGCGTCGCATGCTGGGACTGAGCTCGATGTCCCTGGCGCAGGACGCGCTGGAGGTCGCCGAGCAGCGCGCACTATGGGGCCGCTACGGGCTCTGACATTCCGTCGCACCCCATGGAAGCGCATGGTGTCCGCCTGTTCCGCGCGGAACAGCGCCGGGCTTCGGATGCGCGCATCGTCGCCTGACTCGCCCATGCGAGACAGGAGGTTTGCGATGGCCAGCGTCTATGGCTTTCCCCAGGGTTCGTCCGGCTACGACATCGTCGACGACATGACCATGCCCTACTGGAAGCCGGCGTTGCGCGACCTCGGTCACTCGGTCGTTCATCCCTACCAGAGCGGCTACAAGTTCCACGTTTCGGTGCAGTCGCGCGATGCGGAAAAGGTGGCGAAGGCCGTGCTGCCGGTGCTCCAGCGTGCCAATCTCGACCACAAGGTCGTTTACCCGCTGAGCGCCTACGAGGACATGTGCAAAGGCGCCCAGGCCGGCAAGTTCATCACCATCTATATTGGCCCATTGGTCACGGCCTACGCCGAGCTGAAGCGGCAGCTCGATCCGGTTTTCGCGCAGCTCACGCAGGCCGGCGTCAGCCCCGGGCCGACGCCGCAGGATCGTCAGAAGGGCCATTCGGTGGCCGAGAACAAGGCGGGCTCCAGCGGCTTCCTCTGGTACATCACGACCAACAGTTACTTCAAATAGGGCCGACGGCGGCTTACAAGAGCCGGCATGAGCGGGTTCTTCGGCAAGCTGCTGACCATCGCGGCGGTGATCGTCATCGCCTGGTTCGGCTGGCGCTGGTGGCAGCGGCAGATCGAGAAGCCGACGGCCAGATCGCAGCCGCCGCAATCGCCGCCGCCGTCGCCGCCACCGTCGCCGCCGCCGCCCGAAGCGAAGCCGGGCAAGCCGGCCGTCGACCTCGTGGCCTGCAGCGTTTGCGGCGCCTATGTGCCGGCGGGAACGGTCCACTGCGGCAAGCGCGCGGCCTAGGGGCGTCGCTTGACCGGCCGGGGAGCGGCCACCTATATGGTGCACCGCCGAAAACCCGCCTAACCGGGCGGAAATCCATCGGGAATTCAAGATCGTGGCCCTCGCCGCCGAGGCTGGAAAGCCGACCTGTTTCCAGGAGCTGATCCTGACCCTGCAGCGCTACTGGGCGCGGCAGGGCTGCGCCATTCTGCAGCCCTACGACATGGAGATGGGCGCCGGCACCTTCCACACCGCCACCACCTTGCGCGCGCTCGGGCCCGAGCCGTGGTACGCGGCCTATGTGCAGCCCTCGCGCCGGCCCAAGGATGGCCGCTATGGCGAGAATCCCAACCGGCTGCAGCACTACTACCAGTTCCAGGTGATCCTGAAGCCATCGCCGACCGATATCCTCGACCGCTATTTCGGCTCGCTGCGCGCCATCGGCATCGACCCCGACCTGCACGATCTGCGCCTGGTCGAGGACGACTGGGAGAGCCCGACCCTGGGCGCCTGGGGGCTGGGCTGGGAGGTCTGGTGCGACGGCATGGAGGTGACGCAGTTCACCTACTTCCAGCAGGTCGGCGGCATCGAGTGCGAGGTGACCTCGGGCGAGATCACCTACGGGCTGGAACGGCTGGCGATGTACCTCTTCGACAAGAGGAGCGTCTACGACCTGCCCTATAACCAGCCCGGTTCCGAAGTGCCGCTGACCTATGGCGAGGTATTCCTGCGCAACGAGCGGGAGCAGTCGGCGTACAATTTCGAGCGCGCCGACACCGAGATGCTGTTTCGCCACTTCGCCGACGCGGAGAAGGAATGCGGCGCGTTGCTGGGCAGCAGCAACGCGAAGCTGGCGCTGCCGGCCTACGAGCAATGCATCAAGGCGAGCCACGCCTTCAACCTGCTCGATGCGCGCGGCGTGATCAGCGTCACCGAACGCCAGGCCTATATCGGCCGCGTGCGTGCGCTGGCAAAGGCGTGCTGCGAAGCCTGGCTGGCGAAGGGCTGAGCGATGGCCAAGCTCGTCCTTGAGTTTTTGTCCGAGGAGATTCCCGCGCGCATGCAGGCGCGTGCGGCCGAGGATCTCAAGCGTCTGTTCACCGAGGGGTTGACGCAGGCCGGGCTGGACTTCGCCTTCGCCGCCGCCTTCGCCACGCCGCGCCGGCTGGTGCTGGCGATGGACGGCATCCCGCTGCGCTCCGCCGACGTGCGCGAGGAGAAGCGCGGGCCGCGCACCGACGCGCCGGCGCGCGCCATCGAGGGCTTCCTGAAGGGCGCTGGACTGAACTCCCTCGACCAGTGCGAGAAGCGCGACACCGGCAAGGGCGAGTTCTACTTCGCGGTGATCGAGAAGAAGGGTCGCAACGCCACCGAGGTGCTGCGCGAGGTGATCGGCAAGGTGCTGAGCGGCTTTCCGTGGCCCAAGTCGATGCGCTGGGGCGCGCGACCGTTGGTCTGGGTCCGCCCGCTGCAACAGATCCTCTGCGTCTTCAACGGCGTGGCGCTGAAGGGCGGCATCGTCGAGAATCGCGCCGACTCGCCGGATTTCTACTTCGACGCCGCGGCCCAGGGCGGCACGGGCTCGCGCTTCGTCTTCGTCGAGAGCCCGCGCGCGAACGACGTCATCGTGCCGGCGCGCGAGACCACGCGCGGCCATCGCTTCATGGCGCCCGGCGAGATCCGCGTCGAGGGCTACACCGACTATGTGCGCAAGCTGAAGCAGGCCTACGTCATGGTCGATGCCGAGGAGCGCAAGGCGGTGATCCGCACCAAGGCCGAGACCGCCTGTCGCGAGGCCGGCGTCACGCTGGTGAAGGACGACGCCCTCTTGGCCGAGGTCGCCGGCCTGGTCGAATGGCCGGTGCCGATGATGGGCACGATCGATCGCGCCTTCATGGACGTGCCGGCCGAGGTGCTGATCACCTCGATGAAGACGCATCAGCGCTATTTTGCCTGCCACACGCGCGGCGGCGAGCTGGCCAACCGCTTCGTCGTCGTCGCCAACACCGTGGCGCCCGACGGCGGGCGCGAGATCGTCGCCGGAAACGAGCGCGTGCTGCGCGCGCGGCTCTCCGACGCGCGCTTCTTCTGGGACCAGGATCGCAAGGCGAAGCTCGCCGATCGACTGCCGGCGCTGAAGGACATCGTCTTCCACGCCAAGCTCGGCACGCAGGCCGAGCGCGTGGAGCGCATCGTCGCACTGGCCCAGGCGATCATGAAGGCCGAGAGCTGCGGCTTCTTCCACATGACCGATCCGGCGCATCTCGAGGCGGCGGCGCGTCTCGCCAAGGCCGACCTCACCTCGGGCATGGTCGGCGAGTTCCCCGAGCTGCAGGGCGTGATGGGTGGCTACTACGCCCAGCTCGAGGGATTGCCGCTCGAGGTCTCGAACGCGATCGCCGACCACTACGCGCCGACCGGCCCCGAGTCGCGCTGCCCGCATTCGCCGGTGTCGGTGGCCGTGGCGTTGGCCGACAAGCTCGACACCTTGGTCGGCTTCTGGGCTATCGACGAGAAGCCGACGGGGTCGAAGGATCCCTACGCGCTGCGCCGTGCGGCGCTGGGCTCGATCCGCCTGGTCACTGAGAACGGCCTGCGGCTGAAGCTTACCGACGTGTTCAAGGCGGCCGCCGCGGGGCGGACAATCAACAGCGGCGAGTTGCTGGCGTTCTTTGCCGATCGTCTGAAGGTGCAGGCGCGCGAGCAGGGCGTGCGCCACGATCTGGTGAACGCCGTCTTCGCGCTGGGTGACGAGGACGACCTCGTACGCCTGCTGGCGCGGGTGAAGGCGCTGCAGGCCTTCGTCGGCTCAGACGATGGCAAGAACCTGCTGGTCGCCTACAACCGCGCGGCCAACATCGTGAAGGCCGAGGAGCGCAAGGACAAGGCGCTGGCGGGCCAGATCAAGAGCGTGCCCGACCCGGCGCTGCTGGAGCAGGCCGAGGAGAAGGCGGTGGCCGCCGCGTTGGAGGGCGCCGCCGCGAGCGCCGGCCCGGCGCTGGCGCGCGAGGATTTCACGGCGGCGATGTCGGCGCTGGCGGCGTTGCGCGCGCCGCTCGACGCGTTCTTCGACAAGGTCACGGTGAATGTCGCGGAGCGGCCCGATTTGCGCCTGAATCGCCTGCGATTGCTCCGACGCATCAGCGCGACCATCGACAGCGTCGCCGACTTCTCGAAGATCGAGAGCTAGTGAGCGTGCGATGACCAAGTGGGTGTACGGCTTTGGCAACGGCACCGCCGAGGGGCGCGCCGACATGCGCAACCTGCTGGGCGGCAAGGGCGCCAACCTGGCGGAGATGTCGAGCATCGGCCTGCCGGTGCCGCCGGGCTTCACCATCACCACCGAGCTGTGCACGCACTACTACGACAACGGCAAGACCTACCCCAAGGAGCTCAAGGCCGAGGTCGAGGCTGCGCTGGCGGCGGTCGAGAGCATCGTTGGCCGCAGGTTCGGCGACGCCGCCAATCCGCTGCTGGTCTCGGTACGGTCAGGCGCGCGCGCCTCGATGCCGGGCATGATGGACACGGTGCTGAACCTCGGGCTCAACGACAGCACCGTGCTGGGTCTGGCGAAATCCTCGGGCGACGAGCGTTTCGCCTACGACTCCTACCGCCGCTTCATCCAGATGTATTCCGGCGTCGTGCTCGAGGTCGAGCATCATCATTTCGAGGAGATCATCGAGCTGAAGAAGGAGGACCTCGGCGTCCAGCTCGACACCGACCTGAAGGCGCAGGACTGGAAGGACGTCATCGCCAAGTACAAGCGCGCGGTCGAGCGCCAGTTGGGCAAGCCCTTCCCGCAGGATCCGCACGAGCAGCTCTGGGGCGCGATCGGCGCGGTGTTCGGCTCGTGGATGAACCAGCGCGCCATCACCTATCGCCGCTTGCACGCCATCCCCGCCGACTGGGGCACCGCGGTCAACGTGCAGGCCATGGTGTTCGGCAATATGGGCGACGACTGCGCCACCGGCGTCGCCTTCACGCGCGATCCCTCGACCGGCGATAACGTCTTCTACGGCGAATACCTGGTGAATGCGCAGGGCGAGGACGTCGTCGCCGGCATCCGCACGCCGCAGCATCTGACGATCGCGGGCAAGCTGGCGCAAAAATCCGACAAGCCGGCGATGGAAGAATCGATGCCGGCGGTCTTCCGCCAGCTCGCCGACATCCGCTCGATCCTGGAGCGGCATTACCGCGACATGCAGGATATCGAGTTCACCGTGCAGAGCGGCAAGCTCTACATGCTGCAGACGCGCAACGGCAAGCGCACGGCGAAGGCGGCGCTGAAGACCGCCGTCGACATGGTGCGCGAAGGCCTGATCGATCCCAAGGAGGCGGTGGCACGCGTGGCGCCGGCCTCGCTCGACCAGCTGCTGCATCCGACGCTCGATCCCAAGGCGCCGCGCAAGGTGCTCGATCGCGGCCTGCCGGCCTCGCCCGGCGCCGCCTCGGGCACCATCGTCTTCACCGCCGACGAGGCGGAGAAGCGCAAGCGCGACGGCGAGAAGGTGATCCTCGTGCGGCGCGAGACCAGCCCCGAGGACATCCACGGCATGCACGCGGCCGAGGGCATTCTCACCTCGACCGGGGGCATGACCAGCCACGCCGCCGTCGTCGCGCGCGGCATGGGCAAGCCCTGCGTCGCCGGCGCCAGCGGCGTGCGCATCGACGCGGCCAAGGGCACGATGACCGCCGGCGGCATGACGTTGAAGGCGGGCGACGCCATCACGCTCGACGGCGCCACCGGCCAGATCATGCTGGGCGTGGTGCCGACCATCCAGCCCGAGCTCTCCGGCGAGTTCGCCGAGCTGATGGCCTGGGCCGATTCGGTCCGCACCTTGAAGGTGCGCACCAACGCCGAGACGCCGGCCGACGCGGCGCAGGCGCGCAAGTTCGGCGCCGAGGGCATCGGTCTGTGCCGCACCGAGCACATGTTCTTCGAGGGCGATCGCATTGTCGCCGTGCGTCAGATGATCCTCGCCGACGACGAGAAGGGCCGCCGCGCCGCGCTCGACAAGATCGAGCCAATGCAGCGCCAGGACTTCATCGGCCTGTTCGACATCATGGCCGGCCTGCCGGTCACCATCCGCCTGCTCGACCCGCCGCTGCACGAGTTCCTGTCGCACAAGCCGCAGGAGATCGCCGAGGTGGCGAAGGAGCTGAAGCTCGACGTCCAGGAGATCGAGGCGCGCGCCGCCAAGCTGCACGAGTTCAATCCCATGCTTGGCCATCGCGGTGTGCGACTGGGCATCTCGTATCCCGAGATCTACGAGATGCAGGCGCGCGCCATCTTCGAGGCCGTCGCCGAGGTGCAGAAGAAGCGCGGCAAGACGGTCGAACCCGAGATCATGATTCCGCTGGTTGCGGCGCGCAAGGAGCTCGACCTGATGAAGGAGGTCGTCGATCGCGTCGCGCGCGAGGTCTCGCAGCTTTCCGGCCAAAAGCTCGACTACAAGGTCGGCACCATGATCGAGCTCCCGCGCGCCGCGCTGCGTGCCGGCGAGATCGCCGAGACGGCGGAGTTCTTCAGCTTCGGCACCAACGATCTGACGCAGACGACCTTCGGGCTGTCGCGCGACGATTCCTCCTCGTTCCTCGAGCGCTACCAGAAGCGCGGCATCTTCGAGCAGGATCCCTTCGCCACGCTCGACATCGAGGGCGTCGGCGAGCTGATCCGCATCGCTTTCGAGCGCGGCCGCAAGGCGCGGCCCGATCTGAAGCTCGGCATCTGCGGCGAACATGGCGGCGATCCGGCCTCGGTGTTCTTCTGCCACCAGGTCGGCCTCGACTATGTCAGCTGCTCGCCCTACCGCGTGCCCATCGCCCGTCTCGCCGCTGCCCAGGCCGCCCTCGGCGGCACGCTCAAGACGGATTGAGTCTTATTCCCACGCACCTGTTGGTCCTCCCTTCGCCCGCCAGCGGAGGAAAGGAGGCATGACGATGGACAAGCCGACGCTCGCGGCGGCTTTGGCGCGGCTGGAGCGGGCGCCGGATGCTGACGACGTCAGGGCGTTGCTCGACGACTCGTATCGTGCGCCGCGCGGGCATGTCGTGGGCGTCACCGGGCCACCGGGAGTCGGCAAGTCGACGTTGCTCTCGGCGCTGATCGCGGCGTGGCGCGCGCGCGGCGAGACGGTCGGCGTGATCGCGGTCGATCCATCGTCGCGGCGCACCGGCGGCGCGTTGCTCGGCGATCGCGCGCGGCTGGCGACCGATCCATCCGACGACGGCGTGTTCGTGCGCTCGATGGCGGCGCGCGACCGGTTGGGCGGATTGGCCGAGTTGACCTTGGGCGCCATGGTGATCATGCGCGCGATCTTCGACATCGTGCTGGTCGAGACGGTGGGCGTCGGCCAGTCGGAGACCGATGTCGCCGGCATCGCCGACACGGTGGTGTTCTGCGTGCAGCCGGGCTCGGGCGATTCGCTGCAGTTCATGAAGGCCGGCATTGTCGAGATCCCGCACCTCGTGGCGGTGACCAAGGCCGATCTCGGCGTCATGGCCGAGCGGGCGGCAAGCGACGTCACCGGTGCGCTCAGTTTGGCCGAGCCCGACAGCGCGGCGTGGCAACCCCGCACATTGCTGGTATCGTCGCGGGCGCGCACCGGCGTGCCGGAATTGATCGCGGCGATCGACGCGCATCGCCGGCATCTCACCGAGGGCGGCCGTCGCGCGCTGGCGCGCCACGCGCAGGCCGAGCTGTGGTTGGTCGAGGCGATCCGTGATCGTTTCGGCCGTCACGGCCTGGCGCGCGCCGGCGATCTGTCGTTGCCACCGGGCAAGTCGCCCTTCGCGCGCATCGCCGAGCTGTCGCGTCGCCTGGGCTAGAGGAGGGCAGCATGGACTTTCCGACGAATGGTTGCGCCCTGGTGGCCGGCGGCAGTGGCGGCATTGGCCGTGCCGTCATCCGACGGCTCGCCGAGCAGGGATCCGACGTCGCCTTCACCTATCGCGGCAACAAGGACTCGGCGGAGGAAGCGCTGCGCGAGGTCTCGGCGCGCGGCCAGGCCGGCTACGCCATCAAGGTCGCGCTGGAGGACGACAAATCCGTGGCCGAGTCGATCGGTCATGCCGTGGGCGCGCTGGGCCCGCTGCATACGCTGGTCTACGCCGCCGGCCCGTATATCGACATGCGCTACATCAGCCAGGTGACGCCCGACAAGTTCCGCTCGGTGATGAACCAGGACGCCATCGGCTGCTACGGGCTGATCCACGCCGCGCTGCCCAGGCTGCGCGAGACCAAGGGCGCGATCGTCGTCGTCGGCACGCCGGCGATCCGCCGCTACGCCACGCGCGACATCCTCTCGGCGGCGCCCAAGGCCGCTGTCGAGAGCGTGATGAAGGGCGTCGCGGCAGAGGAGGGGCGCTTCGGCATCCGCGCCAACATGGTCGGTGTCGGCCTGCTCACCGACGGCATGTTCCATCGCCTGATGGAGACCGGCGATTTCGACGAGAAGTACCTCGAGGCGGCGCGCCGCAACCTCGCGCTCAAGCGACTGGGCACCGCCGAGGATATCGCCGAGGCGGTACTGTTCCTCGCCTCCTCGCGCGCCCGCTGGATCACCGGCCAGACATTGATGGTCGACGGCGGCTACGCGCTTTAGAGCGCGTACACCTCTCGCAGCGCACGCATACGGACTTCGGACTTACCTTCCCCCTCCGGGGGAAGGTAAAACCACATTCGTCCGGTCACCTGCGATAGCCCTGCGGTAGAACGGCACCGGAAAGCGGAGGAAACCGGGCGATGGATGAAGTCGACTATGTGATCGTCGGCGCCGGGGCGGCGGGCTGCGTGCTGGCCTACCGGCTGAGCGCGTCGGGCAAGCACTCCGTCGCGGTCCTGGAGGCTGGCGGCCCCGACAACCACATCTGGATCAAGGTCCCCGCCGGCTTCAACAAGACCGTCTACAATCCCAAGCTCAACTGGGGCTACGAGACCGCGCCCGGTCCGCATATCGACAATCGCAAGATCCCGTTCCCGCGCGGCAAGGTGATCGGCGGCTCGGGCTCGATCAACGGCCATCTCTATGTGCGCGGCCAATCCGCCGACTACGACACCTGGGCGCAGCTCGGCTGCCGCGGCTGGTCGTGGGACGACGTGCTGCCGTACTTCAAGCGCGCCGAGACCCGCGCCGGCGGCGACGACGCGGTGCGCGGCCGCGCCGGGCCGCTGTCGATCCAGGATCAGCGCGAGCCGCATGCGTTGAGCGACGCCTACATCGCCGCCAACGAGGCGCTCGGGCTCAAGCGCACGCCCGACTACAACAGCGGCGACCAGGAAGGCACCTTCCTCTATCAGCAGATGATGAAGAACGGCCGGCGCTGGAGTCCCGCCGACGCCTATCTGCGGCCGGCGATGACGCGCGGCAATCTCCGGCTGATCCAGCACGCCTTCGTCGAGCATGTCTCGTTCGACGGCAAGCGCGCGGCGGGCGTGCGCTACAGCGTCGGCGGCGAGTCCCGCAAGATCCGCGCACGGCGCGACATCGTGCTGTCGGGCGGCAGCATCAACACGCCGCATCTGCTGCAGCTCTCCGGCGTCGGCGATCCCGAATGGCTCAAGGGCATCAGCGTCGAGCCGCGGCACGCGCTGCCCGGCGTCGGCCGCAACATGCGCGACCACTACGCCGCGCGCGTCTCGGCGCTGGTGAAAGGCGCGGGCTCGCTCAACGAGCGCAGCCATGGACTGAGGCTGGTCGGCGAAGTGCTGCGCTATGCCTTCACCCGCAAGGGCCTGCTCGCCGCCAGCCCAAGCCATGCCGGCGGCTACTACCGCACGCGGCCCGGCCTCGCGAGCCCCGACATGCAGCTCTACTTCGCGCCGGCGAGCTACGCGCCCGGCGCCTATGGCACCTCGGCCCTCGACACACGGCCGGGCATGACCCTGGGCGCCTCGCAGCTGCGGCCCGAGAGCCGCGGGCACGTGAAGGCGCTGTCGAGCGATCCGGCGGTGAAGCCCGAGATCCAGCCCAACTATCTCGCCGAGCAGGAGGACCGCGACGCCATCGTCTCGGCGATGAAGTACCTGCGCCGCCTGCTCCAGACCAGGCCGCTCAGCGACTATGTGATCGAGGAATCGTTTCCGGGCCCGGCGGTGCAAAGCGACGAGCAATGGCTGGCGCATGTGCGGGCAAGCGGCTCGACCACCTATCATCCCATCGGCAGCTGCAAGATGGGCATCGATACCATGGCCGTGGTTGATCCGCTGACGATGAAGGTGATCGGCCTCGAAGGGCTGCGCGTGGCTGACGCCTCGGTCATGCCGACGATGGTGTCGGGCAACACCTACGCCGCCACCAACATGATCGCCGAGAAGGCGTCCGACGCGATCCTCGCGGCATAGAGCGAAAACGCACCTGTCATCCCGAGCGCAGCGAGGGATCCAGGAACGCTACGTAGATCCCTCGCTGCGCTCGGGATGACAGGTGCCTGAGAATCAACGCCATGCCTTCACGACGCAGGTCGCGGTGGCGTGCAGGATGGGATCGATCGGCGTGTGGCTGAACAGCCAGGCTTCGGCGTTGAGCAGCCGCTTGCCGCGGCGGATGACGCGCGAGAGCGTCACCACGTCGGCCGCTTGGGCGGGACGCATGAACGTCGTGCTCATGGTCGAGACCAGCGGCACCGACTCGGCGCCCAACGCCGCCTGGCCGGCGGCGTAGATCGCCGTGTCGGCGAAGCCCAGCAGGGTGGGGCCGGAGAAGATGTCGTTGGGCCCCAGCAGGTCGTCGCGAAAGGGAAAGCGCAGGCGGATGTCCTGGTCGTCGGCCTCCTCGACGATCACGCCGTGGAGGTCGATCGCGGGCAGGCGGTCGGCGAGCAGGCGGGCAAGTTCTGCGGTGGTCAAGGCTGGCGGGCTCCGGCAGGCGCGGCTAGAACCGCTTAGCATTCCACGAGACCCATGTCCTTCCTCGATCACATCCGCGCCTGCAACGCCCACGATCTGAGCCAGTTCGAACCCTGGCATATCGGCGCTGAGCGCGTCGGCTGGATCCACCACGAGTTCGCGCCGCGCCTCGCGGCGCGGCCGGACCTGTTCGACCGTGTCGCCAATGGCTGGCGTCTATCTGGTCACCTGACCGACGCGACGGCGCGCACGATGGCCGTCGAGGCGTGGCTGCGCGAACTGCGCGCAGAGGGCCTGTTCAAGGACTGGCGCGAGGAGCGTTACCCGGTGACGCCCGACCTCAAGCGGCCGCCGCTGATGGACATGGAGCGAGCCGCCGTGCCGAGCTTCGGCGTGCGCGCCTACGGCGTGCATCTCACCGGCTTCGTGCGCAAAGCCGACGGCCTGCACATCTGGGTGCCGCGCCGCGCCTACGACAAGCCGACTTACCCCGGCATGCTCGACAACACCGTGGCGGGCGGCCAGCCCACCGGGCTCGGGCTGATGGAGAACGTGATCAAGGAATGTGCCGAGGAGGCGGGCATTCCCGAATCAATCGCGCGCAACGCCAGGGGCGTCGGCTGCATCACCTATTGCTATCAGTCCGGCGCGCAGCTGAAGCCCGACGTGCAATACGTCTTCGACCTTGAGCTGCCCGACGACTTCACGCCGGCGCTGGTCGATGGCGAGGTCGACTCGTTCGAGCTGTGGCCGGTGTCGCGCGTGATGGAACGGGTGCGCGACACCTTCGACTTCAAGTACAACTGCAACCTCGTGCTGATCGACTTCTTCGTGCGGCACGGGCTGATCGAGCCCGACGATCCCGACTATCTCGCCATCGCCGCCGGCCTGTGTGCGACGCTCGCCCAGTAGCTGCGTTAGCGCGGACGGTGCTCGGTGCCTGCGCCCGCGGTGATGAACAGCGCCTTGGCGTGGCGGGCAACATCCGCCGTGTGCCAGACGCCTCGTGGATTGACCGCGTAGTCGCCGGCGCGCAAGGCGACGGCGCGCGGTCCGTCGGGCAGCTCCTGGATCAGCGTGATCTCGCCCTCGAGGCAGATCACCGCCTCGTCGCCCGCGGGATGCCGCTCCCAGCTCGTCCAGCTTTCGCTGAAGCTGTACTGCGAAACCAGCCGGCCCTCGCTGCCGTCGGCGGCCTTGCGCTCGCCGTAAGCGGTATACCATTCCATACCGGTGAACTCGGGCTGCGGCACCGCCTTGGCGCCAAGCCCGAGATGGAGCGGAAACCGCTCCAGTGACCGCTGCATTGTCATGCCATCACCTCCTAACCGCCCATCGCCTTGGTGTAGCGGTTCTGCATCTCCTGCGGCGAGACCTCCTCAATGCGGGTCTGCAGGTACCAGCTGTGGCCGAACGGATCGGACACCATCGCCGTGCGATCGCCGTAGAACTGGTCGGCCGGCTGGCGCAGCACCGTGGCACCGGCATCGACCGCGCGCTTCACCGCGGCGTCGCAGTCCGGCACGTAGAGCATCATCTTGATCGGCGAGCCGCCCAGCGACGCCGGGCTGAGCGCGCCGAAATCGGGATACTCGTCGGAAATCATGATCGGCGAATCGCCGATCCTGAACTCGGCGTGGCCGACTTTGCCGCCCGGCTCGGTGAGGCGGAACATCTCCTCGGCGCCGAACGCCTTCTTGTAGAAGGCGAGCGCCGCGGCGGCGTCGCGCACGGTCATGTAGGGCGTGGCGCTGTGGTAACCCTCGGGCACGGACTTGACGGCGGCCATGGCGTGGTCTCCTATGCGGCTTGATTAATTACGTTACGTTGCGTAACATATATTATGCCCCGCACCCCTCCTGTCAAGCTCGCGCCCGGTGATGAGTCGCGCCCGCGTGGCCGGCCGCGCGACGAGGGCGCGCGTCTGGCTATCCTGCGCGCGGCGCGCGACATGCTGGAGCGTGGCGGCGTCGCGGCGGTGACCATGGAAGGCGTGGCGCAGCGCGCCGGCGTCGGCAAGCCAACGGTTTACCGTCACTGGCCCAATGCGCTCGCTGTCGCCATGGCGGCGCTGCTCGAGGACGCGCCCGCGGAGGCGGAGTCGCGCGCGTCGCGCGGCGCACTGCCGGCGCTGCGCCGCCAGTTGCGCCAGATCGCCACCTTGTTCGCCACGCCGATGGGTCGCAGCGTCACCATGATGCTGGCTTCGGCCGATCAGGAGACCGAGCTCAGCAAGGCCTTCCGCAACCACTTCATCCTGGCGCGACGCACTGACGGCAAGGCACTGCTGGCGGCGGCGGTCGCCGATGGCGTGCTGCGTGCGGATTTCGACGTCGAGGTGGCGCTCGATATGATCTACGGCCCGCTGTTCTACCGCCTGCTCGCCGGGCACGCGCGGCTCGACGCGGCGTTCACCGACGCGCTGCTCGACCACGTGCTGGCCGGGCTGGCGTCACGGCGCGCGCGAGTCGCGAAACCGTAACAGAGTCGGGACCGGCGCTCGGCTCGACTCCGTCCGGCGCGCATGACAAATTCGCGTCGTCATGCTCAAGGACGCCCAGGGACTCGACGTCGCCAACGCCGACGATGCCGCGATCCGCGCGATCGATCGTGCGTTGGAGCAATGGCTGGGCTACGGAGACGAGCTCGGCCGCTACGTCGCCTTCGCGCAGAAGGCACGCGACGTGCCGCTGGTGCAGCTGCAGACCGCGGTGCTGAACCTGACCTTGGAGTCGCCCGAGGGCTTTGCCGGTGCGCGACCGTTCATCGATGCGGCGCGGGCGCGCGAGCGCGACATGACCGAGCGCGAGAGACTGTGGCTGCATGCGGTGTCGGCCTGGGCCGAGGGCGCCTCCGACCAGGCCGGCGAGGTCTTCGCGACCATCGTGCGCCGCTGGCCGCGCGATCTGTTCGCCGGCAAGACGGCACAGTTGCTGTGCCTCGCGCGCGGCGATTTCGAGGGCATGTTGCGTATCGCCGAGGACTTCGTGCCGGCCAACCAGGAGATCGGCTACGTCCACGGCATGCGCGCCTTCGCGCTCGAACAGCTCAACCGGCTCGACGAGGCCGAGACCGACGCGCGCCGCGCCGTCGAGATGCGGCGCGAGGATCCCTGGGCGCATCACGCCGTGGCCCATGTGATGGAGACGCGCGGCCGGCTGGAGGAGGGCATCGCCTGGATGGAGGGCCTCGCCGACACCTGGGAAGACCGCAACGCCTTCATCTACGGCCACAACTGGTGGCACACCGCGCTGTTCTATATCGACAGCGAACGGCCGGGCCACGCGCTGAAGCTCTACGACACGCGGATCTGGGATCGCTGGAAGGAGTTCGGCCACGACCAGGCCAACGCGATCGCGCTGCTGGCGCGGCTCGAGCTGCGCGGTCTCGATGTCGGCGCGCGCTGGAAGGCTATCGCGCCCTATCTGTCACCGCGCATCCGCGAGCATTGCTCGGCGTTCCTCGACCTGCACTACGTCCACGGCCTGGCGCGCGCCGGCGAGCGCGAGGCGGTGACCGAGATGCTGGCCAGCCTGGAGGAACGCGCCGAGCGCGCGAAGCCCTTCGAGCGCAAGGCATGGCGTGATGCGGCGGTGCCGGCAGCGCATGGGCTGGTGGCTCATGCCGAGGGGCGGCACGCCGAGGCGGCGGATCGGCTGGGCGAGTCGCTGCCGCATCTGCAATCGGTCGGCGGCAGCCACGCGCAGCGCGCGCTGTTCGAGGCGATCCATGTCGACGCGCTGATCCGCGCCGGCTGGAACGACCGCGCGCTCGCGCATCTGCAAGCGGCCGACCGCGCGCGCGGCGGCATCGCCCATCTCAAGCGCGATCTGGCGACGATCTACGACCGCCTCGGCCGGGCCGAGGACGCCCAGAGCGCGCGGCTGCAGGCCGAACGGTTGACGCGGCGCTACCAGACGCCCTGACCGGCGCTGCGCCGCGACCGTGTGACGGGTAGGGCTGTCGTATGTGAATTTATTCTCCCTCTCCCCGCTTGCGGGGAGAGGGAGTGAGATGTGATGGACGCAAGGGGGGACAGACGATGAAGTCCGATCTCACGCAGGCCACCGCGACCGAGCTCCTGGCGCTCTATCGCAAGGACAAGGCTTCGCCGGTCGACGTGGTGAAGGCGATTCTGACGCGGGCACAGGACGTCAACCCCAGGATCAACGCCCTCTGCCTGGTCGATGGCGCCAACGCGCTCAAGCAGGCGCGCGCCTCGGAGAAACGCTGGCGCAAGGACGAGCCATTGGGCCCGCTCGACGGCGTGCCGGTGACGGTAAAGGAGCTGATCCGCGTCGCCGGCTGGCCCACCTTGATGGGCTCGAAGCTGGTCGATCCCGACCAGCGCTGGGACGAGGACGCGCCGGCGGTGGCGCGGCTGCGCGAATCCGGCGCCATCCTGCTCGGCCAGAGCACGTCGTCGGAGTACGGCCACAAAGGCGTGACCGACAGCCCGCTGCACGGCGTAACGCGCAATCCCTGTAACACCGACATGACGCCGGGTGGCTCCTCCGGCGGCGCGGCGGCGGCGGTGGCGGCGGGTATGGGTCCGTTGGCGCTGGGCACCGACGGCGGCGGCTCGGTGCGCCTGCCGGCCTCGTTCTGCGGCATCTTCGGGCTGAAGGCGACCTATGGCCGGGTCGCCGCCTGGCCGCCCAGCCTGAACGGCGATCTGGCCAATACCGGGCCGATGGCGCGCACGGCGGAGGACGCGGCGCTGATGATGAACGTCATCGCGCGGCCCGATCCGCGCGATCCCTGGTCGCTGCCCGAGCACGACATCGATTATCCGAAGAAACTGAAGGGCCGGCTGCGCAAGCTGCGGGTCGGGCTGATGCTGAAGTTCGGCGATCATCCGCTCGATCCGGAAATCGCCGATCTCGTGCCGGCGGCGGCCCGGCATTTCGAGGAGCTGGGCTGTCACGTCGAAGAAGCGGCGCCCGATCTCGGCGGCGTCGATGGGCGCAAGACGTTCGGCATCCACTGGCTGAGCTTCGCGCAGCATCTGCTGAAGATGTATCCGGCGGATCGCCACAACGAGTTCGATCCCAGCCTGCTGGTGATGGCGCGCGAGGGCCAGAAATACAGCTCAGCCGATCTCGTGGCGGCGATGGCCGACCGACGCACCTTGTCGATCGGCTGGACCAAGTTCTTCGACACCTACGATCTGCTGCTGTGCCCGACCTTGGCCGTGCCCGCCTTCGAAACCGGCCGCGGCGCGCCGGTCGGCGCCGACGGCAAGCCCAACATGCAATGGTCGCCCTACACGGCGCATTTCAACCTGTCGCGCCACCCCGCCGCCTCGGTGCCGTGCGGGCTCACGCGCGCCGGCTTGCCGGTCGGCCTGATGATCGTCTCCGGCCACTACCGCGACGCCCTGGTACTGCGCGCCGCGCATCACTTTCAGACGGCCTTCCCGCTGAAGATGCCGGTATTGCCGGCCGGATAGAACTTGTCAGCGACGACGCGACACGGACGGAGTGGAGGAGTCCCATGCCCAATAGCCCTTTCCAGATGACGAAGGACCGGCTGGAGTTTTTCAAGTCACTGTACGAGGAAGAAACTACCCGCTTTCGCGACTTGATCGATCGCGGCAAAATTATCCTTTCGCTCGTGACTCTTTACACCGGCTTTATGCTGTTCGTTATCGAGAAGAGCCGACCGAAGGTACTTTTGACCCAGTGTTGGTTTGGCGCTGCGCTATTTTCGTTTCTGGCGGCGTTCGTGCTAGCGATGATTGCGATGGGAATTTACGACTACGAGAAGCCGAACGACCCGGAAGCGCTCCTCGGCGAATTGGACGCCGGGGATATGACCGATACCGACTACTTCCGGGCTAGAGCGACCGACTATGCCGTCGCGGCCAACGTGAACTCTGGACAGAACGACAAGCGCGCCAAATATCTGAATCTCTCAGTTTGGTCGATCATGGCGGGCTTGATCCTGCATGGCACCTATTTCTATGTTGGCTAGCGCCGGCAGCGCGAACGGGGAATCACGATGACGAACGCGGGAGAGAGCAAAGGTAAGGTGGCAACTAGCGGCCCGGCCACGGCGGACGATGACGCCAAGAGGAACGATAGCGGTAAGCCCGCAGCCGAGTCCGCTACTACGTCTTTCGCCGAATTGATCGCAAGGCGACGCGGCGGCGGTGGTCAAGCTTCTCGGCGGATCAAGAAAGCTGCCAAGAAGAGATAGTCTTTATCTACGCAGCATCCTTCCAGTGTGAGTCCACCACGGCGACGATGTCGCGCATGATGGCGGTGATGTCGAAGTCCTTGGGCGTGTAGACGCGCGAGACGCCGGCTTTGGTCAAAGCCTCGGCGTCTTCGGCCGGGATGATGCCGCCGACCACGACGGGCACGTCGGCGATGCCGGCCTTGCGCAGGCCGTCCATCACTTCGGCGACCAAGGTGACATGGCTGCCGGAGAGGATCGACAGGCCGACGACGTGCACGCCTTCCTCGAGCGCGGCGTTGACGATCTGCGCCGGGGTGAGCCGGATGCCCTCGTAGACGACCTCCATGCCGCAGTCGCGGGCGCGCACGGCGATCTGCTCGGCGCCGTTGCTGTGGCCGTCGAGGCCGGGCTTGCCGACCAGAATCTTCAGACGACGGCCCAGGCGCTGTGAGACCGCCTCGACCTCGCGACGCACGCCGTCCAGCCGCTCGGCCGAGACGCCGGCGGCGCGCGCCACGCCCGTCGGTGCGCGGTACTCGCCGTAGATCTCGCGCAACGCGGTGCCCCATTCGCCCGTAGTCACGCCGGCATGGGCGCATGCGATCGACGGCTCCATGATGTTGCGGCCTTCTTTCGCTGCGCGTTTCAGCGCGTCAAGCGCCGACGTGGCGGCGGCGGTGTCGCGCGACGTGCGCCAGGCGCGCAGCGCCTCGATTTGCTCGCGCTCGACCGAGGCGTCGACGGTGAGGATCGCGCCGGCGCCAGTGGACAGCGGCGAGGGCTCGGCGTCGGTGAAGGCGTTGACGCCGACCACCATCTGCTCGCCGGCTTCGATGGCGGCGATGCGGCGCAGGTTGGATTCGACCAAGCGCTGCTTCATGTAGCTCGCCTCGACGGCGGCGACGGCGCCCCCCATGGCCTCGATCTTCGCGAGTTCGGCGCGCGCCTCGTCCTTCAGCTCGGCGACCTTGCGCGCGACCTCGGTGCTGCCGTCGAACAGATCGCCGAATTCCAGCAGGTCGGTCTCGTGCGCCACGATCTGCTGCAGGCGCAGCGACCATTGCTGGTCCCACGGACGCGGCAGGCCGAGCGCCTCGTTCCATGCCGGCAACTGCACCGAGCGTGCGCGGGCGTTCTTCGACAGCACGACCGCGAGCATCTCCAGCAGGATGCGATAGACGTTGTTCTCGGGTTGCTGCTCGGTGAGACCCAGCGAGTTCACCTGCACGCCGTAGCGGAACAGGCGCTGCTTGGGGTCGGTCACGCCGTAGCGATCCGCCAGCTCGTCCCACAACTCGACGAAGGCGCGCATCTTGCACATCTCGGTGACGAAGCGCACGCCGGCGTTGACGAAGAAGCTGATGCGGCCGAAGACCTGCGCGAAGTCCGCGTCAGGTACCTGGCCTTGTGCTTTCACGGTGTCGAGGATGGCGACGGCGTTGGCGAGCGAGAAGGCGAGCTCCTGCACCGGCGTGGCGCCGGCTTCCTGCAGGTGATAGCTGCAGACGTTCACCGGGTTCCACTTCGGCACTTCGCGATAGGTGAAGGCGATGGTGTCGGCGGTGAGCTTCAGCGAAGGCTGTGGCGGGAAGATGTAGGTGCCGCGCGACAGGTACTCCTTGACGATGTCGTTCTGCGTCGTGCCCTGCAGCTTGGCGCGCGCCACGCCCTGCTTCTCGGCCGCGGCGATGTAGAGCGACAGCAGCCAGGCGGCCGGCGCGTTGATCGTCATCGAGGTGTTCATGCGCTCGAGCGGGATGCCGTCGAGCAAGGTCCGCATGTCGCCGAGATGCGACACCGGGACGCCGACCTTGCCGACCTCGCCCTTGGCCAGCACATGATCGCTGTCGTAGCCGGTCTGGGTCGGCAGGTCGAAGGCGATGGAAAGCCCGGTCTGCCCGCGCGCCAGGTTGGTGCGGTACAGTTCGTTGGACTTCCTGGCCGTCGAATGCCCAGAGTAGGTGCGGATCAGCCAGGGCCGTTCTTTCGCAGGTGCGATGCTCATGCCGCCGATCTAGGGGATTTTATGCTGCATCGCAACATGAATGCTTCCACCCCGTTGCCATTCATCAGATGCCCCCTCCGCAGGTCTGCGGCCGGCCTGGCCCTGCTGCTGGCCGCCGCGAGCGCGGCCTGGGCGCAGGCCGATGCACCGGCGGTGAAGCGCATGGACGGCATCTGGGGCCTGCCGCCGAATTGCGGCGGGTCGGCGCCGATCAACGTGCTGGGTGACAAGGTACAGTTCCAGTGGCCGGGGGGTGAGCGCGTGCTGGAGCAGGTGACCTCGGTCGTCGGCGACCGCGTGGCCACGATCGTCATCGCCCCGCCGCATCGCGTCGGCGAGCGCTACGAGTACGAGGTCGAGGCCGAGCGCATGCTGATCCGGGTGATGCGGGACGGGCGCGAGCAGATCGTCGTGCGTTGTGGTGGCGCTTTCCCGACGAGCTGATGGTCTTCGCGGCGTCGTTCAGGCATCATCGCGCCGGTCATGAGTGACGCGTCGCCCGCAACTGCCGCCCTGCCGCCCGCGTGGTCGGCCACGCCCGCGCCGCCGGCGCCCAAGCCGCCGGTGCAGGTGGCCTACGACGGCAAGCTGGGCGAGCTTTACGTCATCTATCTGCGGTCGCTGCTGCTGACCCTGCTGACGCTTGGCTGGTACCGCTTCTGGGGCCGCACCAGCGTGCGGCGCTATCTGTGGTCTCACTTTTCCGCCTTTGGCGACCGCTTCGAGTATCGCGGGCTAGGCCTCGAGTTGTTCCTCGGCTTCCTCCTCGCCGTGGGCGCGCTGCTGGTGTTCGAGGGCATCGTGGTCGGCCTGGTGTGGTGGGCCTGGGGCGACGAGCTGCCGGCCGAGATCGGCATGACCGACATCATGACCTGGGCGCTGCTCCTCGTCGGCCTGCCGCTCCTGCCGGTGGCGCAGTACGCGGGCTGGCGCTATCGGCTGACGCGGACCGCCTGGCGCGGCATCCGCACCGGTCTGAAGGGCTCGTCCTGGACCTACGGCGGCAAGGCGATCGGCTGGGGCCTGCTGAACGCGATGTGCATGAACTTGCTGACGCCGATGCGCGACGTGTCGCTGAACGGCTACCGCACGCGCCACATGACCTTCGGCAACCTCAACTTTGGCTTCGCCGGCCGCGCCGCCGATATCTACGGCCGCTTCATCGGCTTCTACTTCCTCAACATCGCGGCCTGGGTGGTCTTGTTCATCGTCGTCGCCATCGTCATCGGCGGCGTGTCGTCGTCGGTCGGCTCGCTGTCGTTCGAGCAGATGATGGAGAGGCTGGCGAATCCCACGCCGATGGTGCTGCTGGTCTTCTTCCTCGTCCTGTTCGGCTTCTACACGCTGGTCGGCCTGATGATCCTGCCGGTGCGCTGCTGGTGGATGGCCTATTCGCTGCGCTACATGGTCTCGCGCGCCTGGTTCGACCGCCTGCAGTTCGTCACCGGCGTCTCCACGCGGCAGATCTGGGGCTTCCTGGTGCTGAACTACCTGATCCTGATCTTCACCCTGGGGCTGGGCGGGCCGTGGGTGATGCACCGCACGGCCAGGCTGATCTCGCAACAGCTCTGGATCTACGGCGAGATCGACCCGGCGGCGGTGGCCCAGGCGCTTGGCGGCGACACCGGGGTCGGCGAGGGGCTTCTCGACGTGTTCGACGTCGGCAGCGTGTGAGGCGACGATGGCGGGAGCACGCTTCTACGACGGTCTGCATCCCACGGCGCACGCGGTGACGCTGCGCGCCTCGAGCGCCGAGGTGGTAGCGCTGCTGGCCGATGGCCGCATCGTGGCGCGCTGGCCGGTGCCCGAGATCGAGGTCGTGTCCGATCCCTGGCACGAGCCGCACGCGCTGATGGTCTGCCCGCGCCAGCCCGGGGCGCGGCTCGCGGTCGAGGATCTCGCCTATCGCGAGGCGTTGGCGGTGCTGGGCGCCAACATGAGCCGCGCCGCCCCGCGTCGCTCGCGCGTCACACCCGTGCTGGGCGCTCTGGTGGCGGCGCTGGTCGTGACCGTCGGCGGGTTGGCGCTGCTGGTCGAGAAGGCGCCTGACGTGGTGGCGCCCTACGTGCCGCACGCTATGGAGCGGCGCATCGGCGCCGCCGTCGTCACCGCCATGCAGGGAGACGCGGAGGTCTGCGAGAAGCCGGATGGTGTCGCCGCGCTTCAGCGGCTGGTCGACCGTTTCCAGGTGGCGTCGGGCTATCAGCAGAAGGTCACGGTGAAGATCTTCGACATGTACGACACGACGATGGTCGGCGGTCGAGAGCGCAAGCGCCGCGTGATCAACGCCTTCGCCGCGCCCGGCGGTTACATGGTGGTGATGTCCGGGCTGATCGAGCACGCCGATGGGCCGGAGGAACTCGCCGGCGTCATGGCGCATGAGATGGGCCACATCGTGCACCGCCACTCGGTCAAGGCGCTGCTGCGTGCCTACGGCTTCGGCCTGATCACCAAGCTGCTGGTCGGCGGATTCTCCTCCGATGTCGGCACCGTGACCGACGCCGGCGGCCTGCTGCTCGCCCTGCGCCACAGCCGCGAGGCCGAGCGCGAGGCCGACCGCACGGCGCTGGAACTGCTCGACGCCACCGGCATGCGCGCCGATGGCCTGGCGCGCTTCTTCGGCCGCCTGCTCGACGAGCAGGGTGGCAAGGACGGCGCGCAGCAGATGGGCGTGTTCTCGACCCACCCGCCGACCAAGGAGCGCATCGAGGCGACGACGCGGCCGGCGACCGGTGCGCCGGCGATGACGGCGCGCGAATGGCAGGCGCTGCGCGCCGTCTGCGACTGAGCCGCTCCGGCCACCATTGCCTTCTCTCGATGGCCGAGCCTGCGCCAGCGCGGGCCCGGCCGAGCGCGCGATCCGTCGTGTGCCGCGGGCTCGAGGGCATGGCGGATATGAGCCCGCCGGGCCTCCGCAGTATGGCCCGGACGGCCACAGCCATGGGCTTTGACCATTGCAAAAAAGCGGTGAATTGCTGTGCTATCGGAATGGCTTGTGGATATTTTTTTATTTCATCGTGAAAAAATATCTGTGGTGCCAGGTGCCTTTCTTTTCCTGTTTTCAGGGTGTTACGAGGGCACTCCACCCTTTTGCAAAAACTTTGACGTTGATTTAACGTTTCGGATGAGTTAGTTTCCCGCTGCGTAAGGGACGAGTAGTTGGGCTGAAACCTCAGTAGGGCCAGTCAACTCCTTGTAGATCGAGGCATTTGTAGAATTTCTTTGACGTAAACGGATTTTCCTCCTGGTCGGACGATTTCAGTGTCCGGCGATCGTCGAAGACAAAGCGGTTTCAGCGCGGCGGCAAAACGCCGATCGGGACGCCTTGTCTTGTCGATGCGGCTCACCTCGGGCCCAGGGCAAACTTTAAGGTCTGGGGGATGATATGAACGTAAGTCGTTTGATGAAAGCCGTGAACACGCTGTGGCGCAACCAGTCCGGCGGCACGACCGTCTTGATGGCCGCCGCGGTGCCGGTGTTTGTCGGCGGGCTGGGCGTCGGCGTCGACACCAGCCTCTGGTACATGGAGAAGCGCCGGGTCCAGCAGCAGGCCGACGCGGCCGCGCTGGGAGCGGCCCGCTTGCTGGCCACCGGCCAAAGCGCCGTCAACGCGCAGGCGGGCGGCACCCGTGACGCGGAGCGCAACGGCTATACCGCGGTCGCCGGCGCCAGCATCACCATCAACACGCCGCCGACTTCCGGTGCCTATGCCGGCAAGGCCGGTGCGGCCGAGGCCATTGTCGTCAGGCAATTGCCATCGCTGTTCAGCAGCTTCCTGCTCGGCAGCGCGTCGCGGACCGTCAAGGCCCGTGCGGTGGGCTTCACGCCACCGATCCAGAAGAAGAACCTCGAGGTCGCCCTGGTGCTCGACGTGTCGGGCTCGATGAACGGCGCCACCGAGACGCCTGGTGTGACCAAGCTGCAGGCGCAGGCCTACGCCGCCAAGGAGCTGGTCGGCATCGTCATCCAGGCCAACCAGACCGTCTACACCTCGCGGGTGGCGCTGGCGCCGTTCTCGTCCTCGGTGAACGTGGGCAGCGCCTACTTCACCACCGTTACCAACAAGAGCCTGTCGGGCAGCTGGAGCGGCGTCGTCGAGCGTACGGGGTCGTACAGGTTCAAGGATGACCCGCCGAACGCCACCTACAAGTACTTCGGCGACTTCCGGACCAAGCGGTCCGGCGCGATGGGCGACTACGCGTCGTATGTGCAGGGTCTGAGCAGCCAGACTCCGGGCTCCGCCAACAAGATCAGGCCGCTGTCGAGCGACAAGCCGACCCTCGAGTCGACGATCGACGCGCTCACGGCGTCCGGCACGACGGCGGCGCATCTCGGCCTGGCCTGGGGTTGGTACATGACGTCGCCGAAGTGGAACACCATCTTCACCGGTGTGAACGCCGCGAACGCCTACAACACGGACAACACGTACAAGGCGATCGTCGTCTTGTCGGACTTCGACTTCAACAGCTACTACGAGTCGGCCAACGGCACGGCGAACTACCAGTTCGAGCAGCTGTGCACGCAGATCAAGGCCGCCGGCGTGAAGATCTTCACCATCGGCTACAACGTGGCGAGCGCCGGCGACAATACCCGCCGCATCAACTGTGCCAGCCCGACCGAGGGCAGCCAGAGCTACACGTTCACGACCACGACGGTCGAGGGGCTCCTCGAGGCCTTCCAGGCGGTGGCGGCTGCGACCGTGGGCGGCGCCAGCGAAGCCACCCTGCGGATCGTGGAGTAGGCGACACGGGACGGGAGGCTGCCAAGGCAGCCTCCCGACTTCCATCAGAATGCGAGAAGAGTCGGAATAACGCCTGAAAAACGTATAGTTAACGGTCGTACTTGAATTTATGTCCCCGGTCGTGTAAGGTGATCACTCATTAGCAGTAAGTTTTTGCTTCAAGTGATTATCTTCTAACCAAATTTATTTGCTCTGGGGTGGCGTTCGCCACCCGCGTCTACGACCACTCAAGGCTGATCGAGGGTGCCACGCGGCACCAACCTGTCCTGCCGAGGGCGTCGCGACGATCCAGGTTCTTCCTGGCGGAGACGCGATTTCTTGGGGGCGTTATGCTGAAAAATTCTGGTTTCTGGTCGGCCGCGAAATCCGTGCGGCTTGGTCGGCTGTCTGTTTTCACTCGTCGCATGCTGCGTGACACAACCGCCGGCACCACCACCTTCGTGGCCCTCGCCGGCCCGATCGTCGTCGGCGCCCTGGGCGTCGGCGTCGACACCAGCGCCTGGTACATCGAGAAGCGCAAGATCCAGCAGCAGGCCGACGCGGCGGCGCTGGGCGGCGCGCGCATCAAGGGCCTCGGGCAGACGAACACGACGGCCCAGGCCGTCGCCACCCGCGACGCGGAGCGCAACGGCTATGCCGCCGGCGGCACGACGACGCTGACCTTCAACTCGCCGCCGACCTCAGGCACCTACGTGGGCAAGTCGACGGCTGTCGAGGTGAAGATTACCAAGCAGCTGCCGTCTCTGTTCAGCTCGTTCCTGCTGGGCGCCTCGGCGCGCACGCTGTCAGCGCGTTCGGTCGGCTACACGCCGTATGTGCAGTCGCGCAACCTCGAAATCGCCATGGTGCTCGACCTGTCGGGCTCGATGAACGGCAACACGGAGGTGAGCGGCCTGACGAAGCTGCAGGCGCAGAAGAACGCCGCCAAGGCGCTGCTCGATATCGTGATCCAGCCCAACCAGTCGCCCTACACTTCGCGCGCGGCGATCGTGCCGTTCTCCGACTCGGTGAACGTGGGCAGCGCCTATTTCACCACGGCGACGAACAAGACCCTGCAAAACGCCGCCGGCACGAATCCCTGGAGCGGCGTGGTCGAGCGCCCCGGCAGCTACAGGTTCAAGGACGATCCGCCCAGCTCGGTCTACGGCTGGTTCGGCGAGTTCAAGACCAAGAAGGAATCCGCCTACGGACCCTATCCCCAGTATCTGGACGACCTGACGTCGCAGACGCCCGGCGCGAGCAACGTCATCAGGCCGCTGTCTTCGAACAAGGAGTCCCTGAAGACGATGGTGCAGGGAACGGCCGCGACCGGCAGCACCGCGGGCCATATCGGCCTCGCCTGGGCGTGGTATACGGTGTCGCCGAAGTGGAACTCGATCTTCACGGGAACCGCGCTCGCCAACGCCCACAACACGGCGAACACGTACAAGGCGATCGTCATCATGTCGGACTTCGACATGAACTCGTACTACGAGTACAATAACGGTTCCTCGAACTATCAGTTCGAGCAGCTCTGCACCCAGATCAAGAACTCGGGCGTGAAGATCTACACCATCGGCTACGGTGTCTCGGGCACGTCCAACAACAATCGCCGCATCAACTGCGCGAGCAACGACGGTTCGACGACCTACACGTACACAACGACCACGGTCGCCGGCATGCTCGAGGCCTTCGAAGCGATCGCCAACTCGGCGCTGATCGGCTCCAGCGATCCCCAGCTGCGCATCGTCGAGTAGCTCGGGTCGTATTCAGAACAGACGGCGGGCCTCCGGCCCGCCGTTTCTATTTGTGTAATATAATTGCGCGCACAGGCTGCGATTTTAGTCGAATTGACATTGTGCGCCGCACCATTATGCTGCGTTCGCTAATGACGCCGAGCCGCGATGGTGCGGCGCGTCAAGAGGGATGCAGAGAATGACCGCAGCTTTGGCGATTGTCCCGCCGGCTCACCCGACCGCCTCTCAACCGGTGAAAGCTCTCTACGAGGTCGGCGAGATCCCGCCCTTGGGCCACGTGCCGGCGAAAATGTACGCTTGGGCGATCCGCCGCGAGCGGCACGGACCGCCGGAGGACAGCATGCGTCTGGAGGTGGTCGAGACGCCGGCGATCGGCGAAGACGAGGTGCTGGTTCTCGTGATGGCCGCCGGGGTCAACTACAACGGCATCTGGGCCGGCCTCGGTGTGCCGATCTCGCCCTTCGACGGCCACAAGGCGCCGTACCATATCGCGGGTTCCGACGCCTCGGGCGTGGTCTGGGCGATCGGCGCCAAGGTCAAGCGCTGGAAGGTCGGCGACGAGGTCGTCATCCACTGCAACCAGGATGACGGCGACGACGAGGAGTGCAACGGCGGCGATCCGATGTTCTCGCCCAGCCAGCGCATCTGGGGCTACGAGACGCCCGACGGCTCCTTCGCCCAGTTCTGCAAGGTGCAGGCGCGCCAGCTGATGAAGCGGCCGCGGCATCTGACCTGGGAGGAGAGCGCCTGCTACACGCTCACCCTGGCCACGTCGTACCGCATGCTGTTCGGCCACCGTCCGCACATCCTGCGGCCGGGCCACAACGTGCTGGTCTGGGGCGCCGCGGGCGGCATCGGCTCGATGGCGGTACAGCTCATCGCCACGGCGGGCGCCAACGCCATCGGCGTGATCTCCGATCCGTCGAAGAAGGACTTCGTGATGCAGCTCGGCGCCAAGGGCGTCATCAACCGCAACGACTTCGATTGCTGGGGGCCGCTGCCCGACGTCGACGACCAGAAGGGCTACGCCGAGTACATGAAGAAGTGCCGCAAGTTCGGCGCGGCGATCTGGGAGCATACCGGCAAGGGCAACGACGTCGATTTCGTCTTCGAGCATCCCGGCGAGCAGACCTTCCCGGTCTCCTGCTTCGTCGTGAAGCGCGGCGGCATGGTGGTCTTCTGTGCCGGGACCACCGGCTACAACCTCACCATGGACGCGCGCTTCGTGTGGATGCGCCAGAAGCGTATCCAGGGCAGCCACTTCGCCAATCTGCTGCAGGCCAGCCAGGCCAACCAGCTGGTGATCGAGCGCCGCGTCGATCCCTGCATGAGCGAGGTCCTCGCCTGGGAGGATATCCCGCGCGCCCACACCAAGATGTGGAAGAACCAGCACAAGCCCGGCAACATGGCGGTGCTGGTCTCGGCCCCGCGGCCGGGCCTGCGCACGATGGAAGACGCGCTCGAGGGCTAACTCGGCGCCGTCGTCCTGGGCGCGGCGAAGGACCTTGCGGTATAGCGATCAGTCGCGTGTGTTCGTCCGAGCGCAGGGTCCTTCGCAGCGCTCAGGACGACAGAGGGGAATCTCATGTCTGTTGCGGAGAATCTCGGCCCGCCACCGCTGGTGCTCGACCGTCTCTTGCCGCTGTGTGCCGAGGCCGAGGCGATCGCCGAAGCCTTCGACATCGCCGCCAAGAACGCGGTGCGCAAGCTGATCGCGCCCTCAGGCCGCGTCGACGCGAAGCTCCTGGAGCGCGAGCAGTTCGCCGCTCATGGCTACGCCTGGATCGCCACCTACGTCGCCGGCCTGCGCCAGATGCGACGCTGGGGCGAGGCGCTGAAGGCGCACGGCGCCTTCGGCGAGCTCGAGCAGCTCATCCTGCAATCGGCCTTCGGCGAGTACCTCAATCAGCTTGCCGGCGGCATCGCGATCAGCCAGGTCGAGGTGGTGCGGCCCGGCGATCTCGGCATCGACGATGCCGCGCTGCGCGCGCTCGACGCTGGCGCCGCCCGTACCCTGCGAGCGGCGGGCAACACGGCGGCCGTACGCGCGCGCATCGCCGAGTTGCTGGCCGACGCGCTCGACACCGGCGATTTCGGTGCGCTGGGCCTCGACGACGACGCGCTCTCGATGGTGCGCGATCAGTTCCGCCGCTTCGTCAATGACGAGGTGCTGCCTTTCGCGCACGACTGGCACATGAAGGATGAGCTGATCCCGTTGCCCGTGGTGCAGAAGATGGCCGAGCTCGGCGTCTTCGGCCTCACCATTCCCGAGGAGTGGGGCGGGCTGGGCATGGGCAAGATGGCGATGTGCGTCGTCACCGAGGAGCTGTCGCGCGGCTATATCGGCGTCGGCTCGCTGGGCACGCGCTCGGAGATCGCCGGTGAGCTGATCCGCGCCGGCGGCACGCGGGCGCAGAAGGAGAAGTACCTGGCGGCGATCGCCACCGGCAAGATCCTGCCCACCGCCGTCTTTACCGAGCCCAACACCGGCTCCGACCTCGCCAGCCTGCGCACCCGCGCCGTGCGCGAGGGCGACACCTACAAGGTCTACGGCAACAAGACCTGGATCACGCATGCCGCCCGCGCCGACATTATGACCATGCTTGTGCGCACCAACCCCGACAAGCCGGGCTACCAGGGCCTCTCGATGCTGCTGGCCGAGAAGCCGCGCGGCACGGACAGCGATCCGTTCCCGGCCAAGGGCATGACCGGCGGCGAGATTAAGGTGCTGGGCTATCGCGGCATGAAGGAATACGAGCTGGGCTTCGACGGCTTCGAGGTGCCGGCCGCGAACCTTTTGGGCGAGGCCGAGGGCAACGGCTTCAAGCAGCTGATGGCGACCTTCGAGGGCGCGCGCATCCAGACCGCGGCGCGCGCCGTGGGCGTGGCGCAATGCGCGATGGAACTCGGCCTGCGCTACGCCAAGGACCGCGTGCAGTTCGCCAAGCCGATCGTCAACTTCCCCAGGGTCGCCGGCAAGATCGCGTGGATGGCCGTGGAGACCATGATCGCGCGCCAGCTCACCTATTTCTCGGCGCGCGAGAAGGACGGCGATCGCCGCTGCGACATCGAGGCCGGCATGGCCAAACTACTGGCCGCGCGCGTCGCCTGGAGCAACGCCGACAACGCGCTGCAGATCCACGGCGGCAACGGCTACGCCATGGAATACCCGATCAGCCGCGTGCTGTGCGACGCGCGGATCCTCAACATCTTCGAGGGCGCCGCCGAGATCCAGGCGCAGGTGGTCTGCCGCGGGCTGGTTGAGGGAAGGAACTGAGCGGCTGCCGGTAGACGGACGCGGCCGCCTGGTCAGGCGGCCGTCCGCGCGATCACACCCATCGTCGCGACCGCCCGTTCCGCGATCGCCGAGAGTTGTCGTCTCGACGCGCCGGCGCGCGCGCGGATGGCGATCGAGTACATCGCCGCGCTCAGCACGTCGGCCACCGATGCTATGTTTGCGTCGGCCAGATCGCCGCCGAAGCGCCGCTTGATGGCCGTCCTGATCAACTGGTCGACGTCCGACAGGAACGTGGCGAGCACGGCCCTTACGGCTGGATTCGAGCCCGCGGCCGTTGTCGCCGTCGTGGCGATCAGGCATCCGAGACGGTTGCCTTTGGCGGGCGCATAGACCTCGATGGCGCCAGCCAACAAACGCCGTCCGGCGTGCTCCAGCGTGTCGCCGGCGTCGAACGCCGACTCCATGGCCGACTTCGCCATCGCGGCATAGCCCTCGAGAACCTTGGCGTAGAGCGCCTCCTTGTCTCCGAAGGCGGCGTAGAGGCTCGGCTTGTTGATACCCATCGCGCCGGTCAGGTCATCCAGGGTGGCGCCGTCGAAGCCGCGCGCCAGAAAGACCTGGGTCGCCGCGACCAATGCGTCGTCAACATCGAAGGAGCGGGGGCGTGCCATCTCGGGACCTTATTCTGTACCAGGTAGAATATAACCCTTGACGCGACTTGGATAGTTCTGTACCGAAAAGAACAGAATTTCGTTCGACCGCGGAGATGGCGTCATGGAACTCTTCTACTCGCCGCTTGCCTGCTCTTTGGCGTCGCACATCGTCTGCCGTGAGGCCGGCCTTCCGGTGACGCTTCGGCGCGTGACCCTGTCGACGAAGGAGATCGAGGGCGGCGGCAGCCTGTTCGACATCAACCCGAAGGGCGCGGTTCCCACCTTGCGCCGCGACGACGGCAGCGTGCTGACCGAGGGCCCCAGCGTCCTGCAGTATCTCGGCGATCTGAAGCCGGCGAGCGGTCTATGCCCGGCGTTCGGGACCGACGATCGCTACCGCGTCGTCGAATGGCTGAACTTCGTGAGCACGGAGATGCACAAGCGCGTCTTCTACATGATGTTCACGCCCGAGAGCGACGACGCGGCCAAGTCAGCGGCCCGCGCCGCCGCGCCCAAGCGGCTGGACATCGTCGCCAACGGCATCAAAGGCCGCGACTATCTGGTTGGCGATGGATTCACGGTCGCCGACGCCTATCTGTTCTGGTGGCTGACGCTGGCTGCGCGCGTGGGGATCGACACGTCCATGCATGCCGGGATCGAAGCCTACAAGTCACGCTGCGCGGCACGCCCGGGTGTTCAGGCCGCGTTCGGCTATGAGGCCGCGCAGGCGGCGCGATAGGCCGCCATTGGGCGCGGTTAGCCGGGCAAGTCGTATTTCTGCACGCCGCCCACCGGCGCGATCTGGAAGGTGATGGCGACCTCGCCAGTCGTTGAATGCGCGACGACGCGGCCGGTCGTGCGCGACACGGCCTCGACGCGCGCGAGCCGCAGCGCGCCATGGCGCGCGAGCAGCGCCGCCGCGGCGTGCTGGCGTCGGGCGAGCGGCACATCGGGCGCGACGTTGTCGGCGAACAGGGACGCCGCGCGCGAGTCGGTCCAGTCGGTGAACAGCGCGAACAGCGCGGTGCCCGCCTCGACCAGCTTCGCCGTCGATGGCGTGTTGGGACGACGCACGAGCTCCGCCGCCGACAGCGCCGAAAGCGCGCGGCGCGTGGCGAAACGCATCGGCGCATAGGTCGAATTGCCCAGAGCGATCAGGCCGATTCGCGTGTTCTTCACCCAGCGCATGTTTGAGCCGTAGCCCGGCAGGCCGCCGGAATGCTCGACCACCTCGCCTAGGTCGCGGTCGTGGCCGATCTGCAGGCCCAGGCCGTAGCCGCCGCTGAAGGACCAGACCGTGCCGTCCGCCGAACGCGAATCGAACGGCTCGATCGCGGTTTCGACACGCTGCATCTCGCGGCGCGAGGCGCGGCTGAGCAGCGCGGTGTCGGGACCATCGCGCGGCGGCCACGCGTCGGCGAGGAAGTCGACCCATTTCGCCAGGTCGGCGACGGTCGACCACAGTCCGCCCATCGGCGCCAGGCAGCCGTCGGGCGGCGTCGGCTCGGGCGTGCCGTCGTCGGCGCGCAGGCCGACGATGATGTCGCTATCGGTAGGAGTGTCTTTTGCCTCCCAGACCGTGCGGGTCATGCCCAGCGGCTTCAACAGGCGCTCGGTGACGAGGGCCTGGGGCCGCATGCCCGAGGCGCGGTGCATGACGCGACCGATCAGGGCGTAACCGAGATTGGAGTACTCGAAGGCGGTGCCGGGGCCGCAGGCGAACAGCGGGCCGGCGCGCACCACAGCGTCCAGTTCGGTGTCGCCGATGTCGAGATGGCGATCGCCCCAGGGGTCGTCGGTCGCGAGCCCGCTCTGCATCGACAGTAGGTGCCGCGTGGTGATCGCCGGCGAGTCGGCGGTGGGTCCCTTGAGGCCGGCGAACTCCGGCGCGTAGCGCGCGATCGGCGCGTCGAGGTCGAGCTTGCCTTCGTCGCGCAGGACCAGCGCGGCCGCGGCGGTGAAGCTCTTGGTCATCGAGGCGATGCGGAACAGCGAGTCCGCCTCGGCGCCGAAGCCGCTGAAAGCGGCCAGTGTGCCATCGATCACTACGCCGGCGGCCATCGTCGGCACGCGGTCGAGGTCGCGGTGCTGCGCGAACGCGGCCTGGGCGATACGCTGGATGCGGGCCTTGCTGTCTTCGCTCACGATGCCACTCCTGATTGCCACGCCAACCTAGCCGGCATGCTAGGATCGGGCCATGTCGTCGAGTGATTTTTCCGCCGCCGAGGAGAAGCTGCATCGCGTGTTCGGCTTCGCCGATTTCCGGCCAGGCCAGCGCGAGATTCTGGAGGCCATCGTCGGCGGCCAGGACGTGCTGGCGGTGATGCCGACCGGCGCCGGCAAGTCGCTGTGCTACCAGCTGCCGGCGCTGGTACGCGATGGCGTCACCGTGGTCGTCTCGCCGCTGATCGCCCTGATGCGCGATCAGGTCGAGGCGCTGCGCGAGCTGGGCGTCGGCGCGGCGGCGCTGAACTCGGCCAACGGCGCGACGGGCAACGCGCGCACCTTCGAGATGCTGCGCGAGCAGCGCCTGTCGCTGATCTACTGCGCGCCCGAGCGGCTGGCGCTGGCCGACACGCGCGCCGCGCTGGCCGCCGCCGGCGTCGGCATGCTGGCGGTCGACGAGGCGCATTGCGTCGCCAAGTGGGGCCATGATTTCCGCGCCGACTACCTCAACCTGGGCGAGGCGCGCGCCGCCCTGGGCGAGCCGCAGACCGTGGCCTTCACTGCCACCGCCGACGCCGCCACCCGGCAGGAGATCGTCGCGCGGCTGTTCAAGCGCGAACCCAAGGTCTTCGTCCATGGCTTCGATCGGCCGAATCTCAAGTTAGCGATGGCGGCGAAAGAGAACACGGGGCGGCAGCTGCTGTCGTTCCTGCGCGGCCATCGCGGCGAGAGCGGCATCGTCTACCGCGCCTCGCGCAAGAAGACCGAGGACACGGCGGCGATGCTGAACCACGAGGGCTTTCGCGCTGTGCCCTATCACGCCGGCATGGAGCCGGCCGAGCGCACGCGCAACCAGGATCTCTTCCAGCGCGAGGACGGCGTGATCGTCGTCGCCACCATCGCCTTCGGCATGGGTATCGACAAGCCCGACGTGCGCTTCGTCTGCCATGGCGATCTGCCCAAGGACATCGAGAGCTACTACCAGGAGATCGGCCGCGCCGGCCGCGACGGGCTGCCGGCCGATACGCTGACGCTCTACGGCCTCGACGACATCCGCGTGCGCCGGCTGCAGATCGACGAGAGCGAGGCGGCCGAGGAGCAGAAGCGCGCCCAACGCCAGCGGCTCAACGCGCTGGTCACGCTGTGCGAGGCGCCGCGCTGCCGGCGCCAGACCCTGCTGGCCTATTTCGGCGAAAGCGTCGAGCCCTGCGGCTATTGTGACCTCTGCCTGGAGGGCGTCGCCGTGATCGATGGCACGATCGAGGCGCAGAAGGCGCTGTCGGCGATGATCCGCACCGGCGAGCGTTTCGGCACCGAGCATCTTGTCTCGCTGCTGGTGGGCGAGAGCACCGAGTCGATCCTGCGCTTCAACCACGATCGGCTGCCGACCTTCGGCGTCGGCAAGGATCGTGACAAACGCGAATGGCGCGCCGTGCTGCGGCAGATCAATGCGCTCGGCCTGGCGACCATGGACATCGCCGAGTACGGCCGCTGGAGCGTCGGCGAGCGCGGCTGGGCGGTGCTGCGCGGCCAGCAGCGGGTGGAGATGCGCGATGTGCGCGTCACACCGCGTCAGGCGAAGAAGGAAGCGGCCGCCCGAAAGGCGCGCGTCGTGGCCAGCCAGGATCCGGTGGCCGAGTCCGACGAGGCGCTGCTCGCCGCGCTGAAGGCGTTGCGCGGGCGCATCGCGCGCGCCGCGGGCATGGCCGCCTATATGGTGTTTCCCGATCGCACCCTGCTGGACTTCGCCCGGCTCAAGCCCGCGACGCCGGAGGCGATGCTGGCCTGCCACGGCGTCGGCGAGGCCAAGCTGGCGCGCCACGGCACGACCTTTCTGGAGGCGATCCGCGCGCATCAGGCAGGCGAGGCGGCATGAGCCGGCCGAAGTTTCCCGTGCTCGACACCGAACGCTTGCGCTTGCGCCGCTTCACGCCGCGCGATGTCGAGGCCATGCACGCCGCCTTCGGCAACACCACGGCGATGCGCTACTGGAATTCGCCGCGGTTCAAGACCCGGGCCGAGACGGCGCGCGTGGTGCGCGCCATGGCCAAGGCCGACGGCCCACAATGGTGGCTGGCCTGGGCGATCACGCGCCGGCGCGACGATCGCTGCGTCGGCATGATCAACTACCATCATCGCGACGTCGGCAATGGGCGGCTGGAACTGGGCTGGATCCTGGCGCCGCGCCACCAGGGCAGAGGCTATGCGCGCGAGGCCACTGCGGCGGTGATCGACTACTGCTTCGATCGGCTCGACACGCATCGCATCGAGGCGATGATCGTGCCCGAGAACACCGCCTCGATCAGGTTGGCGGAGACGCTGGGCTTCCGCTTCGAGGGCGGCCCCATCCGCGACCGCTGGCGCGCCGGCGACGAATATCGCAGCGTGCTGATGTACGGCTTGCTCGCGGGGGAGCGGAGATGAGCCAGAGCGACGGCGCGCAGGATGGGCCGCGCGGCCTCGGCGGCTGGCTGATCCTACCGGCGATCGGGCTGGTGCTGTCGCCATTGCGCATGGGCTTCCAGTTCTTCACCGACCTGTGGCCGGTGTTCGATTCTGAAATCTGGCGGCAGCTCAACGACGCGAGCCGCCCGGGACATCGGCCCATGCTGCCAACGCTGATCATGGGCGAGACGGTCGCCAATGTCGTGATGTTCGCCTTCACGCTGGTCTTGATCTGGTTCTTTTTCCGCAAGTCGAGGTACGCGCCGCGCCTGTTTATTGTGTGGTTGGCCCTGCTGTTGGTTGTCCAGGTCGTCGACACGGCGCTGATCTCGAGCCTCGGCATTAGGGTCGACGGGGAATCGATGCGGGACGTCGTCCGGTCGCTAGTCGCGGCGGCGATCTGGATCCCTTATTTCCTCGTGTCGAAACGCGTGAAGAACACTTTTGTCGAACCGAGGCACGACGTTGCTCGTCATTTTTGATTGCGACGGCGTGCTGGTCGACACCGAGCCGATGTCCAACCGCTGCTTCGCCGAGGCGCTCAACCGCGAAGGCCTGGACTGGGACGTCGCCGAGACCATGCGACGGCTGATGGGCCGCTCGATGAAAAGCTGCATCGAGATCGTCGAGGCGGAGCTCGGCCGGAAGGTGCCGGCGGATTTCGTCGAGCGTCTGCAGGAACGCACCTTCGCGCGCTTCCGCGACGAGGGCGTGCGCGCCGTGCCGGGAGTCGTCGCGGCGCTCGACGCGTTGGAGCGCGCCGGCCTGGCGACCTGCGTCGCCTCGTCGGGCGATCACGCCAAGATGCGCATCACCCTGGGTGGCGCCGGGCTGTGGGATCGCTTCGACGGGCGCATCTTCAGCGCGACCCAGGTCGCCCGCGGCAAACCGGCGCCGGACCTGTTCCTGTTCGCCGCCGAGCGCATGGGCGTGGCGCCGGCGGATAGTGTGGTGATCGAGGATTCGTCGGCCGGCGCCCAGGCGGCCCGAGCCGCCGGCATGCGCGCCTATGGCTATGTCGGCGCGGCCCACACCGACCGCGCCGGGCTGGTCGAGGCCGGCGCGATCGTTTTCGACAACATGCTCGGTCTGCCGGCGCTGGTCGGCTAGGCCGCCTTGGTCTCGCGCGTGCGGCGGCCGACGAGGAAGGTCGTGCCTTCCGGTCCGTAGGTCTCGCTGTGCTCGCGGCCGGCCTCGAGCTTGAACGTGTCGCCGACCTTGCAGGTCACGCTGCCGCCGTCCCAGGTCACGGTCATCTCGCCGGCGAGCACCATGGCGTAGGCATCGAACGGGTGGGTGTGGACCGGCGTCGGGCCCGGCTTGGCGGTGCGCGTCAGGATCTCCTGGTATCCATCGCGGCTCAGTTCGGCTTCGAAGGCTTGGGTATCCATGACTGGCTCCGGCAAACAGGGCTGGCGCGCCCACCATACGCCGGCTACATCCTGCGCGCCATGAGGACCCCGCCGTGAGCGCCAACGACAATTCCCATCGCGGCCTGCTGCCGCCCGGTCTCGGCGACATGCTGCCGCCCGAGGCCGAGCTCGAGGCGCATGTCATGGGCCGCCTGATGGCGCGCTTCGCCGGCCAGGGGTACCAGCGGGTCAAGCCGCCACTGGTCGAGTACGAGGACTCGCTGTTCGGCGGCGCCGGCGTCGCCATGGCGGCGCACAGCTTCCGTCTGATGGATCCGGTGTCGCAGCGCATGATGGGCGTGCGCGCCGATATGACCTTGCAGGTCGCACGCATCGCCACGACACGGCTGAAGGACGCGCCCAGGCCGCTGCGCCTGTCCTACGCCGGCAATGTGCTGCGCATGAAGGGCTCGCAGCTGCGCCCGCAGCGCCAGTTCGCCCAGGTCGGCGTCGAACTGATCGGCTCCGATGCCGCCACGGCCGACGCCGAGGCCGTGCTGCTGGCGGCCGACGCGCTGCTCGAGGTCGGGGTGCCGGCGCTGTCGGTCGATCTCAACCTGCCCACGCTGGTAACGGCGCTCTGCGCGGCGCTGGGATTGCCAGACGGTATGGTGCGTCGCCTCAGGCGCGCGCTGGAGCGCAAGGAAGAATCGGCGATGGCCCGCATCGTCGCCGACGAACGCGCCAAGGGCGTCGCGGCGGCGAGCGAGGCGGTGCGCGATGTTTTCGTCGGCCTGCTGCGCGCCGTCGGCCCTGCCGAAGAAGGCGTCGCGCGGTTGAAGGCCTTGGCCTTGCCGCCGACGGCGCGCGCCGAAGCTGATCGCCTTGCCGAGGTCGTCGCGCTGTTGCGCGCGGCGTCGCCGACGCTGCATCTGACCATCGATCCCGTCGAGTATCGCGGCCTGGAGTATCAGGACGGCGTCAGCTTCACGCTCTACGCGCGCGGTGCGCTGGGCGAGGTCGGGCGCGGCGAGCTGGGCCGCGGCGGGCGCTATCGCGCGGGTTTCGGCGAGGACGAAGGTGGCACCAGCGAGCCAGCCACCGGCTTCACGCTCTACATGGACACGGTCCTCGGTGCCGCGACGGTCGAGCCGCCGGGCAAGCGGCTCTATGTGCCCGCCGGTGTCACGTGGGCCGATCTGGCGCGTTGGCGCGCCGAAGGTTTCCACACCGTGCACGGGCTGGGCGATGTCGTGGATGCGCGGGCTGAAGCTGGCCGTCTGGGCTGCGCCTACGCATTGATCGACGGACGGGCCATCGCCATCTAAGGTTACTCATTCATCGATGGAGATCGCGATGACTGTCCGCCGCCGATCGCTCCTCGTTCTCGTGGGCGCCGCCGTCGTCACTCCGGCCGCCGCGCATCACGGCTGGAGCAGTTACGACGCCGCCACGGTGCTGACGATCAAGGGTCCGATCGTCGAATCGCGTTACGTCAATCCGCACGGCGAGATTGTGCTGGAGTATCAGGGCAAGAAGTGGACGGCGACCCTGGCGCCGGTGTCGCGCATGGAGAACCGGGCGCTGCCGCGCGAGGACCTCGCGGTCGGCAAGGTCGTGACCGTGGTCGGCTATCCCAGCCGCGTGCAGGCCAACGAGATGCGCGCGGAACGGATCACCACCCAGGACGGGAAGACCGTCGAGCTGCGCTGAGGCGAACACCATGGGCCACGGCGCCGACGCGACGGGCTGGTTGGCGGCATGGGCCGCCGCCCTCGAGGCCTCGGGGTTCGCCTTCATGCTGCGCGATTCGAGCTGGGTCTATCCGCTGGCCAATCTCGGCCACATCGTCGGGCTGTGCCTGCTGGTCGGGCCGATCGTCGCGCTCGACCTGCGGCTGCTGGGCGTGGGGCGCGGCGTGCCCGTCGCGGCGCTGTCGCGGTTTCTGACGCCACTCGCCGTCGCCGGGCTGCTGCTGCAGATCGCCAGCGGCGCGTTGCTGCTCACCGCCGACGCCTCGGCGCTGGTCGGCAATCCGGTCTTCCGCATAAAGATGGTGCTGTTCGCGCTGGGCGTGGCCAACGCGCTGCTGTTCCGGCGGATCTGGCGCGGCGCGCTGGAACGCTGGGACGACGGCCCGCCGGCCCTCGGCCGGGCGCAGGCCGCGGCGTCGATCGCGATCTGGTTCGGCGCGGCGATCAGCGGCCGGCTGATCGCGTATTTCTGATCTGCGGCGTTATCCCACTCCCCACGTCCCGCCGAGCGTGCTAAGCACAGCCACGCCCCTTCAGGCCCATGGCCCGGAGGGGCGTTTTTCGTGTGCGGGGATCGACATGGCGAACGTGGCGGTCGTCGGCGCCCAGTGGGGCGACGAGGGCAAGGGCAAGATCGTGGACTGGCTCAGCGAGCGCGCCGAGGTGGTGGTGCGCTTCCAGGGTGGCCATAACGCCGGCCATACCCTCGTCATCGGCAATCAGACCTACAAGCTCGCGCTGCTGCCCTCTGGCGTGGTGCGCCCGGGCAAGCTGTCGGTGATCGGCAACGGCGTGGTCGTCGATCCCTGGCACTTCCTCGACGAGGTCAAGCGCGTCAATGGCCAGGGCGTCGAGGTCAGCCCGAAAACCCTGAAGATCGCCAACCACGCCGTGCTGATCCTGCCGCTGCACCGCGACCTCGACGGCTGGCGCGAAGACGTGCCGGGCACGATCAAGATCGGCACCACGCGTCGCGGCATCGCGCCGGCCTACGAGGACAAGGTCGGCCGTCGCGCCATTCGCGTCGGCGACCTCGGCGAGGACGATATTCTGGAGCGCAAGGTCAACACCCTGCTGACCCATCACAACGCGCTGCGCGCCGGGCTGGGCAAACCCCTGGTCGATCCGGCCGAGTTGCTCGCGCAATTGCGCACGCTGGCGCCCCAGATCCTGCCCTATGCCGAGGACGTCTGGGAGCGGCTCGACAGGCTGCGCGGCGAAGGCAAGCGCATCCTGTTCGAAGGCGCGCAGGCGACCATGCTCGACATCGACCACGGCACCTATCCCTTCGTGACCTCGTCGAACACGGTCGCGGCGCAGGCGATGATCGGCAGCGGTCTGGGCAACGGCGCGGTCGGCTATGTGCTCGGCATCGCCAAGGCCTACACCACGCGCGTCGGCGAGGGGCCGTTCCCGACCGAGCTGTTCGACGCCATCGGCGACGGGCTGCAGCAGCGTGGCATGGAGTTCGGCGTCAACACCGGGCGCAAGCGGCGTTGTGGTTGGTTCGACGCCGTCATGGTGCGACAGGCGGTCAAGCTCAACGGCATCGACGGCATCGCGCTCACCAAGCTCGACGTGCTCGACGGCATGGACGAGCTGAAGGTCTGCGTTGGCTACGAGCTCGACGGCAAGCGCATCGAGCGCTTTCCGTTCACCATGGGCGCGCAGGCGCGCATCAAGCCGGTGTACGAGATCTTCGAGGGCTGGTCCGAGAGCACCAAAGGCGCGCGCTCCTGGGTACAGCTGCCGGCCAACGCTGTGAAGTATGTGCGTCGCGTCGAGGAACTGATCGGCTGTCCCGTCGCGTTGCTGTCGACATCGCCCGAGCGCGAGGACACGATCCTGATGACCGATCCGTTCAAGGACTGAACGGACACTTGTGGAGTAGGGGAGAGAAACGATGCCCAACATGCTTAAGCGCCGGCTCGCCGCCGGCAAGGCCTGCGTCAACGGCTGGCTGGCGATTCCCGACGGCTTCGCGGCCGAGACCATGGCGCAATGCGGCTGGGACAGCGTCACCGTCGACATGCAGCATGGCGTGCAGGACTACATGTCGATGGTCCGCTGCTTCCAGGCGATGGACCGCCATCCGGTCACGCCGCTGGTGCGCGTGCCGTGGAACGAGCCGGGCATCTGCGGCAAGGTGCTCGATGGCGGCGCCTGGGGCGTGATCTGCCCGATGGTCAACAACGCCGCCGAAGCCAAGGCGCTGGTTTCCTATTGCCTCTATCCGCCCAAGGGCAAGCGCAGCAACGGCCCGATCCGCGCCGGCGCCTACGGCGAGGCGACGCCCTACCAGGCGACCGCCAACGACGAGGTGCTGGTGATCCCGATGATCGAGACCCAGGAGGCGATCGACAATATCGACGCCATCCTCGACGTGCCCGGCATCAACGGCATCTATATCGGCCCCAGCGATCTGGGCCTCTCGCTCGGCCTGGCGCCGCGGCTCGATCGCGAGGAGCCGCAGATCCTCGGCATCTACGAGAAGCTGCTGGCGGCGACGGCCAAGCGCGGCCAGTTTGCCGGCCTGCACAACGGCACGCCGGCCTACGCCGCGCGCATGATCGGCATGGGCTTCCGGCTGATCACCATCGCCAACGACGCCGGCCTGCTGTCGCAAGCGGCCAAGGCGGCGGTGAAGGCGACGCGCGACGCCGCCGGCGCCGTCGCGGCGGCCTAAGCTCGGGTACCTGACGGGCGCGGCGGCTTGTCCAGCCGCCGCGCCGTGTTAGGCTTGCCGTCATGAACGCGGCGGCCGCTCCCTCCACTATCGATACGCTCGAGGTCTTGCCAGCGGTCAGGCGGGCCCTTGCCGACTTCGTCTCCGCCCAGCAGGCTGCCTTCGGCCCCGATCTCCACTCGATCACGTTGTTCGGCTCAGCCGCCGAAGGCCGTATGCGGTCTCATTCGGATGTCAACCTGATGACGGTGCTGACCAAGGTGGGCCGCGATGTCTTCGAGCGGCTGAGCGTCGATTACCGCGCTGCCCAGGCGGCGGCACGCATCTCCTGCATGTTCATCCGCCTCGACGAGATCGCGCCGGCATATCGTTCCTTTGCAGTGAAGTTCGAGGACATCGCCAATCGCCGGCGCATCCTCGTCGGCGCCGACCCCTTCGCCGGGCTGGAGATGTCGGCCGACGACATGCGCCGCCGCGTGCGCGAGGATCTGCTGAACCTCACCCTGCGCCTGCGCGAGCGCACCGTCTTCCACAGCGCGTCGCCCGAGCAGTTTGAGACAGTGATCTTCGAGGTCTCGTCGGCGGTGCGGGTCGCGGCCGCGGCCATCCTGTGGCTGGAGGGCGCGCCCGGTTTGGCGCCACGCGAAGCCCTGGAACAGCTGCTGCAATCGGGCGAGTCGCACTGGATGCGCACGGCGCGCACGATCTCCGCGGTGCGGCGGGAGCTGCTGGTGTCGCGCCAGGCCATGAAGTCCACGATCGATGACCTGCACGATATCGTTGCGTGGATGCGCAGGCGGATCGGCGATTGACGGCGGGCGGAGGCGCGCATGGCCGAGTTTCTCGTCGACTACTTCGTCATCCTGTTGCTGGTCGCGGCGGGTGGCGGATACCTCGCGGTGCGCAAGTGGATGCCCGAGGAGGTGCCGGCGGGCCCGTTGGCGCCGGCCTTCGACTATCGCGACCCGTACCTGATCGCGGCGTTGCGGGGTGGCGCCGGCGCCGTGGTCGAGCTGGCCATGGTGGCCTTGCTCGATCGCGGGCTGCTCGTGTCGGCCGAGCCGGAGTTCGACGAGAAGGCGCACGTCCAGGTTAGCCGCGCGGACGCCGAGGACTTCGCCGGCAACGACGTCGAGCGCATATTGCTGCGCCACGCCAAGACCAGCATCGGTGCTCGCGACATCGTGGCGCTGAACGAAGTCGTGGCGGCCGCGGAAGCCTATGTCGAGCGGCTGGCATCGCTCGGGTTGAAAGACGACCGCGCCGAACGCCAGCGGCGCTCGAGGTTCGTGGTCAATTGCTTCCTGCCGTCGATCATCCTGGTGCCCGCGATGATCATTGTGGCGCCCGAGTACTGGTTCACGTTCGTGACCCTCGGAGTCCTGGTCGTCGGACCCGCGTTCTACCTAGCTCGCGCCAGGATCAAAGCGCATGGCGAGGCGATGCTGCGCGAGCTCGCCGACCTGTTCGCCGGGTTGGCGAGCCGTGCGACCGAGTTCAAGCGCGGCCGCACGATCAGCGAGGCGATGTTCTGTGCCGCGACCTTCGGCCTGTGGCGCCTGCCATCCGCGGAGTATCCGGCCGCGGCCTTTTACTCGGCCGAAGAGCGCCGGCGCCGGCAGTCGGATGACAGCAGCGGATCATCGAGCTGTGGCTCGGGCGGCTGCGGCAGCAGCGACGGCGGCAGCGACGGCGGCGGCGATGGTGGCGGAGGCGGCTGCGGTGGCGGTTGCGGCGGCTGATGGCTGACCGAGTTGGCATCGGCTGGCGTCCTGAACTTGCCGGCTCGATCTTCGCCCATCTCGACGAGATCGATGTCGTCGAAGTGATTGCCGACAACCACTTCGCCGCGGGGCGCGGCGGCATCGCCATGCTGCGCCGACTGTCCGATGCCGTACCGATCATGCTGCACGGCGTCGGCCTCGGCCTCGCCTCGGCGGCGCCGCCGGATCGCCTGCGGCTGGACTCGATGGCTCGGCTGGTAGACCTGGTGCGGCCGCGATGCTGGTCGGAGCATCTGGCATTCGTGCGCGCCGCCGGTCTCGAGTTGCACCATCTGGCGGCACCGCCGCGCAACGGCCGTACGATCGAGCACGCCGCCCGCAACATCGCGCATGCCCGCCGCATCGTCGGCGCGACGCCGGTCATGGAGAACATCGCCACTCTGATCGCGCCGCCGTGCTCCAGCATGAACGAACCCGAGTGGCTGTCGGCGGTCTACGCGGCATCGGACGCGCCCATGCTGCTGGACCTGCACAACCTCTACGCCAACGCCACTAACGCCGGAGACGATCCGATGCGCTGGCTCGATCGCCTGCCGCTGGAGCGCGTCGAGACCGTCCACATCGCCGGAGGTCGGTGGATCGACAAGCCGAAGCGTTGGCTCGATGATCACCTGCACGCGACACCGCGGCCCGTGTTCGACTTGCTCACTCGGCTGGCGTCGCGCGTGCGCCAACCCCTGACCGTCGTGCTGGAACGCGACGGCGCCTATCCGCCGTTCGAGGAGCTGCAGGCGGAGCTGTGGCTGGCTCGCTTGGCGTTGGCGCATGGACGACGGGAGGCCGTCGATGGACGATGCGCGGCTTGAGGGCTTCCTGGCGCGGCTCTATACCGACGCCACGTTCCTGGAGCATTTCATCGCGCAGCCCACGGAGGTGGCGAGGGCCGCGGGCTTGTCCGCGGACCAGACCCAAGCCGTCGCGGCGATGGATATGGATGATCTGCGGCTGGCGGCCGGCGGCTTCCGATCCAAGGGGGCACGGGCGATGGCGGCATCGCACGGCTCGGCGGCTCGTGGACGATGGCGCCGCTGGTGGCGGTGGCGGGTGCGAATGCCGCTGGTGCTCGTGGCCTGGCGCCTGAGCCGCCGGCGGATCACGGAGGCGCGACGCTGAGGGCGATCTCGCCGGATAATGTGGCGCCTGCGTCGAGGCGCATCCGGGCAATGGCGCCGCTGGCGTGGCTGACCGGCTCGACGCAGAAGAATGGCCGCCGCGGCGGCGTGAAGATCACGAGGTGGCGGAGCGCCTTCGTTGCAGACAGATCGACGGCGAGCCCTCGTGACGGCCAGCGCACGACCGCCCGCCCATCCCAGCCATCGAAGCAATTGTCGAGCACGACATCATCGACGCGGCGCGATCGGCTGAAGTCCCATGACGGCGGTACCGGCACGTGCTCGGTCGGGATGACTTCGGTGTCGGTAAGCCAGACTCCCGTGGTGCGGCAGCTCAGCTCGCTGTCGGTGTCGCGCACGAAGAAGGGGTGGAGGCCCAGGCCCGCTGGCACCGCGTGGCGCTCGAGGTTCTCGATGCGCATCGCGATGTCGAGACGATCGTTGTCGAGATGGAATGACTGAACTGCCCGGTACCTGAACGGCCAGCCGAGCAGACCATCATGCTCGTAGACCAAGGTCGCCGACTGCGCGTCGCTGCGGGCGACGGTCCAGGCGCGTGACCAGCCGTCGCCGTGCATCGCATGGCGCTGGCCCGGCCAGTTGGCTGCAAGCATGTAAGTCTCGCCATCGAAGCGCAGCAGCCCATCGGCGATGCGGTTGGAGTAGGGCACCAGCGGGTAGCAGGCGGTGTTGTTGCCCTTGCCCGAAATCAGCGCCTCGATCGGCGTCGGGCGCAGCAGGTCGCCTTTGCCCTCGACGGCGAAGCGCGCGATCGAGCCGCCGCAATCGGGGGCGAGGTCGAGGGCCAAGCGGCCGGCTCGCAAAGACAGAAGGTTCATGGTCGGTCCCGAAACGACGAAGGCCCCGCCGGGGCGGGGCCTTCGATAGTAGCCGATGTGGTCGATCAGGCGTGCGCGGGAGCCCGCGCCGGCACGTTGGCGGCCGCAGCGACCGCGCTCTTCATCGCCCGCTGCAGTTTCTCGAAGGCGCGCACCTCGATCTGGCGCACGCGCTCGCGGCTGATGCCGTACTTGTCGCTGAGCTCCTCGAGCGTCTTGGGCTCGTCGACCAGCCGACGCTCGGTGAGGATGTGGCGCTCGCGATCCGACAGGGTCTTCATGGCGCCGGCCAGCAGCGCACGGCGCTGCTCGAGCTCCTGCGACTCGGCGAAGCGAACCTCCTGGTTGTCGCTGTCGTCGACCAGCCAGTCCTGCCACTCCGACTCGCCGTCGGCGCGCATCGGCGCGTTGAGCGACTGGTCGGGCACCAGGCGGCGGTTCATGTTCACCACTTCTTCCTCGGCGACGCCGAGCTTGGTGGCGATCTGCTTGACCTGGTCCGGTCTGAGGTCGCCGTCCTCGATCGCCTGCATCTGGCCCTTCAGCCGGCGCAGGTTGAAGAACAGCTTCTTCTGCGCCGCGGTCGTGCCCATCTTCACCAGCGACCAGCTGTGCAGGATGTATTCCTGGATCGAGGCGCGGATCCACCACATGGCATAGGTCGCCAGGCGGAAGCCCTTGTCCGGGTCGAAGCGCTTGACCGCCTGCATCATGCCGAGGTTGCCCTCGGAGATCAGCTCGCCCAGCGGCAGGCCGTAGCCGCGGTAGCCCATGGCGATCTTGGCGACGAGGCGCAGGTGGGAGGTGACCAGGCGATGCGCGGCCTCGGAATCCTCATGTTCGCGCCAACGCTTCGCCAGCATGAACTCCTCGTCATGCTCCAGCATCGGGAACTTGCGGATTTCCTGGAGGTACCGGGTGAGGTTGCCTTCAGGCGACAGGGTGCCGGCGAGGGCCGGCAAAGCGACGGCAGTAGCCATAATCTCCCTCCTTCTGACCGGCGGCCCGCTTGGCGGCTCCGACGATCCGATAGAGTCTCAAACGCCCGACTTGAGCCCAGCTCTTTGGCACTCCGTCGGGTAGAGTGCCAATTATCCCTTCTTCCTCCATTCTCGTCAACAATACCCGACTATACCGGTCGGAGATTGTGACGATACCAAGGCATTCCCAGACCTCTCTGGGGACCTCTCAACGCTAACCTAACGTCGTTAAGTTAACATATGAGTTTTGCTATAGCTCAAATGCGGAGAATTGCGAGCAAAGCTTCAAGGTCCTTGGGTAGCGGGCTTTCAAATCTTTGTGCGGCGCCGCTTCGCGGATGCAAAAAGCCGAGCCGGAAGGCGTGCAGCGCCTGCCGACCAAAGGCCGGGACATTGCCGCCACGAGTAATACGGCCACGACCGTAGACCGGATCGCCGATCAGCGGGTGACCGCGATGGGCGAGGTGGACGCGGACCTGGTGGGTGCGGCCGGTCAGCAGCTCGGCCTCGATCAGGCTGGCCCTGGGCCGGGTCGGCTCGCCGAAGCGCTCCAGCACGCGGTACCGGGTGGCGGCCGGCTTACCGCCACTGACCACCACGGCCATGCGTTTGCGGTCGGTCCGATGACGGCCGATGTTGCCCTCGATCAAGCCGACCGGGGGGATCGGCGCGCCGTGCACCACAGCGCGGTAGGCGCGCTCGACGCTATGCGCCTGGAACTGTTCCGAGAGCGCGTGGTGGGCACGGTCGTTCTTGGCCACCACCATAACCCCCGACGTGTCCTTGTCGAGGCGGTGGACGATGCCGGGCCGGCGCACGCCGCCGATACCGCTGAGGCTGTCGCCGCAATGGGCCAGCAGCGCGTTGACCAGGGTACGGTCGGGATTGCCAGGGGCCGGGTGCACGACCAGCCCGGCTGGCTTGTCGAGCACGATCAGGTCGGTGTCCTCGTGCAGGATGGTCAGCGCGATATCCTGCGCGCGCGGCACGGCCGGCGCGCTTTCCGGCACGTCGATCTCGAAGATCTCGCCCGCCTTGACCTTGCGGGAGGCGTCGGCCAAGGTCGCGCGCCTTTCGTCCGGCGCGAGCAGCGACACCCGGCCATCCTCGATCAGCGCTTTGGCGCGGCTGCGCGACAGACCCGGCAACCAGGCCGCGATGCGGCGGTCGAGGCGGTCGCCGGCGTCGCCCTCGTCGGCGATTCGGCGGTGGATGCCGGGCGACGGCCCGTCGGGAGCGGTCACGTCGGGTTGGGTCACGTCCGATTGGGTCACGGGGAGAGCATGGCGCAGCAGACGGGCGCACGGAACATCGGCTGGCTGAAGGCGCTCGTGATCTTCATGGGCGTCGTCATCGCCGTCGGGTTTGTCGTCGTGTTCGTCGAGCTTGGCCGGCGCATTGTTAAACCGTTGCCATCCGAACCGCCACAGGCCGGCGCGCCCACCGCGCCCGGCGCGCCGACCACCAAGCCGCGCAGCTTCGGCGAGGTGGCGGTGCCGATCCCCGAGGGTGCCAAGGTCGAAAGCATTACCTCGACAGACGGGCGAACCGTGGCCTTGGTGCGTCTGCGCGACGGCGCCGCCGCCCTATACGTCATCGACCCGGGGAGCGGTGCGCTGCTGGGCGTCGTGCGCTTTCCCGAGGGCAAGCGCTGATGCTCGGGGGTCTATCCAGGGAGTAAGTATGGATTTCCGCAGCGACAACGCCGTCGGCGCCCATCCCGCGATCATCGAGGCGCTGGCCAAGGCCTATCGGGCCGGGCCCATGTCTTCGTACGGCGCGGACGAGATCACGGCGCGCGTGACGCAACGCTTACGCCAGGCCTTCGAGCACGACACGCTGGTGGCGTTTCCGGTCGCCACGGGCACGGCGGCCAATGCGCTGTCGCTGGCCTGCCTGACGCCGCCCTGGGGTGTGGTGTTCTGCCATCCCGCGGCACACATCAACGTCGACGAAGCCAATGCGCCGGAGTTCTACAGCAACGGCGCCAAGCTGCAATGCGTCGAGGGCCCCGCCGGCAAGCTCGATCCGCCGACCCTGGAGCGCGCGCTGGCGGTTGATGTGAAGGGCGTGGTGCATCACGCCCAGCCAGCGGCGATCTCGATCACCCAGGCGACAGAGTGCGGCGCCAGCTATACGCCCGACGAGGTGCGTGCGATCTCGGCGCAGGCACGGAAGCATGGCCTGTCGTTGCATATGGACGGTGCGCGGCTGGGCAACGCGCTGATCCATCTCGGCTGCAAGCCGGCCGAGGTGACGTGGAGGGCCGGCGTCGACGTGTTGAGCTTCGGCGCCACCAAGAACGGCGCGCTGGCCGCCGAGGCTGTCGTGTTCTTCAAGCCCGAACTGGCCAAGGAGTTCGAGTTCCGCCGCAAGCGCGCCGGCCACCTGTTCTCCAAGATGCGCATGCTCTCGGCCCAACTCGACGCCTATCTCGAGGGCGACCTGTGGCTCGCCAACGCGCGCCACGCCAACGCCATGGCCAAGCGTCTTGCCAAGGGGCTGGGCCGGCTCAACAGCACGCGCCTGCTCTATCCGGTCGAAGCCAATGAGATATTCATCGCGCTGCCCGCCACGGCCAACAAGGCGCTCGAGGCCGCGGGCTTCAAGTACTATCCGTGGCCGAGCGATAGGCCGGGCGAGCAGGCCTACCGCCTGGTGACCGCCTTCGACACTGACGTCCAGCACGTCGACCAGTTCATCGCGGTGGCGTCGAAGGCGATGTGACGCGCCTCAGGCGAGGTGCTTCCTGAAGAACGCGATGGTGCGCTCCCATGCCAGCTTGGCCGACGCCTCGTGGTAGCGCGGCGTCGAGTTGTTGTGGAAGCCGTGCTGCGTGCCAGGGTACATGTGCATCTCGTGCGGCACGCCGGCTTCCTTAAGCGCCTTCTCGAAGGCCGGCCACATGGCGTTGATGCGCTCGTCGTTCTCGGCCAGCTGTATCATCAGTGCCGACTTGATCTTCGGCACCGCCGCTGTCTCCGCCGCCGCGCCATAGAACGGCACGCCTGCCTGCATGTCGGCGCCCATCGTGACCGCGAGGAAGTTGGTCGCGCCGCCGCCCCAGCAGAAGCCGGTGACACCGAGCTTGCCGGTCGACAGCTCGTGCGCCTTCACGAAGCGTGCGCTGTTGAGCATGTCGGTACGCAGCTTGCCCTGATCGAGCGTGGCCTGCAGCGTGCGGCCGTCGTCGTCGTTGCCGGGATAACCGCCGACCGGGAAGAGTCCGTCCGGCGCTAGCGCCAGGAAACCCTCGGCCGCAAAGCGCCGCGCGACGTCCTCGATATAGGGATTGAGCCCGCGGTTCTCGTGGATCACCAGCACGGCGGGGAACTTGCCGGTGCCCGTGGGCTGCACGAGGTAACCGCGCATCTGACCCGACGTGCCGCCGGGCGACGGGTAGGTCACATAGCGCGCCTTGATGCGCTGGTCGGTGAACGAGATGGTCTGCGCCTGCACGTAACGCGGCAGCAGCGCTTGCGCCATCGCCAGGCCACCGACCGTGATCGCGGTGGCGCGCAGCAGGAACTCGCGGCGGTCCATGGTGCCGCTGTGGCAGTACTCGTCGTAGAGATCGAAGATGCGCTGGTCGATCTCGATCTGCGTGACCGGCTGCCGAGTGTCGTCGAGCGGTGTCATGTGGATCGCCTCCCTGTGGCTTGTCTGTTCGACGGTACAGGATAGCCGGCGTACTCCGCAGCGTGATTGCCGTCGTGGCCCAGCATGCCCGGCCGCGTCAAGTATCCGCGCGGCGGGATGTAGCTGTAGATCGAGCGGCGGGGTTTCTCGTGCCAGCCGATGTTGAAGGCGGCGAGCTTGGGAAAGAACTGGAGCTCGCTGTAGGGCAGATGGTCGTGGATCCACCAGGCGATCGCCTGCCACGAACCGCCCTGGGCGTAGCGGTCGGCCACCCAGGGGATGATGATCGAGGCCGAGGCGCCGATATGACCCTTGGCGTCGCGGCGATCCCAGATGTGGCGGGCGAAATTGTACTCGTTGCGAGCGCAGCCCAGCTTCAGGCGGTTGCACAGGGAATTCATCTCGGGCGAGCGATAGCCCGAGCGGATCGCCAGTCGCCCGAACGTCGCCTGCAAGGGCTCGAGCAACTCCTCGCACAGGCGTGAGCCAGCTTCGATGGCGAGCGCCGGATCGTCGGGCAGGTTGCGGACGCCGTATATCTGCGCCGTCTCGCTGAACAGGAAGTCGCGCAGGAAGAAGTTCGCCGACAGCCGCGCGCGCGTCAGAGTCTCCAGCCTGCGGACCTCGCCCGGCGTGGCCATCACGCCGCCGCCCGGCGCAGGGCGGCGCGCGCCAGCAGGCGCGTCGAATCCAGGGTCGGCAGCGGCGAATTCGCGTCGTCCATGATCAGCGGCAGCTCGGTGCAGCCAAGCACAACGGCGTCGCAGCCCTCGTCCTTCATCCTGGCGATGATGCGCCGCAAGGTGGCGACCGCCGACGGCTTGAACACGCTGCGCACGAGTTCCTCCATGATGAGGTGATTGAGCTCGTCGCGCTCCTCGCCCGTCGGCCGCCGGTAGTCGAGTCCGTGGGTCGCGAGTTTCGCCGGGTAAACCTCGCTGTCGACCAGCCAACGCGTCCCGGTGATGGCGACGCGTTTAAATCCCCGTGCCTTGGCTTCCAGCGCCACGCCCTCGGCGATATGCAGCCAGGGCAGCGGCGAGCGCGCCTCGATAAAGGGTAGCGCCTGGTGGATAGTGTTGTCCGGGCAGATCACGAAATCGGCGCCGACACGCTTGAGCTTCTCGGCCGACTCCAGCATCAGCGCGCCCACGCCCGGCCAGTCGCCTGTGTAGATGCGCCGCATGTAGTCCTCGAGCGAGGGCGTATGCATCGTGACCTCGGGGTGGCCGTGGCCCCCCATCAGGGCGGGGCCTTCGGTGCAGATGGTGCGGTAGCACAGCGCCGCGCCCTCGGCGGAGCAGGCGGCGATACCGATGTGTCGCGGCATGTCGAGGTGGCCTTGTCGAAGATCGAGGTTACGATGCCCCGGCAAGAGGGAGAACACCATGGCATCCGAACGGCTTGATACCACGCGTCTGCAGGCGATGGCGCTGGCCTACCAGCAGAGCGCGGCGCTGATGGCGGCGGTCGAGATCGATCTGTTCACGGCGGTGTCGCATGGCGCCAACACCATCGATGCCGTGGCGGCGAGGCTCGACATCACCCGGCGCAACGCCGAGCGCATGCTGACGGCGTTGTCGGCGATGGAGCTGCTGACCAAGAGCGGCGAGACCTACGCCAACGCGCCCGATGTCGAGCGTTTCCTGGTCAAGGGCTCACCGCGCTACGCCGGGCCGTGGATCACCTTCACCAAGCCGCGCTGGGAACGCTGGGGCAAACTGTCGGAGGCGCTCAGGCAGAAGACCGAGCGCGTGCTGGGCGACTACGAGAATTTCACCGTCGAGGACGCGCGGCGCTATCACACCGCGACCAACTCCATCGGCATGGGCGCGGGGCGGCGTTTCGCGCGGCAGGTCGACCTGTCGGGCCGCAAGCTGATCCTCGATCTCGGCGGTGGATCGGGCGCCTACAGCATCGTCGCGGCGCAGACCTGGCCGCAACTGCGCGCCATCGTTTTCGACCTGCCGCCGGTCGCCATCGTGGCGCGCGAGTTCATTGCCCAGCATGGCGTGTCGGATCGTGTCACGGCGATGCCCGGCGATTTCACCAAGACCGCGTTTCCCGCCGGCGCCGATGTCGTGATCATGGCCAGCAACCTGCCGCAGTACAGCCCGGAGCTGATCCAGCTGGTGGTCGGCAAGGCCTTCGCCGCGCTCGAGCCGGGCGGCGAAATGCATCTGATCGGCGAGACCATGCGCGACAGCCGCGACGGGCCGCTCAATCCCACGCTCTGGGGACTCAACGAGGCGGTGTTCAATAGCACCGGGCAGGCGCACTCGGAGGCCGACGTCAAAGGCTTCTTCGCGCGCGCTGGCTTCACCGGCATCACGGTCAACGAGTTCATCCCCGGGGTGCTCAGTCGGATCACCGGCCGCAAGCCCGGCTAATCGTGGCCCCTTGGGCTCACGCGCCTCGTCAAAGTGGCGGGCGCGTCATGTTCCGCGACGCGATTGCAACGGCGTGCGGTGCGGGAAGAGCACCTGCGCGCACATGGCTGATACCCTGCCGTGAATGACGATTCAGCGTTTCGTCATTCGCGGCGCTTGTGATCTACTGCGTCCGATCACGGATGAAGCGCGCCGACGGAAGGCGCGCCGGCATCCGCCCCGTCCGCAAGAGACGGGTCACGACAATGACTATGGCGCCTGATCGGCGCCCGGAGGAAACGACGATGTCCCGTCCGTTGGGGAGGATGGCGGTCGCCATCGCATTCGCCGTCGCTACGCTTGCCACCGATGTGACGTTGGCCCAGACGCCCGGCGGCACGCTCCGCATCACCCACCGCGACAATCCACCGAGCGCCTCGATCCACGAGGAGGCGACGATCTCCACCGTCATGCCCTTCATGTCGGTGTTCAATAACCTGGTGATGTTCGACCCCAAGACCAAGCAGAACACGCCCGACGTCATCATTCCCGATCTGGCGACGTCGTGGGCCTGGAGCGCCGATGGCAAGGCCCTGACCTTCAAGCTGCGCACGGGTGT
>VGCZ01000022.1 GCA_016869975.1 Alphaproteobacteria bacterium
AAGCTGGTCAAGGAGACGCTGGGTGGGCACTACCGAATCGCCGCCGTTTCCGACCAGCCGGGCGAGGTGACGATAACCCTCGCGGCCCACCCGTACTGGAGCTCGCTGCGCGGCAGCGGCGATCCATATTGGCAGCGCCTCAATGGCATGACGAGCGGCCAACAGACGGTACCGGCGATTCGTCTCGACGATCTCGCGCGCGAGCTCGACCTGAAGCCACCCTATTTGCTGAAGCTCGATATCCAGGGCGCCGAGGTCCAGGCGCTGCGTGGCGCGCGCGACGTTCTGGGCAAGACCCATGTCGTGATCTGCGAGGCCGATCTCGACGATTTCCAGGCGATCAACGCGGAACTGGTGGCGTCGGGTTTCCGCCTCCATGACCTGACGCAGTTGAGCTATGCCAGCGACCAGACGCTGGGATGGTTCTATCCGGTCTATATCAACGAAAGTCTCGCCCACCTTGTGTCGCGCGCGTTCTGGCGCGAGGCCAGCAACGAGGCCGTCGTCAAGGCGCAGATCGAGCGGCGGACCAGCATTCTCGCCCAGCTGGGCGTGGAGCTGCGCCGGATCAAGGCGAGCGGCGGCAACGGCTAGGCCCGATCATCGCCCGTCCGTCCGACGCAGACGGTCCAGCGCGCGCGACGCGCCGGCCGGGTCGCGCAAGGGGCCGACGAAAATCTCGGGGGTCGCGCGCCCGTGCGCATCCGGCCCGGGCGTCATGACGACACCGCTTCCGAAGATGCCGTGCGAGCGCGGCTCGACCGCGCCGATCGCCTTGCCGGCGAGGCGCGTCGCGCCGCCGCGACGCGGCCGGACCGTGACCTGATCGCCCTCGATCTCGAGCGGCGGGCGCAAGCGCAGCTGGACCTGGTCAATGACGGCGAAGACGGCGATGCCGATACAGACCCACTGGGCGTAGACGCGGCCCTCGGTGAGCCAGATCGCGCCGCCGCCGATCAGCGCGAAGAGCAACGGCACGATGGCCGCCGCCAGCGGGTCGGCGTGGAACACCTGACGCGCCGGCGGGGCGTCGATGACCCGGTCGTCCATGGTCGCCATTCTCGCACCGGCCCGGCGTTGACGCTATCGGACACGGTCCCTAGATTCGTCGCATGCAACGGCCCATCACGCGGCTCGAGCCGGTGCCCCGGCCGGCGGCGAGCCGACCCCTCGTCGGCGCCGCGGCGCCCGTCGCCGAGCTCAACGATCGCGCGCGCGAAGTCTTTCGCCGCATCGTCGAATCCTATGTCGAGACCGGCGAGCCGGTGGGCTCGCGCACGTTGACGCGCCGGCTGACCGAGCATCTGTCGCCGGCGACCATCCGCAACGTGATGGCCGATCTCCAGGAATCCGGCCTGTTGTTCGCGCCGCACACCTCGGCCGGCCGGGTGCCGACCGAGGCGGGGCTGCGCCTGTTCGTCGATGGCCTGCTGGAAGTCGGCGTGCTGAGCGAAGACGAGCGCGCCGGCATCGAGGCGCGCTGCGCCGGCAATGGCCGCAGCGTCCAGGAGGTGCTGGAACAGGCCAGCACGCTGCTGTCGGGCCTGTCGCGCTGCGCCAGCATGGTGGTGGCGCCGCGCAGCGAGCAGCCGCTCAAGCACATCGAGTTCGTGGCGCTGGGTCCGGGCCGGGCGCTGGTCGTGCTGGTAACCCAGAACGGCACGGTCGAGAACCGGCTGATCGAGCTGCCTTTGGGGCTTTCGCCCTCGGCCCTGGTCGAGGCGGCGAACTACCTGTCCGCGCGCCTGATCGGCCGCACTTTCGACGAGGCGAAGGAGGAGATCGCCGCCGAGCTCGCCAGCCAGCGCGCCCAGCTCGACACGCTGACCCAACGCGTGGTCGAAGCCGGGTTGGCGACCTGGGGTGGCGGGCCGGGCTCCTCGCTGATCGTGCGCGGCCAGGCGCGTCTGCTCGAGGACGTCACGGCGCTGGCCGATCTCGAGAACATCCGCCGTTTGTTCGAATCGCTGGAGCGCGGCGAGAGCTTCGTGCGCCTGCTCGACCTCGCCGGCGGTGGCCAGGGCGTGCAGATCTTCATCGGCGCCGACAATCCGCTGTTCGCCAATACCGGCTGCTCGGTGATCGTCTCGCCGCTGCGCGGCGAGCGCGAGAAGATCGTCGGCGCCATCGCCGTGGTCGGCCCCACGCGCATGAACTACGCCCGCATCATCCCGCTGGTCGACTACACCGCGAAGGTCGTCGGTCGCCTCGTCGGCTAATCCGGTGGCGCCGGGTTGACCCCGGGCGGGCGACCCCCTAAGTCAAGGCGGTCAGACGGCGAGGCACAATGTCTCGCCGTCGCCATTTCAATCCCGCATGGCCCGCCCCATCATGCCGTCCGATCCCGCCTCCCATAAGCTGTTTCCCGACGACCCGGGAGCGCCGGAGCCGGAATTCAGCCTCGACATCCCCGAGCCGCCGCGCGCCGAGCAGGCCGATCCGGCGACCGTGATCAAGGAGGCCGCCGAGGCCAGGATCGCCGAGCTCGAGGCGCAGCTCGCCGAGGCCAAGGACCAGTGGATCCGCGCCGTCGCCGACGCCCAGAACGCCCGTCGCCGGGCCAAGCTCGACGTCGAGGAAGCGCACAAATTCGCCGTCACCCGCTTCGCCAAGGACGTGCTGTCGGTGGGCGACAATCTCGGTCGCGCCTTGCAGGCCCTGCCGCCGGGCGGCGAGGGGCTGGACGATCGGCTGAAAGGCGTGGTGCAGGGCGTCGAGGCCACCCAGCGCGAGCTGCAGGCGGTGCTGGAGCGCAACGGCGTCAAGAAGATCGACGCCCAGGACAAGCCGTTCGATCCCAACCTGCACCAAGCGGTGGCCCAAATCCCCGATCCGTCGCGGCCCAACAACACCGTGGCCCAGGTCTACCAGGACGGCTATGTGATCAACGATAGGCTACTGCGCGCAGCCATGGTGGTGGTTGCCACCGGCGGGCCGTCGGCGACCGCGGCCGAGGCGCCGCCGTCGACCAAGTAGCGGCCGCCATGGAAAACCATAGCATCGCGCCCGCGACACATGGGCCCGTCGCAAAAATGCCGTATGCCGCCGCCTGGCGAGCCGTTGCAGGGGTATCCGGACGCACTATATAGCCCTTTGGCAAGCGCGGCTTTTCGCCGCTCAATCCATTTTCGAACTCCAGGGGGGACGTCCCGGTGCCGTCAGGGCCGAACGGATCCCGCCGCTGACAAGAGAGGCAAGGCATCATGGCTAAAGTCATTGGCATCGATCTCGGGACGACCAATTCCTGCGTCGCCATCATGGAGGGCAGCGACCCCCGGGTGATCGAGAACTCCGAGGGCGCCCGCACCACCCCCTCGATGGTCGCTTTCGCCGATTCCGGTGAGCGGCTGGTCGGCCAGTCGGCCAAGCGCCAGGCGGTGACCAACCCGACCAAGACGCTCTATGCCGTCAAGCGCCTGATCGGCCGCCGCTTCGAGGACCCGATGGTCCAGAAGGAAATCGGCCTGGCGCCCTACAAGATCGTCAAGGCCTCGAACGGCGACGCCTGGGTCGAGGTCGACGGCAAGCAGTTCAGCCCAAGCCAGATCTCCGCCTTCATCCTGATGAAGATGAAGGAGACGGCCGAATCGTATCTCGGCGAGACCGTCACCCAGGCCGTGGTCACCGTGCCGGCCTACTTCAACGACGCCCAGCGCCAGGCGACCAAGGACGCCGGCCGCATCGCCGGCCTCGACGTGCTGCGCATCATCAACGAGCCGACGGCGGCGGCGCTGGCCTATGGCATGGACAAGAAGAAGACCGGCCTGATCGCGGTCTACGATCTGGGCGGCGGCACCTTCGACATTTCCGTGCTGGAGATCGGCGACGGCGTCTTCGAGGTCAAGGCGACCAACGGCGACACCTTCCTGGGCGGCGAGGACTTCGACCAGCGCGTCATCAACTACCTCTCCGACGAGTTCAAGAAAGACCAGGGCATCGACCTGCGCGGCGACAAGCTCGCGCTGCAGCGCCTGAAGGAAGCGGCCGAGAAGGCCAAGATCGAGCTCTCCAACAGCAAGGAGACCGAGATCAACCTGCCCTTCATCACCGCCGACGCGTCCGGCCCGAAGCACCTCGTGATGAAGCTCTCGCGCGCCAAGCTCGAGGCGCTGGTCGACGATCTGGTGCAGCGCACCCTTGAGCCGTGCCGCGCCGCGATGCGCGACGCCGGCGTGACGGCGGGCCAGATCGACGAGGTCATCCTGGTCGGCGGCATGACGCGCATGCCCAAGGTGATCGACACCGTGAAGCAGTTCTTCGGCAAGGACCCGGCGCGCAACGTCAACCCCGACGAGGTCGTGGCGATCGGCGCGGGCGTGCAGGGCGCGGTGCTCAAGGGCGAGGTCAAGGACGTCCTGCTGCTCGACGTCACGCCGCTGTCGCTGGGCATCGAGACACTGGGCGGCGTGTTCACCCGCCTGATCGAGCGCAACACCACGATCCCGACCAAGAAGAGCCAGATCTTCTCGACCGCCGACGACAACCAGACGGCGGTGACCATCCGCGTCTTCCAGGGCGAGCGCGAGATGGCCTCGGACAACAAGCTGCTGGGCCAGTTCGACCTGGTCGGCATCCCGCCGGCGCCGCGCGGCGTGCCGCAGGTCGAGGTCACCTTCGACATCGACGCCAACGGCATCGTCTCGGTCACGGCCAAGGACAAGGCGACGTCCAAGGAACAGCAGATCCGCATCCAGGCGTCCGGTGGCCTGTCCGAGGCCGAGATCCAGAAGATGGTCAAGGACGCCGAGCAGCACGCCACCGAGGACAAGAAGAAGCGCGAGCTGGTCGACGCGCGCAACCAGGGCGAGGGCCTGGTGCACGCCACTGCGAAGAACCTCGCCGAGCACGGCGAGAAGGTGCCGGCGACCGACAAGGCGGCGATCGAAGGCGCGCTGGAGTCGCTCAAGAGCGTGCTGGCTGGCGAGGACGTCGAGGCCATCAAGGAGAAGACCAACGCGCTGGCGCAGGCCGCCATGAAGCTGGGCGAGGCGATGTACAAGGCGCAGGAGGCCGACCCGCAGGCGGCGCCGGGCGCCCAGAGCGCGGCCGGCCCGGGCGCTGCGGCCAACAAGGACGACAAGGTGGTCGACGCCGATTTTACCGACGTCACCGACGCCAAGAACAAGAAGACCGGCTCGGGCGGCTAAGGCGACCGGACGTGATCGACGCCCCCATCCGTGCTATCCGCGCCGGGTGGGGGCGTTCGCGTGTTGCGGACCTTGGGGAAGGGGCGCCGGATAGCCGCTCCGGATGGGCGTGATGGCTCAGGACTACTACGAACTGCTCGGCGCCAGCCGGACCGCCAGCGCGGACGACCTGAAGAAGGCCTACCGCAAGCTGGCGATGAAATACCACCCGGACCGCAATCCGGGCGACAAGGAAGCCGAGAAGAAGTTCAAAGAGATCAACCACGCCTACGACGTCCTGAAGGACGATCAGAAGCGCGCCGCCTACGACCGCTACGGCCCGGCGGCCTTCGACGGCAATTCCAACGGTCCGGGCGGCCCCGGCGGCGGGCCCGGCGGTTTCGAATTCACCGGCGGCTTTGCCGACATCTTCGAGCAGATGTTCGGCAACATGGGCGCCGGCCAGCGCAATGGGCCGGGCCGCGGCGCCGACCTGCGTTACAATCTCGAGATCTCGCTCGAAGAAGCCTATGCGGGCGCCGAGGCCAATGTCCGCGCGCCCAGCTCGGTGACCTGCGAGGCCTGCCAAGGCAGCGGCGCGGAGCCGGGCTCCAAGCCGGTGACCTGCCCGACCTGTCAGGGCCGCGGTCGCGTGCGCATGCAGCAGGGGTTCTTTACCGTCGAGCGCACCTGCCCGACCTGCCACGGCGCCGGCCAGAAGATCGAGAAGCCGTGCCGCGCCTGCAACGGCGCCGGCCGCGTGCGCAAGGACAAGACCTTGCAGGTCAAGATTCCGCCCGGCGTCGAGGACGGCACGCGCATTCGTCTGAGCGGCGAAGGCGAGGCCGGCGCGCGCGGCGGCCCGCCGGGCGATCTCTATGTCTTCCTCAGCGTGCGCAAGCACAAGATGTTCGAGCGCGACGGCGCCGACCTGCTGTGCCGCGCGCCGATCAGCATGGTCACCGCCTCGCTGGGCGGGCACATCGAGGTGCCTACCCTCGACGGCAAGACCGCGCGCATCTCGATCCCCGCCGGCACCCAGTCGAGCCACCAGTTCCGCCTGCGCGGCAAGGGCATGCCGGTGCTGCGCTCGACCCAGAAGGGCGACCTCTACATCGAGACCGTGGTCGAGACGCCGGTCAACCTCACCGCCCGGCAGAAGGAGCTGCTCAAGGAATTCGAGGCCGCCGGCAAGGACGGCAGCACGTCACCCGAATCCGAGGGCTTCTTCAACAAGGTGAAGGAGATGTTCGGCGGCGACGACTGATCGCGTCGGCTTGACGGATCGCCGCCCAGCGCCGCATCGTCCGTCATGGTCTGGACGCACAATGTCGTCACGTTCGACGACGGCAAGCCGCGCTGCGGCTGGGTGAGCGACGATCCGCTCTACCGCGCCTATCACGACGACGAATGGGGCCGCCCGCACCGTGACCCCAACGCGCTGTTCGAGCTGTTGATCCTCGAAGGCTGCCAGGCCGGCTTGAGCTGGATCACCGTGCTGCGCAAGCGCGCGCACTACCGCAAGGTCTACGACGGCTTCGATCCAGAGAAGATCGCGCGCTATACGCCCGCGAAGCTCGACAAGCTCACCGCCGATCCCGGCATCGTGCGCCATCGCGGCAAGATCGAGGCCTCGGTCGGCAACGCCAAGGCCTGGCTGGCGCTGGCCGAGCGTGAGGATCCGGTCGCCTTCCTGTGGTCGTTCACCGGCGGCAAGCCTGTGGTGCGGCGGCCGAAGACGTTGAAAGACGTGCCGGCGCAGACGCCCGAGAGCGCGGCGATGTCGAAGGCGCTGATGAAGCTGGGCTTCCGCTTCGTCGGCTCGACCATCTGCTACGCCTTCATGCAGGCCACCGGCATGGTCGACGACCATGTCGCGGGCTGCCACTGCGTCACGGCTGCGTCCCGCTCAAGAAGCGTTCCAGCACGGCGCGCGTGAGGCGCTGGTTGTTGCGGTACCAACTGTCGGATGAGAAGAAGACCGGTTCGTCCTTGTCCCAGCCGCTGCAGCTATAGTCGGACTGCCGCGCGAAGAAGGCGACGAACGCCTCCTCGTCGGTCCATTCCGCGATCGGCCGGCTGAAATCGTAGCCGCCATCGTGCACGTCGCACAGCTTCACGCCGGTCGTGGTGCGGATCAGCCCCTGGCCGCAGAAATCGCGGTGACGGTCGTAGATCACGCCCTCGTTGATCGCGGTATCCATGAGCTTGCGCCAGACGTCGCGCGCCAGCGCCTCGCCGAAGGGCCGGCGATCGAGCTCATCGCGCAACTCGCGCGCCCGGCCTTCGACCTCCTCGGGCGTCGCATGACGTGGCGCCACGATCGGTCGCGGACGCCTGATCATCGACCAGATCACGAAGCCGAGGGCGCCGAGAACCAGAAGCAGGACGATCGCCGCGATCATGGTGGCCGTGCCAATCCTTGGGAGACGGGGCGATACACGTTACAACAGGAAACGGACAGTGGAGGGGGCGATGGATATCGCGATCACGGGCGCCGGTGGGCGCATGGGCCAGATGCTGGTGCGGCAGATCGCCAAGACGCCGGGGGCCAGGCTGGTGGCGGCGATCGAGGCGCCGCGCAGCAATCTCGTGGGCCGCGACGCCGGCGAGCTGGCCGGCATCGACGCCGCCGGCGTGAAGATCACCGACGACGCGGGCGCCGGCATCGCCGCGGCCAAAGTGGTGATCGACTTCACCGTGCCGGCGGCGACGGCGGCACACGCGACGATCGCCGCGCAGAAGGGCGTCGGCATGGTGATCGGCACCACAGGGCTGGACCCGGCGCAGACCAGGACCGTGCACGAGGCGGCGACCAAGGTGCCCGTGATGTGGGCGGCCAACATGTCGCTGGGCGTCAACATCCTGCTGGCGCTGGTCGAGCAGACCGCGCGCCTGCTCGATCCGGCCTACGACATCGACATCCTGGAGATGCACCACCGCCACAAGATCGACGCGCCGTCGGGGACGGCACTGGCGCTGGGCATGGCTGCGGCGGCGGGCCGCGCGGTGCAGCTCGATCAGGTCTGGCGCAAGACCCGCGATGGTCATACCGGCGCGCGGCCCGCCGGCGAGATCGGCTTCGCGACCTTGCGTGGCGGCGACGAGGTCGGCTTCCACACCGTGCACTACGCCGGCATCGGCGAACGGCTGGAGCTGACCCATCGCGCCTTCAGCCGCGAGATCTACGCCAATGGTGCCGTGAAGGCGGCGCTGTGGACCGAGGGCCGCAAGGCCGGGCTGTACACGATGAAGGACGTGCTGGGACTGGCTTAAGCCCAATCATGATCGAAGCGGCGCGCCTTCATGCGCGCCAGCGCGGCGCGCAGATCGTTCGCGACCTCCAGCCGTTCCTCGGGCGTGAGGAATCGGCCGACGACCAACCGGGTACCGCGCGAGATCAAGGTCAGGCGGCTCTCGTGCTCCGGCGGATCGTCCATCTCGACGCGCAGCCAGGCGGCTTCCAGCCGAGACTCCTCGACGACGCCCTCGGGATCGATGCGCGTGACGACGAGGTCGGTGTCGGTCAGCCTCAGCGTCTCCGACAACCGGCCGCTTCTGTAGTTCAGCCGGAACAGGAAGACGACCAGCGCGATATCCAGGCCCATGAAGCCGATCACCGGCCAGGCGCCGAGCAGGAACATCGGCACGCCGAGAATGAAATTGGCGGCGATCAGCGCGGCGATGAGGACGTGAAAGCCCTCGCGCGGCAGGCTGCGATGCGGCAGCAAGGTGGCGTCGAAATGGACGGCTTGAGGGACCGGCTGCGACATGGCACCAGACTAGGCGCGCATCCCCGCGTGCGCCACTCCAAGAGGCCGCGCCCGCATGCCGCAGCTCAAGCCCGCCGCGATCCACGAATTCTACAGCCGCCTGCGCGCCGCCATGCCCGAACCGAAGGGCGAGCTGGAAAGCGGCAACGTCTACCAACTGCTGGTCGCCGTCGTGCTCTCGGCGCAGGCCACCGACGTCGGCGTCAACCGCGCGACCAAGGCGCTGTTCAAGATCGTCCAGACGCCGGCGCAGATGCTGGCGCTGGGCGAGGCCAAGCTGATCGGCCACATCAAGACCATCGGCCTCTATCGCGGCAAGGCGAAGAACGTCATCGCGCTGTCGAAGATCCTGATCGACAAGCACGGCGGCGAGGTGCCCAACGACCGCGAGGCGCTGGAGGCCTTGCCCGGCGTCGGCCGCAAGACCGCCAACGTCGTGCGCAACATCGCCTTCGGCGAGCCGACCATCGCCGTCGACACGCATGTCTTCCGCATCGGCAACCGCACCGGCCTGGCGCCGGGCAAGACGCCGCTCGAGGTCGAGCTCAAGCTGCTCAAGCGCACGCCGGCCGAATTCCTGCAGCACGCGCACCACTGGCTGATCCTGCACGGCCGCTACGTCTGCAAGGCGCGCAAGCCCGACTGCCCGACCTGCGTCGTGCGCGATGTCTGCGCCTACAAGGCGAAGACGACGGTTGAATGAATTCCTTCTCCCCGCGCAGGCGGAGAGAAGGAAAGATCAGCTCTCCGCCTTGATGCCCGCCGCTTTCACCAGCTCGCCGTAGCGTGGCAGCTCGCGTTTCAGGAGCGCGTCGACGTCAGCTGGCGACAACGGCGCGGGTGGCAGCACGGCGCCGGCGGCTTCGAGCTTCTGTTGCACTGCTTCGTCCTTCAGCGCCTCGACGGTCGCGGCGTGGATGCGGGCGACGATGTCCTTCGGTGTCTTGGCGGGCACCAGGGTCACGTACCAGGATTCGACCACCGAATCGGCCAGCCCCGCTTCGGCGAAGGTCGGCACATCGGGAACGGACTTCAGGCGCTGCGAGGCGGCCACCGCCAGCGGCCGCAGCTTGCCGGCGCGGATATGCGCGCCTGCCAACACCGGCGGCAGCAGGGCGAAATCCAACCGCCCTTCGAGCAGGTCGGGCATGCCCGGCGGAAGGCCGCGATAGGGTACGCCGGCCACGGCGGCGCCGGTGCGCACCCGCACCATCTCCATGTTGAGATGCATGGAGGTACCGATGCCCGGGCTGAGATAGGTCAGCTTGCCCGGCTCGGCCTTGGCCTTGGCGATCACATCGGTCATCGACTTGAACGGCGAGGCGGCGGGCACCACGGCGATCGCCGGCACGTTGCAGAGATAGGCGGCGCCAGCGAAATCGCCGACCGGATCGTAGTCGACCTTCTGCAGATGCGGCGTGACGACGTGGCTGACGGTAGCGAGCAGCCACGTGTAGCCGTCGGCCGGTGCCTTGGCGACGATGTCGGTGGCGATCGCGCCATTGGCCCCGGTCCGGTTGTCGGCGATCACTTGCTGGCCCAGGAGCCCGGCCAGTTTCTCGCCCACCGCGCGGCCCACGACGTCGACGATGCCGCCGGCGGGGAAGGGGATGACGAATCGCGGCGGCCTGGCGGGGAAGGCCTGCGCGCGGACGCCCGACGACGCAAGAACAACGGCGCCCGCCAGCGCCGCGCGACGTGTGATCATGACGGTTTCCCCCTCTTATCTGGTTTGTCCTTCGGCGACGAACGCCGCAAGCACGCGCGCCACCTTGGCCATCGCGGCGCGGCTGTGTTCGATCAGCGCGTCATGGGCGATCGCCTGGGCGCTGTCGCCCTGGCCGGCGGCGTGGTTCACGACGATGTTGATGGCGGCGTAGGGCAGATCGAGCTCGCGCGCCAGCGCGATCTCGGGCATCGCCGTCTGGCCGACCACGTCGCAACCGTCGCGCTTCATGCGGGCGATCTCGGCGGCGGTCTCCAGCCTGGGGCCATTGGTGCAGCCGTAGCAGCCACCATCATGCACCGCGACCCCTGCGGTGCGCGCCGCATCGAGCAGGCGCCGCCGCGGCGCGGCGCTGAACGGCCAGGTGAAGTCGATATGCCGGACGGCGCCGCTCTCGCCGTCGAAGAAGGTCAGCGGCCGGCCCGACGTGTAGTCGATGATCTGATCGGGCACGACCAGGGTGCCGGGACCCCAGCCATCGCGAATGCCGCCGACCGTGGCGATGGCGACGACGCCCTCGACGCCTGCGTCGGCGAGCGCGCGGATATTGGCGCGGTAGTTGATGCGATGTGGCGGCACGGCGTGCGCCTCGCCGTGGCGCGGCAGGACGACGACCGGCGCGCCACCCCAGCTGCCGTACAGCAGCGGCGAGGACGGGCTGCCGTAGGGCGTCTCAGCCTGCACGCGCCGCTCGATCGTCAGGCCGGGCAGCGCTTCGGGCCGGGACCGGGCGATGATGGCGAACATGGCGGGCTCCGCGCGAGGGGAGCCGCCATGCTACGGTTTCCCGCGGGAGGAACGCCATGCTTGAAACGACGATCGCCGGCAGCTTGCCCAAGCCGCTCTGGCTGGCGAAGCCGGGCGTGCTGTGGGCGCCCTGGGCGCTGGAGGGCGAGGCGCTGGCGGTGGCCAAGCTCGACGCCACCATGCTCTCCGTCGCCGAGCAGGCACGCTGCGGCATCGATATCGTCAGCGACGGCGAGCAGGCGCGACAGCATTTCGTGCACGGCTTCCTGGTCGGCGTCGAGGGCGTCGACTTCAACAAGAAGAAGCGCATCGGCATCCGCAACAACCGCTACGAGGCGGATTGCCCGACCGTGGTATCCGAACTTCGCCGCACCGGCCCGGTGCATTCGGCCGAGGCCAAGGCCGCGCGCGCGGCGACGACGAACAAGCTGAAATTCACCCTGCCCGGGCCGATGACGATTATCGACACGCTGGCCAACGAGCACTATCGCGACAAGGTCGACATGGCGATGGCCTTCGCCCGACTGCTCAACGAGGAGGCGCGCGAGCTCGAGGCTGTCGGCGTCGACGTGATCCAGTTCGACGAGCCGGCGTTCAATGTCTACATGGACGAGGCCGTGCAGTGGGGCATCGACGCGCTGCATGTCGCCTCGGAGGGCCTGCGCTCAGCCACCGCAGTGCACATCTGCTACGGCTACGGCATCGAGGCCAACATCAAGTGGAAGGAGACGCTGGGCCAGTCCTGGCGGCAATACGAGCAGGTCTTCCCGGCGCTCGACCGCAGCCGCATCCAGCAGGTCTCGCTGGAGTGCGCCGCCTCCAAAGTGCCGCTGGAGCTGATCGGCCTGCTGAAGACCAAGACGGTGCTGGTCGGCGCCATCGACGTAGCCAGCGACGTGGTCGAGACGCCGGAGCAGGTCGCCGCGACCATCCACGCGGCGACGAAGTTCGTCGACGCCGAGCGCATAATTCCCTGCACCAATTGCGGCATGGCGCCGATGGCGCGCGAGACCGCCTACGGCAAGTTGCGCGCACTGGCTGATGGCGCGGCGCTGGTTCGCAAGAGCCTCTGACCGGCTGACACGGCCGCGCTATTCGGTGTTGGCGTTCCTGCCGATCGCGTAGTGCTTGGCGCCGATAAGCGAGCCATCGGGTCCGAAATGCTTGACCGTGCCTTCGAACTGGTCGAGCACGCCGGAGGGGTAACGAAAGGCCGGACGCCCCGGCATGCTGACGACGTTGTACTGCTTATAGGTCGACACCAAGAGCGTGCAGGCGGTCGTCGCCGCGATCGCCCGACACATCTCATCGCCGACCTCGCCGGCGGCGACGCGGCAGGCGTGGATCCAGATCTTTCCGACCTTTTCGCGCCACGGCTCGAAGAGGTGGGAGTGCTGCGCAAAGAACCCCTGGCCCATCTGCAGGAAGCCCGGCGCACCATGGCAGTGGATGATCACATTGGTGATCTTGCCGCCCGGCGCTCGGCCGGCGGCCGTGACCACCCGCTGTATGATGCTGTTGCGTGTCGCCTCGGGCCGGACGATTTCCGTCGCCCATTGCGGGAAGATCGACTGGGTACGGGTGTCGTTGAGCGATAGGGCAGGCTGGGGAATTCTGTACACGGCCGCCGTCCAAGTGAGCAGTCGCTCATAAACTAGCACAGTGCGCGGGCCACGCAAGGGGGCGATTCCCCTACAGAGCGCGCGTCTCGCCGATCTTCGGCAGCCAGATATCGTCGTCGACATAGCCGCCGGTGCGTGCGGCGGCGCGGAAGCGTTCGGGCGGCTCGAAGGGCGGCTCGGCCGAGAGCACGATGGCGCCGTAATGCATGCCCAGCACGCGCCGCGCGCCCAATGCGCGCGCCATATCGACGGCTTCCTCCGGCGTGGCGTGGCTGAAGCGGAAGAGATCGCGCGGCTCGTAGGAGCCGATGCCGAGCATCGCCAGGTCGATCGGCGCGTGGCGCTGGCCGATCTCGGTGAAGATCGGGCCGAAGGCGCTGTCGCCGCCGAAGAACAGTCGCTTGCCGCCGCCCTCCAGCACATAGCCGCACCACAAGGTGCGGTTGAGATCGAACAGTCCGCGCCCGGAGAAGTGCACCACGGGCTCGGCGACGATGCGCAGCGGCGCGTTGGAGTCGCGACCTATGCCGATCTCGTGCCGCCAGTCGACCTCGACGACATCGATGAAACCGAGATCGTGCAGCGTGGTCGCCAGGCCCAGCGGCACGATGGCGCGCAAACTGCCCTTGTCGCGCAGTGCTGATAGCGTGCGCGTGTCAAGATGGTCGTAGTGGTTGTGCGACAGCAGCAACACGTCGATCTGCGGCAGCTCCTGCGCGCGCAGCGCCGGCGGCGTGAAGCGCCGCGGCCCCACGCCGTCGATCGGCGAGGCGTAGTCACCCAGGAATGGATCGGTCAGTATGGTGCGGTTGGCTAGGCGGATCAGGAACGAGGCGTGGCCCAGCCAGGTGACGCTGTCACGCCGCGCATGGGCGTTCAGGCCCTGCACCGTCTCCGACTTGGACAGGACGAAGCCCTGGGGCGCGACGGGACGGCGATCGACATGGCGCGTGCGCCACAGGAAGCGAAGGATGGTGGAGAAATGGGAATTCTTCGGGGCACTGCCCGGCGGATTGCGAAAGCCGCGCGCGCCGTGATGGGCCGGCGGCTCGTCGGAGTCCGGCACAATGTCGTCGGCGCTCATGGCGACAGAGATGGCAATTGGCGTCGCCGAATGCCAGCCCTGTTGCTGGCGGCGTGCGTGGCGATCGGCGCGCCGGCCCTGCCGGCCCTCGCGCAGAAGGCCGGTAGCACATGGCGCGGGCAGGTCTTGCAGCCCTATCCCGACGGCAAGACGGAGATCTATCCGGTTCGGATGACGATCGGCGATGCCGGCGGGACGATCGACTATCCGACCTTGTCGTGCGGCGGCACGCTGACGCGGCTGCGCGCCATCGGCGACGTCGTCGAGTACCGGGAAAAGCTCACCTATGGCGTCAGCCGTTGCGTCGACAACGGCACGGTTGGCGTGCGGATCAAAGGGCGGCTGCTGCTATGGCATTGGACGGGCGAGGCGGCCGGCTACCCGGATGACGGCGCCAGCGCCGTGCTGAAGGAGGCGCCACTCACGAACTGAGTTTGCGGCGTAGCTCGTAAAGCAGGTCCAGCGCCTCTTTGGGCGTCAACTCGTCGGGATTGACCGTGCGCAGCTCGGCCTCGACCAGCGATGCGCGCGCCGGGGCCTCGGCGAGGCCCTTAGGCCGTGCCGGCGCGGCGGCGAAAAGCGGCAGGTCGTCGGCTAGCCGCGAGACGGCACCGGACTGGTCACCCTTCTCGAGTGCCGACAGGACTTCCTCGGCGCGCGTGACGACCGCGGCCGGCAGGCCGGCGAGCTTGGCGACATGGATGCCGTAGGAGCGGTCGGCGGCGCCGGGCGCGACCTCGTGCAGGAACACGACCTCGTTCTGCCACTCCTTGACCCGCATGGTGTGCGGCTTCAGCGCGTCGAGGCGCGCGGCCAGCGCGCCCAGCTCGTGATAGTGCGTGGCGAAGAGCGCCCGGCACTGGTTGACCTCGTGCAGATGCTCGAGCGTCGCCCAGGCGATCGACAGGCCGTCGAAGGTGGCGGTACCGCGGCCGATCTCATCGAGGATCACCAGGCTTCGCGCCGTCGCCTGGTTGAGAATCGCCGCCGTCTCGACCATCTCGACCATGAAGGTCGAGCGGCCGCGCGCCAGATCGTCGGCCGCGCCGACCCGGCTGAACAGGCGGTCGACCACGCCGATGCGCGCGCTCTCGGCCGGCACGTAGCCGCCGATCTGCGCCAGGATGGCGATCAGCGCGTTCTGCCGCAGGAAGGTCGACTTGCCGGCCATGTTGGGGCCGGTCAGCAGCCACACGCGGCGACCCTCGCCAAGATCGCAATCGTTGGCCACGAAGGCGCCCTCGCGCCGCTTGCGCAGCGCTGCCTCGACCACGGGGTGGCGGCCGCCAGCGATCGCGAAATCGCTGCCCTCGACAATCACTGGTCGCGTCCAGCGCTCCTCGACCGCGAGCTCGGCCAAAGCTGTGGCGACATCGAGCGCGGCCAGCGCGCGACCAGCGGCGGCGATGCGCTGGGCCTCGGCGATCGCCGCGCCGAGGAGCGCCTCGAACAGCTTGAGCTCCAGCGCCAGCGCCGCGTCGGCGGCGCGGCCGATCTTGCCCTCGATATCGGCCAGCTCGCCCGTCGTGTAGCGCGTGGCGCTGGCCATGGCCTGGCGATGGATGAAGCCGTGGGCGGTGGGCTCGAAGCGGCCGAGATTCGCCTGGGTGATCTCGATGTGATAGCCGATGACGTTGTTGTGGCGGATCTTCAGCGAGGCGATGCCGGTGCTCTCGCGGTATTTCGCCTCCATCGCCGCGATGGTGCGCCGGCTGTCGTCGCGCAGCCCGCGCAATTCGTCGAGCTCAGCCGCGTGGCCCTGGCGGATGAAACCGCCATCGCGCGCCAGCAATGGCAGGTCGTCGGCCAGCGCCACGGCCAAGGTCTCGACCAGCGGCGTGTGATCGGACATCGCCGCGATCAGGTCGGGGATGTCCGCTGGCTTGATGCGCGCGCTGTCGCCCTGCAGCACCAGCGCGATCTCGCCGGCCTGACGCAATCCGTCGCGCAGCGCCGCCAGATCGCGCGGGCCGCCGCGACCGACCGACAGCCGTTGCAGCGCGCGTTCGATATCGGGCACGCGGCGCAAGGTCTCGCGCAAACTCTCGCGTAGCGCGGTGGCCTCGACCATCAGCGACACGAGGTCCAGGCGGCGCGCGATGGCGGCCGGTTCGGTGAGCGGCGCGGCGAGCCGCTCGGCCAGCAGCCGCGCGCCCGGGCCGGTCAAGGTACGATCGATAGTGGCGAGCAAGGTGCCGGCGCGGCCGCCGTCGAGCGCGCGGGTGAGTTCCAGGTTGCGGCGCGTCGCGGGATCGATCGCCATGACGGCGTCGTCGCGCTCGCGCGACGGCGGCGATAACGCAGGGACCTTGCCGGCCTGTGTGAGCTCGACATAGTCGACCAGCGCGCCGCAGGCGGCGATCTCGGCGCGCGAGAAGCTGCCGAAGGCGTCGAGCGCGGCGACACCAAATAGCCGCTCCAGCCGCTTGCGCGCGTTGTCGCTGTCGAAGCGGCTCGACGGCATGGGCGTGAGCGCCGTCTTCCAGTCCTGTGTGGCGGCGGCGATGTCGTCGCGCGCCAGCAGGCGGTCGGGCAGCAGCAGCTCGCCCGGCTCGAGACGGGCCAGCGCGGCGCCCAGCGCCTCGGCCGTGATCGGCTGGGTGGCGAAGCCGCCGGTCGACAGATCGAGCCAGGCCAGCCCCAGCTCGCCCTGCGCCTCGGACAGGCCGGCGAGGTAGTTGTGCGCGCGCGCGTCGAGCAGCGAGTCCTCGGTGAGGGTGCCTGGCGTGATCACGCGCACCACGTCGCGGGCGACCAGCGCCTTGCCGCCGCCGCGCTTGCGCGCCTCGGCCGCGTCCTCGATCTGGTCGCAGATCGCCACCTTGAAGCCCTGGCGGATCAGGCGCGAGAGATAGGCTTCGTGGCTGTGCGCGGGCACGCCGCACATCGGGATCTCGGCGCCGTCGTGCTGGCCGCGCCGTGTCAGCGTGATGTTCAGCGCCTTCGCCGCCGTGACCGCGTCGTCGAAGAACATCTCGAAGAAATCGCCCATCCGGTAGAACACCAGATGGTGGGGATGGCGACGCTTGACCTCCAGGTACTGCCGCATCATGGGCGATGCGAGCGAGGCGGCCGTCGCGTCGGGAGGGGTGGGAGCCTCTGGCACGATTGAAGCGGTCGATGGCGAAGGAATTGTGCTGCCGACGCTAGCATGGCCGGTGTTTCGCCGTCACCGCCACTCGGCTATGAATCGGGGATAAACGCCGAAGCCCCGCACCAGGAGCGCGCAGATGGCCGCCGAGCCCAACGAGCTGGAACAGAATCGCGACCTCGGGGCCGATTCGCTGCGCATGCACGCGGAGGGCCGGCCGGGCAAGCTGGAGATCGTCGCCACCAAGCCGCTGGTCACCCAGCGCGATCTTTCGCTCGCCTATTCGCCCGGCGTCGCCGCGCCCTGCCTGGAGATCCAGAAGGATCCCTCGACCGCCTACGACTACACCGCCAAGGGCAACATCGTCGCCATCATCTCCAACGGCACCGCCGTGCTGGGCCTGGGCGATCTCGGCGCGCTCGCCGGCAAGCCGGTCATGGAAGGCAAGGCGGTGCTGTTCAAGCGCTTCGCCGATGTCGACGGCATCGACCTGGAGGTCGACACCAAGGATCCCGACGAATTCATCAACTGCGTGAAGCTCTTGGGTCCGAGCTTCGGCGGCATCAACCTGGAAGACATCAAGGCGCCGGAGTGCTTCATCATCGAGCAGCGTCTGCGCGAGCTGATGGACATTCCGATCTTCCACGACGACCAGCACGGCACCGCCATCGTCTCGGCCGCCGGCCTGATCAACGCGCTGCACATCACCGGCCGCTCGATCAAGGACATCAAGATGGTGGTCAACGGCGCCGGCGCCGCCTCGATCGCCTGCGTCGAGCTGATCAAGGCGATGGGTGTGCCGCACGAGAACGTCATCCTCTGCGACACCAAGGGCGTGCTCTACCAGGGCCGCACCGAGGGCATGAACCAGTGGAAGTCGGCGCACGCCGTGCGCACCAAGGCGCGCTCGCTGGAAGAGGCGATGAAGGGCGCCGACGTCTTCTTCGGCCTGTCGGTCAAGGGCGCGGTGACCGCCGACATGGTGCGCAGCATGGCGGCCAAGCCGATCATCTTCGCCATGGCCAACCCCGATCCGGAGATCACGCCGGAAGAGGTCGCCGCGGTGCGTGGCGACGCCATCGTGGCCACCGGGCGCAGCGACTACGCCAACCAGATCAACAACGTGCTGGGCTTCCCCTACATCTTCCGCGGCGCGCTCGACGTGCGCGCCACGACGATCAACGAGCCGATGAAGATCGCCGCCGCCGAGGCGCTGGCCAAGCTGGCGCGCGAGGACGTGCCCGACGAGGTCGATCGCGCCTATTCCGGCCGGCGTCTGCGCTACGGCCCGGACTACATCGTGCCGGTGCCGTTCGATCCGCGCCTGATCGTCGAGGTCTCCTCGGCGGTGGCCAAGGCGGCGATGGACAGCGGCGTGGCGCGCAAGCCGGTCATCGATATGGAGGCCTATCACCGCGAGCTTGCCGGCCGTCTCGATCCGGGGTCGAGCTGGCTGCAGGGCGTGCTGGAGGACGTGCGCGCCAATCCCAAGCGCATCGCCTTCGCCGAGGGGGAGGAGGAGCGCACCATCCGCGCGGCCATCGCTTTTCGGGATGCGGGGTACGGGACGCCGATCCTGATCGGCCGCGAGGAGATCGTGCGCGAGACGATGAAGTCGCTGGGCGTCGAGGACAGCGGCGGCATGGAGATCCACAGCGCGCGCAAATCGACCAAGAACCAGGCCTATACGGACATGGTCTACGCCCGCCTGCAGCGCCAAGGCTTCCTGCGTCGCGACGTGCAGCGCATGGTCAACCAGGGCCGCAACGTCTTCGGCGCCTGCATGGTCGCGGCCGGCGACGCCGACGGCCTGGTCACCGGCATCACGCGCCGCTTCCCGGAATGCTACGCCGATGTCACGCGCGTCATCGACGCGGAGCGCGACAAGGTGCCGATCGGCTATTCGATCGTCGTGTCGCGCGGGCGCACGGTGTTCCTCGCCGACACCTCGGTGAACGAGACGCCGACCTCCGAGCAGCTCGCCATGATCGCCCGGCAGATGGCGCGCAACGCGCGTCACATGGGGCACGAGCCCAGGGTGGCCTTCCTGTCCTTCACCAATTTCGGCTCGCGCGAGATCGAGCGTACGGCGCGCATCCGCGAGGCGATCGGCGTGCTCGAACGCTCGCAGGTCGATTTCGAGTTCGAGGGCGAGATGCAGGCCGACATGGCGCTCGACTTCGAGCTGATGAAGAGCGTCTACCCCTTCGTCCGCCTGACCGGACCGGCCAACATCCTGATCATGCCGGGACTGCACTCCGCCCATATCTCCTCGCGCCTGATGCAGATGCTGGGCGGCGTGACCGTGTTCGGCCCGGTGATCGACGGTCTGCGCCAGCCGGTGCAGATCGTGCAGATGGGCGCCACCAGTGGCGACCTCGTCACCCACGCCGCGCTCGCCGCCTACCACTCGATGTCGCCGCGCTGAGTCTGTTTAATATATTTTCTATTTTAAGAAAAGAAGATTTATGGTTTCATCGCCGCCCCTGACTTGGAGGTGCGGCGATGGCCCGAATCCGAACGATCAAGCCCGACTTCTTCCGGCATCACGAGCTGTGGTTGGCCGAGTGTGACAGCGGCCTGCCGCTGCGCGTGGCCTATGCCGGCCTGTGGTGCGTCATCGACCGCGCCGGCCGTTTCAAGTGGCGGCCGGCTGAGCTGAAGATCCAGGTCCTGCCCTACGACGAGGTCGACTTCGCGCGCGTGCTCGACGCCCTGGTGCACCACGGCTTCGTGCGCCGCTATACGGTCGGCGGTGTCGAGTACGGTGTCGTGCCCAGCTTTCCCCGGCACCAGGTATTCAACGTCAAGGAGCGAGCGTCGAGTTTGCCCGGACCGGACCAGGACGAGCCCTGTGCCGGCACGGTGACGGACCCGTGAGGAAGGGAAGGGAAAGGAAAGGAAGGGGAAAGGAACGGATATTCCGACTGGAGTCGGCCGCGTCAAACGCGGCGGCTGGTTTTGATCAAGACCACAAAATCGCGGCGTATAGTCTGACCCGATGGCCGATAACGAACCCAGCCTGCCGTTACGGCGCCACCTGATCGCCAACGCCGTGGTGCTGGCGCCGACGGTGATCGTGCTGGGCGTGATGGCCGTGGCGGGCTGGCTGCCAGTTTGGCATGCGATGGCGGCGATGGCGGCGATTGGATGCCTCACCGCCATCGTCGTGCGCCGCTATCTGCATTCCTTCGTGCGATTTTCGCGTTACGTCGAGACCCTGGCGCGCGGCGAGGAGTCCGACGTGCCGCGCTTCGTGCTGTCGCCCGCGGCCGAGGAGCTCGCCACCGGCGTGCAGGCGCTCGACGGCATGTGGCGGCGTCAGCGCGAGGCGATCGCCGGGCTGCAGGTCTCGGCGCAGACCATCGTCGATGGCCTGCCCGACCCGCTCTTCGCCGTCGATCGCAGGCGCCGTCTGGTGCGCTGGAACCGGGCCGCCAGCGATCTCGTGGGTACGCCGACGGCCGATCGCGACCTGTCGGCGACCGTGCGGCATCCCGCGCTGCTCGATGCGATCGACGCGGCGCTGGAGGCGCAGGCGCCGATCGACACGGCGATCGTCGAGCTGGCGCTGGCCGGGCCGCCGGAGCGCGTCTTCTCCGCCCACGTCAAGCGCCTGCCGCGCGCCACCGCCGACGGCTCGCTGGCGCTGATCGTGCTGCACGACATCAGCGCGTTGCGCCGCGCCGAGCGCATGCGCGCCGACTTCGTCGCCAACGCCAGCCACGAGCTGCGCACGCCGCTGGCGGGCCTGGTCGGCTTCGTCGAGACCCTGCGAGGCCCGGCGCGCGACGACCCCGAGGCGCGCGCGCGCTTCCTCGCCATCATGGCCGAGCAGACCGACCGCATGCGCCGCCTGGTCGAGGACCTGCTGTCGCTCTCGCGCATCGAGCAACGCGAGCACGAGCCGCCGACGGCGCGCGTCGATGTCGCCGGCGTGCTGCGTGGCGTGCGCGACCTGATCGACATGAAGGCGCGTCAGCGCGGCGTCACCGTCGCGTTCGATATCCCCGACGATCTGCCTGCCGTGACCGGCGACGCCGACGAGCTGACGATGGTGTTCCAGAACCTCGCCGACAATGCGGTGAAGTACACGGCGGCCGGCACTGCGGTTCGGGTGGTCGCGAAAGCCGGGGACGGCTGGGTCCGCGTCCATGTCGTCGACCAGGGCGAGGGTATCGCCTCCGAGCATGTCGCGCGCCTGACCGAGCGCTTCTATCGCGTCGACACGGCGCGCTCGCGCGAGATGGGCGGCACCGGCCTGGGCCTGGCGATCGTCAAGCACGCGCTCAGCCGCCATCGCGGCCGACTCGAGATCGACAGCGAACCGGGCCGCGGCTCGACCTTCACGGTGGTCCTGCCGGTGGCGCTACCCTCTCAATCCCAAGGTGAATCACGCCCCGTCGACCCTGCGTAGCGGCGCACCTCAAGCCCGGCCGACAAGTTATCCACCTGTTGGTCGAATTCATCAAAGCGTAACAATCCCGCAATAGAACGGTTGTGCCCTCTTCATAGGACTGCGGCCCGACGGCGTGACCGTTGGGGCCGCCGGTCGCTCGAACAAGGAGCCTCCATGTCCAACCGAAGCATTGCAGCCGGCGCGCTTATCGCGCTCGCGGTGGCCGGCCTGGCGCCGGTCCAGGCGCTCGCCCAGAGCACGATCAAGGTCGACGGGTCGAGCACCGTGTTCCCGATCACCGAGGCGGTAGCCGAGGAATTCCAGAAGGCCAACAGGGGCGTCAGGGTGACGGTCGGTATCTCCGGCACCGGCGGCGGCTTCAAGAAATTCTGCCGCGGCGAGACCGATCTCTCCAACGCCTCGCGGCCGATCCTGAAGTCGGAAATTGACGACTGCGCCAAGGCCGGCGTCCAGTACATCGAGATCCCGGTCGCCTTCGACGCGCTGACGGTCGCGGTCAACCCAAAAAACACCTGGGTGAGCGCGATCACCATCGCCGAGCTGAAGAAGATGTGGGAGCCGGCGGCCAAGGGCACCGTCATGAAGTGGAAGGACGTCAAGGCCGGGTGGCCCGACCAGCCGCTCAAGCTCTACGGCGCCGGCGCCGATTCCGGCACCTTCGACTATTTCACCGAGGCGGTTACCGGCAAGGCCAAGGCGTCTCGCTCCGACTTCACGGCGTCGGAGGACGACAACGTCCTGGTGACCGGCATCGAGAACGATCGCAACGCGCTGGGCTTCATTCCCTACGCCTACTTCCAGCCGCACGCCGCCAAGATGAAGGCGCTGGCGATTGACGAGGGCAAGGGCAAGGGCGCGGTGTCGCCGTCCGAGAAGACCGTGGTCGACGGGACCTACAGCCCGCTGTCGCGCCCGCTGTTCGTCTACATCAACGTCAAGGCGCTCGATCGCGCCGAGGTCAGGAACTTCCTCGATTTCTATTTGAAGTCTCAGGCGCTCATCAAGGAAGTGAAGTATGTCGCGCTGCCCGACCAGGCCTACGCGATCGCGCGCGAGCGCATCGCCAAGAAGACGGTCGGCACAGCGTTCGGCGGCCACCCGGAAGTGGGCCTGCCGATCCTCGAGCTGCTGAAGCGCGAGCCGAAAGTCTGACGGAGCGTGACGGCGGGGAGGCTTCCCCGCCGTCACGCTCGTATTGGGGGACATCGAGATGGCGAACCTCGCCCAGCCCGCCACGACGCGGCTGAACTCGCCACAGGCGGTCGCCCGACGCCGGCGCCAATACATGCGCGAGCGCGCGATCGAGGCACTGCTCTTCGCCTGCGCCGCGGTGTCCGTGGTCGTCACGCTCACGATCGTCCTGGTGCTGATCCGCGAATCGCTGGCGTTCTTCAGCCATGTCTCGATTGTCGAGTTCCTCACCAGCAGGACCTGGACGCCGCTCTTCTCCGACGCCGAGTACGGCATCCTGCCGCTCGTGCTGGGCACCTTGCTGTCGTCGCTGGTGGCGCTGCTCGTCGCCCTGCCGCTGGGTATGGTGATCGCGATCTATCTCAGCGAGTTCGCCGGCGCCCGGGTGCGCGAGACGCTCAAGCCGTTCCTGGAGCTGCTCTCCGGCATCCCCACCGTGGTCTATGGCTACTTCGCGCTGCTGATCGTCACGCCGCTCTTGCAGGCGACGATCCTGCCCAACTTGCCGGGCTTCAACGTTCTGAGCGCCGGCATCGTCATGGGCATCATGATCATTCCCTACATCAGCTCGCTCAGCGAGGACGCGATGCGCGCCGTGCCCGACAGCCTGCGCGACGGATCGCTGGCGATGGGCGCCACGAGGCTGCAGACCTCGATCAAGGTCGTCGTGCCGGCGGCCTTCTCGGGCCTCGCCGCCGCCGCCGTGCTGGCGATCTCGCGCGCCGTGGGCGAGACCATGATCGTCGCTATCGCCGCTGGCCAGCAGCCCAACTTCACCTTCAACCCGACCGAGTCGGCGGCGACCATCACCGCATACATCGCGCAGGTGGCGCTCGGCGACCTGCCGCATGGCTCGATCGCCTACCAGTCGATCTTTGCCGCCGGCCTGACGCTGATGGCGATGACCCTGGTGTTCAACCTGGCCGCCTACTGGCTGCGCAAGAGATTCCGGGAGGCCTACTAACCATGGCCGCGACCGACACCGTATCGACCGACCGGACACCACCTAGCCGGGGTTTCGGCGCGACGGAGCGCATCCAGCGCGCCCGTCGCGCCGAGGCGGCATTCGTCGGCCTGGGCATCGTCGTCACCAGCGTCGGCGCCGTCACGCTGATGGCGCTGCTCGGCGGCTTGCTGAGCGACGGCTGGGCCCGGTTGACGCCGGAGTTCTTCGGCAACTTCCCGTCGCGTCGCGCAACGCAGGCGGGAATCCTCGCGGCCTGGGTCGGCTCGCTATTGGTCGTGCTGGTCTGCGCCTTCGTCGCCGTGCCGGTCGGCGTCGCCGCCGGCGTCTATCTCGAGGAATACGCGCGGCGCAACTGGATCACCGATGTCATCGAGATCAACGTCAACAATCTCGCCGGCGTGCCCTCGATCGTCTACGGCCTGCTCGCGTTGGGCGTGCTCGTCTACGGGTTGGGGCTCGGCCAGAGCGTCGCCACCGCCGGCCTGACGCTCGCCTTGCTGATTCTGCCGATCGTCATCGTCGCCACGCGCGAATCGGTGCGCGCCGTGCCCTACTCGATCCGCGAGGCCGCCTATGGCGTCGGCGCCACCAAGTGGCAGGTCACCTCGCATCACGTCCTGCCCTACGCCTCGCCGGGCATCTCGACCGGTGTGATCATCGGCCTGTCGCGCGCGCTGGGCGAGACGGCGCCGCTGGTCATGATCGGCGCGCTGTCGTTCATCGCCTTCCTGCCGACGCCGCCGGTGCGCGATTCGTTCCCCTACATCTCGTTCCAGTGGCTGCTCGATCCGTTCACCGTGATGCCGATCCAGATGTTCAACTGGGTGTCGCGCCCCGATCCGGCCTTTCAGGCCAACGCCGCGGCGGCCGGCCTCGTATTGCTGGTGATGACGCTGGCGATGAACGGCTTCGCCATCTGGTTCCGTATCCGCATGCGCTCGAAGATCAAGTGGTAGACCGCGCGTCGATCACATCGTCCAGGGACACTTCATGCCGACCGTGCTCAACATAGTCTCGCCGATGGATGCGTTGCCGCCGCCCAAGATGGAAGGCGTCGACGTCAAGGTGTTCTACGGTGCCAAGCAAGCGCTGTTCGACGTCAGCCTGCCGGTCCGCAACCGCAGCGTCACGGCGATGATCGGTCCGTCCGGCTGCGGGAAGTCGACCTTCCTGCGCTGCCTCAACCGCATGAACGACGTGATCCTGGGCGCGCGCGTCGAGGGCGCGATCACGCTCGACGGCCAGAACGTCTACGACAAGACGGTCGACGTGGTGCAGCTGCGCGCCCGGGTCGGCATGGTCTTCCAGAAGCCCAACCCGTTTCCCAAGTCGATCTACGACAATGTTGCCTATGGCCCGCGCATCCACGGGCTTTCGGCCAACAAGGCCGAGCTCGACGGCATCGTCGAGACCAGCCTGAAGAAGGCCGGCCTGTGGAAGGAGGTCGCCGATCGCCTCGACCAGCCTGGCACCGGCCTGTCGGGCGGCCAGCAGCAGCGCCTATGCATCGCGCGCGCAATCGCGGTCAGCCCGGAGGTCATCCTGATGGACGAGCCGTGCTCAGCGCTCGATCCGATCGCCACGGCGATCATCGAGGAACTGATCGACGAGCTCAGGCAGAACTTCACCATCGCCATCGTCACCCATTCAATGCAGCAGGCCGCGCGCGTCTCGCAGTACACCGCCTTCTTCCATCTCGGCTATCTGGTCGAGTACGGCGAGACCAGGCAGATCTTCACCAATCCCAAGGAAGCGCGGACCCAGGCCTATATCACCGGCCGATTTGGCTGAGGCGAGTGGCGTTCGGAGGACTCCCGATGGCGAACGAGCATCTGTTCAAGCGCTTCGACGAGGAGCTGTCGCGGCTCGACTCGAGGATCAGCGAAATGGGCGGCCTTGCCGAATCGCAACTCGCGCGCTCGCTGCAGGCGATCCGCGAGCGCGACAGCGGCCTCGCCGAATCGGTGATCGCCGCCGACGTCCGCATCGACGCGATCGAGAAGGATATCCAGGAACACGTGCTGCAGATGCTGGCTCTGCGCCAACCGATGGCGATCGACCTGCGCCAGATCCTATCGGCGGTTAAGATGGCGACCACGCTGGAGCGCATCGCCGACTACGCCAAGAACAACGCCAAGCGCTCGCTCGTGCTGATGCAGGGTGCGGCGCTACCGCGCGCCATCGGCGGCATCGACCGGATCGGCCGGCTGGTGCAGAGCCTGCTGACCGACGTGCTCGACGCCTTCGCCAAGAACGATGTCGCCGCCGCCGAGGCGGTGTGGAAGCGCGACGAGGAGATCGACGACGTCTACAACGGCCTGTTCCGCGAGCTGCTGACCTACATGATGGAAGACCCGCGCACGATCACGGCGGGCACCCATCTGATGTTCATGTCCAAGAACATCGAGCGCATCGGCGATCATGTCACCAACATCGCAGAGCTGATCGCCTTCCGCGTCACCGGCACGTCGTTCGCGTCGGATCGTCCCAAGGGCAGCGGCGCGATCTACCGGCCCGCCTGAGTATCGAGCGACGATGACCGCGATCCAGCCGCATATCCTGCTCGTCGAGGACGAGAAATCGCTCGTCGAGCTGATGCGCTACAACCTCGAGCGGTCGGGCTACCGCGTGACTGTGGCGACCAATGGCGAGGAGGCGCTGACCTCGGTCGCCGACGATCGACCCGACCTCGTGCTGCTCGACTGGATGCTGCCGCTGATGTCGGGCCTGGAGGTCTGCCGCCAGCTCCGGCGCCAGCCGACCACCTCGAACATCCCGATCATCATGCTGACGGCGCGCGGCGAGGAGGGTGACCGCATCCGGGGGCTGGACGCCGGCGCCGACGACTACGTCTCCAAGCCGTTCTCGCCCAGCGAGCTGGTGGCGCGCATCCGCGCGGTCTTGCGCCGCATTCGCCCGGCCTTGGCCGACGAGGTGCTGGAGTACGCCGATATCGCCATGGACCTGGTGCAGCACCGCGTGATGCGCGGCGGCAAGCCGGTGCATCTGGGCCCCACCGAGTTCCGCCTGCTACGCCACCTGATGGAGCACCCCGGCCGGGTCTTCTCGCGCGAGCAGCTGCTCGACGCGGTGTGGGGCCGCGACGTCTATGTCGAGGCGCGCACCGTCGATGTCCATATCCGTCGCCTGCGGGTGGCGTTGAACGGCGAGCGCCACGCCGACGTCATCCGCACCGTGCGGGCGGCGGGCTACGCCCTCGACGTCCAGCAGGCCTGAGCAGTCGTCATTCCACCAAGCAGTGGTGGATTGCGTCATATACCTGACGCCCACGCGACATGGCCCTGTCATACGGGCCGAGCATCCTGCGGATGGTTTGGAGCGTGGTCGGCGGCTCTTCCCCGTTTCCGCTGGCGGACGCCAACCTTGGCCCTCTCGTCCCCACGGCGAGAGGGCTTTTTCTTCGCCGGCTCGGCCCTGTTCGGAGTGCCCGGAAACGGTTAGAAGACCGGCCCACGGGGGCCAGGGCTCGCCCGGACAGCGGGCGGCCGAGATCCCATATCGGACCAGAGGAGACTTCCAGGATGAATCGTCGCAAGTTCGTCAAGCGGGCCGGCGTTGGGGGCGTCGCGGCCGCGACCCTCGTCGCGGCGCCGGCGATCGCGCAATCCATGCCCGAGGTGAAGTGGCGCCTGGCGTCGAGCTTTCCCAAGAGCCTCGACACCATCTATGGCTCGGGCGAGTTCTTCGCCAAGCGCGTCGCGGCGCTGACCGACAACAAGTTCCAGATCCGTGTCTTCGCCGCCGGCGAGATCGTGCCCGGCCTGCAGGTGCTCGACGCGGTGCAGAACGAGACGGTCGAGTGCGGCCACACCGCGTCGTACTACTACGTCGGCAAGGACCCGACCTTCGCCTTCGACACCGCCGTGCCCTTCGGCCTCAACACCCGGCAGCACAACTCCTGGGTCTATCACGGCGGCGGGCTCGAGCTGATGCGCGAGTTCTACAAGGACTACAAGGTCACCTCGTTCCTGATGTCGCACACCGGCGCGCAGATGGGCGGCTGGTTCCGCAAGGAAATCAAGACCGTCGAGGACATGAAGGGCGTCAAGATGCGCATCGGCGGCTTCGCCGGGCAGGTGATGACCAAGCTCGGCGTCGTGCCGCAGCAGATCGCCGGCGGCGAGATCTATCCGGCGCTGGAGAAGGGCACGATCGACGCCGCCGAATGGGTCGGCCCCTATGACGACCAGAAGCTCGGCTTCAACAAGGTGGCGCCGCACTACTATTACCCCGGTTGGTGGGAAGGCGGCGCGGCGCTGTCGCTCTATGTCGGCCTGAAGGCGTTCGATGCCTTGCCGCCCATGTACAAGGAAGTCCTCGCCTCGGCCTGCGCCGAGACCACCGACTGGTCGGTCGCCAAGTACGACGCGCAGAACCCCAAGGCGCTGCGCGAACTGGTCGCCGGCGGCACCAAGCTGGCACCCTATCCGGCAGCGGTGCTCGAGGCCTGCTACAACGCCGCCGTCGAGCTCTACGCCGAGACCTCGGCGAAGAACGCCAAGTTCAAGAAGGTCTTCGATTCGTGGAAGGCGTTCCGCAACGACCAGGTACTGTGGTTCCGCGTCGCCGAGGGCACCTTCGACAACTTCATGGGCCGCATGTCGGCGCAGAACAAGCTCTGAGCCGGTCCGGCTCCGGCAGGAAGGCCCCGCTTCGGCGGGGCCTTTTTCTTCTTGGCTCGTGTATCATGCGGCACCGGCGTCGGGGGCGCCTGGGTACCCCCGCGTTCGATAAGGCCGGCCAACGGCTCATGCCAGCACGGGAGACTTTCATGGACAGACGGAGACTTCTGAAGACCGCGGCGATCGGCGCCGCCGCCAGCACGCTCGCCGCGCCGGCGATAGCGCAGGCCCTGCCGGAGCTCAAGTGGCGCCTGACGTCGAGCTTTCCCAAGTCGCTCGACACGCTTTTTGGCGGCGCCGAGTCCTTCGCCAAGCGGGTCGCGCAGCTCAGCGACAACAAGTTCCAGATCCGCGTCTTCGCGCCGGGCGAGGTGGTGCCGGCGCTGCAGGCGCTCGACGCGGTGCAGAACGGCACGGTCGAGATGTGCCATACCGCCAGCTACTACTTCGTCGGCAAGGATCTGACCTTCGGCTTCGACGCCGGCGTGCCCTTCGGGCTCACCGCGCGCCAGCAGCACGCCTGGATCACGCAGGGCGGCGGCGCCCAGCTGATGCGCGACTTCATGGCCGAGTACAACGTCGTGACCATGCCGGCCGGCAACACCGGCGTGCAGATGGGCGGCTGGTTCCGCAAGGAGCTCAAGACGCTCGACGACGTGAAGGGCCTGAAGATGCGCATCCCCGGCATCGGCGGCCAGGTCTGGTCCAAGCTGGGCGCCGTGCCGCAGCAGATCGCAGGCGGCGAGATCTACCCCTCGCTGGAGCGCGGCGCGATCGACGGCGCCGAATGGGTCGGCCCGCACGACGACGAGAAGCTCGGCTTCCACAAGGTGGCGCCGTTCTACTACTACCCGGGCTTCTGGGAGGCCGGCACGCAGATCAGCCTGATGGTCAACAAGGGCCTGTGGGACGGCCTGCCGCCGATCTATCGCGGCATGATCGAGGTCGCCGCGGCCGAGACCAATGGCGACATGATGGCGCGCTACGACCACCAGAACCCGCAGGCGCTGCGCCGGCTGGTGGCCGCCGGGGCCCAGCTCAGGCCCTATCCGCGCGAGATCCTGGCGGCGGCCTGGAAAGCGACCCACGAGCTCTATGACGAGATTTCGGGCAAGAACCCGAAATTCAAGGCGGTCTATGAGCCGTGGCGCAAGTTCCGCGACGATCAATATTTGTGGTTCCGCGTCGCCGAGCTGACCTACGAGAACTTCGCCTTCACGGCGGCGCAGACCGTCCGATAGCCGGCTTTGACATTCTCCGGGCGCGTGGCAATGTCCGCGCGCCCGGGGCCTAAGGGACGGACAGAAGCGGCCGCCTGGGTACACTCGTGGGCCGCTCAGGAGGCATTCAAGTCATGAACAGGCGTAAATTTGTCAAGCAGGCCGGCGTCGGCGCGACGGCTGTGGCAACGGCCAGCGTCGCCGCGCCGGCGATCGCGCAGTCGATGCCGGAAGTGAAGTGGCGTTTGACGTCGAGCTTCCCCAAGTCGCTCGACACGCTGTACGGCGGCGCCGAACTCTTCGCCAAGATCATCGGCGAGATGTCGGACAACAAGTTCCAGATCCGCGTCTTCGCCGCCGGCGAGATCGTGCCCGGCCTGCAGGTGGCCGACGCGGTGCAGAACGCGACCGTCGAGATGGGCCAGACCGCGGCCTATTACTATTTCGGCAAGGATCCGAGCTTCGTGTTCGAGACCGGCCTGCCGTTCTCGATGAATCAGCGCCAGTATCTCGCCTGGCTGACCCATGGCGGCGGAAGCGCGCTGGTCAACGAGTTCTACAAGCAGTACGGCATCACCAGTTTCCCCTTCGGCGGCACCGGCTGCCAGATGGGCGGCTGGTTCCGCAAGGAGATCAACTCGCTCGATGACCTGAAGGGCCTGAAGTTCCGCGTCGGCGGCTTCGCCGGCCTGATCCTCACCAACCTGGGCGTCGTGCCGCAGCAGATCGCCGGCGGCGACATCTATCCGGCGCTCGAGAAGGGCACGATCGACGCCTGCGAGTGGGTGGGTCCGTACGACGACGAGAAGCTCGGCTTCAACAAGGTCGCCAAGTACTACTACTACCCGGGCTGGTGGGAAGGCGCCTCGGTCGGCTCGATGTACGTCAACAGCAAGGCGATGGAGTCGATCCCGGTCGGCTATCGCAAGATGATCGAGGCCGCGTCCGGCCTGGTCACCAGCTGGATGGTGCCGAAGTACGACGCCGGCAACCCGGCGGCGCTGAAGCGCCTGGTGGCTGGCGGCGCAGTCCTCAAGCCGTTCCCGCGGCCGGTGCTCGAGGCTTGCTTCGACGCGGCCTACAAGTACTACGACGAAGTGTCGGCCAAGAACGCCGGCTTCAAGAAGATCTACGACAGCCTCAAGGAGTTCCGCGCCGACCAGAACCTGTGGTTCCGCGTCGCCGAGAACACCTTCGACAACTTCAACTTCTCGATGTCGGCGCGCGGCCGCTAGACCCGCCACCGATCTCGGCTGTCACGAAGCCCCGCCGCAAGGCGGGGCTTTTTCTGTCCTGGGGTTGCAAATCTTCCCGCCGGTGTCAGAGTCTTTTCATCCCGCGAGACAAGACGGGCTCATGCAACAGGGAGGATAGCGCCAATGAATCGTCGCAAGTTTGTCAGGACCGGTGCCGTCGGCGCCGGAGCCGTCGCGGCCGCCTCGATCACCGCGCCGGCGATCGCGCAGGGCATGCCGGAAGTCAAATGGCGCCTGACGTCGAGCTTCCCCAAGTCGCTCGACACGCTCTATGGCGGCGCCGAGCATTTCTGCAAGCGGGTCGGTGAACTCACCGACGGCAAGTTCAGGATCACGCCCTTCGCCGCCGGCGAGATCGTGCCTGGCCTGCAGGTGCTCGACGCGGTGCAGAACGCCACGGTCGAGATCGGCCAGACGGCGGCCTACTACTACATCGGCAAGGACATCACCTTCACCTTCGACACCGCGGTGCCCTTCGGGCTGAACAGCCGCCAGCACGTCGCGTGGTGGATGCATGGTGGCGGCCGCCAGCTGATGGACGAGTTCTACAAGGACTACGGCGTCGTCGGCCACCTGATGGGCGGCACCGGCGCGCAGATGGGCGGTTGGTACCGCAAGGAGATCAAGACGGTCGAGGACCTGAAGGGCCTGAAGTTCCGCGTCGGCGGCTTCGCCGGCCAGATCCTCGCCAAGCTCGGCGTCGTCGCCCAGCAGATCGCCGGTGGCGAGATCTATCCGGCGCTCGAGAAGGGCACGATCGACGCGGCCGAGTGGGTCGGCCCGTACGACGACGAGAAGCTCGGCTTCAACAAGGTCGCGCCTTTCTACTACTACCCGGGCTGGTGGGAAGGCACCGGCATGGGCACGGGCTACATCAACGCCAAATCATGGGCTTCGCTGCCGCCGGCCTACCAGAAGGCGATCGAGGTCTCGGCCAACGAGATCACCCTGTGGATGCTGGGCAAGTACGACCACGGCAACCCGCCGGCACTGCGCCGCCTGGTGGCCGGCGGCGTGAAGCTCTCACCCTTCCCCAACGCGGTGCTCGAGGCCTGCTTCAACGCCGCGACCGAGCTCTACGCCGAGATCGCGGCCAAGAACCCGAAGTTCAAGAAGGTCTACGATCACTGGAGGCCCTACCGCGCCGAGCAGGTTCTGTGGACGCGCGTCGCTGAAGGCGGCTTCGACAACTTCCTCGCGCGCATGTCGGCGGCCGGCAAGCTGGCCTGATCGAGGGCTCCTGGACAAGAAGAAGGCCCCGCCTCGCGGCGGGGCCTTTTTCATTGGTACGGGCGCCGGCTCAGTTTTTGGCCGGCGGAATGATGATGGGTGGCGGCTCGTCGTCGGATGGCGCCTGCAGCTCGATCTTGACCTTGTTGGGATCGATGCCGTGCGGCTTGTCGAGGGTGATGGTGACGATCTTGGGGAAGAAAATCACCAGGCCGACCATCACCAGCTGCAGCAGCACCCAAGGGATAGAGCCCCAGTAGATGTCCGAGCTCTTGACCTCCTTGGGCGCGACGCTGCGCAGGTAGAACAGCGCGAAACCGAAGGGCGGGTGCATGAACGAGGTCTGCATGTTCACGCACAGGATGACGCCGAACCAGATCAGCGCTGCGTCGGCGCCAACCACCGGGGCGAGCAGCTTCTGCGCCACCGGCGCCAGCATCGGCACGATGATGAAGGCGATCTCGAAGAAATCGAGGAAGAACGCCAGGAAGAACACGAAGATGTTGACGACGATCAGGAAGCCCCAGACGCCGCCCGGCAGGCCGCTCAGCAGGTGCTCGACCCAGTGACCGCCGTCGACGCCGGCGAAGGTGATCGAGAAGCAGGTCGCGCCGACGATGATGAAGGCCACCATCGCGGTGATGCGCATGGTCGCCTGGAACGCCTGGATGATCAGGTTGCGCAGGTCGCGCTCCTGCCAGGCGCGCCAGCACAGCCAGATGATGGCGGCGAACATCACGGTGAAGGCGATCTTGAACGGCAGCGACTTGAAAGCGACGACGCCGATGGCCGACCCGATCAGCGCGGCGGCGATGCCGCCGCCGAAGGCGATCTTGTCGAGCTTCGACATCGGCGCGTTGCGCACCACGGCCAGCACGATGGCGCCGATCGTGCCCATGGCGCCCGCTTCCGTCGGCGTCGCCAGGCCCATCATGATGGTGCCGAGCACGAGGAAGATCAGCACGCCGGCGGGGATGATGCCCCACATGCACTTGGTGAACAGCGGCCAGCCGTGCAGCGTGCGCGGCACCGGCGGCAGGGCGTTGGGCCGCACCAGGGTCAGGGCCCAGGTGTAGAGGGCGAACAGCGCGATCTGCAGTATCGAGGGGCCCCAGGCGCCGAGATACATGTCGCCGACCGAGCGGCCGAGCTGGTCTGCGAGCACGATCAGGACCAGCGACGGCGGCACCAGCTGCGTGATGGTGCCTGACGCGGCGAGCACGCCCGTCGTGTAGCGCATGTCGTACTTGTAGCGCATCATCACGGGCATGGTGATCAGCGCCATGGCGATGACCTGCGCCGCCACCGTGCCGGTGATGGCGCCGAGGATGAAGCCGACGATGATGGTCGAGTAGCCCAGGCCGCCTTTGATGGGCCCGAAGAGCTGGCCCATCGATTCGAGCATGTCCTCGGCCAGCCCGCATTTCTCCAATATGGCGCCCATGAAGGTGAAGAACGGGATCGCCAGCAGCAACTCGTTGGACAGGATGCTGCCGAAAACGCGGCCCGGGATCGCCTGCATGAAGTTCAGGTCGAAGAAGCCGAGGTTGATCGATAGGAAGCCGAAGACCAGCCCGACGGCGGCGAGCGAGAAGCTGACGGGATAGCCGATCAGCATGAACACCACGAGGCCGCCGAACATCAGCGGCGGCATCCACTCGAGCGGGATCATTGCAGCGGCCTCTCGTACTTGGTCTCGACCGCGACCTTCAGGCCCTCGACGGTGGCGACGCGCTTGATCAGCTCGGAGATGCCCTGCAGCGCCACCAGCGCGAAGCCCACCGGCAGCACCAGCTTGATCGGCCAGCGCAGCAGGCCGCCGGCGTTACTCGAATGTTCCAGCACGTTGAAGGACTGCATGAAGAACGGCCACGACAGCCAGGTCAGCAGCACGCAGGCCGGCAGCAGGAAGAGCAGCGTGCCCATGATGTCGATCCACAGCTGGCCGCGTTCCTTGAGGATCACGTAGATGATGTCGACGCGCACATGCTCGTTCTTCTTCAGCGTGTAGGCGGCGCCGAACATCACGATCACCGCGAACATGTACCACTGGATTTCGAGCCAGGCGTTCGAGCTGGTGTCGTAGGCGTAGCGCACCATGGCGTTGCCGGCGCTGACGACGCAGGCCAGCAGGATCAGCCAGTCGCACACCTTGCCGATCTGCTCGTTGACCCAGTCGATGACCTCGGCCACGGGCAGCAGGTAACGCGCCAGGAAGAAGACGACGATGGCGGTGCCGCCGATGATCCAGGCGGTCCATACCAGCGGGCTCGCGGTGCCCATTCGCCAGGTCAGGTAGACGGCGAACAGACACAACGCGCCGCCAATCACTCGAAGCTGGGTTTCCACCCGGACCTCCCCGCAAGCCGCACATCGACGATAATGCTCGGCCGGCGGGGCCTCCCGAGCTCCGCCGACGGCGCTCGGTTTAGCAGATCGGACTAACGCCGCCAGCGGATTCTCCTGCGCCGGACCTGCGCGATGTGGCGCACCTCTTCCATCAGGCGCCGGTCAGCCGGCCGATCGCAAGGCGCCGGCCGCCCGCAGCGCCGCTATGTCGGCCTCGGATACGCCCGCCTCGCGCAGCACGGCGAGCGAATCCTCGCCCAGCAGCGGCGCGCCCCTGAGGTGCTCGCTGGGCGTCGCCGAAAAGGCGATCGGCGGCGCGAGGGTGGTGATCTCGCCCTCGCTGTGATGCTCGACGGTGCGAAACATGCCACGCGCGGCGAGGTGCGGGTCCTCGAACAGCTGCTCCAGCGACTTCACCGGCATGCAGGGGATCTCGCGCGCCTGCAGCGCCTCGATCCAGTCCGCCACGCTGCGCGCGGGCGTCAGCCGCTCGACCATGGCGTAGATTTCGGCGATACGCCGCGAGCGCTGGCTCATGGTGGCGTAGCGCGGGTCGTCCATCACCTGGGGCTCGCCGGCGACCTCGAAGAAGGCGCGCCAGTGCCGATCGGTATAGGGCAGGATCGCCAGGTAGCCGTCCTTGGCGCGATAGGGCTTGCGCGTGGGCGTCGTCAGCCGGCTGTAGCCCAAGGTGCCGTGCGCGGCGAAGGAGCGCTCCCAGAGGTGCTCCAGCATCAGCCAGTTCACCATGGTCTCGAACATCGGCACGTCGACCTTCTGGCCCTTGCCCGTGCGCACCTTGTGCATCAGGGCGATCAGGATGGCGTAGGCCAGTGTCAGGCCGACGGTCTTGTCGGCCAGCACGGTCGGCGCATAGCGCGGCGGGCCGTCCTTGCCGCCCATCAGCGCGGCGACGCCCGAGACCGCCTGGATGGCGTCGTCATAGGCCGGCAAATGCCCGTAGGGGCCGTCTTCGTGATAGCCGTAGGCGCCGACGTAGCAGATCTCCGGATTGACCCGGCGCACCGCTTCGTAGGACAGGCCCAACCGGCCCATCGCCGCCGGCCGGATCGAATAGACCAGCGCGTCGGCGCCCTCGATCACCTTCATGAGCGCCGCGAGCGCCTCGGGGCGCTTCAGGTCGAGGCACAGCGAGCGCTTGTTGCGGTTCACGAACAGGTGGTGCGGGGCCATTCCGGGATTGGTCTTGGACGGCCCGACATGGCGCGTGGTGTCGCCTTCCGGCGACTCGACTTTGATCACCTCGGCGCCCTGCTCGGCCAGCATCATGGTGGCGAAGGGCCCCAGCGCGACGACCGTCATGTCGACGATCTTCAATCCTGCCAACGCACCGGCCATCGCACGCTCCCCCAGCCCGTCCCCTTGAGCGGCCGGCATCATGGCGATGGCCCCCAGCCCCGTCGAGGCAACCAAGTCAGTTGCGAGCGCTCATTTTTATTCTAGAATAGAAGCGACCGCTCAATCATATAGCCAGGGAGAGACTCATGCGGTGGCTAGGCCTGATCCTGTTGGCCAGCCTGGCGGCCTGCGCGGGCAATACGACGGGCGGCAAGGGCGTGCGCGACATCGAGATCGTCGAGGCGGGCATCTATCCGGTCCCTGCCGGCGCACGCTCGACGCCAGTCGGCCTCTGCGAATCGCTGAGCGAGCCCGCCCGCGGTGACGTCAATATTTCCGCTCAGGAGCGCACCACCCGCATCCCGGCGCGGTTGGGCACCCTGTTCGGCGTGACCTTCCGGCCGGTCGGCACCGTGCCCGACGGCGTGACCAGTTTCCGCGTGCTGTGGCGCGCGCCCGATCCGGGCATTCCTGACGCCGTCACCGGCAAGCCCCGGCGCGACGACGGCTGCGCCTATGCCTACCGGATGGGCGTCACCACCTTCCACGGCTTCCGCTTCGAGCGCCCGGCCGAGCTGATCCCCGGCGCCTGGGCGCTGGAGATCTGGCATGGCGACCGCAAGCTGCTGGCCTACGGCTTCCAGGTTTACAAGCCATAGGGGCATACTCCCGTCTCCGAAGCGGGCCTCGGGGAGGGACGATCATGGACGTGCGCACGCAGATGCGCAGCGCGGCCGGGTACTACGCCCAGCGTGAGGCGGTGGTCATGGGCGCGCGGCGGCTGAGCTTTGCGCAGGCCTGGGAGCGCGGCGTGCGCATGGCCAACGGCCTGCTGTCGCTCGGGCTGAAGCCGCAGGATCGCGTCGCGGTGCTCGAGGACAATCGGCTGGAATCGTCCGACATCTTCCTCGGCGCCGGCATCGCCAATCTGGTGCGCGTGCCGCTCTATCCCCGCAACGCGCCCGATGCCCATGTCCACATGATGGGCCACACGAATTGCCGCGCGCTGGTGGTGGACGAGAAATACCTGCACGAGATCGAGCCGATCCGCGCGCAGCTGCCCGAGCTTCAGCGCATCGTCGTGCGCGACGCCGCGTACGAAACCTGGCTCGCCGCCCAATCGCCGATCGATCCTGATCCGCCGATCGAGGACACCGACAACTACATCATCCGCCACACCGGCGGCACGACCGGACGGCCCAAGGGCGTGGCCTACTCTCATCGCGCCTGGCTCGCCGCCGGCCGCGACTGGTTCTACCTCTTCCCGCCGGTGGCGCCGGGCGATGCCTGCCTGCATCTCGGTCCGATCAGCCACGCCTCGGGCTATCAGTTCCTGCCGGTCTGGCTCGGCGGCGGCCGCAACATCGTGGTCGACCGTTTCGATCCGACCGAGGTGCTCGACCTGATGGAACGCGAGCGCATCGCCTATCTGTTCATGGTGCCGACCATGCTCAACGCGATGAACCGCCTGCCCGGTCTCGAGGGCCGCGACTTCTCGTATCTCAAATGCATGCTGGTGGCCGCCGCACCGATCGCCGACGACACGGCGCTCACGGCGAAGAAGTATTTCGGCCACGCGATGTATCAGGGCTACGGCCAGACCGAGGTTCTGCCACTCGCGATGATGGGACCCCGGCAATGGTTCGCCACTGACGTGCCGGGCTCGACGCCGCTGCGCGCCTGCGGCCTGCCGCTGCCCTTCATCCAGGTGCAGATCTGGGACGAGGACAACAAGAAGGTGCCGCCGGGCACGGTGGGCGAGATCGTCGGCAAGGCCGATGGCCAGATGACCGGCTTCTGGAACAACCCGGAGGCGACGGCCGAGCGCATGGTCGACGGCTGGGTGAAGACCGGCGATGTCGGCTATCTCGACGCCAACGGTTATCTCTATATGGTCGATCGCGCCGGCGACATGATCGTCTCGGGCGGCTTCAACATCTACCCCGCCGAGCTCGAGAACACGCTGTGCGACCACCCCGACGTGATCGAGGCGGCGGTGTTCGGCATTCCGCACGAACGCTGGGGCGAGACGCCCTGCGCGGTGTGCACGGTCAAGCCGGACGCGACCGTGAGCGAGGCCGAGCTGATCGCGCTGTGCGAGGCGAAGCTCGGCAACTACAAGCGGCCGAGCAAGGTCGTGCTGCGTGCCGAGCCGCTGCCCAAGACGCCGGTCGGCAAGATCAAGCGAAAGGAGCTGCGCGAGCCGTTCTGGGCCGGCCATACGCGGCGCGTGGCGGGGGCGTGACGGCGTGCGACGGCTCGTCCACGCCGTCGTTGTCCTCTGCTTGATCGTTCTTCCGTTCGAGGCGCGGGCGCAGTCGCTTGATCGGATCGACGCGCTGCGTGTCGCCTTCGAGCGGTGGATGAACGAGAACGGCGTCGCGAAGGGCGCGCTCGTCGCGCACGGCCCTGACGCCGCGAGCGTGTTGGAGCGTGGCTATGGTGGACGGGATCCCAAGCAACGCGTGCTATTGGCCAGCCTCAGTAAGGCGATTACCGGCCAGTGCGTCGGCGAGCTGATCGCGACCGGTCGACTCCGTTTCGAGACGACGGTAGGCGAAGCTCTACGTCCTCTCTTTGCGGCGCATGGCGCGCCAGCTGATTCGCGTATCAAGTTGGCGACGGTGGCGCAGTTGCTGGAGCACCGCGCCGGCTTCGCGACGCCGCCGCGCGACCTGATGACGCCGGCGGCGCTGGAGCTGTTGCAGAGGCACAAATCACCGGCGACGGCCAGCCTGCAGGAATTGCTGGCCACCACACTGACGACTCCGCTGCAGTCGCCGCCAGGCGAGGCATTTCGCTACTCCAATATCGGCTACCTCGCGCTGGGCGCGGTCATCGAGGTCGCGACCGGTGAGGACTACGAACGCTTCTGCGCCCGCGCCGTGCTGCGCCCCGCTGGCATCGCAGAGGGCACGCTCGATCCGGACTGGCGCGCGTTTTCGTCCTTTGGCGGCTGGAGGCTGAGCGGCGCCGAGTACCTGCGCGTAATGGCGCGGCGTCGCTTCCCAGCGTGCCGTGAGTCGCTGGTGAGTGGCCACGATCCGGCGCCGTCAGAAACTTCCGTCGTAACGGACTGGAACGAGCGCGAGCGATGCGAGCGGCCGATGTTGGGCACGATGCCGCCCGGGCCTGATGACGACGCGCCGTTCTACTGGCTGGGCCGCAACGCTGCGTTGGTGCGCCGTCACGTCAACGTCACCAGCGACGATGCCCTGCATCTGCGTCGCTGGTACCGCTACTGGCACACCGGGTCATGGGGCGTGGCACCCGACACCGTGGGTATGATCGCCGTCGAGCACGAGAGCGGTTTGTCGTGGTTCGTCTGGTTCACGCCGCGCCCACCGCAGGACGCGCGTGATCGTCTGTTCGACGCGCTGCTCGACGCCGCGAAGGAGAAGTAGCTCACGCCAGTGAGCGCATCTCCTGTGCCGCCACGGTCAGCATGGCGACGTCGACGTTGGCTTGGGCCTTGAGATCGGTGATCAGCCGCGCGGCCCGGTCGAGCGGGTCGCGGCGTGAGGCGGTCCAGGCGTCGAGCAGGGCGTTGGCGTCGAGCGGGCCGCCGGCGGAAGCCGCGAGGTGCAAGGCCGAGGCGGTGAGCGTGCGTTGCGCGGCGGCGAGGTCGTCGATCAGCGCGGCGCCGGCCATGATGGTCCAGTGGTTGTCGCGTGGCAGGCGCTCGGCGGCGCCGCGCAGCCAGTCGAGGCCCAGCCGCGCCGCCAATGCGAAGTAGACGCGCGCCACCTCGGCCACCGGCACGCCGGCGCCATCGGCGAGATGGGCGAGGTCGCCGGTCGCGGCCAAAGTGTCGAGCCGCGCGACCTTCATCGCCAGCGAGTCGGGGGCGCCCAGCCGGGCGAATGAGTCGGCGCGCGCCTTGAGCTGCTGGCTTTCGCCTTCGGGCAGCAGGCTTTCGAGGTTGGCGTCGAGCGCGCTCATCGCCGCTTTCAAGCGCGTCACCGCCGCCGTCATGTCCACCGGCCGCGCCAGGTTGCGCAGGCACCACACCGTGCCACGCTCGGTCAGCCGTTGGCTGGCGATCAGCATCGCGGTCTGCGCCTCGGCCACGAGCTTGGGATCGAGCGCCTCGATCTCGCCCCAGATGTCGCGCAGCGCGAAGCTGTCGCGCACGATGGCGAAGCAGCGCGCGATGTCGGCGCCGCCGGCCCCGGTGCGTTCGCGGATGTCGTGCACGAAGGTGCCGCCGACGCGGTTGACCATCGAGTTCACCACCTGCAGCGTGATGATCTCGCGCCGCAGCCGGTGGCGGCGGATCGCCTCGCCATAGCGCTGTTGCATCGCCGCCGGGAAGTAGCGCAGCAGCTCGGCCTCGAGCAGCGGATCGTCGGGCAGGTCGGAGGCGAGGATCTCGTCGCTGGCCGCGAGCTTGCCGTAGGCCAGCAGCACGCTGAGCTCGGCCCGCGTGAGCGGCTGGCCCGCCGTGGCGCGACGCTTCATCAAATCGTTGTCGGGCAAGAACTCGACAGCGCGATCGAGCCGGCCGGCACGCTCCAGCGCGCGCATCATGCGGGCGTGGCGCTCGTGCATGGCGCCGGCCTGCGCAGTAGCTACGGTGATCGCCTGACTCTGCTGGTAGTTGTGGCGCAGCACCAGAGCGGCGACATCGTCGGTCATCGACGCCAGCACGCGGTCGCGTTCCTCAACCGTCAGTGCGCCGCGGCGCACCACGTCGCCTAACGCGATCTTGATGTTGACCTCGTGGTCGGAGGTGTCGACGCCGGCGGAATTGTCGAGCGCGTCGGTGTTGAGTCGCACGCCATGCTGCGCCGCCTCGATGCGGCCGCGTTGCGTGGCGCCGAGATTGGCGCCTTCACCGACGACCTTTGCGCGCAGCTCCACACCGTCGATGCGCAGCGCGTCGTTGGCACGGTCGCCGGCCTCGGCGTGGCTCTCGCTCGCCGCCTTCACGTAGTTGCCGATGCCGGCGAAGAACAGCAGGTCGACCGGTGCCTTTAGGATGGCGCGCATCAGCTCGACTGGTGTCAGGCGCTCGACCGAAACGCCGAGCACCGCCTTCGCCTGGTCCGTCATGGCGACGGACTTGGCGCCGCGCTCGACGACGAAGCCGCCGGGCGACAGCAGCGTCTTGTCGTAGTCGGCCCAGGACGAGCGTGGCAGGTCGAACAGGCGCTGGCGCTCGGCGAAGCTCGTCTTCGAATCGGGCGTAGGATCGACGAAGATGTGGCGGTGATCGAAGGCGGCCAACAGCCTGGTGTGCTTGCTGCGCAGCATGCCGTTGCCGAACACGTCGCCCGACATATCGCCGACGCCCACGGCGGTGAACGCGGCCTCCTGGATGTCGGCGCCCAGCTCACGGAAGTGGCGCCTGACGTTCTCCCACGCGCCGCGCGCGGTGATGCCCATCTTCTTGTGGTCATAGCCGGCCGAACCACCTGACGCGAAGGCGTCGCCCAGCCAGAAGTCGTATTCGGCCGACACGCCATTGGCGATATCGGAGAAGGTTGCGGTGCCCTTGTCGGCGGCGACCACGAGGTAGGGATCGTCGCCGTCGTGGCGCACGATATCGGGCGGCGGCTCGACCGTGCCATCGGCGTCGAGATTGTCGGTGATATCGAGCATGCCGCGAATCAGCGTTTTGTAGCACTCCACGCCTTCGGCCTGGACCTGCTCGCGCGTGGCGCCTACCGGCACACGCTTGCAGTAGAAGCCGCCCTTGGATCCTACCGGCACGATGACGGCGTTCTTCACCATCTGCGCCTTCATCAGGCCGAGGATCTCGGTGCGGAAATCCTCGCGCCGGTCCGACCAGCGGATGCCGCCGCGCGCCACGCGGCCGCCACGCAGATGCGTGCCCTCAACGCGCGGGCTGTAGACGAAGATCTCGACCAGCGGCCTGGGCGCAGGCAGTTCGTCGAGCGCGCGGCTGTCGATCTTCAGCGATAGGAAGGATTTCGGCCCGCCATCCTCGGCGGCGCGCCAGAAGTTCGAGCGCAGGGTGGCGTTCATCGCGCTCAGCAGGCGGCGCAGGATGCGGTCCTCGTCGAGACTGGTGACCTGCTCCAACGCGGCGGCGATCGCGTCGCGCGCCGCGGCGACGGCCGCGACTCGCGCGGGCGCGTCGGTCGCGCCGAGGCCGGGATCGAGACGAGCGTGGAACAGTCGCACCAGGCCGGCGGCGATATCGGGATGCGCCGCCAGCGCGCGCTCCATGTAGTCCTGGCTGAAGGCGATGCCGGCCTGGCGCAGGAAGCGGGCATAAGCACGCAGCACCGTCACGTCGCGCGAATCGAGCCCGGCGCGCAGCACCAGGCGGTTCATGCCGTCGCTTTCCATCGCGCCGGTCCAGATCTCCCCCAGCGCCGTTTCGAAGCGCTCGCCGGCCTCGGCCGGGTCGATCGCGCGGCCTTCGGCGGCGTCCAGGCCGAAATCGTGCAGCCAGACTTCGCCGCCATCCTCGCCCGGCACAACGATGTGATAGGGCGTCTCGGTCAGCACGCGCAGATCCATGTTCTCGAGCATGGGCAGCACGTCGGACAAGGCGATCGGCGCGCCCGCGTTGAACAGCTTCAGTCCCAGCGCACCCTTCTGGCGATCGCCGCGGCGATAGAGCTCGATGCCCAGCGGCTTCTCGCTCAGCGCCGCCGAGACGTGCACCAGGTCGCGCGCACCCGCCCCGCCGTCGAAGGCGTCGCGATAGGCGACCGGGAAGGCGCCGCCGAAGCGACGCGCCAGCTTGCGCGCCTCGATCTCCCCGTAGCGTTCGGTCAGGGAATCGCGCAGCCGATCGGCCCAGGTGCGCGCCACGTCGGCGAGCTGGCGCTCGACCGTCTCGTCGTCGGGCAGCGGCGCTTCAGCGTGGCGCGGCCGCACGCTGAACAGCACGCGCGCCAGGGTCGACTCGTCGCCCATCGCCACCGAATAGCCGCTGATCACGCCGTCATAGGCGCGCTCCAAAGTCGCCATGAACCGCCGCCGCAGATCGCTGTCGTAGCGGTCGCGCGGCGCGTAGACGAGACAGGAGAGGAAACGCGCCGCCGAGTCGCGGCGGGTGAACAGGGCCACGTGCTGGCGCTCCTGCAATCGCAGGACTCCCGTGGCGATCGCGTAGAGCGTGTCGTTGTCGCTCTGGAACATCTCGTCGCGCGGATGCGTCTCGAGGATGTTGAGCAGCGCCTTGCCGTCGTGGCCGGCGGGATCGAAGCCGGCGCGCGCCACGATCTGCGCCACCTTGCGGCGCAAGAGCGGGATGTCGCGCGGCGAGGCGTGATAAGCTGACGACGTGAACAGGCCGCAGAAGCGGCGCTCGCCCGAGACCTTGCCGTCGTCGCCGTAGCTCTTGACGACGATCACGTCCATGGCGCCGCCGCGATGCACATGCGAGGGCCGATCGCTCTTGAGCAACAGGATCGGCGCCGTGGATCGGGCGAAGGCGGTCATCGCCGCGCCGCCGGCGGGATGCGGATCGAACATGCGCACGGCGCGATCGCGCAGGATGCCCAGCCCTGTGCCGTCGATCAGTGCGCGCGTGCCGTCGGCCTCGTAGCGGTAGCGGCGGTGGCCGAGGAAGGTGAAGTGATTGCCCTCGGCCCAGCGCAGGAAGGCGGCGGCTTCCTCCAGCGCCTGCGGCTCGCCGCCGCCGCGGGTCGCCGCCGCGCCAAGCTCGAGCGCCGCCTCGAGCGCGGCCGCGCGCATCTTCAGCCAGTCACCGACCGCGAGGCGCACCTCGCCCAGCGCCACGCGCAGCCCCTCGGCGAGCGCCTCGGGCTCGGCGGTGTGGTCGATCTCGATGCGCATCACCGACTCGCGGCCGCCATCGCCGCCCAGCGTGACCAGAAGGCCGGCGGCGTCGCGTCGCGCGCTGATCACGGGATGGGCCAGCAGACGGATCGCCAGTTCGCGACGCGTGATCTCGACCGTCACCGAGTCGACGAGAAAGGGCATGTCGTCGTTGACGATCTCGACGACGCTATAGGGCGCGGCGTAGCCGTGCCGCTCCACCGACGGATCGTAGACCCGCACCTTGGCCTCGCGGGCGGGGCGCTCGCGCGCGAAGTCGAGGACGCTCAGCGCCGCGCCGGCGCGATCCGCGATCGACGCGGCGGCGAGATCGTCGGCCGCCAGCCCGCCATAGAGCGCGCGCGTGAAGCTCGCGGCCATGTCGGGATCGAGACCGCGCGTGGCGGCGCGAGCGCGCGCCAGATCGGCCACCGCGTCGAGTGTCGAGGCGATCGCCGGATCGGTCGGCGATGAGCGAACGTCCATGACGCGCCTCCATCGAAGCCTTCACCGGGCTCCTAGCGCCGCACTATTGCACCTCGATCAAGGCGATGGGAGGTGCGCCCACATTGGGGATAGCTTTGGGGATCATTTTTCCTTGAACGACAAAGGCTTAGAAGAAGTGGCGGCAGACCGAGCGCGGAATTCTTGACAATCTCGTCCCCGATGTAGGAAATGCCTGCGGGAGCGCGTTTTGTTCTTGTTTTAGGTGCGGCGCAACAAGGCCCGAAGCAAGCCAAAGAAAGGTAATTTCAAACAGCATTTTCCCATTTTTCGTCAATGCTTTACTGGGCTGTTTTTGAGATTCACATGATCGGTAAAAGATTCGGAGTGACACAACGGGAGGCGGGCGTATCATCGACTAATAGTGGTTGGGAGGCCCGGCCACTCAAGATGTAGCAAAAACCCACAAACTGTCCTGTCCACAGCTGTGGAAAGAAGACGCAACGGGGGCGCCAAGTGTTTGATGTAGTACAGGTTCAGAGCGGCGGCCGGGTGGTGATCGATCGGTCGCGGGATGACAAGCTCACCCCGTTCGGCAAGGCGACGTTGTCCGACCGTTATCTGATGCCGGGCGAAAGCTATCAGGATCTCTTCGCGCGCGTGGCGTCGGCCTACGCCGACGACGATGCGCATGCCCAGCGCTTGTACGACTACATCTCAAATCTCTGGTTCATGCCGGCGACGCCGGTGCTGTCCAACGGCGGCACCAAGCGCGGCCTGCCGATCTCCTGCTTCCTCAACGAGTCCGACGATTCGCTCGAGGGCATCGTCAAGCTATGGAACGAGAACGTCTGGCTGGCGGCGCGTGGCGGCGGCATCGGCTCCTACTGGGGCAACCTGCGCTCGATCGGCGAGAAGGTCGGCATGAACGGCAAGACGTCGGGCGTCGTGCCGTTCATCCGCGTCATGGATTCGCTCACGCTCGCGATCTCGCAGGGCTCGCTGCGCCGCGGCTCGGCTGCGGTTTACATCCCCGTCAGCCATCCCGAGATCGAGGAGTTCATCGAGATCCGCCGTGCCAATGGCGGCGATCCCAACCGCAAGGCACTCAACCTGCATCACGGCATTCTCATCCCCGACTCCTTCATGCGCGCGGTCGAGAACGACGAGGAGTGGGCGCTGACCTCGCCCAAGGACGGCGCGCCGCTGCGCAAGATCTCGGCCCGTGGTCTGTGGATCCGCATCCTGCAGGCGCGCATCGAGACCGGCGAGCCCTACATCATCTTCATCGACCACGTGAACAAGAACCTGCCCGAGCATCAGAAGCTCGCCGGCCTGCAGGTCAAGACGTCGAACCTGTGCAGCGAGATCACGCTGCCCACCGGCATCGACCGCTTCGGCAAGGAGCGCACGGCGGTGTGCTGCCTCTCCTCGCTGAACCTCGAGACCTATTTCGAGTGGCACGAGCATCCGATGTTCATCGAGGACGTGATGCGCTTCCTCGACAACGTGCTGCAGGGTTTCATCGAGGACGCCAGCGGCGACTTCCAGCGCGCCACCTATTCGGCGATGCGCGAGCGCAGCGTCGGCCTGGGCGTGATGGGTTTCCACTCCTTCCTGCAGGCCAACAACATCCCGCTCGAGTCGGTGATGGCCAAGGTGTGGAACAAGAAGATGTTCAAGCACATCAAGGCCGGCGTCGACGCCGCCTCGGTGGCCTTGGCCGAGCAGCGCGGCGCCTGCCCCGACGCCGCCGATTTCGGCATCATGGAGCGCTTCTCCAACAAGCTGGCGATCGCGCCCACCGCGTCGATCTCGATCATCTGCGGCGGCGCCTCGCCCGGCATCGAGCCGGTGGCGGCCAACGTCTTCATGCACAAGACGCTCAGCGGCTCGTTCAGCGTGCGCAATCCCTACCTCCAGAAGGTATTGGCGCAGAAGGGCCGCGACGACGAGGAGACCTGGACCTCGATCACCCTGAACCAGGGTTCGGTGCAGCATCTCGACTTCTTCGACGACCACGAGAAGGCGGTGTTCAAGACCGCCTTCGAGCTCGACCAGCGCTGGCTGATCGAACACGCCGCCGACCGCACGCCGCACATCTGCCAGTCGCAGTCGCTCAACATCTTCCTGCCCGGCGACGTGCACAAACGCGACCTGCACCAGATCCACATGATGGCCTGGAAGCGGGGCGTGAAGACGCTCTATTACTGCCGCTCGCTCAGCATCCAGCGCGCGGAGGCGGTGTCGGGAGACATCGCCGGTTCCTCGGTCGCGATGCCCCCTCCCTACAAGAACGGCGCCGACGCCCCCTCGGAACTGCCGCTGGCCGCGATGGCCACCCAGGAGAACAGCAACAACTACGAGGAATGCCTCGCCTGCCAATGAGGCCCCGACCAGCCTTGACCGCGCCGCCGTCCCGTTCCTGAGGGAGGGCGGCGCGGACACTCCTCAGCACTCCGTCCGTATCGGCCGCCATGTCCCTGCTCGACGCCAAGCCCATCTACAAGCCGTTCAACTATCCCTGGGCCTATGAGGCCTGGCACACCCAGCAGCGTATCCATTGGCTGCCGGAGGAAGTGCCGCTGGCCGACGACGTCAAGGATTGGCGCAACAAGCTCTCCGACTCCGAGCGGCATCTGCTGACGCAGATCTTCCGCTTCTTTACCCAGGCCGATGTCGAGGTGAACAACTGCTACATGAAGCACTATTCCAGGGTCTTCAAACCCACGGAAGTGCAGATGATGCTCTCGGCCTTCTCGGCGATGGAGACGGTGCACATCGCCGCCTACAGCCATCTGCTCGACACCATCGGCATGCCTGAGAGCGAGTACACGGCCTTCCTCCGCTACAAGGAGATGAAGGACAAGTACGACTACATGCAGGGCTTCAACGTTGACTCGAAGGAGGACATCGCCAAGACCTTGGCGGTGTTCGGTGCCTTCACCGAGGGCCTGCAGCTCTTCGCGTCGTTCGCCATGCTGCTGAACTTCCCGCGCTTCAACAAGATGAAGGGCATGGGCCAGATCGTCTCGTGGTCGGTGCGCGACGAGACCCTGCACTGCAACTCGATGATCCGCCTGTTCCGCACCTTCATCTCGGAGAACCCGGAGATCTGGACCGAGGAGCTGCGGCGCGAGCTCTACGTCGCCTGCGCCACTATCGTCGACCACGAGGACGCCTTCATCGACCTCGCCTTCGAGATGGGCGGCGTCGAGGGCATGACCGCCGAGGACGTCAAGAAGTACATCCGCTTCATCGCCGATAGGCGCCTGAACCAGCTCGGCCTGCAGCCGATCTTCCGCACCGAGAAGAACCCGCTGCCCTGGATCGACGCCATGCTCAACGCCGTCGAGCACACGAATTTCTTCGAGAACCGCGCGACCGAGTACTCCAAGGCCTCGACCCGGGGGACCTGGGAGGAAGCGTTCGCGTAACCGCGTTGCGCCACGCGCTCGCGCGTGGCATCTGTGACATGGTCGCCGCGGCGAGTTCCTCCGCCGCGCCGCCATCGAGAAAGAACAACGAATGCCGATCACGCGCACGATCGGATGGTGTATCGCCGCTGGCTTGCTGGGCACCGTGCTGGTGGCGCGGGCGCAGCAGCCTGCTCCCGCGCCGCCGCCCAAGCCGCCGGAGTTATCTGGCTACGCCATTTCCTACGCCATCACCATCGACAAGACGCCGGGCGATATCCACGCCGAGGCGCAGCTTTCGGAGACCTGGACGCGCACCTGCGACGCCTGGAGCTATGGTGGCGCGCTGTATCACGCCATCGACAAGGGCATCAAGGGCCGCCGCGGCGAGGACCAGCCATTCAGCGACCAGGTCAGTATCTACAACGAGCGCCTGAATTTCACCGAGAGCCTCGATGGCGATCGGCTGGGCTATCGCGCGCAATACATGGCCAATTCGCGCGGCGATCCGGCCGAGGGCGCAGCCTTCTTCGGTGGGCCGGACAAGAAGGGCACGCTACAGGTGCGCGCTGGCAGGGTGCCGCGCGAAGTGGCGCTGCCGCCGGGTAATGTCGGGCCGGTGATGGCCCGCCGCCTGCTGCTGGAGCAGCTGCGCGCCGACCATCCCGGCCCCTGGTACGTCTCGACCGTCGATCTGGTGCGCTTCCAGATGCCGATCGACCTGAAGATCGAGCGCACGGCGCCGGGGGCGTTCCGGGAAGCGGTCAGCACCGTCGGCACGCTCAAGGACGCGCCGCCGCCGGACCCCAAGGCGCCGAAGCCGCCCAAGGGCAAGGCGCCGGCCGCGCCGAGCCAAATCCGCGAGATGCCACCCTTGCTCAAGGGCTATCGCTGGGTTCTGAAGCAGACTTCCAACACCTTGGGCGAACGTGGCGAGGCGGTGTTCGAGATCTACGAAAGCGGTGTCATCACGCGCATGAACTTCAAGCGCGAGGGAATCGAGATGAAGGCCGTGATCAAGGAAATCACCGAGTTCCCCAACCCCAAGTGCGACTGAGCGCCGCCGACGCCATCGCCGCGCTGTTCGAGTCCCGCCCGCGCGGCGAGCGGCGCGCTCTCGCCGACGCCGATCTGCTGGTGCGCGCCGCCGTGCCCAGCGACGGCGATTGGCGGGGATGCTTCACGATCAAGCGCAGCGGTGCGCGTCTGTTCGGGGCGGGCTTCCGCACCGGCGATCTCGGCCATGCGTTCTTTCGCGACCAGGCACGGCGCGGTCACATTCTGATCGTCGAGAGCCGCGCCGGCCGAAGGTTGGGCTTCGTCATCGTCGTGCGTGAAGGCCGCGATCTGGAGCTGCAGAACATCTACATGCGCTACGAGGCGTCCGGCCGCGGCGTCGGCCGGCTGATGATGGACGGCGTGCTGGCGTTTGCCGCGAGGATCACCGCGTCGCGCGTGACGCTGCTGACCAGCGGCACCGCGCCCTGGAACCGCCGCTGGTACGAGAGCGTCGGCTTTCGCCGCTGGCCGATCGGCGTGGCGATGCCGCGCTATCTGTACAAGGCGCATCGCGAAGAGGTGCGGCGGCTGGGCATCCAGCGCAGCCCGCACGCCCGCGCGCGCATCGTGATGGTGCTGGGACCGCCGGCGTCCCGCCGGCTCTCCTATTGATGCCGGCGAGACGCCGGCGGTCCCAAAGACGTCAGCTCCCGGCCGCGAGCTTCAGCAGGCTTTCCTTGTCGTAGAGCGCGATGCGCTTGTAGTCGCCGACGATGCTCTCGAGCTCGGCCGCGGGTAGCACCGCCTCGAGATCGGTGAAGCCGTCCGGCGCACGCTCCTCGACGAGGTCGAGCATCCGGTCGAGTCCGTGCTTGCGGTTGCTCTCGACGATGCGCGCGGTGGGCGGCAGGCGGCGTGACTCATAGCGCTTCAGCGCCGCGACCGGATCGGCCTCTTCCGTGATCGCGATGGTAAGCGCCTCGCCATCGATGATCGCCTGCGTGGCACCGTTGGAGCCGATGGGATACATCGGATGCGCCGCGTCGCCCAGCAAGGTGACGCGATCGTGGCTCCAGCGCGGCAGCGGATCGCGATCGACCATCGGGAACTCGAAGATCGCGCTGGCCGAGCGGATGATTCTGGGCACGTCGATCCAGCCAAAATTCCAGCCCGCGAATTTCGGCAGGATGTCGTTGGCGTCGCCCGGCTTGTTCCAGTCCTCGCGCGGCGGCGTGGTGCCGTCGCCGAGATAGAGGTCGGCGATCCAGTTGATCAGCGCCTTGCCACCCTCGGCATGCCGGCGCGAGATCGGGTAGCAAACGAATTTCTGGCGGTGGTGGCCGGCCTGCACCATCGAGCGGCCGGTAAGGAAGGGCGCGCCTTCGCTGACGCCGCGCCACATCATCACGCCCTGCCAGCGCGGCGGGCCTTCATCGGGATAGAACGTCGCGCGCACCGTCGAGTGGATACCGTCGGCGCCGATCAGGATGTCGGCGCGGTCCTCGCCAACGGCGTTGCCGTCGCGGTCGACGAAATGCGCTGTGACGCCATCCGCCGTCTGCTCGAACCGCGCCAGGCGATGGCCCGGGCGGATGCTGTCGGCGCTCAGCCGCTTCGTCGCGGCGTTGAGCAGCGCCATCTGCAGATCGCCGCGATGGATCGAGAACTGCGGCCAGGGATAGCCGCCGTCGAGCCCGCGTGGATCGCGCCAGATCGGCTGGCCGTGGCGATTGGCGAAGACCAGCTCGGCGGTGCGGATCGCCACCCGGTCGAGATCGTCGACCAGGCCGAGCTTCGAGAGGATGCGCACGGCGCTGGGTTGCACGTTGATGCCGACGCCCAGAGCGCGGATCTCGCCGACCGCTTCGTAGACGCGCACCTGATGGCCGGCCGCCCGCAGGCAGAGCGCGGCGCTCAGCCCGCCGATGCCACCACCGACGATGATCGCCCGCATGCGCTCAGGGATCGCGGCTCAGCCCGCGATAGAGCAGGGCGGCGAGATAGGTGTCCCACTTTTCCTTGTGCTTGCTGCCAAGCTCGTGGAGGTAGGCCCAGCTGTAGATGCCGGTGTCGTGCTTGTCGTCGAAGCGGATACGGATGGCGTAGTTGCCGACCGGCTCGATGGCGTCGATGCGCACGTGGCGGCGGCCGGGGACGATCTTCTTCTGATCGGCGCTGTGGCCCTGCACCTCGGCCGAGGGGCTCTCGACGCGCAGATACTCGGCCGAATAGGTGAATTTGCGGCCGTCCTCGAAATCGACCTCCAGCCGTCCCTCGTCGCGGAACAGGCGGATCTCGGCCGGCCAGGGTTGCGTGCCGGCGCGCGGCGCCTCTGCCAGGCTCATGGCGTATCCTCCAGCCGGCGCGCCTCGCCCGGCAGCATGATCGGGATGCCGTCGCGAATCGGATAGGCCAGCCCGGCGCGGCGGCTGATCAGCTCGCCGGCGGCGGCGTCGAACTCCAGCGGCCCGTGGGTCACCGGGCAGACCAGGATCTCGAGCAGCTTCGGGTCGATGCCGACCTTGCCGGCCGGCGTTTCGGGAGGGGACATGCGACGCTCCGGACGCTTGGCGTTCCCTATAGCACGGCGGGGTTAGTGGCGCGACGGCGTCTGCGGTCCGCCGCCGCCCATCGCCGCCATCTCCAGCAGCGCGATCAGCAGGCGCGCCCGCGCCGAGCCGTCGGGCGCCTCGAGCAAAGCCTGCTTCTCCGTCGGCGCGAAAGGGCAGACCATGGCGAGCGAGGTCACCAGGTTGTCGTCGCCGGCGCGCTTCAGCCCGCTCCAGTCGCCCTGCAGCTTGCGCGCCCGGAAGAAGCCCTCCAGCGCCGACATTAGCCTGGGACGGTCGAGCTCCATCGCCATGTCGTCGCCATCGAGATCGCCGCGATAGCGCTCGTAATTCGGGATCACGCGGCGATAGCCATTGGCGTGCGTCGCCAGCTCCTTGCCGGTCTCGAAGCGGATCAGCCCGGCGAGGGTGACCAGCAGGCGCCCGTCATCGGTCTCGGAAAAGGCGACGATGCGGCCGGCGCAGCCCACGCCCTCGACCTGCGGCGGGCCGCTGTCGTCGGGCAGGCCGTCGCCGGCGAAGCCGCCGGGCATGGTCGGCTGCAGCATGCCGATCATGCGCGCGCCGGCCAGGGCGTCGAAGAACATCGCGAGGTAGCGCGGCTCGAAGATGTTTAGCGGCAGCCGGCCGCCCGGCAGCAGCAGCACGCCGCTCAGCGGGAAGATCGGCAGCACTTCGGGCAATTGCTCGAAGGCCGGATCAAACGGGTTGCTCGATACTCGGCGCTCGCTCACCGCGCGCCTCCGCGTCGGCTCAGGAGAACAGGATCGAGGACAGCCGCTTGCGCCCCTCGACGCTCAGCGGATCGGCGAAGCCCAGCGCCTCGAAGAACTTCAGCAGCTGCTTGCGCGCGGCCTCGTCGTTCCATTTGCGGTCGAGCTTGATCGAGGTCAGCAGATGGTCGAGCGCCTCCTGGCGGCGGCCATTGGCGTAGAGCGCCATGGCGAGGTCGTAGCGCGCCTGGTGATCCTTCTCGTTGGCCGCGACCTTGGCCTCCAGCTCGCCCACCGGGCCGGCGTCGGCGGCCTGCTCGGCGAGGTCGACCGCCGACTTGGCGGCGACGATATCGGCGTGCTTGGCGAGCTCCGGCGTCAGCGAGGCCAGCAGCTCCTTGGCGCCCTCGACGTCCTCGGTGGCGAGGCGGACCTTGACCAGCCCGGCGATGGCTGGCGCCGATTCCGGCTCCTGCTGCAAGATCGCGTCGTAGACTTGCGCCGCCTGCGCCACGTCGCCGTCAGCCAATGCCTTCTTGGCGGCCTCGAGGGCCGCGGCCATCTCCTCGGCGCCCGGCGGGCCGCCGGTGGCCTGCACCAGGCGGTCGATGAACTGCTTGACCTGGCTCTCGGGCAGGGCGCCGACGAAGCCGTCGACCGGGCGGCCCTGGAAGAAGGCATAGACGGCGGGGATCGACTGGATGCGCAGCTGCTGCGCCAGCATCTGGTTCTCGTCGATATTGATCTTCACCAGCTCGACGGCGCCCTTGGCGGCCTTGACCTGCTTCTCGATGATCGGGCCCAGCGTCTTGCACGGCCCGCACCACGGCGCCCAGAAATCGACGATCACCGGCCGCGTGCGGCTGGCGTCGATCACGTCCTTGGCGAACTTCTTCTGGTCGGAGTCCTTGACGAGGTCGGCGCCGCCAGCCGGCGCGCCGCCACCGATGATCTGATCCATGAATTAAGCCCTCTTTGCGCCGGAATGTGGCGGCTGCACCAGGGAATTGCAAGCCGGCCCGGGCCTTGCATTCCAGCCCCGCAGCCGCCAGAAACGGCGCCGGGATGGTCGATCTTTCAGAGCGCTACGATGTGCTGGTGATCGGCGGCGGCAACGCCGCGCTTTGCGCCGCCATCGCCGCGCGCCGCGACGGCGCCTCGGTGCTGGTGCTGGAGAAGGCCGACCGCTTCTGGCGCGGCGGCAATACGCGCCACACCCGCAACATGCGCTGCGCACACGACGCGGCCACTGACACGCTGAGCGGACCCTACACCGAGGAGGAGTTCTGGGACGACCTGCTGCGCGTCACCGGCGGGCAGACGGATGAGGCGTTGGCCCGCCACATGATCCACGAGTCCAAGGACGTGCTGGAGTGGATGCCCCGGCAGGGCGTGCGCTTCCAGCCGTCGCTCGGCGGAACGTTGAGTCTCGGCCGCACCAACTCGTTCTTCCTCGGCGGCGGGCGCGCCATGCTCAACGCGCTCTATCGCACCGCCGAGACGCTCGGCGTGGCGATCGCCTACGAGGCCGAGGTCACCGATCTCGATATCCAGGACGGCATGTTCCTGTCGGCGACGGTGACGCATGGCGGCGTCACGCACGAGGTGCGAGCTGGCGCCATGGTCGCGGCGGCCGGCGGTTTCGAATCGAACATCGAGTGGCTCAAGCAATACTGGGGCGACGCCGCCGACAACTTCCTGATCCGCGGCACCTCGAACAATCGCGGCACGATCCTCAGGCTACTCCTGGACAAGGGCGTGCAGGAAGTCGGCGATCCGACGCAGTGCCACGCCGTCGCCATCGACGCGCGCGCCCCGAAGTACGATGGCGGCATCATCACGCGGCTCGATTGCGTGGTCTTCGGCATCGTCGTCAACAAGCACGCCCAGCGCTTCTACGACGAGGGCGAGGATGTCTGGCCCAAGCGCTACGCCATCTGGGGACGACTGGTGGCGGGACAGCCCGACCAGATCGCCTACATCGTCTTCGACGCGCCGTCGCTGACCATGTTCATGCCCTCGCTCTACCCGGCGATCGAGGCGCCTTCGATCCGCGCGTTGGCGGAGAAGCTGACGCTCGACCCTGTCGCGCTCGAGAAGACCGTCGGCGACTTCAACGCCGCGGTACGTCCCGGCACCTTCGATCACACCATCCTCGATGATTGCCACACCGAAGGGCTGATACCGCCCAAGACGCATTGGGCCAGGCGCATCGAGACCGCGCCGTTCTATGCCTATCCGGTACGGCCCGGCATCACCTTCACCTATCTCGGCACTCGGGTGAACAAGCAGGCGCGCATGCTGATGAAGGACGGCCGGCCCTCGGCCAACATGTTCGCGGCGGGCGAGATCATGGCCGGCAACGTATTGGGCCGCGGCTACGCGGCGGGGATCGGCATGACCATCGGCAGCGTCTTCGGCCGCATCGCCGGACGGGAGGCGGCGGCCAATGCACGCAACTAAGGCGCTCGACGAAGCCGAACGGCTGATGACCGTGTGCAATTCGTGCCGGTATTGCGAGGGCCTGTGTGCGGTCTTCCCGGCGATGGAGATGCGCCGCGCATTTCCCGACGGCGATCTCAACTATCTCGCCAATCTCTGCCATGGCTGCGGCGCCTGCTACTACGACTGCCAGTTCTCGCCGCCGCACGAGTTCAACGTCAACGTGCCGGTCAACCTCGCGCAAGTACGCGCCGAGTCGTATCAGACCTATGCCTGGCCGCGTGCCTTCGCGCCGCTGTTCGAGCGCAACGGCCTGGCGATCAGCCTGATCGCGGCGCTGAGCGTCGCGGCGTTTGTCGCCGGCTTCATCGCCTGGAACGATGCATCGGTGCTGTTCGGCACGCACGTTGGCCCGGGCGCCTTCTATCGCCTGATGCCGCACAACGCGATGGTGCTAATCTTCGGCGCGGCCTTCCTCTACGCCATCGTCGCGATGATCATGGGCATGGTGACGTTCTGGCGCTCGATCGCTCTGCCCATCGAGGCACCCGGTGGCATCGCGGCGCTCTGGCAGGCGATCAAGGATGCCGGCCAGTTGCGCTATCTCGATGGCGGCGGTGTTGGCTGCTTCAACGACGACGACAAGCCCGTCGACCGACGGCGGCTGTATCACCACCTGACCTTCTACGGCTTCATGTTGTGCTTCGCCTCGACCTCGGTGGCGACGCTTTATCACTACGGCCTGGGCCGCATCGCGCCCTATCCTTGGTGGGACCTGCCGCCGCTGCTCGGCACGATCGGCGGCATCGGCCTGCTGATCGGCCCCGCCGGCCTGCTGGCGGCAAAGTGGCGACGCGATCCGGAAATCCGGGACCCGGCGCGCTACGGCATGGAGGTGGCGTTCCTCGCCATGCTGTTCCTCACCAGCCTCACGGGCCTCGCGCTGCTGATCCTGCGCGCCACGCCCGCGATGGGCGGGCTGCTGGCGATCCACTTGGGCGTGGTGTTCGGCCTGTTCATCACCATGCCCTACGGCAAGTTCGTCCACGGCATCTACCGCTTCCTCGCGCTGGTGCGTTACGCACGTGAACGACAGGCGATGGCGTCAAGCCACGGCGGCGCGGCCTAACTGAGCTCACGCCGCCAGCGTCGCGCGCGGCTGTGGCCGGCGCCACGATAGGGCTTCGGCGACGTGTAGACGGCGCACGGCGTCGCAACCGTCGAGATCGGCCAGGGTGCGGGCCACGCGCAGGACGCGGTGGTAGCCGCGCGCGGAGAGCTTCAGGCGCTCGACCGCTGTCGACAGAAGAGCGCGACCATCGGCGTCCGGTGTCGCGACCTGCGCCAGCGCCTCACCATCGACTTCCGCGTTGCAGCGCGCCGTGCCGGCCAGACGCTCGCGCTGGATCGCGCGGGCGGCGGCGACGCGCGCGGCGACGTCGGCTGAGGCCTCCGCCGGTGGCGGCAGGGTGAGGTCTGCGGGCGAGACCGGTGGGACTTCGATGACGAGATCGATGCGGTCGTAGAGCGGGCCGGAGATGCGGCCCTGGTAGTCGGCGCCGCAGCGCGGGGCGCGGCCGCAGGCGCGGGTCGGCTCGTCGATGTCGCCGCAGCGGCAGGGGTTCATGGCGGCGACGAGCTGGAAGCGGGCGGGAAACGTCACATGCGCGTTGGCGCGCGCGACGCTGATGCGGCCGGTCTCCATCGGCTGGCGCAGCGCTTCGAGCGCGCTGCGCGCGAACTCCGGCAGCTCGTCGAGGAACAGCACGCCGTTATGCGCCAGCGACGCCTCGCCGGGTCGCGCGCGCAATCCCCCGCCGACCAGCGCCTGCAGCGTCGCGGAATGATGCGGGTCGCGGAACGGCCGGCGGCGGGTGAGCCGGCCATCGCCCAGCTCGCCGGCGAGCGAGGCGATCATCGAGACCTCCAGCGCCTCGTCGGGCTCCAGCGGCGGCAACAGGCCGGGCAGGCGCGCCGCCAGCATCGACTTGCCGGCGCCGGGCGGGCCGATCATCAGCAGGTTGTGGCCGCCGGCCGCCGCCACTTCGAGCGCGCGCTTGGCGGTCTCCTGGCCCTTGATGTCGGCGAGGTCGGGGTAGCGCGCGTCCTCGCCACGCAAGATGGCGGTGGGCGGCGACAGCACCTGCGCGCCCTTCAGGTGGTTGATCAGCGCCAGCAGGCTGGGCGCGGCCAGCACCTCGCCGCAGCGTGTGGCCCGCCGCGCGGCGGCCTCGTCGTCCTCGTTGGCGGCATCGACATGATCGAAGCCACCCCACGCCGCCTCGCCGCCGCAGGCGGCTGGGCAGATCACGCCGCGTCCGTCAGCGGCGGCATGCACGGCGGTCGGCAGCACGCCGGCGACGCGGGTGATCGCGCCGTCGAGCGCAAGCTCGCCCAGCACGACGTAACCTTCCAGCGCGTCGGCCGGCAGCACGCCGATCGCCGTCATCAGCGCCAGCGCGATGGGCAGGTCGTAGTGGCTGCCCTCCTTGGCGAGGTCGGCTGGCGAGAGGTTGATGGTGATGCGCCGCGGCGGCAGCGCCAGCCCCAGCGCCGCCAGCGACGCGCGCACGCGCTCGCGGCTCTCGCCGATGGCCTTGTCAGGAAGTCCCACCAGCGAAAACGCCGGCATGCCCGGCGCGATCTGCACCTGCACGTCGATCGGCACTACGTCAATGCCCTGAAACGCCACCGTGCGCACCCGCGCGACCATGCCCGCCTCCCGCTGTGGAGGAGAACACATATAGAACGAGTGGAAGAAAAGAAAATATACCTATAGTTGTATTCGTCTCGAAAGCGCCTCGCGGTAGGCTCGGAGGGAACCCTGGGGAGATCGCCATGCCGTCCATCCGCAAGACGCTGATCAGCGTCGAGACCCTTCACGCCACCATGGGCGAGGCCTTGCCCAAGCCGATCCGCCGCGTCGTCGGTCTGGCGGTGATCGCCAATCCGTTCGCGGGTCGCTACGTCGCCGACCTGTCACCACTGTTCCAGGCCGGCCGCGAGATCGGTGAGCGACTGATGCCCGAGCTGATCGCGGCGCTGGGTGAGCCGGCGGTGTCCTATGGCAAGGCGGCGCTGGTCGGCGCGCATGGCGAGATGGAGCATGGCGGCGCCTGCATCCATCCGATGCTGGGCAAGCCGATGCGCGCGGCGATCGGCGGCGGGCAGGCGGTGATACCGTCCAACGTGAAGCTCGGCGCGCCGGGCGCGATCATCGACATTCCGCTCGGCCACAAGGACGATGTCTGGTCGTTCGATCACTTCGACACGATCACGGAGATGATTGCCGACGCGCCGCGCGCCGACGAGATCGTCGTCGCGATCGCGCTGGCCGATGGCGGGCGTGCCCATCCGCGCTGCGGGTCAGGGCCTGTCCGGTAGTACGGCGGCCACGCCGGCGCTATCCTGCGGTGGCTTCGAGCAAGGGAGACCCGCATGCCAACGAGAACCGGCGGATGCCTGTGCGGCGCGATCCGGTACGAATGCGCGAGCGAAGCGCAGTTTTCGCTGCAATGTCATTGCCGCGACTGCCAGCGCGGCAGCGGCGCGCCGCATGTCGCGGCCGTGCGGATGGCGGCGGATGGCTTCCGGATCGTCCAGGGCGCGCCGCGCCGCTACGTCGCCAAGTCCGACGCCGGCAACGCCATCACGCGCGTCTTCTGCGGCGACTGCGGCACGCCGCTCTACGTGCAGGTCTCGACCCGTCCCGACATCGTCGGCATCCGTGTCTGCACGTTCGACGACGCGAGCTGGTTCCGGCCGGAGGCCAACATCTTCGTCAAGAGCGCGCAGCCGTGGGACCGGCTCGACCCCGCTATCCCGGCTTTCGCCGTCTATCCGACCGGCAAGGCCTATTGAACGGAGCAGGATCATGTTCATCCGCAACACATGGTACGTCGCGGGTTGGTCGGGCGAGGTGCCGGCCGACGGCTTCCTTGCCCGCACGATCCTGAACACGCCGCTGGCGCTGTGGCGTGACGCCCAGGGACACGTCGTGGCCTTCGAGGACATGTGCTGCCATCGTGGCGCGCCGCTGTCGCGTGGCCGGCGCGAGGGCGACTGCGTGCGCTGCCTGTATCACGGCCTGCTGTTCGACCGATCCGGCAAGTGTGTCGAGGTGCCGTCGCAGGATCTGGTGCCGGCCAACGCGCGCGTGCGCACGTTTCCGATTGTCGAACGCCATCACTGGATCTGGATCTGGATGGGCGATGTCGAGAAGGCCGACGCGGCGCTGGTCCCCGACACGCATTGGCTCGACGATCCCGCCTGGCGCAGCATCAAGGGTGGCTACACCCATTATGACGCCAACTACATGCTGATCTGCGACAACCTGCTGGATCTGGCGCACCTGCCCTACGTGCATCCCACCACCTTGGGCGGCTCGGAGGACTACGCGAAGGGTCAGGTCAAGGTCGAGCGCATCGAGCGCGGCGTGCGGGTGACGCGTTGGGCGCTCGACATCGCGCCACCACCCTTCATCCAGAAGGTGCGCCCCTTTGCCGGCAACGTCGATCGTTGGAACACCTACGATTTCCTGGTGCCGGGCATCTTCCTGATGGATTCCGGCATGGCGCCGGTGGGCACCGGTGCGCCCGAGGGCAAGCTGGTCGACGCCGCGCGCTTCCACAGTTGCCAGGCGCTGACGCCGGAGAACGAGAACGCCACGCACTATTTTTTCGGCCAGCCGCATGACTTCGCGCTCGATCGTCCCGATGTGACCCAGTCGGTGCACGACAGTGTGGCCGAGGCCTTCGAGGAGGATCGCGCCATGGTCACCGCCCAGGCGCGCAACCTCGAGAAGCGCCCGGACTTCCGCATGGTGCCGATCCGCGCCGACGGGGCGCTCAGCCAGTACCGCTGGATCGTCGAGCGCATGCTGGAGGCCGAGGCGCAGCCGGCACCGACTCGACCAGTGGTGTCGAGCGCGGCATCCTAGCTGTCGACCAAGAGGAGATCGACGATGGACGGCGCTTCGATTCCCCATGTCACCATGGATCAGCTGCGCGCGGTGGGTGCGGCCTTCGCGCGGCGCGATGTTGACGCCATCGTCGCGGCCTTCGCGCCCGACGGCGAGTTCCGCAACGCCAGGGGACCGGATTACTGGGGCCAGAGTTTCAAGGGCCACGCCGCGATCCGCAGCTATTTCGAGCCGCTGTTCGCCAACGCCAGCGACGTGAAGTGGACTCACACCAGCGAGTTCATCCACGGCGACCGCGCGGTCACCGAATGGCACCGCACCGCGACGCTGAAGACCGGCGAGAAGCAGTCCTGGCTGGGCTGCGATCTCTACACCTTCCGCAACGGCCTCATCGTCATGAAGGACACCTACATCAAGGTGGTGGGCTGAATCAGCTCGCCATCCGGAGGGAGATGACGAGACTCAAAGACCCTGCGCGCGCAGGATCGCCTCGATGTGCAGTTGCGCGCAGTCGATCGACGGGAAAGTCGTGTTGTCGGTATCGAACAGCAGCGACAGGTCGGTGCCGGCGAAGATGATCGCCTCGGCACCGTCGCGCTCGATCAGCGTGCGGGCCATCGCCGTCAGCGCGCGGTGGTCGTCGGGCGCGCCTTTGCCCGAGTTCGCCGTGCGCATGTAGGCGTCGTGGATGGTGGTGATCTCGTCGGCGCGCGGCTTCACCAGATCGATACCGGCGAGACGGCCGAACATCGCGCTTTCGATGGTGAAGCGCGTGCCGAAGAGCGCGGCGCGGCGGATGCCTTTGGTGCGCAGGTGATCGGCCAGCGGTGTCACGATATCGACCAAAGGCAGGAGCGTGATTGGCGACAGTTCGTTGAAGCAGATATGCGGCGTGACGGCGGGGATCGCCGCCAGCTCGGCGCCGGCGGCGCGCATGCGGTCGATCAGACCAGCGAGATAGCGCGCGAGTCCCTGGAGGTCGCCGGCCTGCACGTAGCGCAGGCCGGTGGGCATGTCGGCGTTGACCATGACCAGCGGCAGCGGCTCGCCCTTCGCGGCGTGCGCCGCGGCCAGCGCTTCGTAATAGTGCACGGCGGCGCCGATACCGACGCCGCCCAGCAGGCCGAGGCAGCGGCTCAACCGAGCTCCGCCAGATCGAAGGCCTTGCCGAAACGGCGGCTGCAATCGAGCGCGTCGCCGTATTTGCGATGCGCGGCGGTGTGCTGGGCGCAGGCCAGCAGCAGGCGGCCGCGATCAGGCTGCTTGTTCTTGAGGTAGTCCTCGATCATGCACTGGGCGATCTCCTGGTTGTGAGGATCGTTGCCCAGCCGGCTGGCCGCCAGCGCCAGTGCGCGCACCAGCGGGCCGGTCTCCGCACCGCTGTCGAGGTAGGCCTTGGTCCACGCCATGCTCTGCGGCCCGTCAAGCGCGATCAGCGCTGATGTCAGGCGATCGACGATCTCCGCAGAGGTCAGGCGATCGGCGCCCGTCGGCGCGCGCACCGATGTCCGCGCGAAATCGCCGCTCAGGTGCTGGTGATACGCCGCCTGGTTGAGATAGGCGGTGGCTAGGAACAGCAGCTTGATGCGCTGCTGGTGGGCGAAATTGTCCCAGAACCAGCCGAGCGTGTTGCAGTACTCGTAGCAGTGCTGCGGCAGCGAGAAGTTCACGTCGATATTGGTCTCGATCACCACCTCGGCGGCGCCGAGCTGGATGGCGTCGAGGATCGAGCGCGGGTCCTTTCCGGCGTTGAGCAGCCGGGCCAGCGCCTCGATATTGGCCGGCTCGGGCTGGCGCAGCACGATCTCGAGGAAGGCTTCGGTCTCGGCGGCGCTCATCGGCTCGCGGTTGTCGAGCAGCGCGCGCTCGCGCGCGGTCGTGCCGCCATAGGGCACGGCGTGCAGCACCTGGCCCTCGATGTAGACCGTGACGGCGTTGCAGGCCATCTCGTAAAGCGAATACCAGCGCGGGCCGACGGCGATGTCGAGCGCGCCGGCGTAGAGCACGTCGTGCGCGTCGTCCCAGCCGATGGCGTCGCCCAGCTCGACGGTGGCGCGGGCACGGAAGGATTTGTGGCCGGTGGTGTAGGAGCGGTTCTGGAAGGCGCGGTCCTGCACGTCGATCAGGCCGGCGAAGGCCAGTTCGCTGAGCGCGGCGCGGCGCTCGTCCTTGTTGCGCATGATGCCGAGGAAGACGCGGTAGGCGTCGATCACCTGGCCGCGATGCACCAGGGTCTGCCAGTGCCCGAGCCGCTCCTTCAGTGGCCCGTCGAGCGCCAGCGGCTCCTGGTCGGCCCAGTGCACCACGGGCGCCGGTGGCGGTCCCGGCGGCATCTGGAATCCGCGCGCATAGTGGCCCGGCGCCTTGATGATCTTCTGGTTCCAGATGTCCAGCCCGGTGGGGATGTACCAGATGGTCTGCGCCATCGGCAGGCCGGCCTGCACCCCGGGCAGCAGGCGCGCGAGGTTCAAGGTGGCGCGCGCGCTCAGCAGGCAGTGGTCGTTGTTGACGAAGTTGACGTACCCGTCGTCGATGCGCTCGTGATAGGGCACGTGGGTGTAGGGCGCGTGGATGCGCACCGCCTCGGCCAGCATTTCGGGCAGCGGCCGGCCGGCTTTGAAGAGCTGATGGTAGGTATCGAGGGCGCCGATCTGGTCGCGCGCCAGAACGCGCTCCTCCAGCTTGGCGTAAAGCGCGTCGGGCCGGTCACTGGCGCCTGCTCTTGCCACTCCGTCTGGCATCGTCGCCTCCCAGATCGTCAGGCCAAGTATGGACCTCCCGCCGGCGGAGGGAAGGCCCCGCGAGCGCATGGCTAGGGTGCCGCGATGCGGCACGAAGCCCTTGCCCCGCGCCGGGTTTCGGGGTGCCCTTGCGGCCTCAACGATTGGAGGGCGCGGCCATGAAATTCGGCATCTTCTACGAGCTGCAGCTGCCGCGTCCCTGGGAAGCCGGCGACGAGCATCGCCTGTACAAGAACGCGCTGTCGCAATGCGAGCTCGCCGACCAGCTGGGCTTCGACTACGCCTGGGAAGTCGAACATCACTTCCTCGAGGAGTATTCGCACTCGCCCGCGCCCGAGGTCTTCCTCGGCGCCGCCAGCCAGCGCACCAAGCGCATCCGGCTGGGCCACGGCATCTTCCAGCTCACCACCAACCACCCGGCCAAGGTGGCCGAGAAGGTCGCGGCGCTCGATCTGTTGAGCGACGGCCGTGTCGAGTTCGGCATGGGCGAGAGCGCCAGCATCACCGAGCTGGAGCCGTTCGGCGTCGACATGGATAACAAGCGCGCGATCTGGGAGGACGCGGTGCGCGCGCTGATCCCGATGTTCCGCGACGGCGGCTGCTCCTATGACGGGCCGCACTTCAAGTTCCCGCTGCGCAACGTGCTGCCCAAGCCGCTGCAGAAGCCACACCCGCCGCTCTGGGTGGCGTGCTCGCAATTGCAGACGATCGAGATGGCCGGCCGCCGCGGCATGGGCGCGCTGGGCTTCCAGTTCGTCAGCGCCGACGCCGCGCATGCCTGGGTGCATGCCTACTATAACGCCTTCACCAAGCAGCTCGACAAGCTCGAGGATTATCAGACCAACCCCAATATCGCGCTGGTCAGCTACTTCATGTGCGCCAAGACCGACGAGGAGGCGCGGCGTCGCGCTGAAGGCTCGACCTTCTTCCAGTTCGCGCTGCAATTCTATGGTGCGCAAAAGGGCCGTCAGCGGCCGCCGCCGGGTACCGTCAACATGTGGGACGAGTACAACAAATGGAAGCGCGAGAATCCCGAGCAGGCGAAGCGTTCCATCGCCGGTGGGCTGATCGGATCGCCCGAGACCATCCGCAAGAAGCTGCGCAAGTTCCGGGAATCGAACATCGACCAGGTGATCCTGCTCAACCAGGCCGGCAAGACTACGCACGAGCACATCTGCGAATCATTGGAGCTTTTCGCGAGAGAGGTGATGCCCGAATTCCACGCCGACGAGCCGGCGCACCAGGAATGGAAGCGCAAGGTGCTGGCCGGCGAGATCAAGCTCGACGAGATAGACACCACGCCATTCAAGGAGCGCTTCCGCCCCGGCATGATCACGGTGAAGCCACAGGGCGCGGCGACGGCGGCGGAGTGATCAGGCATTGAACTGATCTCGGCGATCCCTCAATCTGCCGTCGACACATGGCAGGTGGAGGGATCCCATGCCCGACAACATTCACATCAAGCTGAACACCGCGTCCGTCGAGGCGCGGGTCGATGCGATTCAGGCCGCGTTCGAAGAGCGCGGCATGAAGCCGGCGGAGTTCATCGGCGAGTTCCGCGAGCTCGCCGAGGAGAAATGGCTGCCCGAGAACGGCGCGCGGGTCTGCGCCAAGGCGTGGACCGATCCGGCCTTCAAGGCGCGGCTGATGGCCAATGGCAAGGACGCGGTGGCCGAGCTGGGCCTGAGCATGCCGGCGCATCACCGTCATCTGGTCGTGCTGGAGAACACGGCGAGCATCCACAACGTGATCGTCTGCACGCTGTGCTCGTGCACGGCCTTCTCGATCATCGGCCTGCCGCCGGACTGGTACAAGGATCTGGAGTACCGCGCCCGCGTCGTGCGCCAGTCCCGTACGGTGCTGAAGGAGATGGGCCTGGAGCTGCCCGCCTCCACCGAGATCCGCGTGTGGGACACCACGGCCGACACGCGCTACATGGTGCTGCCGATGCGTCCATCAGGGACCGAGGGCTGGTCCGAGGAGAAGCTCGCCGGGCTGATCAGCAAGGACATGATGATCGGCGTCGCGCGCGTGGCGGGGACTTAGGCGATGGACGGCATCCATGACATGGGCGGCCGGCAGGGCTTCGGCCGCGTACGCTATGCGCTCAAGGCGCAGACTTTCCACGAGCCGTGGGAGAAGCGGGTCAACGCTCTGTACTCGCTCGCCGTGAAGTGCGGCATCTTCAACATGGACGAGTACCGCCACGCCATCGAGCGCATGGAGCCGCGGCACTATCTGTCGGCCAGCTACTACGAGCGGTCGCTGACCAGCCTCGCTACGCTCTGCGTCGAGAAGGGTATCCTCACGCGGGAGGAGCTGGAGCGGCGCGCGCAGGGTCAGTTCCCGCTATCCATGCCCAGCGCGCCCGGACGCGGCAATGTCGAGACGCGGCCGACCTTGAAGCCCGGTGACAAAGTGCGCGTGCGCACCGATCACGTGCCGGGCCATGTGCGCATGCCCGGCTACATCCGCGGCAAGACCGGCGTGGTCGTCGGCGTGTCGCCGAAGTACCCGTTCCCCGACGCGCATGCGCATGGCATCCACGCCGAGGACGAGCCGACCTACGACGTGCGCTTCAACGCCGAGGAACTGTGGCCCCACGACGCCGATCCGGCGCATGTGCATGTCGGCGTGTTCGAGAGCTACCTGGAGCGCGTGAGCTAGACTTCGATCGCAAGCAAGATTCCTCGCTTCGCTCGGAACGACGGGAATGCTTCTGTCGTTCCGAGCGGGCCGCTTCTTTCATGCGGAGCGTAACGAGGAATCTTTCATGCCGATGCGACTCTATTCCGGACCCCTGAGCATGTTCGGCGCCAAGGCTGAGATCGCGGCGCTGGAGAAAGGGCTCGACGTGCGGGTCGAGATGGTGCCCTTCGACATGAAGGCGCTGTACGAGCCCAAGCATCCCGAGGTCCTGCGCGTCAATCCCAAGCGCCAAGTCCCGGTGTTGATCGACGGCGATGTCGAGATTTTCGATTCGACGCAGATCTTCGAGTATTTCGAGGAGATCAAGCCGCAGCCGCCGCTATGGCCCACCAGCGTGCGCGGCCGCGCCCGCGCCAGGCTGTTGGAGATGAAGTCCGATGAGGTCTTCTTCCCGCACATCGTCAGGCTGATGGGTCTGCAGCGCAGCCTCGACGATCCTGCCGCCGTGGCCGCCATCGGTGCGGCCGTGAGTTACGACCGCGAGGTGGAGGCGTTGCTGGCCGACGGGCGCCGATATCTTGTCGGCGACTACTCCTACGCCGACATCGCCTTCTACATGGCGCAGTTCTTCGCCGATCGACTGGGCGCGCCGATGCCGCTGGATGTAGGCTGCCTGCTGGCATGGCGCGACCGAATGACGGCGCGACCCGCGGTGCGGCAGGTAGCCACCGCGATGGCCCGCTACCTCGTCTCGGTCGGCGGGCGCAAACCCGGCTTCATCGCCGTTTGATCGGGGCCCGATCCCCAAGCGCCGGCAAGACGACCCGGACCGACGTTTAGAACGTGAATCGCGTGCCCGCTGTCACGTTGATGCCGGGCAGCGGCGCGGAGTTCTTGATGAACGAGGTGTGCGCAATGGCGCGCTGGTTCAACAGGTTGTTGGCCCGCAGGTATACCTGCCAGGTGTTGATCGGGTTGAACTGCCCGTTCCAGGCGACGCCGATGTCGAGCATGTTGTAGCCCGGCGTTGCGGTCTCGTTCGGGGCGACCTGGCTCTGCCCAAACGCGTGGTAGAACTGCACGAAGCCGCTCAGGCTGCCAGCACCCAGCTCGTGACGCGCGTCGATGCGCGCACCAAGGCGGCCTGGCGGAATGCGCGGCAGGTTGTTGCCGCCGGTCAGCCGCCCGCGTACGTAGTCGCCGAAGACCGAAACGTCGATATTGTCGTGGACCGCGTACTTCACGTCGGCTTCGAGGCCGTAGAACTCCGCATCGGCCTGCCGGAAGTTGACCACACGCCGGTCGTCCCTGGTCTCTCCGGTATCAAACTGGAAGATGAAGCCGTTGACCACATTGCGATAGAGGTTGGCGCCGAACTGCAGGGCGCCCGTCTTCTTCCGCACGCCGAGCTCAAGGTTGTACGAGGTTTCACGTCCCAGGTTGACGTCGCCGACCTCGAACTGTCCGGTCGCGACGTGCGCGCCGTTGGCGTAGAGTTCCTCCGCGGTCGGCAGGCGCTGCGAGCGCGAGAATCCGATCGTCGCCGAATAGCCGGGCATGAAATCCCATGTGCCGCTGATCGAGGCCGAGAAGCCCTGGTGGCCGCGGCTCTGCCGATCGCCCGATGGTTGGATGTGCTGCCAGTCGTAGCGCAGCCCGCCTTCGATGTGGAACTGACTGAAACTGTAGCGTTCGATGAGGAACAGGCCAAAGCTTCGGGTCAGAGTCGGCGGCACGTAGGCCTCTTCGCCGGTCGCGGTGAAGTCGCGCCGCTGCGCCTGTACACCGGCCACGCCGCGCAAGCCGTCGAACAGGCGGTGGATTACCTCGACCCGACCGTCGAAAGCATGGTTGAAAAAGGTCGTCTCGATCGCTGAACTCTCGACCTCCTGGTGCTGGTACCAGACATTGGCCAGACGGAAGCGGATCTTCTCGACGCCGTTGAAGGGCTCGCGCACCTCGCCACGCACGTCGAGGCGCTGGGTGCGCATGTTGATCAGCACGGACGCCTCGTTGGGCAAGCCGTACTGGCTGCGGTACTCGCTGTAGGCCGCGCCGACATAACCCCAGTTGTCGACCCATGACGTGCCGGCGCTGAAGTTAAAACCGTTGTTGAACGAGTTGCGCACGCGCCGCGACAGCGGATCGCCGAACGCCTGGGCGGTGTGGTAGTCCTCGGCATTGCGCACTGTGCCTTCGACGCGCGCGGCGATGTTGCCGTGGCCCACGGTGAATCCCAGGAATCCCGCGATCTCCTCCGCTGAGCTGCTGAACCGCAGCCCGGTCTCGCCTTGGTAGCCGCGCGAGGGCACCGCCGTCGGAATCCGCGAGTCGATGACGTTGACCACGCCGCCGATGGCGCCACCGCCATAGAGCAAGGTGGCCGGGCCCCTGAGGATCTCGATCTGCCGCGCGCCAAACGGATCGATGGTGACGGCGTGATCAGGGCTGACCGTCGCGGCGTCGAGCGTGTCGACGCCGTCATTCAGGACACGCACCCGCGGTCCGTCGAAGCCACGAATAATCGGTCGGCTGGCGCCGGCACCGAAGTGGCTCGTGGTGATGCCGGGAAGGTCCTTGACCGTCTCGCCCAGGGTAGCGGCACGACGCAGTTCAAGATTCTGCCCTGCGAGCACCGAAGCAGGAGTGGCCACATCGTCGATGGTCCGCGCCTGGGGCACACCGGTCACTTCCAGCGGCGGCAGGGTGATCGTTGTAGGGGTCTGGGCGCTTGCCGGGAGGCTGACCGCAAGGCCGCCGGCGGCGAGAATCATGTTTCGAATCAAAGACATATGCGTCCCCTGCGCAAGCACAGCCAAGGACGTTATAATATAACAACTCCTGTGTGAAGTGCCATGACGTAGAGATCGACCTCAGGAGGTCAGAGCTTCGCCGCCAGGCGAGTGAGGAAAGTCGCGACGGTGGGAGTCAGCTCGCCATCGGCCTTGGCGGCGATCACCTTGCCACTGGACGAGAGCGTAGAGATGGCGATCGACCACTTCGCCGTTCCGCCGGCGGACTCGATGACGTAGTCCGTGATCGATTGCCCGGCCTGGTAGGGTTCGAGCAGGCGCCAGCCGGTCCAGTGGAAGCGCGCGAAACGGATGGCGGCGCGGTCGGCGGGATCCACGACATTGCCATCTGGGTCGAACAGGGTGACGGCAAGCGTCGCGGCAGTGTCCGCTTTCTCGCCGTACTTTGCGACCAGGGCCTGGGCGATACGCGCGACCATCGGGAACTCCGTGCTGGGCCCCATACGTTACCTTCCCCCGCCAGCGGGAGAAGGGATTGATTACGGATGCAGATGGCAGGCTACGGCGCGGCCGCCGGGGCGGCCCTTGAGCGGTGGCTCCGTCGTCTTGCAGACATCCATCGCGTGTGGGCAGCGTGGATGGAAGCGGCAGCCTGGCGGCGGCCGCAGCGCGCTGGGCACCTCGCCTGAAATGATCTGCTGTGGGCGCGTCGCTTCGAGCTCGGGATCGGGAATCGGGATCGCCGCCAGCAGCGCCTGCGTGTAGGGATGCAGCGGATCGCGATAGAGCTCGTCGCGCGTGGCGATCTCGACGATCTTGCCGAGATACATCACGGCGATGCGGTCGCTGATGTGCCGCACCACGGCGAGATCGTGAGCGATGAAGATGTAGGTCAGCCCCAGCCGTTGCTGCAGCTCCATGAACAGGTTCACCACCTGCGCCTGGATCGACACGTCGAGCGCCGAGACCGCCTCGTCACAGATGATCAGCGACGGCTCGAGCGCCATGGCGCGGGCGATGCCGATGCGCTGGCGCTGGCCGCCAGAGAATTCGTGCGGATAGCGGTCGGCCATGTCGGGCAGCAGGCCGACCATCGCGATCAGGGCGGAGACACGCTCGCGCAACGCCCTGCGGTCGTCGCCCAGGCCGTGGACCTCGAGTGGCTCGCCGACGATGTCGCGCACGCGCATGCGCGGATTGAGCGAGCCATAGGGATCCTGGTAGACCATTTGCATGCGCTTGCGGATGCCGCGCATGCGCTCCTCGTCGTGGCCGGCGATGTCCTCACCCTCGAAGACGATGCGGCCCTCGGTCGGTGGCAGCATGCGCAGCACAGCCAGTCCGGTCGTCGACTTGCCGCAGCCGCTCTCGCCGACAAGGCCCAGCGTCTCGCCGCGCTTGAGCGTAAAGGAGATACCGTCGACCGCCTTCACCGTGGCGACCTGTTTTTGAATCACCACGCCCTGCATGACGGGGAAATGAACCTTGAGATCCTCGACACGCAGGATGTCGTCGGATGCCGGGGTGGTGGCGTCAGGCATGGGCATCCGCACGCGCGTCGAGGAAACAGGCCTTGAGATGGTTCTCGCCCACCGCCTCGAGCGGCGGGCGTTCGTCGTGACAGCGCTGCGTGGCCATGCGGCAGCGCGCGGCGAAGGCGCAGCCCAGCGGCAGCTGCGCCAGGTTCGGCGGCTGGCCTTCGATCGGCACCAGGCGCTGGCGCGTGTCGCCGTCGAGCCGGGGGATCGAGGCCATCAGCCCCTGGGTGTAGGGATGCCGCGGGAACTTGTAGAGGATGCGCGCCGGGGCCGTCTCGACGATGCGTCCGCCATACATCACCACGACGCGGTCGGCGTAGCGGGCCACGACGCCCAAATCGTGGGTGATCAGAATCAGGGCCGAGCCGGCCTCGCGCGCCTGGCTCTTCAGCAGATCGAGGATCTGCGCCTGCACCGTGACGTCGAGCGCCGTGGTCGGCTCGTCGGCGACGATCAGCTTGGGCTGGCAGGCCAGCGCCATGGCGATCATGGCGCGCTGGCGCATGCCGCCGGAGAACTGATGCGGCCAGGCGCCGACGCGGGCGGCGGCGTCGGGGATGCGCACGCGGCCCAGCAGCTCCTTGGCCTTGTCGATCGCCACGGTCCACGGCGCCTTGCGGTGCAGGTTGATCGGCTCGCCGATCTGCTTGCCGATGGTCAGCGCCGGATTGAGCGAGCTCATCGGCTCCTGGAAGATCATGGCGATCTTGTCGCCGCGGATGGCGCGGATGCCGACGTCGTCGAGCTTCAGGAGGTCGACGCCGTCAAAGATCACCTCGCCCCGCTCGATCTTGCCGGGCGGGTTGGGGATCAGGCGCAGGATGGAGAGCGCGGTGACGCTCTTGCCCGAGCCCGACTCGCCAACGATCGCCACCGTCTCGCCGGCGGCGACGTCGAAGGACACCGAATCGACGGCGGTGACGATGCCGCCGTCGGTCCGGAAACGCGTTGTCAGGTCGCGGACCTGGAGGAGAGGTTCAGCCACGGTACGCTTAGTAGCCCAGCTTCTTCTTCAGGTCCTGGTCGATCCAGATCCGGGCGTAGATCGGGCCAGGGCGCACCGCGCCAGCGCGCAGCTCGCCACCGTAGTTCTTAACCCACGGCCACCACGCCGAATAGACATAGGGCGTCGGCATCCAGATGTACGGCGCCTTGTCGAGGATCTCGCGCGTCATCTCCTTGAGCATGACCTGACGCTTGGACTCGTCGCGCGTACGATAGACCTCGTCCATGCGCGCGTCGAAGGCCTTGTCCGACCAGCCCGACGGGTTCCATTGCTGGCCCGTCGTGAAGCTCTTGCGGATCGTGGTCGTCGGGTTGGTGTGGCCGTTGTTCATGAAGTAGCCGGCCGTCATCTTGCGCGATGTCATCGCCGAGAGGAACGCGGCGTACTCCATTGGCTGGATCTCGATCTTCACGCCCACCTGCTCGAGGTAGGCAGCGATCAGCGGCAGCAGGTCCATGTGATCCGGGCTGCAGGCGCAGACCTGAACCTTGAAGCTGAAGCCGTTGGGATAGCCGGCGTCGGCCAGCATCTTCTTGGCCTTGGCCGGGTTGTAGGTGAACAGCTCCTTCACCGAGTCAGGCATGGATTCGAGCGGCTCGAAGTAGCCCACGTAGTCCGGATGCATGGGATAGGCGAAGAGCTCGGCGTGGCCGTTGTAGTAGGCCTTGACGATCTCCTGCTTGTTGACCGCCATGTTCAGCGCGCGCCGCACGCGCACATCGTCGAACGGCTTCTGGTCGACCTGGAAGGCCATGAAGGTGCCGGACTGGTTGAGCCAGCGGTTCCACTGCAGCTGCGGCGCACTCTTCTTCAGGCTCTCGACATTCTGCCAGCGGATCGCCTCCAGCATGTCGAGCTTGCCGGTACGCAGGGCGGCGATCCAAGTCGCCTCGTCCTTGATCGTGCGGTAAACCACCTTGTCGAGATAGGGCAGCTGGTACTGCTTGCCGCCGATGGTCTCCTTGTCCCAGTACGCGGGGTTGCGCGTGTAGGTGTTGGAGTTGCCCTGCACGAAATCGCTGAGCTGGAAGGGGCCGGTGCCGACCACGTTCTTCCAGTTGGTGGCGCCGGCGTCGACGACCTCCTTGGGCGTGATCACCGAGAAGTAGCCCCAGCCAAACCGGTAGTCCCACTCCGCGAAGTAGTCCTTGAAGGTGAAGACGACCGTGTGCTTGTCGGTCGCCTCGACCTTCTCGACATGCGCGAAGTAGTCCTTGATCCGCCGTGGGCTGCTGTTCAGACGCTCGTAGCTGAACACCACGTCGTCGGCGACGAACTCGCGCGCCTTCATCACGCCGGGCTTCTCCGGAAACATGATGCCCTTGCGCAGCTTGATCTCGACCCGGGGTGGATTCTCCTTCCACTCCCAGCTCTCGGCCAGCTCGCCCCGCAGGGCGTCGCTCGACAGCCAGGCGTCGGGGATGAACGAATGCTTGCCGCCGTTGCGCTTGGCCTTGGACAGGTCGCCGGCGAACAGCTGCTCGTAGAACATGCCGGTGTCGTGGTTCAGCTTCCAGTTCCAGTCGTGCGGATCCCACGACAGCGCCGAGAGCGTGATGTAGACCGTGCCGACCTCCAGCGTGCCGCCGTACTTCGGCGCTGTGCTTTCGGCCAGCGCCGATCCCGCCGCCAGCGTGAGCGCCGTCGCGCCCGCCAGCATGGTACGTCTCAGTGCCTTGATCATCGCGTCCTCCGTCTCATGTCGATTGCCCCGACGCCACCGACGCAGGGGAACGTTTGCCGCGCAATGTTACCGGCGGGTACGCTTCCGCGCCGCGTCTCTCAGGCTCCATGCCGCAACACGCGGCCAGCGCGCGTGCCCGTCAGTTCGCCATCGAGCACATTGACCGCGCCGTTCACCAAGGTCGCCTTGTAGCCGGTCGACTTCTGGATGAAGCGCGCCGCGCCGCCGGGGAAATCACTGACCAGCTCCGGCTGGAGCTCGGCGACCTTGCCGGCGTCGAACACGTTGATATCGGCGCGCATGCCGACGGCCAGCGTGCCGCGATCTTTCAGGCCCATCACGCGCGCCGGCATCAAGGTCATGCGCTTGATCGCCTCGCTCATGCTGAAGAAGCCGGTCTCGCGCACCCAGTGCGAGAGGATGAAGGTCGCCCATCCGGCGTCCATCACCTGTGTGACATGCGCGCCGGCGTCGCCCAGGCTGGGGAAGCAGTGCGGGCTGCGGAACATGTGCGCCAGCGCGTCGAGATTGGGGTTGAACATGCGCAAGGTGAACAGCGCCTTGCCCTTGGTCTCGCGCGCCATGCGCAGGAAGGTCTCGGCCCAGTGCTCTCCGCGCGCCTGCGCCATGGCGACCAGTGACATCTCCTCGCCGGCTGTGTAGGCCGGGGTCGGACCGTCGCCGAGGTAGAACACCTTTTCTATCGGAGTACCGAGATTCTGCTTGAAGCCGTTGGTGCGCGCCTCGGCCATCAGGCTGGCATGGAACTCGGGATCGCTCAGCGCCGCGACGCGATCATTCAGCGTCGGCAGGCGGCGCAGCCGCGACCAGGTCGCGCCGCGCACCGGCAGGCCGGCCTGAAGTCCATAGATCATGCCCGAGGCACGCACCTGCGTGATCGCGGTCATGTCGCGGCCGGTACAGAGTTCCTCCAGTGCCGTGCGGCGCTGCTGGGCCATCGCCAGATCGCCGTTGCCGGCGCCGTAGCTGAACAGCACGCGGCCCTTACCCGAATCGGCGATGGTGCGCAGAACGTCCATATTGGCGCCGACCGCCTGCATCAGCGCGTTGCGCGGCGCCACGACCTTGGCGATGTCCACCAGCTCGATCGGATCGGCGAAGGTGCCGGGGATCGCGCGGCCGTCGGGCAGCTTGTGCTCGGCGAAGCGGTTGGTCGAGAAGCCGACGGCGCCGCGGTCGATCGACTTGGCAACCACGTCGGCCATCTGGCGGCGCTCCTCCGGCGTCGCCTGCTCCTCGACCGCGCGCTCGCCCATGACGTAGAAGCGCACCGCGCTGTGGCCGACTAGGCCGGCGATGTTGATGCCGGGCTTCAAGGTCTCGATGGCGTCGAGATAGCCGCCGTAGTCCTCCCAGCTCCACGGCAGGCCGGTGAGGATGGCGTGCCGGGGAATGTCCTCGACCGTCTCCATCATGCCGGCGAGCAGTTCCTTGTCGTGGGGCTTCACCGGCGCGAAGGTCACGCCGCAATTGCCCATCAGCGCCGTGGTGACGCCGTGCCAGCTCACCGGCGTGCAGTCCGGATCCCAGCCGATCTGCGCGTCGAGATGGGTGTGGATGTCGATGAAGCCGGGGGTGACGGTCATCCCCCCGGCGTCGATCTCGCGCTTGCCCTTGCCGTCCACCGCGCCCACGGCGGCGATCTTGCCGTCCTGGATGGCGACGTCGCCGCGATAGGGATCGCCGCCGGTGCCGTCGACGATCTCGCCGCCGCGGATCACGATGTCATGCGCCATGATCACTCTCCTTCGATTGGGCGATCAGAAGCCCATCTTCTTCTTCATGTCCTGGTCGAGCCAGATGCGGGCGTAGATCGGCCCCGGCCGCACCGCGCCGACGCGCAGCTCGCCACCGTAGTTCTTCACCCACGGCCACCACGCCGTGTAGACGTAGGGAATCGGCATCCACACATAGGGTGCCTGGTCGAGGATCTCGCGCGTCAGCTCGCGCAGCATCCTGATGCGTACCGCCTCGTCCTTCTGACGGAAGACCAGCTCCATCCTCTCGTCGTACTTGGGATCGGTATAGCCGGCCGGGTTCCACATCTCGCCTGTGATGAAGCTCTTGTGGATGGTGCGCGTGGGATTGACGTGGCCGGAGTTCATGAAATAGGCCGGCGCGTGCGTGCGCGAAGTCATCGCGCCCAGGAACGCGCCGTACTCCATTGGCTGGATCTCGAGCTTCACGCCAACCTGCTCATAGTAGGCCGCGACCAGCGGCAGCAGGTCCATATGGTCGGGACTGCAGGCGCAGACCTGCACCTTGGTCGTGAAGCCCTTGGGATAGCCGGCCTCGGCCAGTAGCTTCTTCGCCTTCTCGGGATTGTACGTGAACAGCTCCTTCACCGAATCCGGCATGGACTCGAGCGGCTCGAAATACGGGCCGTAGTCGGGATGCTGCGGATAGGCGAAGAGCTCGGCGTGGCCGTTGTAGTAGGCCTTGACGATCTCCTGCTTGTTGACCGCCATGTTAAGCGCGCGGCGCACGCGGATATCCTTGAACGGGCCGTCGACATCCATGCGCATGGCCATGAAGGTGCCGGACTGGTTCAGCCAGCGATTCCATTGTAGCTGCGGCGAGCTCTTCTTCAGGCTGTCGACGTTCTGCCAGCGGATGGCTTCGAGGATGTCGAGCTTGCCGGTGCGCAGCGACGCGATCCACGTCGCCTCGTCCTTGATCGTGCGGTAGACCACTTTATCGAGGAACGGCACCTTGTACTCGGTACCGCCGATCGTCTCGCGGCCCCAGTAGATCGCGTTCTTGGTGTAGGTGTTGGAATTGCCCTGCACGAAATCGGTGAGCTGGAAGGGCCCGGTTCCGACCGCGTTCCTCCAGTTGGTGGCGCCAGCGTCGACCATCTCTTTGGCGTAGATCGGCGAGTAGTACCCCCAGCCGAAGCGGTAATCCCACTCAGCGTGGAAATACTTCATGTGGAAGACGACGGTGTGCTTGTCCGGTGTCTCGACCTTCTCGACGTGGTTGAAATAGCCCTTCTGTTGCTTCGGGCTGCTGATCAGCCGGTTGAAGCTGTAAGCGACGTCGGCCGAGGTGAACTCTCGGCTCTCCATCACGCCGGGCTTGGCCGGAAACATCACGCCTTTGCGCAGCTTGATCTCGACGCGCAGCGGGTCGTCCTTCCACGCCCAGCTCTCGGCCAGCTCGCCCTTGATGGCGTCCTGGGCGAGATAGCCGTCGGCGACGAAGGCCTGTTTGCCGCCGTTGCGCCGTGCCTTGCTCAGATCGCCGACAAAGAGCTGCTCGAGATAGCTGCCGGTGTCGTGGTTGAGCTTCCAGTTCCAGTCGTGCGGATCAAACGACAACGCGGACAAGGTGATGTAGACGGTGCCGACCTCGAGCGTGCCGCCATATTGCGGCTTGTCCTTGTTCTCGGCCGCCGCCATGCCGATCCAGGCGCCGGCGGCGAACGTGCCGGCGATCAACGCGTTCTTGAAGCGCTTCCACTCCGTCATGACATCCTCCCTGTGGTCGGATCCGGGCGCACTCCTCCTATGGGCGGTCGCCTTAACGCGATCCGCGCATGCGGGGGTCGAGCAGGTCGCGCAACGCGTCGCCGAAGACGGAGATCGCGTAGACGACGACGGTCAGGCAGAGACCCGGCGCCAGAGCGAGCCAGGGTCCCTGATACATGTAGGCGCGGCCCGAGCCGGAGAGCATGCCGCCCCAGGTCGGCGCCGGCGGCGGCACGCCGAAGCCGAGGAACGACAGGCCCGACTCGGCGAGGATCGCCACCGCGACGCGGTTGGTGAACAGGATGATGACTGGCGCCATGACGTTGGGCAACACGTGGCGCCACAGGATGCGGGCGGTCTTGGCGCCGGTCGACTTGGCGGCGTGCACGTACATGTTCTCGCGCACCGAGACGACCGCGCCGCGCACGATGCGCGAGCCGGCTATACCCAGCGCGAGGCCCAGCACGACGATGATCTGCGGCATGCCGGGGCCGACAACCGAGACCACCACGATCAGCACGATCAGCTCGGGGAAGCTCATCCAGGCGTCGACGAAGCGCTGCACTACCATGTCGAACTTGCCGCCGAGATAGCCGGTCAGCACGCCGAGCACGATCGAGATCACGGTGGCCAGGCCGGCGGCGCAGAAGCCGATGATCACCGAAAGCTGCGCGCCGTAGAGGCATCGCGAGAGCATGTCGCGGCCTGAATGATCGGTGCCGAAGGGGAAGGCCAGGCTGGGCGGCTTCAGCCGGTTCATCAGGCTGATCTGGTTGTAGCCATAGGGCGCCAGCAGATCGGCGAACAGGCCGCAGAACAGGAAGACCATGAAGACCACCGCGCCGGCCGCGCCTAGCGGCTTCTCGCGGAACAGGCGGATGACGAAGTCCATGAACGGACCGCGGCGCGGCCTGGGCTTGGCCTGGGCGAGCGCGGTATCGGCGACGGAGGTCATCGATAGCGCACCTTCGGGTCGAGCAACCCGTAACTGAGATCGACGATCAGGTTGATCACCATCACCGCTAGGCCGACGACGAGGAAGACGCCGGTGATGATCGGATAGTCGCGCTGGCTGACCGCCTCGAGCAGCAGCAGACCCATGCCGGGGATGACGAAAATCTGCTCCATGATCACCGCGCCACCGATCAGGATCGGCGCCTGCAGACCGATCAGCGTAACCACAGGGATCAGCGCGTTGCGCAGTGCATGGCGCATCACTACAAGCTTCTCGCTGAGGCCCTTGGCCCAGGCGGTGCGCACATAGTCCTGGCGCAGCACCTCCAGCATCATGGTGCGGGTCAGTCGCATGGTGATCGCCGACAGCGAGCAGCCCAGGATGATCGAGGGCACGATCATCTGGCTGAGGTTCTGGATCGGATCCTGCGTGAACGGCACGAAGCGGATCTGCGGCGACCAGCCCCACCAGATCGCGGGAAAGACCATGACCAGGGTGCCGAGCCAGAAGCTCGGCACCGCCAGCATCAGGATCGAGAAGGAGCGGGTGACGTAGTCGCCGGCGGTGTCCTGCCGGATCGCCGAGTAGACGCCGATCGGGATCGCCACGCTGAGCGCGACCAGCAGCGACAGCAGGCCGAGCTCGAAGGTCACCGGCAGGCGTTGCAGCAGCTGCTCGGTGACCGGCGTGTTCTGCCACAGCGACTTGCCCATGTCGCCGGAGAACAGGATGGCGCCGATCCAATGGAAGTACTGGATGTACATCGGCTTATCGAGGCCGAGCGCCGCCTGCAGCGCCTCGCGGTCCTTCTTGCCGGCGCTGATGTCGTTCTGGCTCATCATCAAATCGATGATGTCGCCGGGAATCAGCCGGACCGTGACGAAGACGATGACGCTGGCGAAGAACAGCGTGGGAATCAGGGCAAGCAGACGGCGCGCGATGTAGGCCTGCATGTGTCCCGGTCGTTTCTCGATCCCTAGCGCCGGCGCCTCTTATTCGGGTCGCTCGACATCGGGAAGCCTACGAGGCGCCCGCCGGGGAGTCAAAGTGTCACCGGGCCTATCAGGCCGGCGTTTCGCATCACGACTTCGCGTCGAGGAACCGGTCGAGCCCGAGCGTGGCGCGCAGATCGGCGACCGCCTCGGCCTTGGGTGGCTCGAGCGGGATGCCGGTGGCGTCGGCGATGCGGGTGATGCCGTCGAAGCCAGCGATCACCGCGGCGGCGTCGATCATGGCGGCCGGCCCCAGCCGGGCGGCGACAGAGTCGCGGGCGGCCGCCAGCGCCGTCGCGTCATCGCCCAGGGCGCGATCGGCGAAGGCGATCAGCACCGCCGATTCGGTGACGCCAGTATTCGTCCGGCCGTCGGCGACGCCATCGAAACCGTAGTCCTGACCACCATGTTTGCCGCTCGCCCGGAGCAGGACCGTATGGCTGGCGGTTCAATAGACGCATTGGTTCAGCGCCGCCACGCGCGAGGCCAGCAGCTCGATCTGGGCGTGGCTGACGGCGCGATACTCGCGGCCGAAGTCACGCATCGCCGCCGACGGCAGATACATGACCTCGAACATGTCCCACCAATGCATCATCGAGCGCGGCACGAGGCTGAGCGCATGATGCACATAGCCGCCACCGCGCCGGCGCGGCCCGGGATCCGCCTGGTAGAGGTCGGGGTCTTCGGCCGAGCAATCGTCCGGCAACAGGGTGGCCATCCAGGCCACGCCCGGCTTCGCGCCTGCCGGACGGCGCCGCGAGGGCTCTCCCGCCTGCGCGTGTGGCAACGGCCACGGCGCGAGGCCGGCGGCGCGCCGGAAGGTGTCGATGGCCACCGTGACCGCGATCACCGACACCAGCTCGACGTAGCGCTCTTCGCCGAGGCCGGCCTCGATCAGGCCGCGATACCAGGCATGACCAAGACGGCCGGGATCGGTGCGGATGCGGTGGATCGCCTCGATCGCCGATGCGGGCAGGACACCCAATGAATCATGGTCGCCCGCGACCATCGATGGCGACAGCGCCGCCTTTCGCGCCGCGCACAGGCGGCAACCGGTGGCATGGCGCGTCTCGGCCGCGATCGCCACGCGCTCGGCGCCGCTCCACCACGTGCCAGGCGCGCCGATCGCGTCCCAGGCATCGGCCTGGGCGGAGGCGAGGTCGCTGCGAATCGAGGTCATGGCCCGCAGGCTCTCATGATTGGCGGTCGGCGTCGAACTCGTATTCACGGCGGACCACGTCAGCGCCGCGCGCGCGATACCAGCGGGCGCTGTCCGCGACCCAACGGAAGCCCAGCCGCACGAGGATGCGGCCGGATGCGGGATTGTCGGCGGCGTGGCCGGCCACCAGCCGGCGGAGGCCCAGGGTCCGGGTCGCGAATTCGTGCACCGCGCTGGCGGCTTCGCTGGCCAGGCCGCGACCCCAGTACTCCCGCTCGAGCCAGTATCCGAGCTCACCGCACCCGTCCTGGATCTCGTCGACATCGGCGCAGCCGATGACCCGGCCGTCGGCCACGACGGCAAAACGATAGGCCGTGCCTGCCCGCCATTCGACCACGTGCTCTCTCAGCCAGTCGGTGACCTGTTCCAGCACTGGCGGGTAGGCCGGGAACACCAGCATGCGCGTGACCTCGAAATCCGACCGGATCTCGAAGACGCGCTGGGCGTCCTGCGGCGTGAAGGCGCGCAGGAGGAGGCGTGGCGTCCGCAGCGTGAAATCGGGCAGGATGCTCATCGCGCGGCAGCCTACGCCGTCCGGCCGACCTTGAGAATTGCAGCCTTGAGCCATCGGCACGGCGGTTGGCGCGACGGCGATGCTAGGGTGCGGGCGCATGACATCCGCTTCCCTCGTGAGTCTGCGTGCTGTCGGCCCGTCTTTGGGCGTCATGCTCGCCATCCAGTCTGTGGGCTCGGTCGGCGCCGCGTCGATCGCCGTGCTGGCGCCAGCGATCGCGCCGGTGGCCGGCGTCGCGCCGTCGACGATCGGTCTCTACACCATGCTGCTGTTCGCCTGCGGCATGCTTTCCGCCTTGATCGGCGGCGCGCTGGTGCCGCGCTTCGGCCCTGTCAGGGTCTGTCAGGCGAGCCTGCTGATGGGCGTCGCCGGGCTGGGCCTGGCGCTGAGCGGCCATGTCGCCGGCTTGGCGCTCTGCGCCGTGATCATGGGGCTGGGTATGGGCGCGCCATCGCCCGCCAGCTCGCATCTGCTGTTTCGCGTCACGCCGCCCAAGGTCATCAGCACCGTGATGTCGATCAAGCAGACCGGCGTGCCCCTGGGTGGCGCTCTGGCCGGCGCCATCCTGCCGGCGCTGACCTTGATGTGGGATTGGCGCGGCGCCTTGATCGCGGTGGCGGCGGCCACCTTGTTGTCGGCGCTCACCATCCAGCTTTGGCGCCGCGACATGGACAACGATCGCGATCCGGCGCGACCGGTGAACCTGCCCGGGCTGTGGGGCGGCATGGGGCTGATCTGGCGCGAGCCCAACCTGCGGCTGATCGCGCTGGCGGCCGCCATTTTGTCGGCCGGGCAGATCAGCATTTCGGCGTTCTACGTCACCTATCTGGTGGAGATCGGCCTGTCGCTGACCGCCGCCGGCTTCGCGCTTGCCGTCGCGCAGCTCTCCGGCGTGGCCGGCCGGGTGATCTGGGGCGGCGTCGCAGACTGGTCGGGCCGTCCGCTGATGGTTCTGGCCGGGCTCTCCGTCGTCGCCGCCCTGGGCACCCTCGCGGTGACGCGCTACGCCATCGACTGGCCGCCGATCGCCATCCTGGCGGTCAGCGTCGTGCTCGGCGCCTCGACGATCGGCTGGGCCGGCGTGGTCTATGGCGAGGTCGCACGCCGCGCGCCGGCGGGCCGCACGGCGGAGGCCAGCGGTGGCGCCACCGCCTTCATGTTCGCGGGTATCGTCATCGGCCCGGCTTTCTTCACGGCCATCGTGCGGATCGCCGGCAGCTTCACCGCGGCCTACGCCGTGATGGCGGTAGCGATCGCGGCGATCGCGGCGGCGATGCTATGGCGCCTTTCGCAGGGTGGCGCGCGGTAAGCGCCACGTGTTGACGGTGGCCGGGCGCGTGGTGTTGCCTCGACCGGTCGGGGAGAAACGCGGATCATGACGGACGAGAGCCTGCCGTTTTCCGGGCTGCTGGTGCTCGACGTGGCGACGTTCGTCGCCGGGCCGGCCGCGGCGACGATCCTCGGCGATTTCGGCGCCGATGTGATCAAGGTCGAGCCGCCGGGCGAGGGCGATCCCTTCCGCCGTTTCGGCCAGTCGCATGGCGTGCCGCCGCACCCGGTGAATTTCTGCTGGGAGTTTACCAGTCGCGGCAAACGCTCCTTTGCCGTCGACCTGAAGAACGCCGAGGGCCGTGCCGCTTTCGAGAGGCTGGTGGCCAAGGCCGACATCGCCGTCGTGAATTACCCGGCCGCCGTGCGCGAACGCCTCAAGGTGAGGGCGCAGGATCTGCGGCCGCTGAACAAACGGCTGATCTACGCCTCGCTCACCGGCTACGGCGAGACCGGCCCCGACGCCGGCCAGCCGGGCTTCGACGCCACCGCCTATTTCGCGCGCGCCGGCCTGCTCGACGCGATGACCTATGAGGGCGCGCCGCCGGCCTTCTCGGCGCCGGGCTCGGGCGACCACGCCACCGCCACCGCGCTCTTCGCCTCGATCATGATCGCGCTGCGCCAGCGTGACCGCACCGGCCTGGGCGCCGAGGTCGGTACGTCGCTCCTGGGCAACGGGTTGTGGGCCAACGGCATCCTGGCGCAGGGCGCGTTGCTGGGCGCCGTGCTGCCCAATCGCCCGCCGCGCACGCGGCCGCGTTCGGCGGTGGTCAACCAGTACCGTACGGCCGACGAACGCTGGCTGAATCTCGCCTTGGCGCGCGAGGAGAAGATGTGGCCGGTGTTGTGCAAGGTGATCGGTCGTGAAGATCTCATGGACGATCCGCGCTTCAGGGAAATGCCGACGCGGCGCGCCAATGGCGCGGCGCTAGCCGCGATCCTCGATCCGATCTTCGCAGCGAAAACGCTGGCCGAGTGGGGCGCGCTGTTCAGAGCAGTCGGCATCACTTTCGGCGACATCAATCGCCTAGCCGACATCGCCGACGATCCGCAGCCCGTGGCCGCTGGCGCGGTGTGCGAGACGGCGAATCCTGTGCTGCCGCGCACCATCTCCAATCCGTTGCGTGTCGACTTCGCCGAGCAGCGCGCGGCGCGGCCGGCGCCCGAGCTGGGCGAGCACACCGACGCGATCCTGCGCGATCTCGGCTATCGCGACGCCGATATCGCTGCGCTGCGCCAGAGCGGAGCGGTGGGATGAGCGCGACGCCGCTGCTGACCGGCCTGCGTGTCCTTGACATCGCCTCCTTCATCGCCGCGCCGGCGACGGCGGTCGTGCTGGGCGATTTCGGCGCAGACGTGATCAAGGTCGAGCCGCTCGACGGCGATCCGCATCGCCGCTCCGGTGACTCGCCTGGCATGCCGGTGACGCCAGTGAATTTCGGCTGGGAGCTCGACGCGCGCGGCAAGCGCTCGATCGCGCTCGACTTGAAGAACCCCAGGGGTCGCGCTGTGCTCGACCGGCTGATCAAGGCCGCTGACATCTTGATCACCAACTTCCCGCCGCCGGTGCGCGCGCGTTTGAAGCTGCGCTACGAGGACGTGGCACCGCTCAACGAGCGGCTGATCTACGCCTCGCTCTCCGGCTATGGCGAGGCCGGCGACGAGGCCAACCAGCCAGGCTTCGACGTCACCGCCTATTTCGGCCGCTCCGGCATCATCGACGCCATGCGCGTGGCCGACGGACCGCCGATCCTCACCTTGCCGGCGCAGGGCGATCACCCGACGGCGATGACCTTGTTCGGCGGCATCATGATGGCGCTCTACGCGCGCGAGCGCAGCGGCAAGGGCAGCCGCGTCGCCACCAGCCTGATCCATAACGGCCTGTGGTCGAATGGCAGCCTGGTGCAGGCTGGCCTGGCCGGCGGCTTCGGCGACCCGCGCCGTCCCCGTACGGAGACGCGCAACGCGCTGGTCGGCGTCTACCGCACGCGCGACCAGAAATGGTTGTCGCTGGTGCTGGTGCGCGAGGACAAGCAGTGGCCGCTGTTCTGCCGCGCCATCGGCCGGCCCGAGCTGATCGACGATCCGCGCTTCAAGGAGCGCCCGACGCGGCAGGCCAATGCCAAGCTGCTGCAACCGATCCTCGACGCGACCTTCGCCGGCGACGATCTCGCCGCGTGGAAGCGCCGCCTGGGCGCCGAGGGCATCACCTTCGGCATTATCGCCAGCATGCGCGACGCGGTGGCCGATCCGCAGGCGGTTGCCACCGGCGTCTTCGTCGAGACCGGCCGCAGCGATCTGCCGCGCGCGCTCGCCAACCCGCTGCACGTCGGCGCCAGCGCCAAGGTGCCGCCACGCCGCCCGCCGGAGCTCGGCGAACACACCGACGCCATTCTGCGCGAGGCGGGCTATACCGACAGCGAGATCGCCGCGCTGCGCGAGGCGGGCGCGGCCGCTTGACCGACATGGACCCACGATGACCGACCAGCCCCTTCCCTTCGCCGGCCTCAAGGTGCTGGACATATCTTCGTTCATCGCGGCACCGGCGGCGGCGGTGATCCTCGCCGACTACGGCGCCGACGTGATCAAGGTCGAGGGGCCGGAGGGCGATCCCAATCGCGCCATCATGACGGACTCGCCGAGCTACCCGAAGGGCGCGATCAACTATCCCTGGGCGATGGATTCGCGCCACAAGCGCTCGATCGCGCTCGACCTCAAGCAGCAAGCCGCGCGCGCCGCGCTCGACAGGTTGATCGCCTTGTCGGATGTCCTGATCATCAACTTCCCGCCGCCGGTGCGCGAGCGGCTGCGGCTGCGCTACGAGGATTGCAAGGCGATCAATCCGCGGCTGATCTACGCCTCACTGACGGGCTACGGCGAGAGCGGGCCGGATCGCGACCGGCCGGGCTTCGACGCCACGGCGTACTTCGCGCGCTCCGGGTTGTTCGACGTGCAGCGCTATGAAGGTGGCCCGCCGGGCACGGCGGCGCCGGCGCAGGGCGATCGCGCGACGTCGGTGGCGCTCTTCGCCTCGATCCTGATGGCGCTGATGCATCGCGAGAAGACCGGCGAGGGCAGCTGGGTCGGCACGTCCCTCTATGCCAACGGCTTGTGGTCCAACGGCGTCTTCGCCCAGGGCGCGCTGGTCGGCGCGTTCCTCGCGCCGCGCCCGCCGCGCGACCGGCCACGCTCGGCGCTGGGCAACATCTACCGCACGCGCGACGACCGCTGGCTGCAGCTCACCATCGTGCGTGAGGACAAGTTATGGGGCCCGCTCTGCCGCGCGCTGGAGGTGCCGGAGCTGGAGAACGATCCGCGCTTCGCCGAGATTCCGGCGCGTCGCGCCAACGCCAGGGATCTGGTGACGATTTTCGATGGCGTGTTCCTGAAGCGCGACTACGAGGATTGGCTGGCGCGCCTGGCGGCCGAGAACATCACCTTCGGCGTCATCGGCCGTGTGCAGGATCTCGCCAGCGACGAGCAGGCGGTGCATGCCGGCGCGATCATCGAGGCCGACGTGGCCGAGGCGCCGCGCCAGATCAACAACCCGATCCGGCTGAGCTTCGCGCGCAGCCGCACGCCCAAGCCGGCGCCGGCGCTTGGTCAACACGGCGAGGCGATCCTGCGCGAGGCGGGCCTCGACGCCGGCGCGATCGCCGCGCTGAAGGCGTCGAAGGGGCTGTTGTAGTTCCCTTCTCCCCGCGAAGGCGGGGAGAAGGAATCAACGCGTCTGCGCCGTCGCGTCGTCGGGTTTCCCGGGATTCTTGGCGCCGCCGAAGATGCCGGCGACGACGTCGCCGACGCTGCGCTGGCGGCCGGTGTCGATGCGCACCGTCGCGGTCATGCCGGCACGCAGCGGTGGCTCGCCGGCATGCGCGATCAGGCGCAATTTCACTGGCAAGCGCTGCACGACCTTGACCCAGTTCCCGCTGGCGTTCTGTGGCGGCAGGATGGCGAACTCCGCGCCGGTCGCGGGGCTCATGCTCTCGACGACCGCCTCCCAAACCACGTCGGGATAGATGTCGAGCACGACGCGCGCGCGCTGGCCGACGCGCACATGCGTCAGCTCGGTTTCCTTGAAATTGGCCTCGACCCACGGTCGATGCGCGGCGACCAGGGCGAACAAGGGCGTCGACGCCTTGACCTGCTCGCCGGGCTGCGCGCGTACGTTGACCACGGTGCCGTCGACCGGCGCGCGGATCTGCGTACGCGCCAGATCGAGCGCGGCGCGTTCGCGCGCGGCCTTCTTCTCGCGCACAACAGGGTGTTGGTCGGCGGGCAGCTGCGGATCGCCATTGAGCGCCGTCAGCACGCGCTGCAGCTTCTCCTTCACCATGCCGACGCGGTCAGTTGCGCTGCGCGCATCGTTCTGCGCCTCGTCGCGCTTGCTGGCCGACAGCACGCCGGTCCGCGCCAGCTCTTCCTGGCGCTGCCACTGGCGTTGTGCGTAGGCGGCGCGGGCCTCGGCGTCGGCCAGCTCGCTCACCGCCTCGCGCCAGGTGGCGCGCAAGGTCTCGACATGCGTGCGCGCCGCGTCGAGCTCGGCGTCGGCCGCGTCCAGCGCCAGCCGGAACTGCGCCGGCTCGATTGTCAGCAGGACGTCGCCGGCCTTGACCTCGGCGTGATCGCGCACCGGCACGCGGCGCACCGGGCCGGACACCTCCGGCGCGATCTGCACGATGTGGGCCTTCACATAGGCGTTCTCAGTGCTCATGTAGCGGCCGCCCGACAGCCACCAGAACACGCCGCCGGCGATCGCCGCGGCGGGGATCGCCACCAGCAGCACGAGGCGAAAGGCGGTACGATGACGGTAACTCACGACGCAGCCGCCCCCCGCGCGCGCGGCTCGCCGCCGGAAGAGGCGCCATCGTCGCCGGTCAGGACCTGCAAGCGGCGCTTCACTGCCGCGGCCATGCGCTCGAACGCGCGCCGCTCCTTGCCCGACAGCGGTGCGAGCGCGTCGTCGACCGTCGCCTCGGCGACCTTCCAGAGGCTGGCGTGCACGCCGCGGGCGTGCGGCGTCAGATGCAGGCGCTTGATGCGGCGATCGACCGGGTCGGGCCGGCGCTCGAGCCAGCCGCCCAACTCCATGCGGTCGATCATGCGCCCGGCGCTGGCGCGGTCGAGCTCGAGCATGTCGGCGAGCTCGGTCTGGCTGGCGCCCGGCCGCCGCGTCAGGCGGGTCAGGACCAGCCACTGGCCGCGCGTCAGCCCGAGCTCGCGCACCCGCCGGTCGAACACCGTGCGCATCAGGCGCGCCACGTCGGACAGCACGTAGCCGATATAGTCGTCGTCGTTCGGGCCCACGCCCATCTCCCATGCGCCGACGCGGGTCGACGGATAATGTTGTCTAGGCTACATTAGCCACGTCCATGACTTCAAGCCCGGCCACCACGCCCCAGGAGCAGACCAGCCCCGCCGAATCCTTCTCGCTCGGCCGGCGAGTTATGATTCTGATCATGGTGGTGCTGGGCTCGACGCTCTACGCGACCACCCTGCTGATCGCCTCGAGCCTGCTGCCGCAGATGCAGGGCACCATGTCGGCGACCCAGGACGAGATCTCCTGGGCGATGACCTTCAATATTCTGGCGACGGCGGTCATGACGCCGATGACCGGCTGGCTGGTGGCGCGTTTCGGCCGGCGCGAGACCATGACCTGGGCGGTGCTGCTGTTCACCGTCACCACCCTGCTGTGCGGCATGGCGGAATCGCTGGAGTCGCTGATCCTTTGGCGGGTGCTGCAGGGCGGGCTGGGCGCGCCGGTGATTCCGCTGTCGCAGACCATCGTACTCGACGCCTTTCCCAAGCGGCAGCATGGGCTGGTCACCTCTATCTTCGGCATGGCCGTGGTGATCGGACCGGTGATCGGCCCGACCGTCGGCGGCATGCTGTCGGAACTCTACAGCTGGCGCTGGGCCTTCTACATGGTCGTGCCGGTGGGCGTGCTGTCATATGTCGGCCTGCGATTGACGTTGCCGCCAGACCAGCCGGGCGGCCGCGTCGCGCTCGACTGGACCGGATTCCTCTCGCTGGCCGTCGCCATCGCCTGCGTGCAGCTGGTGCTGGCGCGCGGCCAGCGGCTCGACTGGTTCGACTCGGGCGAGATCATCATCGAGACCTTCGTCGCGATTGTCGCCTTCTGGATCTTCCTTGCACACAGCCTCACGGCACCTAAGCCCTTCCTCAATCCCCGTCTGCTGCTCGACCGCAACTACGCCATCGGCCTAGTGCTGGTGCTGATCTACGGCATGCTGAACTTTACGCCGATGGTGCTGCTGCCGCCGCTGCTGCAGCAGCACGCCGGCTTTCCCGACCAGCTGATCGGCGAGGTGATCGCCGCGCGCGGCGTGGGCGCCACGATCGGCTTCTTCCTGGCGATCTTCGTCGGCCGCATGGATCCGCGCATCGGCCTGATCGGTGGCTTCGGCCTGCTGGCGGCCTCCGGCTTCTGGCTTATGCACATCGACCTCAACGTCGACATGGGCACCTTGCTGGCCAATAGCGTGGTGCAGGGCATCGCCATCGGCGTGGTCTGGGTGCCGCTGACCCTGGTGACCTTCTCGACCACCAGCGCGGCCAATCTCGCCGAAGGCACGGCGGTCTACCACCTGTTGCGCAATATCGGCTCAAGCTTCTTCATCTCGATCTGCGTCGCGGAGATCGTGCGCTCGACCGGCGCGAACTATGGCCGCCTCGTCGAGCTGGTGAATCCCTACAACAAGACGCTGGCGCTGCCCTGGGTGACCGGTGCCTGGGACGTCACGACGCTACAGGGCCTCGCGCGGTTGTCGAAGGAGATCAACCGCCAGGCGGCGATGATCGGGTACATCAACGCCTTCGGCCTCTTCACCCTGTGCTCGGCGATGGCCATCCCGATGATCCTGCTGATCGGCCGCCGGGCGAAGGCGCGGTTGGCTTAGCTCGGCCCCTGTCCTTCCGAGCGCAGCGAGGAATCCGGTGAAGCCGCGCGGATTCCTCGCTGCGCTCGGAAGGACAGAAGAGAAGCGTGGGCAAGCTTCGAGCTAGAGATCGAACGTGCCGATCACTGGCACGTGGTCGGAGGCCTTCTCCCAATCGCGCGTGTCCTTGATGATGCGGTAGCCGCCAATGGCGCCGCGTAGCGCCGGCGTGGCGAGGATGTGGTCGAGGCGGCGGCCACGGTCGGATTTGCGCCAATCCTGGTTGCGATAGCTCCACCACGAATAGAGCTTCTCGCTGGCTGGCGTGAAGACGCGCGGCACGTCGATCCAGTCGCGCGACTTCAGCATGTGGTCGAACAGCTCGACCTCGATCGGGGTGTGCGAGACGATGCTGAGGAGCTGCCTGTGGCTCCACACGTCGTGCTCCAGCGGCGCCACATTGAGATCGCCGACGGCGATCGCACGCTTGCCCTTGCGCGCGCCCTTCTTCGGCGCGACGTCGGTGAACCAGGCCGCGATCTCGCGATAGAAGTCGAGCTTGTGCGCGAACTTGTCGTTGGCCTCGGGGTCGGGGATGTCGCCGCCGGCGGGGATATAGAGGTTGTCGAGCGCGATCGGGTCGCCGCCGACATCCAGCCAGGCGCGCACATGGCGACAATCCTCGCGCTTCACGCGATGGTGGATCTCGACCTTGCTGAAGGGCAGCCGACTGACAATGGCGACGCCATTATAGCCCTTCATGCCATGGATCAGGCGGTGGGTGTAGCCCAGCGCCTCGAACGGGGCGTGCGGGAACAGTTCGTCCGGGCATTTGGTTTCCTGCAAGCAGAGCACGTCGGGCTTCTCGGCGCGCAGAAGTCGCTCGATGTTGCCGATACGCAGACGGACGGAGTTGATGTTCCAGGTGGCGATGGAAAGCGGCATGGGATTCCGAGATTAGCGCGACGCGGCGCCGCATCCTATATACTGACGCCCCCGGCCGCTGGAGCAGAACATGCGCCTCGACGACACACCCGAAAGCCAGAATGTGGAGGATCGCCGCGATGACGGCCCCGCCAGCCCCGGTGGCGGCTTTGGCGGCGGCGGCGGATTCGGAGGCGGTGGTGGCTTCGGCCTGCCGATCGGCGGCGGCATGGGCGGCCTCGGCGTGATCGTCGTCATCGGCGCCGCGCTGTTCCTTGGCATCGATCCCATGGCCCTGCTGAGCGGCATGCAACAGTCGCCGCCGCCGCGCGAATATCAACAGCCGCGCCAGGCGCAGCCGAGCCAGACCGGCCGGCCGGTCGGGCGCGACGACGAGATGCGCCGCTTCGTCGGCCGCGTGCTGGGCAGCACCGAGGAGGTCTGGCGCGAGCAATTCCCGGCGCAGCTCAATCAGCAATACCGTGAGCCGACCCTGGTGCTCTTCACCGGCCGGGTGAACTCCGCCTGCGGCTCGGCCACGGCGGCGTCGGGCCCGTTCTACTGCCCCGGCGACATGAAGGTGTATATCGACCTCAGCTTCTACGAGATGCTGCGCACGCGCTTCCGCGCGCCGGGCGATTTCGCGCAGGCCTATGTCATCGGCCACGAGGTCGGCCACCATATCCAGCGGCTGCTCGGCATCCTTGCCAAGGTGCAGGAGCGCAAGCGGCAGGTCAGCCAGGTCGAGGCCAACGCCCTGCAGGTGCGTGTCGAGCTGCAGGCCGATTGCTTCGCCGGCGCCTGGGCGTTCCATGCCAACCGCAAGCGCGCCATCCTCGAGCCGGGCGATGTCGAGGAGGCGCTGCGCGCCGCTGCGGCGATCGGCGATGACACGCTGCAGGGCGGCGCCGCGCGGGCCGAGACATTCACCCATGGCACCGCCGCGCAGCGCCAGCGGTGGCTCAAGCGCGGCCTGCAGACCGGCTCGCTGCGTGACTGCGATACCTTCTCCGCGCGCGAGCTGTGAGCGACGACGCGACCTTCCTGCGCGCCGCGATCGATCTGTCGCGACGGCGCATGGAGGCCGGTTTCGGCGGCCCCTTCGGCGCTGTCGTCGTGCGCGACGGCAAGATCGTCGCCGAGGGCTTCAACCAGGTGACCTCGGCCAACGATCCCACCGCGCACGCCGAGATCAGCGCCATCCGCGCCGCCTGCGCCGCGCTCAAGACCTTCAGCCTCGCTGGCTGCACCCTCTACACCAGCTGCGAGCCCTGCCCGATGTGCCTGGGCGCGATCTACTGGGCGCGGCTCGATCGCGTAGTCTACGCCAACACCCGCGCCGAGGCCGCCGCCATCGGCTTCGACGACGATCACATCTATTGCGAGTTCGACAAGCCGATCGAAGCGCGCACCATCCCGTTCACGCACCTGCCCTCCGAGGAGGGCAGGGCGGCCTTCGCGGCCTGGCAGGCCAAGCCGGACAAGGTACCGTATTAGGGGCTAGACGTACTGGATCGCCACCGAGCCGCAGCGCTCGACATGGCCGATCAGGGTGTCGCCTTTGACCACCGGGCCGACGCCCTCGGGCGTGCCGGTGTAGATCAGGTCGCCGACGCCCAGGGTCACCAGGCCGGAGAGGTAGGAAATCGTCTCGGCGACGTCCCAGATCAGCGCGTCGAGGTTGGCGTGCTGCTTGGTCTTGCCCGACACGTCGAGCTTGATCTCGCCCTTGCTGGGATGGCCGATCTGCGAGGCGCGATAGAGCGCGCCGATCGGCGCCGAATTGTCGAAGCCCTTGCCCATGTCCCAGGGGCGACCCTTGTCGCGGGCGGCGTTCTGGATGTCGCGGCGGGTCATGTCGAGGCCGGCGGCGTAACCCCAGGCGTGCTCCAAGGCCTTGTCGACCGGTACGTCGGCGCCTGCCTTGCCGATTGCCACAACAAGTTCCATTTCATGGTGGAGATTCTTGGTCACCGGCGGGAAGGGGATGCGTGCCGGGCTGTTTATGTTTGGGGCGACGACGATGGCGTCGGTCGGCTTGGCGAAGAAGAACGGCGGCTCGCGATCCGGGTCGCCGCCCATCTCCCGGGCATGCGCCGCGTAGTTGCGCCCGACGCAATAGATGCGCCGCACCGCGAACAAGTCGGACGTGCCGTGTACCGGGACGCCGACGGTCGGCGGCGGCGGGAAGACAAAGGCCATGGAATCCTCGTCACGCAATGAGTCGGCAAGCCTTATCACGCCATGGATGATCTGATCGAGGTTCTCGCCGAGGCGCGTCGCCCGACGCGCGGCGTCCTGCGGCATCGATCGTTGCTGGTGCCCTGCGCGCTGGGCCGCGGCGGCGTGCGGGCCGACAAGCGCGAGGGTGACGGCGCGACGCCGCTGGGCACCTTCCCGATGCGGCGGCTGTGGTACCGCGCCGATCGGTTCGAGCCGCCGTCGACGCTCGGCCTGCCGGCACGGGTGATCCGTCGCGAGGATGGCTGGTGCGACGATCCCGCGTCACCCGAGTACAACCGGCCGGTGATCCTGCCGCACGCGGCGCGACACGAGCGTCTATGGCGTGACGACGCGCTGTACGATCTCGTGGTCGAACTCGGCTACAACGACGACCCGATCGTGGCGGGTGCCGGCAGCGCCATCTTCCTGCACGTGGCGCGGCCGGACTACGGCCCTACCGAGGGCTGCGTCGCCGTCGCGCGTGTAGACCTGCTGCGGCTGTTGGGCGAGACGGGACCCGACGTCCGCCTGCGCGTCGCTGCCATGGCGTGACCGCGAGGCGACGTCAGGCGTCGGTCTCGGCCGGCGCCTTGCGGGTGGAGAAGAACCACAGCAGGCCCAGGACGAGGCCGCCGAGCGCGACCATGAACAGGCCGAACACCGGGTCGGCCGGGACCGCCGCGCCCTTGAGGCCGATCCGCCAGCCGGTCGCCATGTTGACGAAGGCGATGACGCCGACCAGTACGAAGGCGCCGCCGGACAGTTGCGCCACCGTCAGCAGGATGTTCTTCATCCGATCCCTCCCATGCCTGGACTGTACCGGGGCACGGTTATGAGACAGTTCGCTGCGACGGTTACGCTGCCAATTTGAACTCCGTGGCGGCTTCGGATGCAAGAGCCTTATGTTCGGCCCTGATCTGATTGGGCGTCTTGTGCCCATGGCGCTCCCGCAGCCACGAG
>VGCZ01000023.1 GCA_016869975.1 Alphaproteobacteria bacterium
CAGATCAGGGCCGAACATAAGGCTCTTGCATCCGAAGCCGCCACGGAGTTCAAATTGGCAGCGTAACCGGCGCAGCGAACTGTCTCATAACCGTGCCCCGGTACAGTGGCGATCACGAAGAATCAGCCGCCGGCCATCGCCAGCCACTCCTCTTCGCTCAGGATGCGCACGCCCAGCTCTGCAGCCTTCTTGGCCTTCGATCCGGCATCGGCGCCGACCACGACGAAGTCGGTCTTCTTAGACACGGAGCCGGTGACCTTGGCGCCGAGCGACTCGGCTTTGGCCTCGGCGGCGTCGCGGCTCATCGCCTGGAGCGTGCCGGTGAAGACCATGACCTTGCCCGAGAATGGCGAGTCGGCGGCGACGGCGGCCGCGCGGAACGGCTCGATGGTGATCTCGCCCAGCAGCTCGCGGATGATGGTCTCGTTGTGCCCCTCGCCGAAGAACGCGACGATCTTGTCGGCGGTGGTCACGCCGATGTCCTGCACATTGCACAGCCGGCCGAATTCGACGCCGATTTCGGCGACGGCCTTCTCTTTCTTGGTCGCATCAGGCTTCGCCGTGCGCTCCGCACCGGCCGCGCGCATCGCCTCGAACCAAGCCTGAGCATCGCCATACTCGCGCGCCAGGGCCTTGGCGGTGGCCTCGCCGATCGAGGGAATGCCCAGCGCGTTGATGAAGCGGTCGAGCGCGATGGCGCGGCGCGCGTCGATGGCGGCGATCAGCTTGTCGGCCGACTGATCGCCCCAGCCCACCCGCTTGCGCAGATCGTCGCGCCTCAGGCGGAACAGATCGACGGGCTGCTTGAGCAGGCCGTCGCGCCAGAAATTCTCGATATGCGTCCAGCCCAGGCCCTCGATATCGAAGCTCTGGCGCGACACGAAGTGCCGCAAGCGCTCGACCTGCTGATAGGGGCACTCCAGGCCGCCCGAGCAGCGGCGCACCACGCCATCCTCTTCGCGCACCACTGCCGTCTTCAGGTCGCACGGGCATTTCTCGGGGAAGTGAAACGGCTTGGTGCCGCGCGGCCGGCGCTCCATCACCACGCCCAGCACCTGCGGGATCACGTCGCCGGCGCGCTGGATGGTCACCGTATCGCCGACGCGCACGTCGAGCCGCTCGATCTCGTCGGCGTTGTGCAAGGTGGCGCGCGCCACCAGCACGCCGCCGACATTGATCGGTTCGAGCTCGGCCACCGGCGTCATCGCGCCGGTGCGGCCAACCTGGATGGCGATGCCGTTGAGCAAGGTCTGCGCCTTCTCGGCCGGGAATTTGTGCGCGATCGCCCAGCGCGGCGAGCGGCTGACGAAGCCCAGGATCGCCTGCCAGTCGACCCGGTCGACCTTGTAGACGACGCCGTCGATGTCGTAGGGCAGCGACGCGCGACGCGCGCCGATATCGCGGTAGAGCGCCAGCACGGCGTCGACGGTGCGGCAGAGCTTCGTCTCCGGATTGACCTGGAAACCCCACTGCGTCAGCCGCTTCAGGAACTCGTGCTGCGTGTCCCAGGCGCGCGGCTCGGCCTCGCCCCAGGCATAGGCGAAGAAGCGCAGCGGCCGCCCCGCCGTGATCGTCGCATCGAGCTGGCGCAACGAGCCTGCGGCGCCGTTGCGCGGGTTGGCGAAGGTCTTCTCGCCGGCGGCCGCCTGCCGCTCGTTCAGCGCCACGAAATCGGCGCGACGCATATAGACCTCGCCACGCACCTCGAGTACAGCGGGCGCCCTGCCCTTCAGCGTCTTAGGTACGTCGGCGAGCGTGCGCACATTGGCGGTGACGTCCTCGCCCTCGCTGCCGTCGCCACGCGTCGCCGCGCGGACCAGCTCGCCGTTCTCGTAGCGGATCGACAGCGACAGGCCGTCGATCTTGGGCTCGCAGGTCAGCGCGATCTCGGTGTCCGCCTCGAGCGCGATCTCGCGCTCCAGGAAACGGCGCACGCGCTCGAGAAACCCGGTGACCTCATCGTCGGCGAAGGCGTTGTCGAGCGACAGCATCGGCCGCGCGTGACGCACCTTGGCGAAGCCAGCCGAGGGCGCCGGCGCTACCCGCATCGACGGACTGTCGAGCGTCACCAGCTCGGGGAATCGCGCCTCGATCGCCTTCAGACGCTGGCGCAGCGCGTCGTACGCCGCGTCGCTGATCTCCGGCGCGTCCTGCTGATGGTAGAGCTTGTCGTGGCGCGCGATCTCCTGCGACAGGCGCGCCAACTCCTTGTCGGCCTGCCGCTTGGTGAGCTCGTCGACCGCGATCCGCTCGACCACCTTCGCCGCACGCGACATTCCTCGTCTCCTAAAGCGTAGCGTTCTTTGCTTTTCCCCGCGAAGGCGGGGACAAGGAAAACGCTCGCGATCCATCTGCGACCGCCGTCGCTGCGATAAGTCGCGCCGACGCCATGTTCAAGCCCGCGCCGCCATCAGGCGATCGGCGGCGGCGCGCGCTTCGGCGGTGACCTCGGCACCGGCCAGCATGCGCGCCAGCTCCTCGCGCCGTCCGGCGGCGTCGAGCGCCACAACCTCGGTCGCCGCCTTGGTCCGGCTCGACGTCTTGCGGATCAGCCAGTGCTGGTCGGCCAGCGCCGCGACCTGCGGCGAATGCGTCACGACCAGCACCTGCAGGTCGCGCGCCAACCGACGAAGGCGCTCCCCCACCGCCGCCGCCGTGGCGCCGCCGACGCCGCTGTCGACCTCGTCGAACACCACCGTGGCGACGTCGCCGATCTTGGCCATCGCCACCTTCAACGCCAGCATGAAGCGCGACAGCTCGCCGCCGGACGCGATTTTGCCGATCGGGCCCGGCGGTGTGCCGGGATTGGTCGACACCAGGAACTCGACGCGATCCACACCCGAGGCCGACCAGTCCTTCTCGGCCAAACGATCGATACGCGTGACGAACTTCGCGCGCTCCAGGCGCAATGGCCCTAGCTCACCGATCACCGCCTTGTCGAGCTTCGCCGCCTGCTTAGCGCGCGTGCCCGACAGCGCCTCGGCCGCGCCGACGAAGGCCCCGCGCGCCTTGGCCGCTTCGGCCTCCAGCCGGCGCCGGCGCGCCTCGCCATCGTCGAGCGCGGCGAGCTGCTCAGCCATGCGGCCACGCAATCCGGCGAGTTCGCCCACCGGCACGCCATGCTTGCGCGCCGCGGCGCGCAACGCGAACAGCCGCTCCTCGACACGTTCGAGCGCGCCTGGATCGTCGCCCAGGCTCTCGCGCGCCTGCTCGAGCTGCGCCACTGCCTCGGCCGCTTCCGACAGGGCGCGATCGAGCGCACCCAGCGCCGCGTCGAGACGGCCGGCGGCGTTGCCCGCCTGGCGCTCGATCAGCCGATGCGCCGACGACAGCTTGCCGGTGACGCCCTTGTCGCGTTCCAGGCCGTCGAGCGCCTGCGCCACTGCCTCGCCGATCGCCGCGCCATGGCGCAGCAATTGGCGTTTCGCCGCCAAGGTCTCCTCGTCGTCGGCCTTGGGATCGAACTTGTCGAGCTCAGCCACCGCGTGACGCAGATACTCCTCGTCGCGCTGCGCCTGCTCGAAGGCGGCCGCCGCCTCGGCGCGCGCCGTCTCGGCGGCGCGCCACGCGGCCCACGCCGCAGCGACGCGCGCGGCGTCGGCCTGCAGGCCGCCGAAGGCGTCGAGCGTATCGCGATGATTGACCGGCACCAGCAGACCGTGCTGCTCGAACTGGCCCTGAATCTCGACCAGGGTCTCGCCCAGCCGCTTCAGCAGACCGACCGAAGCGGGCTGGTCGTTGACATAGGCGCGACCGCGGCCGTCGGCGCCGACGACGCGCCGCAGCAGCAGGCTGTCGCCCTCATCGGCCACGCCCTGCTCGGCGAGGATAGCGTGCGCGGGGTGATCGTCGGACAGGGTGAACTCGGCGCCGATCACGGCCTGCGTCGCGCCCGCGCGCACGACGCCCTGCGCCGCTCGCCCACCCAACGCCAGGCTGAAGGCGTCGAGTAGAATCGACTTGCCGGCGCCGGTCTCGCCGGTGAGCGCGCCCAGGCGCGAGCCTTTGCCCGTCGGGAAGGTGAGGTCCAGCTTCTCGATCAGAACGAAGTCGCGGATCGAGAGACAGCGCAGCATCAGAAGATCGATCTCCAGGCGCGGCCGAGCCAGGAGCGTTCGTCCTTCTCAGGCCGCAGATCGACGCCCTCGAGCAGGAAGTAGGTGTCGGCGTACCAGTCGCTGCCCGGAAAGTTGTGCCCCAGCACGGCGGCGGCCATCTTGGCCTCGTTGGTCACGCCCAGCGCGAGATAGCATTCGACCAGCCGATGCAGGGCCTCGGGCGTGTGCGTCGTGGTCTGGTACTGCTCAATGACGCGCCGGTAGCGGTTGATCGCCGCGACCCATTGCTTGCGTGTCTGGTAGAAGCGGCCGACCTCCATCTCCTTGCCGCCGAGATGGTCGACGGCGAGATCGATCTTCAGGCGCGCGTCGCGGGCATAGGGCGTGTCGGGAAAGCGCTTCACGACCTCGCCCAGGGCGGTCAGCGCCTGCTCGGTCATGCGCTGGTCGCGGCCGACATCGGAGATCTGCTCGTAGTAGCTGAGCGCCTTCAGATAGTAGGCGTAAGGCACGTCGCGGTGGCCGGGATGCAGGCCGATGAAGCGGTCGAGCGCGATGATCGCGTCGTCATACTTGTTGGCCTGGTAGTGGGAGAAGGCGAGCATGATCTGCGCCTTCACCGCCCACACCGAATAGGGGTGCTGGCGATCGACTTCCTCGAAGGCCTTGGCGGCATTCCTGTAGTCGCTGCCGCCCAGCGAATCGAGCGCGCGGTTGTACAGCTGCTCGACCGGCGCCTCGGCGTAGACCTTGTCGTCGTCGCTACCGCCAAATAGGCCGCAGGCGCCCAGCGCCAGGGTTGTCGCCAATACCAGCGCCCTCGCCGCCGCACCCGCGTACCGTCGCATCGCCAGCCTCGTTCCGCCTGTCATGGTTTCGTCCGCCGCGCCAGCGCGGGGGATGCGCCGACAGCCCGGCTTATAGCATAGGACGGCAAAGAAAACGGGGGCGCGAAGGCCCCCGGGAGTGACGTGTGGAGATACGGAAAACGGCCGGGCGTGGCCGCCCGGCCAACGCGGTCAGTTCGCCTGGCGGCGCAGGAAGGCCGGGATCTGCAGATCGTCCTCCTCACGCGACGCCTTGGCGCGGGACGTCGCGTCCAACCCGCTGAGCGATGGCTGGATCGCGGTGACGACGGCGGCCGGACGCTGCGGCGGCAGCGGTTCGACCGCCTTGGGCGCCTCGGCGACCGGCTGGGGCGCGGTCGGCGCCGTCGGCTTGGCACCACCGATCAGGCCGGTCACCTTCTGGAGCAGGCTGGGCTTGGTGACCACGGTCGGGGCGCGCGCCGGCTCGGGCGCCTTGACCGCGGCCGGCGCCGGTTTGACGGCTGGCGCGAGGCGCCCGGCGCGCATGTCGGCCTCGACGCGCGGCGCCGCGGTGATGGTCGGCTCGACGACCGGTGCCGACAGCGGCAACTCGGCCGGCGGCGGCGCGATCATCTCGACCGTCGACTCGGCCACCGCTTCGACGGTCGGGGCCGGCGGCGCGGCGACCGGTGCGGGTGCGGCCATTTCGGCCATGGCCGGCGCGGCGGCTTCGACCACAGGCGCCGGAGGCGGCGTCATCACGGGTGGCGGCGGCGCGACCGCGGCTACCGGCGCTGGTGCGGCGGGCATGGCCGGCGGCGCCTGCGGGATCGTGGCGTAAGCCGACGGCGGACGCTGCGGCGTGACGATGCGCTGCAGATGCGGCTGGCCGGTCTGCATCGAGCGGTTGTCCATGTTGATGAGCGTCGGCTGCGGCTGGCTCATGACCGCCGCCGAGATGCCGGTGGCGACAACCGAGACCCGCATGCGGCCCTGCATGGCGGCGTCGAAGGTCGAGCCGAAGATGATGTCGGCGTCGGGATCAACCTCCTCGCGGATACGGTTGGCCGCCTCGTCGACCTCCAGCAGGGTCATGTCGAGCCCGCCGGTGATGTTGATCAGGACGCCCTTGGCGCCCTTCATCGAGGCGTCTTCCAGCAGCGGGTTGGAGATCGCCGCCTCGGCCGCCGCCTTGGCGCGGTCGGGTCCCTCGGCCTCGCCGGTGCCCATCATCGCCTTGCCCATCTCGCCCATGACGGTGCGGATGTCGGCGAAATCGAGGTTGATCAGGCCGGGCATGACCATCAGGTCGGTGACACCGCGCACACCCGAGTAGAGGACGTCGTCGGCCATCTTGAAGGCGTCGGCGAAGGTCGTCTTCTCGTTGGCGATCTTGAACAGGTTCTGGTTGGGAATGATGATCAGCGTATCGACGTACTTCTCGAGCTCGGAGATGCCGTCGTCGGCCATCGTCATGCGGCGCCGTCCCTCGAAGTGGAACGGCTTGGTCACCACGCCCACGGTCAGGATGCCCTGGTCGCGCGCGGCCTGGGCGATGACCGGCGCGGCGCCGGTTCCGGTGCCGCCGCCCATGCCGGCGGTGACGAAGACCATGTTCGAGCCTTCGAGGGCGGCCATGATCTCGGGAAGCGCTTCCTCGGCGGCCTGCTTGCCCACGGCCGGGCGCGCGCCGGCGCCGAGACCCTGGGTGATGCTGATGCCGAGCTGGATGCGGCGATCGGCCAGCGACTGTCCGAGGGCTTGAGCGTCCGTGTTGGCGACCACGAACTCCACGCCTTCAAGAGCCGAGCTGATCATGTTGTTCACAGCATTGCCGCCGGCGCCGCCCACACCGATCACGGTGATGCGCGGCTTCAGGTCGGACTCCTGCTGTGGGAGCGACAAGCTAATCGTCATGGCATTGTCTCCACACGTAGACGAGGGGTAATCTTCGTTGGATGACGTCGCGGTATTTTTTGGTCTAACCGTCGACGGCGCCGGCGTTTTTTGTGCCGGTCAAGTGGGGAGTGCCAGTCCCGCCTCAAATTCTAGACTAAAAGTTCTCACGTATCCAACTGCCAATTCGCCCTAAACGACCGACAGGCGGCTCCGCCGACTGGGCCGCCTGTTGCGGCTGATTGGTGACCTGCTGGGCGGCGTGGATCAGCAGGCCGGCGCAGGCGGCATAGGCCGGGCCGCCGGTCGACTCGGCCAGGCCGGCGACGCGGATCGGCCCGCCGATGCGGACCTTCTTCTTCAGGATGTCGGCGGCGACGTCGCCCAGCCCGTCGAGCTGGCTGGCGCCGCCCACCAGCACGGCCCGCCCGCCGGCCAGGCGGTCGACACCGCTGGCCTCGAGCCGGCTGCGCACCAGCTCGAAGGTCTCCTCGATGCGGGGGCGGATGATGCCGACCAGGATGCTGCGCGGCACATGGTTGGGCGTGGTGCGCTCCTGCTCGCCGATCAGCGGCACGTCGATGATGTCGTACTCGTCGTTGGGCTTGGCGCGGGCGCGACCGATCAGGGTCTTCATGCGCTCGGCGTCGGCGATCGGCGTCGACAGGCCGCGGGCGATGTCGCTGGTCACGTGCATGCCGCCGATCGGGATCGAATCGACGTGCACGAGATGGCCGTCGTAGAAAACGGCGATCGAGGTCGTGCCGCCGCCCATGTCGATCAGGGTGGCACCAAGATTGCGCTCGTCGGCGACCAGCGAGGCCAGCCCCGAGGCGTAGGCCGAGACGACGCGGTCGGCGATGTCGAGATGGGCGCGCTTGACGCAGATGCCAAGATTGCGCATCGCGCCAGTGGCCGCGGTCACCAGATGGATCTGCCCACCCAGGCGCTCGCCGTACATGCCGCGCGGCTCGACCACCGCCGAGCCGTCGACGGTGTAGCCGATCGGCAGGGTGTGAATGAGATCGCGGTCGGCGGTCTCGGCCGGCAGGTGCACCTGCGACAATAGGCGGCGCACGTCACGCTCGCCGATTTCGTGGTTACCGACCTGCACGTCGAGCTGCTGGTTGTGCGAGGCCGGCTGGCCGCCGCCGACGCCGACCAGCACTTCTCGCACCGTCTCGCCGCACATCTCCTCGGCAGCGCTGACCGCCGAGGAGATCGCGCGGGTCGCGGCCTCCATGTCGACGATGTTGCCGGAGCGCAGGCCGGTCGAGTGGTGCTGGCCGATGCCGATGACGCGCAGGCCTGAGCCATCGATCCGTGCCACGAAGCAGACGACCTTGCTCGTACCGATGTCGAGCGCCGCGACGATACCGTTCCTCGCCTTGATCACTGTACTCACCCTTCAAGTCTTTTGGCCGCCACGCGGCTTGCCGTCTGGGGCTGGTTGCGTCGCCGGGGGCTTGGCGACGGGGGGTTTGGCCGGGCCGCCGGTCGCGGCCGGCGGCGATGGGGGCGCGGGCTCAGGACGCGCGCCCACCGACGATAGCGGGTCGGGCGCACCAGCGCGGCGCAGCGTGATGCGGTCGGGCAGCCGCAGATCGATCACGGAAAGGTCGCGCGAGAGCAGCTGGTCGCTGCGGTCGAGCTCAAGCACGCGCTTGAGCGCCTCGCCGGCACCCTCTTCCGGCAGGCGAATCTGCAGACCGCCATCGAGGATCAGGTTCCAGCGCCGCTGGCCGACGAAGACCGCCGAGCGCAGCCTGTCGGCGATCGGCTTGACGTCCTGCAGCAACAGGAACAGTCCGGCCACCTGCTCGGGCGCGCCCTCGCCGGCGAGCAGCAACCGCACCGAGCTCTCGGCGGGATCGACGGTGCGCACCTTTCGGCCGGTGCGGTCGATCAGGATGTACTCGGCGGCGGCGCCGGCAGCGGCCGTCTTCGACTGCCACAGCGCCACGGCCTGGCGCTCGCGCAGCGCGACATGGATGGTGTCGGGCCAGCGCCGCTCGACCGCGGCGTGCTCGACCCATTCGATACGCTCCAGCCGCTCGCGCGCGCCGTGCAGGTCGATGGTCAGCAGCGAATCGCCGCGCGCGGCGTTGAGCGCCTTGAGCACCGCGTCCTTGGTGACGTGCTTGCGGCCTTCGACCGTGACGTCCTCGAGCGGGAACGGCGAGAAGCCGGTCACGCGTTTCTTGACACCCTCGAACCAGGCCTTGCCGTCTTCGATGGCGCCGCTCTTCCACAGCGCGTAGCCGGCGATGGCGCCGCCGCCCAGGGTCATGACCACCACGCCCAAGATGAGGGCGGCGCGCCACGATACGTTCAGGCGAAAGCGCCTGCGCGCGGCCTTGCGGCCCTGCGAGGGCCTGGCCGCACCGGGACGCGGCGCTCCCGGCCGCCGCGTGGCGCCGCGGCGCGGGCGGACGTCGATGTCCTTGCCGAACGGCGTGGTGGTTACGGCGGACATCGCGCGTTCTCCACCAACCAGGCCACGAGCTGCGGAAACTCGATGCCGGCCCACTTCGCCTGCTCCGGCGCCAGCGACAGCGGCGTCATGCCGGGCTGCGTGTTGAGCTCGAGGATCACCAGGCCCTCGGCGCCGGGCTTGCTGTCGTCCCAGCGGAGATCGGCGCGGCTCAGCCCCGAGCAGCCCAGCGCGCGATGCGCCGAGAGCGCCCAGTCCATGGCCAGGTCGCGCACCGCGTCGGGAATCGGCGCCGGCACGAGATGCTGCGTCACACCGTCGGTGTACTTCGCCTCGTAGTCGTAGAATGCGACGGTCGGCCTGAGCTCCGTCACCGTCAGCGCGCGGTCGCCCAGCACCGCGACGGTCAGTTCGCGGCCCGGCACGTACTTCTCGACCAGCACGCGATCGCCGAACTTCGCCTCGGCCGATTCGACGACGGCGAGGTTGTCGCCGGGGCGCACGATGTACACGCCGATGCTGGAGCCCTGGTCGATCGGCTTGACGACGTAGGGTCGGGGCATCGGATCGCCGGCCAGCAGCGCGCGGCGTTCGATCACCATGCCCTCGGCACAGCGCATGCCCAGCGAGTTGAAGATGTGGCGCGACAGCGGCTTGTCCATCGCCACCGCCGAGGGCAACACGCCGGAATGAGTGTAGGGCACGCGCAGGATGTCGAGCACGCCCTGCACGCAGCCATCCTCGCCCCACTTGCCGTGCAGCGCGTTGAACACGACGTCGGGGCCGCCGCCCTTGGCCGGACGCAGCGCCTCGATCAGCGCCGGCAGGTCGCGCGTCACGTCGATCTCGGTCACCTCGTAGCCGGCGCTACGCAGGCCGGCGGCGCATTCGCGGCCGGTGACCAGCGAGACCTCGCGCTCGGGCGACCAGCCGCCTTTGAGGACCGCGACGCGCTTGCTCATGCCGGCACTCCCGGCGTCACGGGCGCCGACGCGAATTCGCCGATGCGCTTGATCTCCCAGCGCAGCGCCACGCCGCTGTGCTCGAACACGCGCCGACGGACCTCCTCGCCCAGCGCCTCGATGTCGTGAGCGGTGGCGTCGCCGGTATTGATCAGGAAGTTGCAGTGCTTCTCCGAGACCTGCGCGCCGCCGAGCCTCAGGCCGCGGCATCCGGCGCGGTCGATCAGCTCCCAGGCCCTGGCGCCGGGCGGATTGACGAAGGTCGAACCACCGGTGCGGCTGCGCGGCTGGCTGGCCTCGCGCGCCTGGTCGATCTCGACGATGCGCGCGCCGATCGCGCCGTGATCGCCGGCGCGACCGCGCAAGGTCGCGCCGACGAAGATCGCGTCCTCGGGCGCGGCGCTGTGACGGTAGGTGAAGCCGAGCTCCGCCGCCGACATGGTGCGTCGCGCGCCGTCACGCCCGACCATCTCGGCGGACTCGACGATGTCCTTCATCTCGCCGCCATAGGCGCCGGCGTTCATGCGCAGCGCGCCGCCGATCGTACCCGGCACGCCGCTCAGGAACTCAAGCCCGGCCACGCCATGATCGCGCGCGGTGAGCGCCACGTTGAGATCGAGCGCGCCGGCGCCGGCGATCACCGTCGTGCCCTCGACCGTCACGTCGACGAAACCACGCAGCAGGCGGATCACCACACCGCGCACACCGCCGTCCCGCACGAGCAGGTTGGAGGCGACGCCCAGCACCGTGACCGGGATGTCGTTTGGCAGCGCGGCGAGGAAGGCCTGGAGATCCTCGACATCGGCCGGACGGAAGAGAACCTCGGCCACGCCGCCGACGCGGAACCACGTGACGGGTGCCAGCGGCGCGTCCGATGTCAGGCGGCCGCGCGCCTTGGGCAGGCGGTCGATCAGATGCGGGGCGGAGCGCGTGCCGGCCATCATGCGACCGACCCGGGATCGTTGGCCACGGCGCGCGGCGCCTGCTGCGTGGCGATCTGCTGCAGCTGGCCGGGCAGCGCGTGCGCCCAGGCGGTGATGTTGCCGGCGCCGAGGCAGACCACCACGTCGCCCGGCCGCGCGATGCCCCACACCAGGGCCGGCAATTGCCCGGGACCCTCGAGCGCGTAGACCCGCTGATGGCCGGCGCGCCCGATGCGCTCGACCAGCATGTCGCGATCGACGCCGGCGATCGGCGCCTCGCCGGCGGCATAGACGTCGGCGACGACCACGGCGTCGGCGTCGCCGAAGCAGCGCGCGAAATCATCGCGCAGGTCGCGCAGGCGGGTATAGCGATGCGGCTGGACCACGGCGATCACCGCGCCCGAGCCGCCATAGGCCTGGCGCGCGGCGCGCAGCACGGCGGCGATCTCGACCGGGTGGTGGCCGTAATCGTCGATCACCGTGATACCGTGCGCCTCGCCGACGCGGGTGAAACGGCGGCGCACGCCGCTGAAGCCCGCCAGGCCGCGCCTGATGGTCTCGTCGTCGATGCCCATCTCGTGCGCCACGGCGATGGCGGCGAGCGCGTTCTGCACGTTGTGCTGGCCGAACATCGGCAGGCGCAGCCCGGTCATCATCGCCGACTGGTTGGTCGCGCGGTTCTCGATCATGACGTCGAAATCGGCGCCGTTGCGATCGAGCTTGAGGTTGAGCGCGCGCACGTCGGCGCTGGCGCCCAGGCCGTAGGTGACGATCTTGCGGTCGGCGACGCGCGGGATGATCGCCTGGACCTCGGGGTGGTCGCTGCACAAGGCGGCGAAGCCGTAGAACGGGATGTTCTCGACGAAGCGCACGAAGGCCGAGCGCAGCGCGTCGAAATCGCCGTAGTGGTCGAGATGCTCGGGATCGATATTGGTGACGACCGCGATGGTCGCCGGCAGGCGCAGGAACGAGCCGTCGGATTCGTCGGACTCGACCACCATCCAGTCGCCCTGGCCGAGCCGCGCGTTGGTGCCGTAGGCGTTGATGATGCCGCCGTTGATGACGGTCGGATCGAGATGCGCCGCGTCGAGCAGGGCGGCGATCATCGAGGTCGTCGTCGTCTTGCCGTGCGTGCCGCCGACCGCCACCGACCATTTCAGGCGCATCAGCTCGCCGAGCATCTCGGCGCGGCGCACGACGGGGGTGAAGCGCGCCCGCGCCGCCAGCACCTCGGGGTTGTCGGGCTTCACCGCCGAGGACACGACGACGACCTGCGCCGCGCCGACATTCTCGGCGCGGTGGCCGATCATGACCTTCATGCCCAGCGAGGCCAGCCGCTTGCAGTTGGCGTTGTCGGCGAGATCGCTGCCCTGGACCTTGTAGCCCAGATTGTGCAGCACCTCGGCGATGCCCGACATGCCGATGCCGCCGATGCCGACGAAATGGATCAGGCCGATATTCAGCGGCAGCGCCCTCACGGATGCGTACTCCTCTTCATCACGCCGACGACGATGTCGGCCAGGCGCGACGCGGCGTCGGGGTGGCCAGCCTCGCGCGCCGCCTTCGCCATGCCGGCCAGGCGCCCTGGATCGGCGAACAAGGCCTCGAGATGGAGCCGCAGGGCGTCGGCCGTAAAGGCCTCGTGCGGCAGCAGGATGGAAGCGCCCACCTCGTCGACCGCCAGGGCGTTCGCGCGTTGATGGTCCTCAGTTGCGTGGGGGAAGGGGATGAGGACCGATGGCCGACCTGAAGTCGTGAGTTCGGCCACCGTCGACGCCCCCGCCCTCGCGACAACGAGGTGGGCCCCGGCCAGACGCGCCGGGAAGTCTCGGAAGAACGGCGCGCATTCGGCATCGATGCCGCGCGCCGCGTAGAAGGATTTCACCCGCTCGAGATCCTCGGCGCGGCATTGCTGCGCCAGGCGCAGGCGTCGCCGCAGCGCCTCGGGCAACGCCGCGATCGCCTCGGGAATCACCGTACTGAACGAGGCCGCGCCCTGGCTGCCGCCGATCACCACCATGCGGATCGGCCCGTCGGCGCCGGGCGGCTCGTAAGCCACCTCATGCAAGGCGCGCACGGCGTCGCGCACCGGATTGCCGACGAGATGGATGCGCGGGTCACCGTCGGCGATGTGGCGGACCTTGCGGAACGACGTCGCGATGGCGCGCGCGCCGGCCGCGGCGACGCGGTTGGCGCGGCCGAGCACCGCGTTCTGCTCGTGCACGACGCGCGGCACGCCGCGGAAGCGCGCGGCCAGGAGGGTCGGCACCGAGGCGTAGCCGCCGAAGCCGACGACCACCGACGGCCGCACCCGGCCGATCACGCCGAAGGCCTGCGCCGTGCCCATCGCCAGGCCCAGCGTGTTGGCAAGCCGGCGCGCGATGCCGCCGGCGCTCGGGCTGCCGCCGCGCACGTGGTGCACGGGATGGCGCGCCAGCTCGCCCGGCCATTGCTTGCCGCGATCGTCGGTGATCAGCGCCAGGCTGACGCCGCGCGCGGCCAGCTCGCCGGCCAGCGCTTCGGCCGGGAAGACATGGCCGCCGGTGCCGCCGGTGGCGAGGACGACGGGCTGGGTGCTCATGCCGCCTCCCCCAACCCGGCGCGCTCGCGCGTCAGCGCCAGCAGCATGCCGACCGCGAGCGCCACCGAGATCGCCGAGGAGCCGCCATAGGAGATGAATGGCAGGGTCATGCCCTTGGCCGGCATCAGCTGGATGGTCGAGGCGAAGTTGATCGCCGCCTGCAGGCCGAACTGGATGGCGAGCCCGCTGGCCGCCAGCATGATGAACAGGCTGGTCTCCTTCATCGAGCGTGCCAGCGAGCGCAGCACCACGAAGACGAACAGCGCGACGATGAACAGGCAGGTGATCAGGCCGAACTCCTCGCCGGCCACCGCCATGACGAAGTCGGTATGGGCGTCCGGCAAAAGCGCCTTCACCGTGCCTTCGCCCGGTCCCCGGCCGAACAGGCCGCCGCTGCCGAAGGCGTCGAGCGACATGGTGACCTGATAGTTGTCGCCAGAATCCGGATAGATGAAGCGATCGATGCGGCTTTGCACGTGCGGGAAGGCGAGGTAGGCGCCAACCATCGACACCATCGCGCCGATCGCGCCGAAGCCGACGACCCAGACCGGCATGCCGGCGAGGAAGAACTGCGCCGACCACACGGCGGCGACGACGATGGTCATGCCGAGATCCGGCTGGCCGACCAGCAGGCCCATGACGAACAGGAACAGCACGGTCGCCAGCAGATAGCCGGGAAAGGACGGGTTGAGCTTCTTCTGGGCGAAGAGCCAGGCCGAGATCACCACCAGGCTCGGCTTGACGAACTCCGACGGCTGCAACGTGCCGAAGCCGGGCAAGGACAGCCAGCGGCGCGCGCCCTTGATTTCCGTGCCGATCACGTAGGTGCCGATCAGACCGACCACGCTGGCGGCGAAGACCAGCAGCGCGACGCGTCGGACCATGCGCGGCGAGGCCATCGAGGCGACCAGCAGCACGCCCAACGCGAGCGGCAGGAACATCAGCTGGCGGCGCACGAAGTGGAACGACTCGGCGCCGATGCGCTCGGCGGCCGGCGGCGAGGCCGCCATGGTCATCAAGATGCCCAGCGCCATGATCACCAGGACGGCGCCGAGGGTCCAGCGATCGACCGTCCACCACCAGCGGCCGACGACCGACGTGTCGTTGCGCGAGAGCGTGATCATGCCGCCGCTCCCGTCTCGACCATGGCGCCCGGCAGCGCCCGCGCCATGGCGCGGAAGGCATCGCCGCGCGCCTCGAAACTCGCCCACTGGTCGTAGGACGCGCAGGCCGGCGACAGCAGCACCACCGCGCCGGCGCGCCGCTCGCGCTGCGCCATGGCGTGCGCCTGGTCGAGCGCGGTCCTCAGATCGCCCGAGCGCGTATAGGGCACGCGACCCTCGAGCGTGGCCGCGAAAGGCTCGCTCGACGCGCCGACGAGGAAGGCGTGCACGACGCGCGGGAACCACCGCGACAGCGGCGCGATGCCCTCGGCTTTCGCCGTGCCGCCGACGATCCAGTAGATCGTGTCGTAGGCGGCCAGCGCCTTGTCGGTGGCGTCGGCGTTGGTCGCCTTGCTGTCGTTGATGTAGACGATGTCGCCCACGACGGCGACGCGCTCCTGGCGATGCGCCAGGCCCGGATAGCTGCGCAACCCCTGTTCCACCAGCCTCGCCGACAGGCCGAGCGCGCGACACGCCGCCCACGCCGCTGCGGCGTTCTGCCAGTTGTGCGCCCCGGGCAAGGTCTTGATGCCGCGCAGATCGACCGTCGCGCCGTCGCCGGCGTCGCGCAGGATGCCGGCGTCGACCGACACGCCGGCCGGCGTACCGCCCTTCACCGTGATTCCGATCGTCTTGCGCCCAGTGGCGAGGCGAAGCGCCTCGGCTTGCGACGCCTCGTCGTCGACGCCGACCACGGCGACATCCGTTGACCGCTGATTGTCGAAGATGTGGCGCTTGGCGGCGATGTAGCCCGCGAGGTCTCCGTGGCGATCGATGTGATCGGGCGTGATGTTCAGCCAGACGGCGACGTCGAAGCGCAGGCTGGGCACCAGCTCGAGCTGGAACGACGACATCTCCAGCACGTAGACGCCGTCGGCGCCGAGCGGCCGGAAATCCAGCGCCGCCGGTCCGAGATTGCCGCCGATCTCGCAGTCGACGCCCGCCGTGCGCAGGATATGGCCGATCAGCGCCGTCGTCGTCGACTTGCCGTTGGTGCCAGTGATGCCGACGAAGCGCGCCTTGGAACCGCTCAGCGCCAGCAGCTCGATATCGCCGATCAACGGCACACCGGCTGCCTTCGCCGCCGCCGCCGCCGGGTGCGGCTTGGGAAAGGAATGCGGAATACCGGGGCTCATCACCAACCCGGCGACGCCGGACCAGTCGATGCCCGCGGGATCGACGATGCGCACGCCTTCGGCGGCCAGCGCCTGGCGCCTGGCGGCGTTGTCGTCCCATGCCGTGAAGTGCATCCCCGCCGCCTTCAGCGCGCGCGCCGCCGCGAGGCCGCTGCGGGCGAGCCCGAGCACCACGAAGCGCGAACCTTTGACGGCGGAGAGGTCGATCATCGGGCTCTCACCGCAGCTTCAGGGAGGCCAGCCCGGCCATCGCCAGGATGGTGGCGATGATCCAGAAGCGGATGACGATGGTCGGCTCGGCCCAGCCCTTCTTCTCGAAGTGATGGTGCAGCGGCGCCATGCGGAAGACGCGCCTGCCGGTCAGCTTGAACGAGACCACCTGCACGATCACCGACACGGTCTCGAGCACGAACAGCCCGCCGACGATGGCCAGCACGATCTCGTGCTTGATGATCACCGCGATGGCGCCCAGCGCGCCGCCCATGGCCAGCGAACCGGTGTCGCCCATGAAGACCATGGCCGGCGGCGCGTTGAACCACAGGAATCCCAGCCCGCCGCCGATCAGCGCGGCGCAGATCACCGCCAGCTCGCCGGAACCCGGGATGCCGTGCAGCTGCAGGTAGTTGGTGTAGACCGAGTGGCCGACGAAGTAGCTGATGATGCCGAACACGCCGGTGGCGATGATGACGGGCACGATCGCCAGCCCGTCGAGGCCGTCGGTGAGATTGACGGCGTTGGAGGCCCCGACGATCACCAGCACGGCGAAGATGAAGAAGCCGACGAGGCTGAGCGGCACCAGCACGTTCTTGAGGAAGGGCAGCGCCAGCTGGTAGCGCAGCGGCGCCGGTGAGCCCTCTGCCACGACGGCCACCGCCAGCACGGCGATCGCGACCGAGGCCACGAGCTTCAGCCAACCCGGTAGGCCCTTGGTGTTGCGCTTGGTGACCTTGAGGAAGTCGTCGAGGAAGCCGATCGCGCCGAAGCCCAGCGTGACCAGCAGCACGACCCAGATGTAACGGTTGCCCAGGTCCGCCCACAGCAGTGTGGCGACGGTGAGCGCGATCAGAATGAGGAAGCCGCCCATCGTGGGCGTGCCTTTCTTGGTCAGCAGATGGCCTTCCGGGCCGTCCTCGCGGATCGGCTGGCCCTTGCCCTGGCGGCTACGCAGCCAGGCGATCAGTCGGCCACCGATCAGGAAGGACAGCAGCAGCGCGGTCATGAAGGCGCCGCCCGCCCGGAACGTGATGTACCGGAAGAGATTCATCGGCGAGAACTGGTCCGCCAACGGCGCCAGGTAATAGAACAGCACGTCCGTTCAGCCCTTTCCCGGTCCGCCGCGCACCGCACCCATCGCCAGGATGGCGTCGACGACCACTTTCATCTTCGAGCCCAGCGAGCCCTTGACCGCCACGACGTCGCCAGCGCGCAGTCCTTCGACCACGCGCTGCGCCAGTCGCGCCGAATCGATCGCATGGATCGCGCGCAGCGACGCCGGCAGCGCCGCCCGCAGCTTCTCCATGTTCGGCCCGCAGGTGAAAACCTGCGAGACGCCGGCCGCCTCGATATCGGGCGCCAGCCCGACATGCGCCGCCTCGGCCTCGGCGCCGAGTTCGAGCATGTCGCCCAACACCAGCACGCGGCGGCCACCGGCCGCGGGCCTCGCCATCGCGACGTTCGACAGCATGGCGCGCACCGCGATCGGGCTGGCGTTGTAGCTCTCATCGATCAGCTCGATGTCGCCGCCGCGCAGCGCCACGAGGCGACGCGCGCCGCGCCCGGCCGGCGGCGAAACGCTGGCCAGCGCCGCCGCCGCCGCCCCCACGTCGGCGCCCAGCGCCTCGACCGTGGCCAGCACGGCGAGGCTGTCGCGCGCCCAGTGCAGGCCCGGCGCGCCGACGCGATAGCGAAGTTCGCGGCCCAGGACCAGCGTCGCAACGTCGCTGCCGTTCACATCTGTTCCACAGGCCGTCAGGCGCACGTCGGCGGCGACGTCCTCTCCGAAGCTGATGATCCGCTGGACGCCATGGCCGCGCGCGATGGCCGCCAACGCGTCGAAATGCGGCGAATCGCGTTCGAGGATGGCGGTGCCGCCGGCCGAGCCGGCGAAGATCTGGCCTTTCTCGCGCATGATGGCGTCGATCGTGCCGAAATGCTCGATATGCACCGGCTGGACCGTGGTGATGATGGCCACGTCGGCGCGCACCATGCGCGCCAGCGGCTCGATCTCACCGGGATGGTTGGTGCCGACCTCAAAGATGCCGAAGCGCGCATCGACTGGCAGGCGTGCCAGGGTCACCGGCACCCCGATATGGTTGTTGAAGCTCGCGGCGGCGGCATGTGTGGGACCCTGGCGCGACAGCACGTGGCGCAGCGCGTCCTTGGTGCTGGTCTTGCCGACGCTGCCGGTGACCGCGATCGCCTTGGCCAGGGATCGCGCGCGCGCCACCACGCCCATCGCCGCCAACGCCTTCAACGAGTCCGCGACACGCAGCAGCGGTCCGCCGGCGGCCTCGACCGTGAGCGTCGGGTCATCGACGAGCGCGGCGGCGGCACCGCGCGCGAAGGCGTTGGACACGAAGGCGTGGCCATCGCGATCGCCGCGCAAGGCGACGAACAGATCGTCGCGTTCCAGCGTGCGGGTGTCGATAGCGATGCCCGATGCCAGCCACGCCGGCCCCAGCGCGAGGCCGCCAGTCGCCGCCTGCGCGTCGACGCTGGTCCACAGCGGGCGCCTGACGAAGCCGACGCTCATGCCGCCGCCCCCGTCGCGCGACCGCCCGACAGCTCGCGCACGACCTCGGCGTCGTCGAAGGGATGCGTCACGTCGCCGATGGTCTGGCCGCGCTCGTGGCCCTTGCCAGCGACAACAACAAGATCATCGGCGCCGCGCGCCGCGTCGAGCGCCGCCGCGATCGCCGCGCGCCTTCCGTCAATCACCTCATGCACGTGAGCAGCGCCATCAGGCACGCCGCGCATGATCTCGCGACGGATATCGGCCGGCGCCTCGCTGCGCGGATTGTCGTCGGTCACAAAGACAAGATCGGAAAGACGCGCGGCGATGCCGCCCATGACCGGCCGCTTGGCACGATCGCGATCGCCGCCGCAGCCGAAGACCACGATCAGCCGACCGCGCGTGAAAGGCCGCATGGTGCGCAGCACGATCTCCAGCGCGTCGGGCTTGTGCGCGTAATCGACATAGACCGCCGCGCCCGAGCGCGCGCGGCCGACCATTTCCATACGGCCGGGCGCGCCGCGCAGGCCGCCCAGCGTCGCCACGGCACGATCCACGTCGTCACCGGCGGCGATCACCAGGCCGAGCGCCGCCAGCGCGTTGGCGGCCATGAAGTCGCCGATCAGCGGCAGCTCGACCGCGTACGATCGCCCAAACAGCGAAAGCGTCAGCGACTGCCCCCGCGTCAACGGCGTCGCCCGCTCGAGCTTCAGCTCGCGGCCGGCCGCGCCGTAGGTCCACACCCGCACGCCACGTCGCCGGCAGATCTCGGCCAGCGCGACGGCGCGATCGGAATCGGCGTTGATCACCGCGGTGCCGTCGGGCGCCAGCAGGTCGGTGAACAGCCGGGTCTTGGCCGCGAAGTACGCGTCCATGCTCGGGTGGTAGTCGAGATGCTCGTGCGTAAGGTTGGTGAAGGCGGCGGCGCGCGGGCTCACGCCATCGAGGCGGAACTGATCGAGACCATGGCTCGACGCCTCCATCGCCACGCGGTCGACGCCAGCGCGCGCGAGGCTGGCGAGATCGGCGTGCAGCGCCACCGGATCGGGCGTCGTCAGCCCCGACGGCCTGCTGAGCGCCGGCGAGACGATACCCAACGTGCCAACGCTGGCGGCGGGATGGCCGAGCGCGGTCCAGATCTGGCGCGTAAAATCGGCGGTCGAGGTCTTTCCGTTCGTGCCGGTGATGGCGACGATGGTCGAGGGCTGCGCGCCGGCGAAGGCCCGGGCGATCCGGGCCAGGGCGCGGCGCGGCTCCGCGTCGCGCAGCACCATGATGCCGTCGGGAACGCCGTCGAGCACGGCGTCGCGCCCGGCGAGGATGGCGATTGCGCCCGAACGCACGGCCTGCGCGACGAAGCGCGCGCCGTCGACCTTGCTGCCAGGCAGCGCCGCGAACAGATAGCCCGGCCTGACCGCGCGCGAATCCGCCGTCACACCGGCGATCTCGCGGTCCGAGGCGCGGTCGAGGCTGATCGGCAGGAGTTCGCTCAAACGCAACTCAACGGCCTCCCGGCTGCGGGGTGGTGCCGAGGATCTGGTCGATCGTCGTGCCGGCGGTCTTCGCCGCGGCGGGCTTGGTCGCCGCGGGCGGCGGCGCCGGCGCCTGCGCCGGCTTCGCGGCCTCGCGCGCCGCCGCGGCATCGCTCGCTGCCATGGCCTTGGCGGCCGCCGCCGGATCGACCGGCGGAATACCATACAGCACGGTGATGCGTTCGATGATCGCCTTCACCGAGGGCGCCGCCACCCAGCCGCCGGTGGCGTGGCCGCCGGTTTCCTTGGTGCCCTTGGGCTCGTCGATCGACACCATCACGACGTAGCGCGGCGCGCGCATGGGAAAGGCGCCGACAAAGGAGCTGATCAGCGCTTTCTCGCGATACCCCGACTTGCCCGGCTTTTCCGCCGTCCCGGTCTTGCCGCCGACTTCGTAGCCCGGCACGTCGGCCGACTTGCCGGTGCCCTCCGACACTACCAGCCGCAACATTTCCCGCATTTGCTGCGAGGTCCGCGGCTGGATCACCCGAACGCCGACCTCGGCGGCCCTGGGGCCGTCGCGCTTCAACAAGGTCGGCGGATGGTAGATGCCGCCGTTGATCATCGCCGCCGTGCCCGACACGACGTGCAGCGGCGTCACCGACATGCCGTGGCCGAAGGCGATCGTCAGCAGGTTGATCTTGCGCCAATGCTTGGGAAAGAGCGGCCGGCCGACTTCCGGCAGCTCGACCGGCAGCGGCTTGAGGAAGCCGATCTTGTCGTAGAAGGCGCGCTGGCCCTCGACGCCGAGTTCCAGCGCCATCTTGGCGGAGCCGATATTGGACGAGAACTTGAAGATGTCGGAGACCGACATCACGCGGTGCTGACCGTGATAGTCGTTGATGGTGAAGCGGTCGATCTTGATGGGCTCGCGCGCGTCGAAGGCCGAGGCCGGGGTGAAGCGCCCGGTGTCGAGCACCATCGCGGTGTTGAAGATCTTGAAGGTCGAGCCCTGCTCATAGACGCCAAGCGTCGAGCGGTTGAACAGCGCCTCGGGCGATATCGTGCGATGCTTGTTGGGGTCGTAGGCCGGCAGCGAAGCCAGCGCCAGGACCTCGCCGGTGTTGGCGTCCATCACGGCGGCGGTGGCGCCGATCGCCGAGAATTTCTGCACGGCGCGCGCCAGCTCCTGCTCGACGAAGCGTTGCAGGCGCATGTCGATCGAAAGGGTGAGCTTCTCGCCCTGGCGCAGGCGCTGGTCGAAGGTCCTCTCGATGCCGGCGACGCCGGTGTTGTCGACATCGGTGTAGCCCAGGATGTGCGGCGCGATGGCGCCCTGCGGGAAGATTCGTCGCTCCTGGTTCTGGAACTCGAAGCCGGGCAGGCCCAGGCGATTGACCGCGTCCTGCTCGCGCGGGCTGAGCGCGCGCTTGACCCACACCCAGCTCTTGCCGGACTCGAGCTTCTCGCGGATGTCGTCGGGCTTGAATTCGGGCAGCACGGACGAGAGCTTGCGCGAGGCCTCGTCGACGTCGATCACCTGGCGCGGATTGACGAACAGCGAGGCCACGGGCAGCGAGGTCGCCATGATCACGCCGTTGCGGTCGACGATCTCCGCGCGCTCCGCCCGCACCGTGTTGCCGGCCACCGCCGTGCCCGGACCGCCGCCCTCGCCCGCCTCGCGCAGCAGCGAAACATGCGCCATACGCAGCGCGATCACGCCGAACAGTACGACGAACAGCGCGCCGGCGATCGACAGGCGCGAGCGCGCGATGTCGAGCGCGTCGCGCGGCGCGGCCGTTGGGCGGCTGGGAACGGACAGTGGGTCGTCGACCGTGGGCGCCTCGACATCGTCGGCCGGACGACGGCGCCACAGCCGCGCGATCACCGACGACCTCCAATCGCCGGTGGTGTCGCAGGCGCCGCCGGGGGCGGCGGCGTGGCAGCTGGTTGCGACGGCGGCTCATCCTCGTCGATACCCGAGGTCACGGGCTCGGCGACCGCTGGCTTGGCCGGTGAAGGACTGGAGGCTGGCGTTTTCACGCCAGCCTCCGTTCGCGCCGCGGCGGGGCGAGGAATCGCCGACGCTGAGGGGGCGTCGGCCTTTGAGGGGGCGTCCGACCCGGATTTTCCGGTGTCTGTGGCGATCGCCCCGCCCGCGCGCCGCGGCGGAATCTGGTTGATGGCGCCGATCTGGCGCATCGTGATGGGTTGCAGACGGATGTACTTGGCGTTGAGCGCCTCGATGCGGTTGACCTCGCCGAGATGCGCCCACTCCACCCGAAGGATGTTGGTCGCGCGCTGGTTCTCGACGATTTGCCGGTTGAGCGCCTCGAGCCGCTCCTCCAACCGCCGCTCGTGATACTTCACGACGAACAGGCCGATGCCGGTGAGGATCGCCGCGACGATCCAGAACACGACGCCGCGGTTGATCATGCCGCGCCTCCTGTTCTCTCACCGACTCGCAGCTTGGCCGAGCGCGCGCGCGGATTGCGCGCGATCTCCGCCGCGCCAGGCTCGATCGGCCGGCGCGTGACCAGCCGCCAGCCCGGCCGGCGTGGATCGACGCGGCGCGCATCAGGGAGATGGCGCGACGGACGCGGGCCTTCCTCGGCGCGGCCGCGCAGGAAGCCCTTCACCAGGCGGTCTTCCAGCGAATGGAACGAGACGACCGCGAGCCGGCCGCCGGGCGCCAACGCGCGCTCGGCGGCGGCCAGGCCGCGCTCGAGCTCGCCCAGCTCGTCGTTCACGTGGATTCGCAACGCCTGGAAGGTGCGCGTCGCCGGATCGATCGCCGCCCGCGACGCCGCCGGCCCCAGCGCGCGACGCACGATATCGGCGAGCTGGCCGGTGCGCTCGATGCGCGCGAGCCTGCGCGCGCCGACGATAGCGCGCGCGACGCGGCGCGACTGGCGCTCCTCGCCGTAGCGGTAGATCAGGTCGGCGAGCTCGCCTTCCTCGGTGTCGTTGACCACGTCGGCCGCCGACGCGCCATTCGAGGACATGCGCATGTCGAGCGGACCGTCGAGGCGGAACGAAAAGCCGCGCTCGGCGCTGTCGATCTGCATCGACGACACGCCGAGATCGAGCGTCACGCCGTCGACCGTGCCGGGCGCCACGTCGTTGGCCGCCAGCAAAGTGTCGAGGTCGCCGAAGCGGCCCTCGATCAGCCGCAGGCGACCGGCGTATTCGGCGACGAGAAGCTGGCCGGCATCGATCGCGGTGGGGTCGCGATCGATGCCGATCACGCGGCAGGACGCCGCGCCCAGCAGCGCACGGGTGTAGCCACCCGCGCCAAAGGTGCCATCGACGAGGAGCGCGCCATCGCGCGGCGACAGCGCGCCGACGACTTCCTCGACGAGGACGGGGACGTGAGGGACCGGCATCGCGCTCATCGCCCGTCTCCGGGCAGCGGCACGACGCGCCGGCCGGCGATACGCGCCATGAACCGCTCGCGCTCGCGCTCGGCCTGCGTCGCCCAGGCAGCGGCGGTCCAGATCTGGAAATAGGAATTGCGGCCGACGAAGGCGAGCTGACCGGGCTTCTCGCCGCCGCCACCAACGCCCAGCGACGACCACATCGTCGCCGGCAGCGACAATCGACCTTCGCCATCGAACGACACGTCGATCGCCACGCTCGACAAGTAGGCCGCGTCGTTGTCGCCCTCGACGAAGAGCTCGGTCTCCAGCGTGCCGGCGCGCGCTTCGCTGTCGCTGCGCAGCTTGGCCATCAGCTGGCCAAAGCCGCCTTTGCCGCGCGCGTCGATCGCGGCGTGGGTCAGCGACGGGAAGGCGATGAAGCCGTCGAAGCCGTCCTGGCTGAGATGGGCGCGCCAAGCGGCCGGGACGGAAACCCGTCCCTTGCCGTCCACCTTCATCAGGTATGTGGATAGGAACATGTCCCATCCCCCATGCGCCCGGTCTTTGAGCCCCCTCCGCCCCACGCGGAACCGGTGGCATCCCACGCCGACATCGGCGGCTTACGGGATATCATGGGATATCATGGGAAAAAGCGGGCGTCAAACCCTTGCGTGGGCAAAAATGGACGTTTGGAGAATGGGTTAGCTTCAAACTTCTCAGGCTGGCCACCCCCGCTAATGGTGCGGCCCGATGCGGTCACCCTCTACAGCCTGCGGAAACAACGACCAAAAATACACGATGAGCATATATCACATGCGTGTCGTGGATTGAATCACGTTTCGTTCGATGCGTCGACCGGTTACGGCGCAGAAAAAGGGCCGCCGGGCGGCGAGACGCATCCGCCCGGCGGCCTCATACCGGCCGGCTCACTGCAGCGGTGACTCGACCGCGCAAACCGTGTTGTCGACGTAGAGCTGACCCTGCGGTCCGCGCGCCGGGGCCTCGACACGCTGACCCGGCGCGATGCCGCGCAGCGTGATCTTGGCCTCCTCGACCAGAAGGCGGTCATTGTTGAATCGGCAGCTGATCTGGGCGTCGATGGCGCGCTCGCCGTTGTTGGCGAGGATCAGCGTGGCGACCCATCGCTCGCGGTCGACCAGGCGCAACGACGGCGTCTCCAGCGTGACGATCGGCACCGAGCCGCCCGGGCGCGAGAGCACCGGCACCGTGCCGATCACCCTGACATCAGGCACCTGGATCGACACCGTCGGCGTGCGCACCACTTGCTGACGCGGATCGAAGGCGCGGTCTTGCGGCAGCACCGGCTTCGTGTCGGGCTGGCCGACATTGTCGGGCGTCCAGACCTTGCCGGTCTCGTCGCGGAAACCGGCCGCGCCATCGATCGCGCCGCGCGGCGGCGGATCAAGCTGCGCCAGGGCCGGCACAACGGGCGACGCGACGGTCGCCAGCCCGGCGAGGATAGTGACGGTCTTGCTCAGGGTCGAAGCGCGCATGGTCTTCTCCTTTCAGCAATAGCTCACGCCGACCGCTGTTCGCTTGAGGCGAGCGGCGAGACGAGAGACGCGGGAACTCAAATGGCGGCGCGCGGTGCCGCGTCAGGTCAGCGGGGCGTGGTCGCCGCGCCGATGCCGGCACCGACGGCGCCACCGATCAGCGCGCCGCCCAGAATGGAGACACCACCAGTCATCGCGCCCAGCGCGGCGCCGCTGGCGGCACCGATGCCGCCGCCTGTCACGGCGCGTTGCCCCCAGGTGTTGCCACAAGCCGACAGCAGCAGCGATGTCGCGATCAGGACTGGCGCGACCCTGAGGCCGACGAGGATCTTGGTCATCGTCTTCTCCACGTTTGTTATTATGTAGGCGATCGCGCTCCGACCACCTGGACGCCCATAAAGCTGGGAACCGCCCATGGCGACAATAAGGCGGCAGCTGGCTCATTCCGGGGCTTCGGCCGCCGCGTTTTCGCCATCTTCGGTGCTTGTCGCAACCCGGTTCATTGACGAAAATCCACCCCACGCAAGCGCCGAAGCGCGGGCGCGCCGGAGAGCGTGATGAGCACACCGATCGTCAAAGTGACCGATCTCGCCTGGGGCCGCCTGCGCGCGCCCGATCTGGACGTGATGGAGGAGTTCCTCACCCATTTCGGCATGGTGCGCTCGGCGCGCACCAACAACGCGCTCTACATGCGCGGCTCGGACGCCCCGCACCACATCCACGTCACCGAGAAGGGCGATGCGAAGTTCGTCGGCTTCGCCTATCACGCCCGCAGCGAGGACGATCTGCGCAAGCTCGCCGCCCTGCCCGGCGCCTCCGGTGTCGAGACCATCGACGAGCCCGGCGGCGGCAAGCGCGTGCGGCTACGCGAGCCCAACGGTTACCAGATCGAGGTCGTGCACGGCGTCGCCGAGCTGCCGCCGATCACGGTTCTGCGCGACCCGCCCAACAGCGGCGACGAGCCGCTGCGCCGCAAGGGCCGGCTGATGCGGCTCTCGAAATCGCCGACCATGATCAAGCGCATCGCCCATGGCGTGATGGGCACGCCGAAGCTCGAGGAAACCGTGAAGTGGTTCCGCGACACGCTGGGCTTCGTGCGCTCCGACGACGTCTACGCCGGTTCGCCCGACAACGTGATCGGCTCGTTCAACCGCCTCGACCGCGGCGACGACTATGTCGACCACCACGTATTCTTCTGCATCCGCCACGAGAAGACGGGACTGAATCACCTATCCTACGAGGTCCCCGACATTGACGCGGTGATGCAGGACCACGAGTATCTGAAGAGCTTGGGCAAATACGAGCATATGTGGGGCATCGGCCGCCATCTGCTGGGCAGCCAGGTCTACGACTACTGGTGCGATCCGTGGGGCCGCACGCACGAGCGCTGGGCCGACACCGACCGTCTCAACACCGCGCAGGGCGGCAATCTGCTGAGCGCCGAGGAAGGCCTCGTCTCGCAATGGGGCGAGCGCCCGCCGGCGAAGTTCCTGTCTAACATCCAGCCGTAACAGGCGGCTGCGCCAAGGGGGAAAACGAGAATGACACGGACGATACGCGCGATCGCGCTGGCCGCGATCGCGGCCATGGCTTTGTGTGCCGGCGCCGCAGCGCAAACGCCGCAGGAGGCCGCCGACTGGCTCAAGGGACTGGGCATCAAGCTGAACTCCAAGGACGCCACGCCCGAGCTGGTGCTGGCCGCGACGGCGGTCGATTTCAACGGCCTGGCGCGCGACAAGAAACTCGATCCCGCCGACCTCGCCAAGCTCAAGGCGTTTCCCAAGCTTGTCGAGGTCGGCCTCGGCAATCAGGCCGGCACCGACCAGGGCGTCGCCGAGCTGGTCAAGGCGGTGCCGAAACTGCAGCGCCTGAGCATCCACAACTCGGCGATCACCGACGCGGCGCTGGCCGAGATCGCCAAGCTCGGCGATCTCACCGAGCTGGTCATGTTCTCGACCAAGGTCACGCCGGCCTCGATGGCTCACGTCGCAAAGCTCGCCAAGCTGCAACGGCTGGATATCAGCAGCACGGCCGTCGGCGACGAGGGGCTGGAAGCGATCAAGGCTCTGCCGGCGCTTCGCAATCTGTGGTTCAACAGCATGAAGGGCGTCACCCGCAAGGGCATGGCGGCGATCGCCGCGATGCCGGCGCTGCGCAACCTCGTCATCCAGTTCGCCGAGATCAACGAGGAGATCGAGGAGCTGGCCAAGGCGCCACAGCTCGAAGACATCACCTTCATGGCGAGCAAGCTCGACGACGCCGGCGGCCAGCATCTCGGCAAGCTCAAGAACCTGCGCCGCCTGTTCGTCTGGAAGACCAAGATCACCGACAAGAGCATGCCGGCGATCGGCAGCCTGGCGAAGCTCGAGACGATCTACCTCAACGACACGGCGATCACCGACGCCGGCCTGAAGGAGCTCGCGGCCAACAAGGAGCTGCAAACCCTGTGGCTCGACAACACCGCGATCGGCGACGCGGGGCTCGCGTCGCTGACCGGCCTGCCCAAGCTGTCGTGGATCAAGCTCGACGGCACCAAGGTGACCGACGCCGGCATGACGTCGCTGGCGCGGATCAAGTCGCTGACCTCGGTGGGCGTCGCCAAGACGGCGGTCACCGAAGCCGGCTACAAGGCGCTGCTCGACGCCAATCCGAAGATGCGCATCAGCAAGTAGAGGCGTCAGACGGCCTGTAAGCCGGGTTCTGTTCCCGCCCCGCCGGCGTGAGCCTTGGGGCGTTCGACGACCATTCCTCTGGGGCGCGCGTCACCGCGCGCCTCGCGCGACCGACCCGGACGGCGACGCGGAAACGCGTTTCGGCCAGTCGCCCAGCCTGTGCCATCCCTATTTGGTCTTGCTCCCGGTGGGGTTTGCCATGCCGCTTCCGTTGCCGGTCGCGCGGTGCGCTCTTACCGCACCCTTTCACCCTTGCCACGGGCCGAGGCCCGTTCGGCGGTCTGCTCTCTGTGGCACTGTCCCTGGGGTCGCCCCCGCCGGCCGTTAGCCGGCACCGTGTTTCCGTGGAGCCCGGACTTTCCTCGACGCGCGCCCCTTGCGGGACCACGCCGCGGCCGTCCGGCCGTCTGACGACCCTCAGCTAGGCCCGCGCACAGGCCGCGTCAAGCGCGCGCGCCAGCGCCAGGCACTCGGCGTCGGCGCGACCGTCTATCCGCGCCGGGCGAAAGCGGCGCTGGAAGGCGACGATGATGTCGGCCGCATCGACCTCGACGATGTCGGCGAAAGCCGATTCGTCGCTGTTGTCGACATAGGCCTGGCGACCAGCGCGTGTGCCATAGCGGTGCGGCGGCGGGTAGCCGATGCGCCGCAGGACGGCCAGCAGGTCCGCCTCGTCGGCCGGGCCGCCGGCCGCCGAAGCCACTGGCCACAGGCCGACACCCACCGATGCCAGCGCGCGCCAGAAGAAGCGGCCGCCGGGATCGTCCTTGCGCTTGGGCGCGATGTCGGAATGGCCGACCACGTTGCGCGCGGCGATGCCGGGATGGCGCGCGAGGATGGCGCGGCAGAGCCCGATCACTGCATCGCGCTGCGCATCGGGGTAATCGTGGACGTTGCCGTCCATGTTGACGATCTCGACGCCGATCGAGCTCTCGTTCAGGCCCTGGGCCTCGCCCCACCACGACAGCCCGGCGTGCCAGGCGACGCGATCCTCGGCGACCAGACGATAGATGTCGCCATTGACGTCGACGACATAGTGCGCGCTGACGCGGCCGAAGCGCAGCAGGTCAAGAGACACGTCGAGCGGCTGCGCGGTGTGGTGCAGCACGAGATGCGCCACCGGCGACCCGCGCGGCGCATGGTTGTTCGAGGGCGCGTCGATCATCGCGCGAGCCTAACGCGCCGGCGCGCCCTCGGCGAGGCGGCGCAGCGCGGCGCGCGCCGGCCGCTCGATCGCGACATGCAGGGCAAAGGCGGCCACCAGCGATAGCACGATCAGCGCGGCGAAAAACAGCCAGCCGACCGCCGATCCGACGGCCAGCCCGAGCCGATCGAACGCCCACCACAGGCATTCGAAGACGAACCAGTGCACGACGTAGAGCGCGTAGGACGCCTCGCCGATCGCGCGCGACGCGCGGCTCGACAAGACGTTGGTCAGCACGCCTCGCCCCTTCGCCACGCCGACAAGGATGCCGGCGAACGCCACGATCAGAAGATGATCGACCCACAGCGTCGGGGCGACGTCGATCATCGTCACGATCGCCAGGGCGGCGCAGATGCCGGCAAGCACGCCGCCGGATGCCGCCGCGCCCCCGACCTGGCGCCAGGCGCGCCACAAGAAGACGCCCGCAAGGAACTCCGCCGCCACGCGCGCGCCGCCATGCGCCGCGGCGGTGTGCAGCGACGGCAAGCCGTGGGCATGCGTGTAGATCGCGTGCGCCGCCAAGCTCGCCAGAGCCAAAGCGAGACAGGCGAGCACCGAGCGCAATCGCACCGCCACCGCGAGCGCGACCGGCAGCAGCAGCGAGGCGGCCCATTCGTAGCTGAGACTCCAGCCCGGCGGATTGATGCGCTCGGCGTCGGCCCAGCCCCAGCTCTGCATCAAGAGCGCGTAGAGCGACCACAGGCCGGGATCGTCGGCGACGCGCAGGCCGCCGCCGCCCAGGCCGCTTAGGCGGCCGATCTCGGCCTTGAGCGCGAACAGCGCCAGCACCACCAGCCAGACCGGCCACAATCGCGCCACGCGGCGGCATAGATAGCGCGCGTAGAACGCAAGCCCGTCGCGCGCGAAGACCGGCGCGTAGACATGCGCCAGCACGAAGCCCGAGAGGACGAAGAACAGGTCGACGCCGAGATAGCCGTGGCGGATCACCGGTGGCGCGACGCCGGTGAAGGCGGTGGCGTGGAAGGCCACAACCCACAGCGCCGCCAGCGCCCGCAACCCGTCGAGCGCCGGCAAGTGGGTCATCGCGTGTCGGCGGATCCGGCGGGTAGCGCGGCGCGGGCTTTGTCGTAGGCCGCATTGATGGCGGCAAACTCGCGATTGGCGAGCTCGATCGCCTCGGCCGGCAGGCCGCGCGCCATCAGGCGGTCGGGGTGGAACTCCAGGGCCAACCGACGATGGGCGCGCTTGAGTTCCTCGGCGTCGGCGTTGGGCATGACACCGAGAATCGCCCAGGGATCGTCGCGCAGTGTGACGCCGGCGGTGGCAAAGGCGCGGCGCAGGCGCGCCTCGCCGAGGCCGAATACCGCCGAGACGGCGCGCAGCCACTCGATCTCGGACAGCGAGGCCGACCCGTCGGCGCCGGCGATCAGGCACAGCCCGACGAGCACCTCCTCCAGCACGTCCGGATCGTCGGGAAACAGTCCAGCGACCTGGCGCGCATAAGCCTCGAAGCCATACGTGTCGCGCTTGGCGATGTCGAAGAAGCGGCCGACGCTCTCGACATCTTCCGGTGGCACGTGGAAAAACGAGCGGAACGCATCGATCTCATGCCGCGTCACCCGTCCATCGGCCCGCGCCAGCTTGGCGCCCAGCGCGACGACGCCGATGGTAAAGGCGATCTGCCGTGTCGCCTCGGGCCGGCCGTCCGGCCGCGCGTTGGATGAGTCGTCGCGCCGGCCACCGGCGCCGAGCAGCGCGCCGATCGGTCCGCCGATCACGGCGCCGGCGGTGCCGCCGAGAATCCTGCGCCAGATACTCATCGGCTCACGTTTAGCCATCGAGCGGCCGTCTCACAACCGGCGCGTCGCCTACGGGGCCGCCTTCTTGTTGAGGACGGCGAAGCGGTCCTTCGGACTCTTGTCGCGCGCGGCGGCACCGTAGGTGCCGCGCTCGATGCGGGTCGGGATCGTCATCATGTAGTTCTTGAAGGCGATCTCGATCGCCTGGCGCTGACCCTGCGCGTCGAGCGTGTCGTTGACCGAGCGCTTGGCCATGCGCAGCGAGAAGGGATCGTGCACGGCGATCTTCTTCGCCAGCGCCATGGTCTCGCTCTCCAGCGCTTCGCGCTTGACCACGCGGTTGACCAGGCCCATGCGCTCGGCATCGATCGCGGTGAAGAACTCGCCGGTGAAGATGTACTCCTTGGCCTTGCGCGGCCCGAGATCCCAGGGCATCGAGAAATACTGCACGTGCGCGCCACCCCAACGGATGGCGCGGTCCGCGAACAACGCATCCTCGCTGGCGATAATCAGGTCGCAGGACGAGGCCAGCATGAGCCCGCCCATGATGCAGTAGCCCTGGACCTGGGCGATGGTCGGCTTCGGCACATCGCGCCAGCGCAGGGTGATCTCGAGGAACAGCTCGCTCAGACGCTGGTACTCGCCCGCGAAACCCGGATCGACAGGATGGTTCGTCGCGTCCTCGATCTCCTCCGGGCTGCCGAGGTCGTGGCCGGCGGAGAAATGCTTGCCCGCGCCGGCGACGATGATCACCCGCACGTCCTTGTCGTCGGCGGCGCGTTTGAACGCGGCGTCGAGCTCGTGCAGCATCACCCGGCTCTGCGCGTTGAGCACGTGCGGGCGGTTGGTGGTGATGCGCAGGACGCTATCGAAGCGTTCCCAGGTCAGCGTCTTGTAGTCGGCCATTGTCCCCTCACTGAGCCAGGAAGCCGCCGTCGACGACGATCTCGGTGCCGGTGATATAGGACGCCTCGTCGGAGGCGAGGAACAGCGAGGCGTTGGCGACCTCCTCGATGCGCCCGGCGCGGCCCATCGGGATGGCGCTGATCAGCTTCTTGCGCACCTCTGGGTCGCCGGTGAGCTTCGACGTGCGCATCGGCGGCATGACGCCGGGATGCACCGAATTCACCCGCACGTTGTCGCGCGCGAATTGCACCGCCACCGCCTTGGTCATCAGCCGCACCGCGCCCTTCGAGGCGTTGTAGCCCATATGCACGATGCGCTGGCCGACGAAGCCCGAGATCGAGGAGATGTTGACGATCGAGCCGCCGCCATTCTTGCGCATCTCAGGCACGGCCATCTTCATGCCGAGGAACACGCCCTTGGCGTTGATGTCCATCACCCGGTCCCAGATGTCGGTGCTGAACAGATCCGGATCGCTGGCGCTGATGCCGGCGTTGTTGACCAGGATGTCGAGCTTGCCGAAGGCCTTGCTTGTGGCGGCGAGCAACGCCTCCCACTCGGACTCCTTCGTCACGTCGAGATGCTGGTAGAGCGCCGTGTTGCCGATCTCGCGCGCGACCGCCTGGCCGTCCGCGTCGATCATGTCCGCGAGCACGACCCTGGCGCCTTCCTTCGCGAACAGCTTCGCCGTGCAGGCGCCCATGCCGCCCGCGGCGCCCGTGACGATCGCCACCTTGTCTTTCAACCGCATGATGTTTCCTCCACCTTGTCGTTGTCGACATCTTAGCGGATTGTCAGAGGAAGGGCGTGACGATGGCGACGACGGTCAGGATGATCAGCGCCAGACGGCGGAAGAAGGTTTCGCTGGCGAACTTGAACAGCCGCTCGCCGACCAGGCCACCGCCGACATAGGGCAGCACGAAGATCGCCGCGAGAAGCAGCGCCTGGCTCGTCATCAGCCCGCGCGCCGTGAGCCCGAGCAGCGCCACCAGATCGACGGCGGCGAAGTAGACGATGAAGCTGGCGCGGATCGCCGCCGCCGCGCCGGCGCCGGCAAGGTAGTAGAAAGCGATCGGCGGCCCGGCCATGCCGGCCAACCCGTTGAGGAACCCGCTGGTGGCGCCGGCCGCCAGGGTGCCGGCGAGCACGGGCTTGCCGGTGTAGCGCCAGCCGCTGACCAGCAGCAGCACGGCGCCCAGCACGATACCGGAGATCGCCCAACGTATCGCCGCGGGATCGGCCCAGGCGAGCAGCCATACGCCGAGCGGCACGCCGAGCGCGGCGGCCACCAGCAGGGTGGCGATCTGCCGCCAGTCGACCAGCGGCAGGGCCTGGCGCAGCAGCGGAAAGGAAATGCAGAACTCGACCAGCAGGCAGACCGGCACGCCCACCGCCGGTCCATAGAACGCCGAGAACACCGGCGTGAGGATCATCGCCGCGCCGAAGCCAGCGAAGCCACGCACCACGCCGGCGAGCACGGCGGTGGCGGCGCAGACGATGGCGGGGACGAGAAGCAGTTCGGGCATCTGGGAGCGCCGGCGTCTCGCCGACTCGTCCTTCGTGTTGTCGGAAGAAATGGCCGGCGCGACGCCGGCGCTCCCGACAGGCTACATCAGCTGCTGGCCAGCCTTCACACGATCGTAGTCGGCGCGCGCCATCATCGTCACCAGGCCGTCGAAGTCGACCTTGGGCGACCAGCCGAGCTCGCGGCGCGCCTTGGATGAGTCGCCCAGGAGGGTGTGGACCTCCGCCGGTCGGAAGAACTCCGGGCTGATCTCGACCAGTACCTTGCCGGTGCGCCGATCGCGCGCTTTTTCGTCGACACCCGAACCCGACCAGTCGAGCTCGAAGCCCAGCGCAGCGGCGGCGGCGAGCACGAACTCGCGCACCGAGCGCGTCTGGCCGGTGGCGATGACATAGTCGTCGGCTGTCTCGGCGCACACCATCATGTGGATCGCCTCGACATAGTCGCCGGCGAAGCCCCAGTCGCGCTTGGCGTCGAGGTTGCCCAGCCGCAACGTGGTCGGCGCCCCGGCCTTCATCTCGGCGAGCGTCGCCGTGATCTTGCGGGTGACGAACTCGCGGCCGCGCAACGGCGATTCGTGGTTGAACAGGATGCCGGCACAGGCGTGCATGCCGTAGGATTCGCGGTAGTTCACCGTGGCGTGGTGGCCGAAGGCCTTAGCTACGGCGTAGGGGCTACGGGGATGGAACGGCGTGGTCTCGTTGAGCGCCACCGGACTCACGCCGCCATACATCTCCGAGCTCGACGCCTGGTAGAAGCGGATCGCCTTGTCGACGCCGCGGCAGACCTCGAGCAGGCGCAGCACGCCCATGGCATCGGCGTCGGCGGTGTAGAGCGGCTGCTCGAAGCTCGAGCCGACGAAGCTCTGGGCGGCCAGGTTGTAGACCTCGTCGGGCCGCAGCCGATCGATCAGCCGGCGCATGTTCTCGTACTCGAGCAGGTCGAAATACTCGAACTTGACGTGCCGCTCGACGTCCACATCGCGCAGCCGCCAGGAGTTCCACGATGCCGAACGCCGCGCCGCGCCATAGACCTCGTAGCCCCGCTCCACCAGGAGCTTCGTCAGATACGCCCCGTCCTGCCCGAGGATCCCGGTAACCAGGGCTTTCTTCTTCGCCATCGCCGTCCGACCACCCTATCGATTCGCGCGCGCCCTTATAGCAGCCGGCGGCGATTCGGCGACCCCCCTTGGCGGGAACGACCACGACCGCAGACAGATGCTCACAGGACTCGGGCGAGATCGTAGAGTGGACCGTCTACGTCATTGACCACAAACGATAATATTGATCCCAGCCCGATCGCTGCGCGGCCTGATATAGTCACGCCATGCCAGACACCCGCGTCGTTCCCCTCGCCATGCCGTGGCTGCAGCGCCGTCCGGCCCTGCCGGATGGCAAGCCTTTGCGCGTTGTCTCGGATTACAAGCCCGCCGGAGACCAGCCCGAGGCGATCCGTCAGCTGATCGACGGCATCGAGCAGCGCGAGCACGACCAGGTGCTGCTGGGTGTGACGGGCTCGGGCAAGACGTTCACGATGGCCAATGTCATCCAGGCGGTGAACCGGCCGACCCTGGTGCTGGCGCCCAACAAGACCCTGGCGGCGCAGCTCTACGGCGAGATGAAGGGCTTCTTCCCCGACAACGCGGTCGAGTACTTCGTCTCCTACTACGACTATTACCAGCCCGAAGCCTACGTGCCGCGCTCGGACACCTATATCGAGAAGGACTCGTCGATCAACGAGCAGATCGACAGAATGAGGCACTCGGCGACGCGCGCGCTGATGGAGCGCAACGACGTGGTGATCGTCGCCTCGGTGTCGTGCATCTACGGCATCGGGCCGCTCGAGAACTACCAGGCGATGACCTTCCGCCTGCATGCCGGCGAGAAGATCGATCGCACCCAGCTGCTGCGCCGCTTCGTCGAGATCCAGTACAAGCGCAACGACAACGCCTTCGCGCGCGGCACGTTTCGCGCCCGCGGCGATACGGTCGAGTTGTTCCCGGCGCACTACGAGGACAAGGCCTGGCGCTTCTCGCTGTTCGGCGACGAGATCGAGAGCATCGTCGAGTTCGATCCGCTGACCGGCGAGAAGACGGCGACGCTGCAGGACGTGGTGATCTACGCCAACAGCCACTACGTCACGCCCAAGCCGACGATGGAAGGCGCCATCAACCAGATCAAGGAGGACCTGCGCAGGCGGCTCGAGGAGTTCAACCGCGCCGGCCGACTCCTCGAAGCCGAGCGGCTCGGCCAGCGAACGAATTTCGATCTCGAGATGCTGGCGACGACCGGCTCTTGCGCCGGCATCGAGAACTACTCGCGCTACCTCACCGGCCGCAAGCCGGGTGAGCCGCCGCCGACCCTGTTCGAGTACTTCCCCGAGGGTTCGCTGCTGATCGTCGACGAAAGCCACGTCACCGTGCCGCAGATCGGCGGCATGTTCAGGGGCGACTTCAACCGCAAGAGCATCCTCGCCGAGTTCGGCTTCCGCCTGCCCTCCTGCATCGACAATCGGCCGTTGAAGTTCGAGGAATGGGACGCGATGCGGCCTGAATCGCTCTTTGTCTCGGCGACTCCCGGCCCCTGGGAGATGGAGCGCACCGGCGGCGTGTTCGTCGAGCAGGTGATCCGTCCCACCGGCCTGATCGATCCGGTCTGCATCGTGCGGCCGGTCGAAAAGCAGGTCGACGATTTGATCGCCGAGTGCAAGGCCTGCGCGGCGAAGGGCGAGCGCGTGCTGGTCACCGTGCTGACCAAACGCATGGCCGAGGACCTCGTGGAGTACATGCACGAGGCCGGCATTCGCTGCCGCTACCTGCACTCCGACATCGACACCTTGGAGCGCATCGAGATCATCCGCGACCTCAGGCTGGGCGCCTTCGACGTACTGGTCGGCATCAACCTCCTGCGCGAAGGCCTCGACATCCCGGAATGCGCCCTGGTGGCGATCCTCGACGCCGACAAGGAGGGCTTCCTGCGCTCGCCGACCTCGCTGGTGCAGACCATCGGCCGCGCCGCGCGCAATGTCGATGGCCGCGTGCTCCTCTATGCCGACCGCATGACCGACGCGCTGAAATACGCCATGTCGGAGACCGAGCGCCGGCGCAAGAAGCAGCAGGCCTACAACGAGGCGCACGGCATCACGCCCGCCTCGATCCGCAAGAACATCAACGAGGTGCTGCAGTCGATGTCCGAGCGCGACCACTACACGGTCGACACCGGCGTATCAGGGGACGTGCAGCTCGTCGGCCACAATCTCAAGGCCCATCTCGCCGAGCTCGAGAAGCGCATGCGCGACGCCGCCTCGAATCTGGAGTTCGAGGAGGCGGCGCGGCTGCGCGACGAGATTCGGCGACTGGAGGCCAACGAGCTCGGCCTGCCGCTCGAGCCGGGCAAGGGTGGCCGCGCGCTGGCCGATGTCGCGCCGCAGCCCTTCGCCGGACCGCGCGATACGCGCGTCTTCCGCGGCGTGCGTACCGGCTCGGGCTCGCGCGGCCGACCCGCGCGCAAGAGCGGCGGCCGGCGCTGATGGGCCCACCGGCTTCAGCCGGAACGTCCCGCTCACTGTACCTGATCGCGCTGCCTTCGCTGGCCGCGATCCAGGTGCTGTCGACCATGGCGTTCAACAGCGGTCCCGTGCTGGCCCCGGCCGCCGCGCCGGTGATGGGCGCGAGCAAGGACGACGTCGCCTACTTCGTCGCCCTGGTCTTTCTCACGTCGATCGTCGCCGTGCTGGCCGGCGGCTCCATGACGCGCCGGCTGGGCCCGATCCGCTTCACGCAGATCGCGCTGCTGGTTGCGGCTTGCGGTGTGGCGCTGCTCACCGTCGGCCACATCGCCACCGCGATCCTCGCCGCGATGCTGATCGGCCTCGGCGGCGGGCCGGTGACCGTCGCCAGCTCGCAGATTCTTGCGCGCGTGACGCCGCCGCACCTGTCGAACGTCACCTTCTCGATCAAGCAGAGCGGCGTGCCGCTGGGTTTCGCGCTGACCGGCGCCGTCTTGCCCTCGATCGTCGAAGCGGCGGGTTGGCGCCACGCGGCGCTATCGATCGCGCTGATCACCGCGGCGACCGCCATCGTCATCCATCCGTTGCGTCGTCTGTACGACGACGAGCGCGCCTCGGGTGGCCGCATCTTCCCGAGCATCGCCACCATCATCGAGCCGCTGGCGATGTGCTGGCGCGATCCGCCGCTGCGGCTGCTCTGCCTGGTCGGCATGGCGTATTCGGCGACGCAGACGACGGTGACCAACTTCATCGTCAACTACGGCATAGACCATCTGCGGCTCGACTACGTCGCCGCCGGCGTGTTGCTCTCGGTCGCGAGCCTGGCCGGCATCGCCGGCCGCATCGGCTGGGGCGCGCTCGCCGACGCGCTGCGCCGGCCGCTGACGGTGCTTGCCGCGCTGGGTGTGATCATGGCGTTGTCGGGTCTCGCCATGGCGCTGGCCCAACCGCATTGGCCGCGCTGGCTCGTCTATGCCATCGCCGTCGTGATCGGCGCCAGCGCCGTGGGCTGGAATGGCGTCTACATCTCCGAATGCGCACGCCGCGCGCCGCCGGGCCGGGCCGGCGAGTTCGTCGGAGCGACCTCGTTCTTCGTCTTCCTCGGCCCCGTCCTGTGGCCGACGCTGTTCCGCCAGCTCCTGTACGTCACGCAGTCCTACCCTCTGGGGTATGCCCTCATGGCGATCGCCGCCGGCTTCTGCACGCTGGCCATCCTCGGACGCATCCGGCTGGGCGAGCGTTAACACCGATGGTAGTATTTCCCGGGAAACCGCAGATACTTGCCGGACAAGTCGCCGATCCGGCGCAGGATCGCCCGGCGCGGCCAAATCCCGGGGTAAACGCGCTGTGACTGGGCTTTGTGGCTAATCTCTTGACATTGCGCGATGCGTCGGGTCGGCGGGCGGCGATCGAAGCCGGCAATTGCTGATTGACGAGACGATTCACCACGCGAAGATTTTGTGCTATGTTTCGGAGAGTTGCTAACGCGCTTTTCACGCGCTTGGCCATAGGCCGTTTGGTATAGAACTAAGTCCGCAACAAGGCTCTACCTGTCGTTTTCTATGGTCGCTTCTGACGCGAATCCGACGCCCCAGGACGGGGAAAGGGCCTTTGTAGCGGTCGCCAGCGCGATGCTGGCGGCTCAAACGCTGACCGCGTTCGCTTGGCAGACGATTCCAGTCCTCGCTCCCGCCGCGAGCGCGAGCTACGGTATCCCCGACGAGCACATCGGCTTCCTGACCTCGGTGGTCTACCTGTTCGCCATGGTCTCCGCCGTGATCGGCGGCTCGATGGCGACGCGTTTCGGTGCCATCACGGTGAGCCAGCGTGCGCTCTTGTGCTGCGCCATCGGCGCGCTGCTATTCGGCATCGGCAGCTACTGGTCCATTATCTTGGTCGGTGTGCTGATCGGCTGCGGCTATGGTCCGCCGACGCCGGCCAGCTCGCAGGTTCTGGCCCGCGTGACGCCGCCGCGCCTAACCAATGTGGTGTTCTCGATCAAGCAGACCGGCATTCCGCTGGGCGGCGTGCTGGCCGGCGCGACCGTCCCGTGGCTCGAGCGGTTGTGGGGCTGGCAGATCGCCGCGTTCGCCGTGACGCTGACCTGTGTCGTGTTCGCCTTCGCGCTGCAGCCGATGCGCCGGGTCTACGACATCGAGGCCAAGCTCAACGCCCATGAGCCGACGCCGCGGCTGCTCGATTTCATCAGGCCGGTGGGCGAGGTCTGGCGCCGGCCGCAATTGCGTCGCCTGGCGCTGGCGTCGACGTTCTTCTCGGCGACACAGGGATCGCTGTCGGTCTTTGTCGTCGTCTATGGCGTCAACCATCTGCACCTGTCGCTGGTCGAGGCCGGCGCCCTGGGCTCGCTGCTGGCGCTGTCGGGCATCTTCGGCCGCATCGCCTGGGGGATTATCGCCGAGATGACCCGCCGGCCCCGCCAGGTGCTGTTGGGCTTCGCGATCTCGATGACCGCCGGCTTGCTGGCCCTGGCGCTGGCGAAGCCGAGCTGGCCGCTGATCGCCTATACCGGGCTGGTGGTGTTCCTCGGTCTGACCGCGATCAGCTGGACCGGTGTCTATGTCGCGGAGATCGCCCGCCTGGCGCCGGCCGGCCGCGCCGGCGAGATCACCGGCGGCACCGTGGTCTTCACATTCGCCGGCCCCCTCATCAGCCCGGCGCTTTTCAGCATCGCGCTGCTGCTGACCAATTCCTATGCTTGGGGTTTCGGCCTGCTGGCCGTCGGGACCTTCGCCGCCATCTTCCTGATGATCCAAGTGCTGCGCGGCGATCCGGACGTGGAGCCGACCGCCCAGCCGGATCAGCGCCCGACGAGCTGAGCCCGCCAATCCTCGCCGAGCAAGGCGAACAGCACGTGGTCGTGCCAGACGCCGTTGATCTTCAGATACTGCCGCGCCAGGCCCTCCTCGCGGAAACCGACCTTGCGCAGCACCGACTTGCTGGGCTCGTTGCTCGGCAGGCAGGCGGCTTCGAGCCGGCGCAGGCGCACCTCGTCGAACATGAATGGCAGCAGCGCCGCCAAGCCCTCGGTCATGTAGCCCTGGCCGGCGTAGCGCTGGCCCATCCAGTAGCCGATGCTGGCGCTTTGCGCGACGCCGCGGCGCACGTTGGATACCGAGATGCCGCCGGTCAGCCGGCGCGTGTCGTTGAGGAAGATGAAGAAGGTGTAGCCCTCGCCCGCACGCCATTCCTGCATGTAGTGGCGCAGGCGGCGGCGAAAGGAGTCGCGGGTCAGCGCGTCCTCCGACCAAGTCGGTTCCCAGGGCGTCAGGAAGGCGCGACTGGCGGCGCGCAGCTCCGCCCATTCGCGCCAGTCGTCGAGGTTGGGCATGCGCAGGAAGACGCGCTCCGACGGCAGGCGCGGCGTCGAGGCCAGCGCAAGAGGCACGTCGGACAGGCGGAACATCCCTGGCGTCACTCCCTGGGGGTGCGCCGTTACTTTACACGATTCCTAAACTTTGCCCATGCCCAGCCACGCTAGGCGCGCAGGCGAGCCGCGATCGAGTCGTAGGTCTCCAGGCCCTCGACCGGCCCCAGGGCGCAGACGCTGGGCTTGCCGGCCAGCAACCGGCGGGCGACCCGTCGCACCGCGGCGCGATCGACCGCTTCGATGCGCGCCACGGTCTCGGTATAGGGAATCACGCGGTCGTAGGTCAGCAGGTGGCGCGCCGCCTGCTCGCAGCGCGCATGGGTGGACTCCAGCGCCATCAGCACGCCGGCCTTGAGCTGGGCGCGGGCGCGCGCGATCTCGCTCTCTTGCAGCGTGTCGGCCACCGACACGAACTCGGCGCAGACCATCGGCACCAGCTCGGCGAGGCTTTCGGCGCCGGTGCCGGCGTAGATGCCGAACAGCCCGCCATCGCGATAGGACGAGGTGAAGGAGGAGATGCTGTAGACCAACCCGCGCTCCTCGCGGATGCGCTGGAACAGGCGCGAGGACATACCGCCGCCGAACAAGGTCGAGAACACCGCCGCCGCGTGGTGGTCCGCGTCGAGATAGGAAAGCCCCTTGGTGCCGATCAGCAGATGCACCTGCTCGAGATCGTCCTCGTCGCGCCGCTCGCCGCCTTCGTAGCGCGCCGGCACGGGCGCCGCGGCGTCGCCGGATTTCAGCACGCGCGCGAAGGCTTTCGCCGCCAGCTCGACGAAACGCTCGTGCTCGATCGCGCCGGCGGCCGACAGCACCATGCGCCCGCCGTGATAGCGGGCGCGCAGCCAGGCGAAGAGATCCTCGCGCGAGATCGACGTCACCGTCTCCTCGGTGCCCAGCACCGGCCGACCCAGAGGCTGGCCGGGGAACGCAACCTCCTGGAAGCGGTCGAAGATGATGTCGTCGGGCGTGTCGAGCGCCTGGCCGATCTCCTGCAGGATCACGCCGCGCTCTCGGCTCATCTCCTCCTCGACGAAGGTCGAGTCGAGCAGGATATCGGCGATCAGATCGACCGCCAGCGCCACGTCCTCCTTGAGGATCGTGGCGTGGTAAGCGGTGGTCTCGCGCCCGGTATAGGCGTTGAGGCTGCCACCAACGGTCTCGATCTCCTCGGCGATGCCACGCGCGGTGCGCCGCCGCGTGCCCTTGAACGCCATGTGCTCGAGCATGTGCGCGAGGCCATTGCGCTCCCCGCTCTCGTGCCGCGCGCCGGCGGCGATCCACACGCCCAGCGCAACGGTCTCGACCGAGGCCATCGTGTCGGTGACGACGCGCAATCCGTTGTCGAGGGTGGTGACGCGGATGCTCATCGCGGCGCCGGCGTGGTGTCCATCAGCTGCTGCAACGCCCTGAGATCGTTGCCCAGCACCGTGCAGCGCTCCGGCCGCTTGTAGAGATCGGCCATGCGCTCCGGCAGCTCCGGCCGCTTGCCGACGGCTTTTTCGACCGCGTCGGGGAACTTCGCGGGATGCGCAGTGCCCAGCACGACCATGGGCGTCGACGGATCGCCCCGCTTCTGGCGCGCCACCGCGTAACCCACCGCGGTGTGCGGATCGAGCAACTCGCCGGTGTCGCGGTACGCCTCGGCGATGACGCGCAGTGTGCCGCTGTCGTCGAGCCGGCCGGCGTCGAAGATACCGCGCGCGCGCAGCAACTGCGCGGCGCTGGCGCGCATCGTGCCGGTCGAGCGGAACGCCGCCATCACCTTGGCCAGCGCGCGCCCGTCGCGATCGAACAGGTCGAACAGCAGTCGTTCGAAATTGCTCGACACCTGGATGTCCATGCTGGGCGACAGGGTCGCCTCGACGGCGGCCATGGTCTGCGCGCCGCTCTCGATGAAGCGCGCCAGGATGTCGTTGGTGTTGGTGGCGATGATCAGCCGGCCGATCGGCGCGCCCATCTGCTTCGCCGCGTAGGCCGCGTAGATGTTGCCGAAATTGCCGGTCGGCACGCAGAACGACACCGGCCGCTCGGCCGAGCCCAGCCGCGCGGCGGCCGCGGTGTAGTAGACGATCTGCGCCATCACACGCGCCCAGTTGATCGAGTTCACCGCGGTCAGGTGATGATGGTCGCGGAAGGCGAGGTCGTTGAAGCAGGCCTTGGCAAGGTCCTGGCAGTCGTCGAAGGTTCCGTCGATGGCGACGTTGTGCACGTTGGGCGCCAGCACCGTGGTCATCTGCCGGCGCTGCACCTCGGATGTGCGGCCCCTGGGATGCAGCATGAAGATGTCGACGCGCCGGCTGCCGCGCACCGCCTCAATCGCCGCCGAACCGGTATCGCCCGAGGTCGCGCCGATGATGCGCGCGCGCTTGCCCGAGCGGCTCAGGATCTCCTCGAGCATGCGGCCGAGCAGCTGCAGCGCGACGTCCTTGAAGGCAAGTGTCGGGCCGTGGAACAGCTCCATCAGGTATAGATTATCGACCGCCAGCTTCTTGAGCGGCACCACCTCGGGATGATCGAAGGTGGCGTAGGCTTCGCGCGAGAGGCGCAGCAGCTCCTCGGCCGAGAAGGCGTTGCCGACGAAGGGCGCGATGACGCGCGCGGCCATGTCGGCGTAGGGCATCGTGCGGTAGGCCGCGAGGTCCTCGGCGCTGAAGGTCGGCCAGCTCTCGGGCAGGTACAGGCCGCCGTCGCGCGCCAGGCCGGAGAGCATCACCTCCTCGAAGGTGAGCCGCTCGGCCATGTTCTGCGAGCCGCCGCGCGTGCTGATGTAGCGAATATCGGACATGAGGGCGCGGACCATAACGGCGGAGGAAGTGGCGGGCAAGGTGGTCAATCCCGACGGAAAACCACGACGCTCCAGTGCACGTCAGGCACGCCGAACAATCCCGCCCGCCGGCCGCGATGGATGGTGCTAAGCCCGCATGCCTCAGCCAGGGCGGCGGTCTCCTCGATCGACACATCGAACATGCGCCGCCCCTCGGGCACGGGCCCGTGCCGCAACCGTATGGGCATGACGCCACCAGGCGCCAACAGGCCAGCCACACGTGGCATTGCGCGCCCCCGTTGCTCCAGGTCGAGGTGCATCCACACCGCCGTCAGCATCACCACGTCGTAGTGCAGGCCCAGCGCATGCAAGACGTCCAGATCGGGCAATGAATCGTCAATCCAGGTGATGGCCGACGCACCGTGCAGGCGCTGGCCGTGCGCGCGCAGTTCCGGCGTCGGCTCGACGGCAGTGACGGTGTGGCCCATGGCGGCCAGCGCGGCGGCGTCGCGCCCGGTGCCAGCGCCGATATCGATCACGCGACCCGGCGTCGTCGGCAGTAGGTGGACAACGTCGCCATTGACCTCGGCGAAGCTGACACTCTCGTAGGATCGAACCAGCGCGTCGGCCGTCTCGCCATAGCCCTCGGTGCCGCTGACCCGGCGCGGCGGTTCAATCGGCGGCACGGTCAAGGCAGGCGGCATGGTCCTTCTTCACTCGCTTGGTCGAGGCGGGGAAGCGGCCGAGTCTATCGGCCGGCCGCGTCGGGCGCTTCACCAGATCGCCACCGCAATTCGGGCAACGCCCGCCCAAGCGCTTCTCGGCGCAAGCGACGCAGAAGGTACACTCGAAGGTGCAGATCAGCGCGTCGGGGGCGCCGTTGGGCAGGTCCTTGTCGCAGCACTCGCAGTTCGGTCGCAGGTCGAGCATCGTGGTCTCCGGATCGTCGTGGCCCGCACCGTAACGCAATCGGGCGACCTCGGCGATTTTCCGCCTCTATGACTGTCGTCACTGGCGAGATTCGATAGCTGCCTCAAGCCATTAGGCGCCGCCCGAGGCCTCCGAGCGCCGTGGCTCCTGGTCCACCTACTGGAGGTACCGTGCCCTCAAATGCGCCTTGAACGCCGCCGTGCCCAGCGGCGCGCCGGTGGCCTGTTCGAGCAGCGCGTCGGTCGACAGCAGCGAGCCCTGGCTGTGCACGGTCTCGCGCAGCCAGTGATAGAGCGGCGCGAAATCGCCGCGCGCCAGGCCGGGCTCGATGCCGGGATCGGCGGCGCGGGCGGCGGCGAAGAGCTGCGCCGCCGCCAGCGCGCCCAGGGTGTAGGTCGGGAAGTAGCCCCAGCCGCCATCGGGCCAGTGGATGTCCTGCAGGCAACCCAAGGTATCTGTCGGCGGCCGCACGCCCAGCGACTTTTCCATGCCCTCGTTCCAGGCGCCGGGCAGGTCGGCGAGCTTCAGCTCGCCGTCGATCATCGCGCGCTCCAGCCGGTAGCGCAGGATGACGTGCAGCGGATAAGTGACTTCGTCGGCGTCGACGCGGATGAAGCCCGGCTTCACCACGGTGTAGACGCGATGGACGTTGTCGGCGCCCCAGGCCGCGCCCGTGCCGCCAAAGGCCGCCGCCATGCGTGGTGCCGCGAAGTCGATGAACGCGCGACCGCGACAGGCCTGCATCTCCAGCAGCAGCGACTGCGATTCGTGGATCGCCATGCCGCGCGCACTGCCGACCGGCTGGTGCCGCCAGTGAGGCGGCAGGCCTGCCTCGTACATCGCGTGCCCGGTCTCGTGCAGCACGCCCATCAGGGCGCGGGCGAAATCGGTCTCGTCGTAGCGCGTGGTGATGCGCACGTCGTCGGGCGTGCCGCCGGTGAAGGGATGCGCCGAGACGTCAAGCCGGCCCTTGGCGAAATCGAAGCCGACCGCCTTCATCAACTCCAGCCCAAGCGCGCGCTGCGTCTCGATCGGGAAAGGGCCTTTTAGCGGCAGCGGTGCCGGCCGCGACGCCTGGTGCTCCAGCACCTCCCCCAGCAGAGGCGGCAAGAAGCCTTCGAGATCGGCGAACAGCCGATCGATGCGCGTGGTGCGGCCATCGGGCTCGTACTCGTCGAGCAGCGCCTCGTAGACCGAGCAGCCGAGCTTCGCCGCCTTGGCCTGCCCCGCCTCGCGCGTCACGTCGAGCACCGCCTGCAGGTGCGGCAGCAGCGCGGCGTAGTCGTTCCTCGCCTTGGCCTCGCGCCACGCCATCTCGGCGCGCGAGATCGCGCGCGTGCGGCGCTCGACGAGATCGGATGTCAGCGCCGTGCTGTGCACCCAGGCCCGGCGCATCTCCCTGAGGTTGGCGAGCTGCCAGGCGTCGAGATCCGCGGTCCGCTGCTCGGCCGAGGCCAGCAGGTCACCGACCTCGGGTGCCGAAATCAGTTCGTGCGCGATCACACCCAAGGTCGCCGACTGCTCGGCGCGATCCTCGGCGCTGCCTGTGGGCATCATCACCGAGCGGTCCCAGCCGAGAATCGCCTGCGCGCCGCCGATCAGCGACAGTCGTCGGAAGCGTGCTTCGAGCTGCGTGTAGGAATTGCTGACGCTCATCGGTCCATTCGCGGATGGGAGTGGTGCGTCACTCCTTGTATCCGCATGAACGGGGCGGGCGCTACTGGGTCAGCGCCTGGTCGAAGAAGGCCGGCAGCTCGACCGCCAGCCGGGCGAGCAGCGCCGCCCGGTCGAATCCCGGTGGATCGGCCGCCGCGTCGCCATCGGCGGTCTGGATCGGCGTGGCAGGGCGATCCATGAAGGCGAAATGCCAGGCGTTGGCGATCGGGTGGAACGCCGCACCGGGTACGGTCCGCGCGATCCACTCGGCGTGGAAGCGCGGCACCAGCCAGCGGTCGAGCGCGGCGGCGTAGACCGCCACCGGCGTCTTGATGCCGGCCAGCGACGCCGCGGTGAACATCACGCCCAGCGGCGCCATGGCGACGACGGCGCGGACCCGCGGATCAGTCGCCGGTGGCAGCAATAATTCCGCCGATGGTGCCTGGTCGGTCCGCGCCATCGCGCAGAGGATCGGATCGTCGGCGCGATTCGCCCGGCAGTGATCGGCCATGCGCGACAGGTCGACCTGGCCGCCCGCCAACGCGACCGCGGTGTAGCCGCCTGCAGAATGCCCGAGCACGCCGATGCGCGGACCTGCCGCATCCGCAGCGATGCGGTCCTTCCAGTCGGGATCGGCGAGCAGCGCGTCGATCACCCGCGACACCTGGCGCGGCCGTTCGCGGAAGAAGGCGCCCGGCGATTTCTCAAACAGCGAACGATCCTGCCAGTTGTCGCCGGGATGGCGCAGGGCGGCGACCAGGTAGCCGTGGCGCGCCAGCGCCTCGGCGAGGCTGCTATGGGCCAACTCGGAGCCGCCCGTGCCGTGGCTCAAGATGATCAGGCCCCTGACCCGCGCTTCCGGCGGCGCCTGGATCGCTGCCCGGACGGTGAAAGGCCCCATGGCGATCGACCGCGCCGGCGCCTGGGTCGGGTAGGACAGCGCGACGGTAATCGGCTCGGAAGCGGCCGCCGATGCCGGGACCGTGTAGGTGCGCCACCCCGGTTCGCTGGCCGTAGCCACCGTCGACAGCAATCCGCAGCCCATCAGCAGGAAGGTGGAGCATTGCGCCCGGAGCGTCGCATAGGTCATGAAAGCCTCCTCGAAGGACGAACCTAGGGCCTGCTACAATGTCTTCCTGCCCCCGGGCCACGCTCCCTTCGTGAATGGCAGCGGAAACTTCGCCAATGACCATCGCCGACTTCCCGCTTCGCGACTTGCCGACCGTCTGGCGGCGCCAGGGCATGCTCCTGCTGCCGCTGGCGGTGGCGCTCCTGCTCGCCGCGGTGGGCGCCTTCGGCTCCTACACCAGCATGGGCCTGCCGCTGCGTCTGCTGCATTTCGCGACCGTCGGTCTGCTGGTCGGCGCCTTGGCCACTGCCCTGTCGGTTGCCGCGCAGCGCTATCTGTTCGCCGGCGCCCTGCCGTTCTGGGCCGTTCTCGCCATCGCCGCGGTGACGGCGCCGCCGGGCGGATGGATCGTTCAGGAGTTGTTGAGCGCATGGGCGCCGCGAGCCTTGCGGCACGTGTCCTACCCGGAACTCACGGCGCAGGTACTTCTCGTCAACCTGCTGATCGGCACCGCCGCCTGGTGGATGCGTCGGCTGTCCGCGCCAACCGTCATCCCAGCCGCGCCTTCGGCGTCGGCCGAGCCCGATCTTCTGCGGTCGAAGCTGCCGTTCGCGCTGCGCGGCGCCGCCATCCTGTCGCTGAGCGCCGAGGATCACTATGTGCGCGTGCGCACGGATCGCGGCCAGGCTTTGGTCCTGATGAACCTCACCGACGCGGCGACGGCGCTCGGGCCGCACGCCGGTGTGCGCATCCATCGCTCGCACTGGGTGACGCATGACATCGCGCGTGGCGCGACGCGACAGGCCGGCCGCCTCGTCGTACGGCTCGCCGACGACACCGTGCTGCCGGTCAGCCGCGCCGGACAGAAATCGCTGCGCGGCTAACCGCGCTCCGGGACCGGCGACGGCGTGGGGCGACCGCGACGCCAGTGGTAGGCGACGTAGACGCCGACCAGGCTCAGCGCCAGCAGGAACCAGGTGATCGAATACTGCAGGTGATCGTTGGGCAGGTTCACCCGGGTCTGGCCACCGATCGGAAAGCCGCCAGGGTTGGGCGCGGCGTCGGCGGCGACGAACCACGCATCGGCCTTCAGCGCCGGCGCCTCGGCCAGCCCCGCCGTGCGGCGCATGGTGGCGACATCCATGGTCAGCCAGACATTGCGCTCGGGCTTGTTCTCGGGAACGAACCAGTTCTGCAGGCCGGCCTCGCTCAGCCGCACAACGCCCTCGACGGTGACGACGCCCGGCACCTGCCCGGCCACACGTCGCGCCGGATCCTTCAGCCGCTCGGGGATCCAGCCGCGGTTGAACAGCACGATCTCGCCCGACTCCAAACGCAGCGGCGTGACAATCTGCAGCCCAACATTGCGGTTCAGGCTGCGCGCCAGAAGGTGCAGCTCCTTGTCGTGCAGGAAGGTGCCGGTGAGCCGGACCTTGCGGTACTCGGCCGCCTTGGGATCGGCGCCGACGCCGGCGACGTCGAGCGGTGCCATGGTCATGCGGCTCTGCAGGCGCGCGATCAAATCGTTCTTCCACTCCATGCGCTGCAGCTGCCAGGCGCCGAGCCCGAGCATCATCAGGAAGGCCGGCACGCTGAAGACGGTAGGCCAGAAGGACGGCTTGAAATGTCGCATGATGCTCATGTAGGGCCATCCTCGCCCGCCGTCGAGCGTTGGCGGTGCTGCTGCGCCACTAGGACGCCCTTGATCAGCCGCAGCGGCAGGATGGTGAGCGCGATCACCAGCGGCGTCCAAAGCGCGAGATGAACCCAGACCGGCGGCGCGAAGCGGAACTCGACCCACAGCACCAGGCCCATCATCACCGCGCCCAGGCCGAGGATCACGAACACCGCCGGGCCATCGCCGGCGTCGTGACCGCGCAGGTCGAGGCCGCAATCGGCACAGGCGTCGCGGATCTTCAAAAGGCCGTCGAACAGCCTTCCCTTGCCGCAACGCGGACAGCGTCCGACGAGACCGGTCGAAAACGGCGACAGAGGCGGCCAGTCGGATGACATGCGTCCCTCTCGCTCATTCTTCCTTCCCCCGGAGGGATGAAGGTTGAAATGAAACGACGCCGGCCTCGCGGCCGGCGTCGTCGCGCTATCGATGACGGCGCGGGTCAGTGCGCCGCCGGGATGGCCTTGCCCAGGCCCCACCAGTAGATGGCGAAGAACAGGAAGATCCAGACCACGTCGACGAAGTGCCAGTACCAGGCGGCCGCTTCGAAGCCGAAATGCTGTTCGGGCTTAAAGTGGTTGGCCATGGCGCGGAACAGGCAGACAGTCAGGAAGATCGTGCCGACCAGCACGTGGAAGCCGTGGAAGCCGGTCGCCAGGTAGAAGGTCGAGGAGTAGATGCCCTCGCGGAAGCCGAAGGCGGCGTGGGCGTACTCGTAGGCCTGCACGGCGGTGAAGAACACGCCGAGCAACACGGTGAGCAGCAGGCCGCGCACCGCGCTCTTCTGGTCGCCTTCGAGGATCGCGTGGTGCGCCCAGGTCACCGTTGTGCCCGAAAGCAGCAGGATCAGCGTGTTGATCAGCGGCAGGTCGAACGGGTCGAAGGGCGACACGCCCTTGGGCGGCCAGATGCCGCCGGTGGCCTCGGTGCGTCCCGGCATGTTCGCGGCGCCGGGGAACAGCGAGGCATCGAAGAAGGCCCAGAAGAACGCCAGGAAGAAGAACACTTCCGAGGCGATGAACAGGATCATGCCATAGCGCAGGCCGAGCTGAACCACCGGCGTGTGGTGGATGCGCGATTCCTGGATCACGTCCTTCCACCAGTACCACATGGTGATGAAGACCAGCAGCAGGCCGGGCGCGACCTTCCAGGCGCCCATCGCCTTCACCGTCGGCGCCAAGCCCGCGCCCAGCATCGTGGGATGCATGAACAGGACGCCGCCAAAGGCGAGCACGATTCCGGCGAACGCGCCGATCAAGGGCCAGATGCTGGGATCGACCAGATGATACGGATGCTTCTGGGCTGCTGCGGCCATCTCACCCACCCCTCTTGCTGTCTGCCGGAGCCGTCAGCCGGCTCAGCAGCTCGCGCGCCTTGTCGGTGCGCGCTTCGAAGAACGTATAGGACAACGTAATCGTGCTGATGCCGTCGTAGCGGCGTTCCTTCGCCATGTCAGGATCGACGAAGAACACCACGGGCATCTCGATGCTCTGACCCGGCATGAGGAGCTGCTCGGTGAAGCAGAAGCACTGGATCTTGTTGAACCACTGGCCGCTGATATCCGGCAGGACGTTGTAGGTCGAGGTGCCGACGATCGGACGCTGCGAGACATTGGTGGCCCGGTAGAAGACCAGCTTCTCCTCGCCCAGCCGCACCGTGACCTCACGCTGCAGCGGCTCGAATTTCCACGGCAGGTTGGCGTCGCGGCTGGCGTCGAAGCGCACGCGCACGGTGCGCTCCAGCACGCGGCCCGGCGCCGCCGTGGCGACCTGGGTGGTGCCGCCGAAGCCGGTAACCCTGCAGAACAGCTCGTAGAGTGGCACCGAGGCGAAAGCCAGGCCGAGCATCGCCGAGCCGGCCAGCGCGACCATCAGCCCAACGCGCCGGTTGCGCCGCTGGAGATCGTCGGCGGGGCTCACTTGAGGCCTCCGGCGCCGGGCATCACGCCGGCGCCGCCGAACTTGACGATGGTGATGACGAAGAACAGCACGCAGATACCGATGATCACGCCCAGCACGAAACGGTTCTTGCCGCGCTGCTGAACGTGGCGCTCGGTGAGGTAGGGCTTGCGCGGATCGGGGGTGGCCATCTCCATGCTCCCCGCCCTCAACCGAAGGCCAACCGGTCCGCGACCATGGCCACGAACAGCAGGAATAGGTAGCCGAGCGAATAGCGGAACATCGCGCGCGCGGCGCTCTTGTCGTCCTCGGGCGCACGCAGCACGCGCAACGCGTGGCCGACGAAGACCGCTCCCGCCGCCAGCGAGTAAGCGCCGTAGCCCCAACCCACCACGCCGGTCAGTGTCGGCAGCAGACCCACGGGCAGCAGCAGCAGGCAATAGGCCAGCATCTGCAGCTTGGTGTGACGCACGCCCGCGACCACCGGCAGCATCGGCACGCCGGCCCTGCGATAATCGTCGTCGCAATACAGCGACAGCGCCCAGAAATGCGGCGGCGTCCAGACGAAAATCAGCAGGAACAGCGAGACGCTGGCCCACGATACGTCGCCGCTCACCGCCGCCCAGCCGATCATCGGCGGGAAGGCACCCGCGGCGCCGCCGATGACGATGTTGTGCGGCGTGCGCCGCTTGAGCCAGACGGTGTAGACGAAGACGTAGAATAGGATGGTGAGCGCCAGAAGGCCGCCGGCGACGGCGTTCGTCGCCACCGTCATCAGCGCCACGGAGAAGATCGACAGCAGCACGCCGAAGCCCAGCGCATCGTCGGGCGCCACCGCGCCGGTCGGGATCGGCCGGTTGCGCGTGCGGGCCATGACCGCGTCGATGTCACGGTCGTACCACATGTTGATCGCGCCCGAGGCGCCGGCGCCCAACGCGATCGCCAGGATGGCCACGGCGCCCAGCACCGGGTTGATGTCGCCCGGCGCGAGCCACAGGCCGACCATGCCGGTGAAGACCACCAGGGACATCACCCTGGGCTTCAGCAGCGCGACGTAGTCGGCCACGCGCGACGGCGCCGGCACGGCGGTCGCACCGGTGTCGTGCAGGGTGATGGCGGACAGGTCGGTCATCGTTTGCCGTCAAGTATCAGGGGGCGCCGCGGCGCCCCCTGAGGTCCTCAGTGATGCGCCGCGGGCTCGACCTTCGGCAACTCGTCGAAGGTATGGAACGCCGGCGGCGACGGGACGGTCCATTCGAGCGTCGTAGCGCCCTCGCCCCAGTAATTGGCGCCCACCTTGGCCTTGCTGAAGAACACGGTGTGGATCGCCGAGATGAACCAGACGATGGTCGCGGCGAAGCCGATGAAGGCGCCGATCGACGAAACCTTGTTCCACAGCTCGAAGGCGTCGGGATAGTCGATGTAGTGGCGCGGCATGCCGGCCAGGCCCGTGAAGTGCATCGGGAAAAATGTCAGGTTGACGCCGATGAACGTTCCCCAGAAATGCACCTGCGCCCAGAACTCGTTGTACTGCTTCCCGCACATCTTGCCGATCCAGTAGTAGTAGCCGGCGAAGATGCCGTAGACCGCTCCGAGCGACAGCACGTAGTGGAAGTGGGCGATGACGTAATAGGTGTTGTGCAAGGCGATATCGACGCCGGCATTGGCCAGCACGACACCGGTCACGCCACCGACGGTGAACAGGAAGATCAGGCCGACCGCCCACAGGAACGGGATCTCGAATCTGATCGAGCCGCCCCACATGGTGGCAATCCAGGAGAAGATCTTCACGCCCGTGGGCACGGCGATGACCATGGTCGCGGCCACGAAGTAGGCGCGCGTATCGACGTCCATGCCGACCGTGTACATGTGGTGCGCCCACACGACGAAGCCGACCACGCCGATCGCCACCATGGCGTAGGCCATGCCGAGATAGCCGAACACCGGCTTCTTCGAGAAGGTCGAGATGATGTGGCTCACGATCCCGAAGGCCGGCAGGATCATGATGTACACCTCGGGATGGCCGAAGAACCAGAAGAGGTGCAGGAACAGCATCGGATCGCCGCCGCCGGCGGGGTCGAAGAAGCTGGTGCCGAAGTTGCGATCGGTCAGAAGCATGGTGATGGCGCCGGCGAGCACCGGCAGCGCCAGCAGCAGCAGGAACGCCGTCACCAGGATCGCCCAGGCGAACAGCGGCATGCGGTGCAGGGTCATGCCCGGCGCGCGCATGTTGAAGATCGTGGTGATGAAATTGGCGGCGCCGAGGATCGAGCCCGCGCCGGCGAGGTGCAGCGAGAAGATCGCGAAATCCATCGACGGACCGATACTGCCCTTGGCCGAGAGCGGCGGATAAATCGTCCAGCCCGTGCCGGCGCCGGCGCCGAGGAAAACCGAGCAGACCAGCATGATGAAGCCGGCCACGGTGAGCCAGTACGAGATGTTGTTCATGCGCGGGAAGGCCATGTCCGGCGCGCCGATCATGATCGGCACGAACCAGTTGCCGAAGCCGCCGATCAGCGCCGGCATGACCACGAAGAACACCATGATCAGGCCGTGCGCGGTCACGACGGCGTTCCAGTGGTGGCCCGGGTCGGAATGCCAGTTCATGTACTGCACGCCGGGCGAATAGAGCTCCAGCCGCATGTAGACCGACAAGGCGCTGCCGATCAGGCCGGCGAAGACGGCGAAGACCAAGTAGAGCGTGCCGATGTCCTTGTGGTTGGTCGACAGGAACCAGCGGGTGAAGAACCCGGGCGTGTGGTCGTGATGATCATGACCGTGGGCGTCGTGGTGGGCGCCGTGCGCGGCGTTTGTGGCCATGGCGACTTCCTTCCGTCTACGCGACTGTTGTGGGGCCGGGCGCGCGTCAGCGCGTCGGCTCGACCCGGGCGAAATCGGTGGGTGCGGGCAGCTGGGCGGCCTTCTTCGTGGCCACCCATTTGTCGAACGCCTCCTTCGAGACGACGCGCACCGCGATCGGCATGTAGGCGTGGCCCGAGCCGCAGATCTGCGAGCACTGGCCGTAGTACAGGCCTTCCTTGCGGACGTTGAACCAGCCCTCGTTGAGGCGGCCGATGATGGCGTCGTGCTTGACGCCGAAGGCCGGCACCGCCCAGGCGTGCATCACGTCGGTCGAAGTGACGTAGAAGCGCACGTTGGTGTTGACCGGCACGACCATCTCGTTGTCGACCGCCAGCAGCCGGGGACGGCGCAGCTTCTCGGCGTCGGACAACTTCACCCAGTCGGCCTCCTTCACCATGAAGGACTCGAATTCGATCTTGTGGTCGGGATACTCGTACTGCCAATTCCACTGCTTGCCGGTGATCTTGACGGTCAGGCCCGGCTCCGTGGTGCGATCCATGAAATAGAGCAGCTTGAAGGACGGAATGGCGATGACGATCAGGATGATGATCGGCACGACCGTCCACGCCACCTCGAGCAGCGTGTTGTGGGTCACCTGCGAGGGCACCGGGTTGCGCGAGGCGCGGAAGCGCACCATCACGTAGACCAGCAGGGCCAGCACGAAGACGGTGATGACCGAGATGATCACCAGCAGCAGGTTATGCAGGCTGACCAGCTTGTCCATGATCTCGGTGACCGGATGATGCAGGTTCATCTGGCCGCGGTGCGGCAGGTCGACGAAATCGCTGTCCTGGGCGACGGCAGCGCCGCAGGACGCGACGAAAGCCAAGCCGGCCGCCGCCAGAGTCCGCGGGCGGCTCATGATCGACGCGCCGCTGTTCGAAACCATGCATCCACTCCCTGCCGCTCGCCGCAATATCCACGCGGATGATGGGCGTATCTAGCAGAGGACGTAAAGCCCGGTCACCCCAATTCGCCCCTCATCGCGATGCGTCCGCCTGCCGCACTCCGGCAGGCGAAAACGTCCGTGGTCTCAGCCGGTTATTGGTGCCGTGAGCGGTCCCGAGGTCAGTGCGCGTTGGCGGGGTGACGTATCGAGGCCGGACGCCTATGTTCACTCTTGAGCCAGCGGAGCCCCCAATGTCCCATATCGCCACCGCCACCGATCTGTTCTTCAAGCGCGCCGGCCTCGACGAAGCACGCACCGAGCGCATCGTGCGCGAGGCTCTGAGCGGCACCGACGACGGCGAGCTGTTCCTGGAGTATGCCCAAAGCGAGATGCTGGCCTGGGACGACGGCAAGCTGAAGAGCGCGTCCTTCGACGTCTCCCAGGGCTTCGGTCTGCGCGCCGTGAAGGGCGAGACGGTGGGTTATGCCCATGCCTCGGCCCTGGACGAGCAGGCGCTCAAGCGCGCCGCCAGCACGGTGCGCGCCGTCGCCAGCGGCAAGGGTGGCACGGCGGCCGAGGGGCCGCGTGGCACCAACTCTATCCTCTACACCGACGCCAACCCGCTCGACGGCATCGCCTTCGAGCGCAAGGTGAAGCTGCTGGAGGAGATCGACGCCTACGCCCGCGGCAAGGAGCCCTTGCTGAAGCAGGTCTCGGCCTCGATCGCCGCCTCCTGGCAGGTGATCGAGATCGTGCGCGCCGATGGCCGCAGGGTCGCCGACGTCCGGCCGATGGTGCGGCTCAACGTGTCGGTGGTGGCCGGCAAGGGCGATCGCATGGAAAGCGGCTCGTCCGGTTCGGGCGGGCGCATCGGCTACAGTGGCCTGTTCGAGCCCGAGTACTGGAAGACGCAGACCGACGAGGCGATCCGCCAGGCGCTCGTCAACCTCGACTCGGTCGACGCGCCAGCCGGCGAGTTGCCGGTCGTGCTGGGCGCGGGCTGGTCGGGAATCCTGTGGCACGAGGCGATCGGCCATGGCCTGGAGGGCGATTTCCACCGCCGCAAGACCTCGGTGTTCACCCACCTGATGAACCAGCGCATCGCCTCGCCGGGCGTTACCGTGGTCGACGACGGCACCATGCGCGACCGGCGCGGCTCGCTCACCGTCGACGACGAGGGCACGCCGAGCCAGCGTACGGTGCTGATCGAGGACGGCAGATTGGTCGGTCTGATGCAGGACCGCCTCAACGCGCGCCTCATGGGCGTGGCGCCCACCGGCAACGGACGGCGGCAGAGCCACGCCCACAGCCCGATGCCGCGCATGACCAACACGATCATGCTGGCCGGCGACAAGGACCCCAAGGAGATCATGGCGTCGGTGAAGCGCGGCCTCTACGCCGTGAATTTCGGCGGCGGCCAGGTCGACATCACCAACGGCAAGTTCGTCTTCAGCTGCACCGAGGCCTATCTGATCGAGAACGGCAAGCAGGGCGCGCCGGTCAAGGGCGCCACCCTGATCGGGTCGGGCAGCGAGGCGCTGTTGAAGATCGGCATGGTCGGCAACGACCTGGAGATGGATCTCGGCGTCGGCACCTGCGGCAAGGACGGCCAGGGCGTGCCGGTCGGCGTCGGCCAGCCGACGCTGCGGCTCGATGGATTGACGGTCGGCGGCACGGCGACCTGAGTCTCAGGCCGGCGGGACCAGATCCTTTCGGCCCGACCATTCCCACGCTTGCCCCGTCCGCGAGACGCCCAGCAGCAGGCCACCCAGCTCGCGTGGATGGATCCAGCCGCCATCGGGCTCGGTGGCGGGGTCCTTGCCACGCGGCGTCCACTTCGCGCCGGCCTCCAGCAGGCGTGTGCGAATGCCTGGCCAATCGTGCGTTTCGATATAGGCCATGTAGAGCCCGTCGCCGCCGCGCCGCCGGGTGAAGCGCGCCATGGCGCTATCGGGCCCGGTGACTTGTGACAGCTCGATGCGATCCAGACGATTGGGCGGGTCGAACAGCGTGAGCGTGCCTTCGTAGCCGAAGCGCTTGGAGCCGATCTTCGAGAACCGAGTCGGGTCGAGGTCGAACAGACTGGTGAAGGCCGCGGCGGCCCGTCGCCAGTCGGTGACCAGCACGCTGGTGGTCTCGTAGAGAAACGAGACCAACCCGACGCGCACACGGTAGGTGCTTGGCGTGATCACCATCGGGAATCCCGGCGTGTGCGGCGGTCCGAGATGCAGCTGCGGCCCATCGTGGGCGTACGACACACCCAGCCCGTCGAGACGACGCGCCAGCGCGGCGACGTCTACCGTCGAGTAGCCCGCGGTCATGATCGACTCGCCCCACCGCGCGAGAAAATCGTGTGTACGGCCCGCGCCATCGGGCTCGACCAGCTCGATCTCGCTTTCGCCGACGGCCAGCACCAGCCGGTGCGCGCCGAGATAGGCGCTGCGATCTTCGCGCGCGATCTCGGCGCCCAGCAGCCGGTGGTAGCGCTCGGCCACCGCCTTGCGGTCGGTGACCGCGACCTGCACCCGATCGCAGCGGTCCAGCATTGTCGCGTCCTTGTCTGTGTCTATTTCGGCGCCGTCGGCATCGGCACGGTTACCCTCGGCGCGGGCACCGGCGGCGCCACGGGCTCGGGTGGTTTGGGTGGCTCGGGTGGCGGGGCCGAGGGCGGTACGGCGGGCGGCGCGGCCGCCGGTGCGGTCGGAGGCGCGGGCGCAGGCGCAGGTTCGGCGGGCGCCGCTGGCGCCAGGCGCGCGCGGGTGCGGAAGGAATCGAGGAAAGCGCGCACATGCGGCAGCGCCGCCGGCAGCTTCTCCCGGTTCACCACCGCCTCGACCTTGTAGACCGTCTCGGCCGTCACGCAGACGCGCGCGAAGTAATCCAGCTCGTCGGGCAACGGCGCCTCGATCAGGTGGCCCGGCGCGCCGCCGCCACATGAGTCGGCCTCGTTGCGCGTCGGCTTGTCGGCGCTGGCACGCGCCAGCATCAATGTCGCGAAGCGTTGCGCGATCAGCGGCGGCGTGGCGCTGCCGCGGATCGAGGGCGGATAGAACACCACGGTGACGCTGAAGGCCTCCTCGACGCTGCCGGTGAGGTAGTGCACCGCCGGGAAGCCGCCATCGTTCCACGGCCGCTTCTGCACGATGCCCGGCACGCGGATGGTGAAATTGTCGGCGCCGCCGTCGTAGTCGCGCCAACGCGCCGGCGGCGGCACCGGCTCGAGCTGGGCGTGCGCGTCGGCGGCCGCCAGCAGCGCCGCGAGGAGGATGGCCGCGTGTCGCATCGGCCGTTACGACCGCCCCGCCGGGGCCGCCCCGCGGCGGCGGCGTTGCGACTCCAGCGCGGTGTCCTCGGGGCCGCTGACGGCGCGCATGCCGCGAACCTCCGCCGTGTCGCGCGGCGGCAGGCACAGCATGTTGGTCGAGAACACGTTGGTGAAGACGTCCTCGCGGACATTGGCGAAGTTGCCCTGGTTGAACAGCGGCGTCACATGCCAGTAGAGCCGGTAGCCCTGCTCGAGCAGCCACGCGATCAGTGGCGGCGAACCGTCGGTGCCGTTGTTCTCGACGAACAGGCGCGGCTGGTGGCGCCGGATGGTCTCGGCCGCGCCACGCAGCACGTCGAGCTCCATGCCCTCGACATCGACCTTGATGAGCGAGCAGCCCGGCAGGTCGAGCGAGTCGATGGTCACGACCGGCACGTGTTCCCCGGCGCCGCCGCCGCGCAAACCGACGCCGCCGTAATTGTTCTCCTGGCCATGGTCGAGCGGCGGCACCACCGCCACGCCCGCAGTGGCGCCCAGCCCGCACCAATGCGCCACCACGTTGGCGAGGCCATTGGCGGCGATGTTGGCGCATAGCATCTGGTGGACGAGGCGCTGCGGCTCGGCCGCCAGCACCCAGCCATCCGGGCCGACGCGCCGCGCCATCGGCACGCAGAGGGTGCCGATATTGGCGCCGGCCTCGACGACAATGTCGCCAGGCTTGATCAGGCGCAGCAGCAGCTGCAGCTCGAGCTCGGCGTATTCACCGTAGAGGTCGAGGCTGCGGCCGATATAGCGGTCGCGCGCGTTGTAGAGAAAGGCGCCGTGCCGGCAGCGCTTGGAACGGTAGGGTAAGGCGCCGGTCGGCGCCGCGGGCGGGGTCGCCGCCTCCCCCCGCGCCGGCGGGGTCGCGGCCGGCGCGGGCGCGCCGAACGCCGTTTCCTCCGGCGTCAATCCGACTTCCTGCTCGACACCCATGCTGCGCCCGCCGATCCGCCAAGCCATCCGAACTGTAGCGGCTGCCGCCGCATCCGGCTATCGTCCTATCCAAACGAAGGAGGAACGTCGATGGGCTATCAGACGATCGAGGTGCGCAAGATCTCGCCGGTGATCGGCGCGGAAATCCATGGTGTCGATCTCGGGGGCGAGCTCGGCAACCAGCAGTTCCAGGAGATCCACGACGCGCTGATGGACAATCTCGTGATCTTCTTCCGCGACCAGAAGCTCAGCGTCGAGCAGCACAAGGCCTTCGGCCAACGCTTCGGCCGCCTGCACCTCCATCCCAACGCGCCCAGGCCGATCGAGGGCCATCCCGAAATCCTGGTGATCAAGGCCGACGAGAACAGCAAGCACGTCGCCGGCGAGGAGTGGCACACCGACGTCTCGTGCGACGAGGAGCCGCCGATGGGCTCGATCCTCTACCTTACGGAGGTGCCGCCCGACGGCGGCGGCGACACCATGTTCGCCAACACGTATCGCGCCTACGAGACCTTGTCGGAGCCCGTGAAGAAGATGCTGGTCGGCCTGACGGCGATCCACGACAGCCTCAAGGCGCACAGCCATCAGCAGAACAAGAAGGACGGCGCGCACCATTTCCCCAAGGCCGAGCATCCGATCCTGCGCACCCATCCGGTGACCGGCAAGATCGGGCTCTACGTCAACCGCGGCTTCACCACGCGCATCCCGCAGCTCAAGAAGGCCGAGAGCGACGCGGTCCTGGAGATGCTGTGGCGCCACATCGAGACGCCCGAGCTGCAATGCCGCTTCAAGTGGCGGCCCAATTCCGTGGCCTTCTGGGACAATCGCTGCGCCCAGCACCACGCGCTGTTCGACTATCACCCGCACCGCCGCTACGGGCATCGCGTCACGGTGTGCGGCGACAAGCCGTTCTATGGCGCCGCCTGATCAGTAGGCGTAGGCCTCGTACACAGCGCCGTAGTCACCCTTCAACGCGCCCGCCAGCCGGGCGCGTTTTTCGTCGGCCAGGGTGACGCCGCTATCGGCGATGCGCTTCAGCGGATCGAGATACATCGTCTCATCGCGACCCTGCGCGTCGAGCCTGGCGCGCGCCTTCAGGCCGGCCTCGGCGATCATCAGCGTTTGCTGCGCCAGCGTTCGCAGCGTGTGGCCCTTCATGACCGTCTTCAGGCCTTCGCGAGGCGACTGGTCGCGCAGGGCCTGCTGCTCGGCGACACTCCAGCCCTTCACCAGATCCCAGGCGGCGTCGAGCGCCGTGGTGTCGTAGAGCAGGCCCATCCACAGCGCCGGCAGCGCCACGATCATGTCGCGCGGACCCGAATCGCAGCCCCGCATCTCGAGGTAGCGCTTCAGCCGCACCTCGGGGAAGGCCGTGGTGACGTGGTCGCTCCAGTCGGTGACGCGTGCGATATCGCCGACGTCATTGTGCAGGCGGCCGGCCATGAAGTCGCGAAACGACTTGCCGCTGACGTCGATGTACTTGCCGTCGCGATAGACGAAGTACATCGGCACGCCGAGGATGTAGTCGGTATAGCGCTCGAAGCCGAAGCCCGGCTCGAAGACGAAGGGCAGCATGCCGCAGCGGTCGGCATCGGTGTCGGTCCAGACATGGCTGCGCCGGCTCTGGAAGCCGGTGTCCTGCGACTCGACGAAGGGCGAGTTGGCGTAGAGCGCGGTGACCAGCGGCTGCAGCGCCAGCGACACGCGGAACTTCTTCACCATGTCGGCTTCCGAGCCGTAATCGACATTGGTCTGCACCGTGCAGGTGCGCAGCATCATGTCGAGGCCCATCGTGCCCTTCTTGGGCATGTAGGCGCGCATGATCTTGTAGCGGCCCTTGGGCATCCAGTCGAAATCCTCGCGCCGCCAGGTCGGCGTGAAGCCCAGCCCGGCGAAGCCCGCGCCCAGCGGGCCGGCGATCGCCTTGACCTCGTCGAGATGGTTGTCGGTCTCGACGGCGCATTCATGCACGGTGCTGAGCGGCGCGCCGCTGAGCTCAAGCTGGCCGCCCGGCTCCAGGGTGATGTTGGCGGCGCCGCGGGTCAGCGCGATGACATTGCCGTTTTCCAGCGCGCGCTGCCAGCCGAAGCGGTCGGCCAGGCCGTCGAGCATCGCCTTCACGCCGCCGGCATAGCGCAAAGGCCGGCGCGTGGCGCGATCGAAGCCGAATTTCTCGTGCTCGGTGCCGGCGCGCCATTGAGCCGCCGGCTTGCAGCCGGACTCGAAATACTCGACGAGCTGGCGGCGGTCCGTGATGGGCGCGCCTCCGCCACTGGGCGGTGCCGACATAAGGTGTTTCCCCCTGCCGGCGTCGCGGTCGATCGCGCCTGCCGACGTGTTGATGTTGTCGTGGTCGACGACGTTGCTAGCAAGCCCTGAGGCCGCGCTCAACCTTGCTCGCCGCGTCCTCGCATAAGGTTTCCTCGTTCGACCGCGCCGGCATAATCGGGCCAGCGCCGGGGCGTCGGCTCGCGCCAGTCGCCGATCGCCGCCTGCAGGCAGGCGAGCGCGGCGATCGCCGCCGTGTCGGCGCGCAGGATGCGCGGGCCCAGCCCGACCGGCAGCACGCCGGGCAGAGCCGCGATGCGATCGAGTTCCTCGCGCGCGAAGCCGCCCTCCGGCCCGATCAGCACCGCCCACGGCCCGGGCCGCGCGCCCGCCAGCGCGTCGAGGATCGGCTTGCCGCCGCCGGTCTCGTCGGCGATCAGCAGCCGCCGCCCGGCCGGCCACGCCGTCAGCAACCGTTCGAGCGACACCGGCTCGCGCACTTCAGGCACGCTCAGCCGCTCGGTCTGCTCCGCTGCCTCGACGGCGTTGGCGCGCAGCCGCTCGACATTGACCCGCTCGACGTTGGTGCGCCGCGTGATGACAGGCACCAGCGCCGAAACACCCAGCTCCGTCGCCTTCTCGGCGATGGAGTCGATGCGCGCCTTCTTCACCGGCGCGAAGCACAGCCACAGATTGGGCTCGCCGGCTTGCGGCCGGGTCTGGCTCTCGGCGCCGAGATCCATCGACCGCTTGGCGCTCGCCGTGACCGTCGCCCGCCACTCGCCATCGCGGCCGTTGAACAGCAGCACCGCGGCGCCGACGCCCAGCCGCAGCACGTCGCGCAGATAATGCGCACGCGGGCCATCGAGGCCCAGCGCCGCGCCTGCCGCGAGATCGTCCTCGACGAACAGCCGCGGCGTCATGGGACCGGCCCCCACCCGTCATTCCGAGCGAAGCGAAGAATCTCCCGGCCGCGGGAGATCGCTCGCTGCGCTCGGGGTGACGAAGACGGCGACGGCGTCGCCCTCATCGTCATTTGACGGTGATCGTGATCTTCGGCGATATCACGGGCGGCTCGTGCGGTATGTGGTTTTGGTCGCCGAGCACGAGCTGCAGCGTGTGCCGGCCGGGCGGCAGGGTGATGGTCGCCTCGGTCTGGCCGTTGCCGAAATGGCGATGCTGGTCGTCGTTGGGCAGGTTCTCGCCCATCGGCGGCAGGGTGACGACGTTGATCAGCAGGTGATGGTGGCCGGTGTCCTTCATCTCGACGCCAGCCGGCGCCACGCCCATGCCCTTCAGCCCCATCCGCACCGTGATCGGCCCGGCGATCTCCTCGCCGTCCTTGGGCGAGATGAAATAGACCTGCGCGCCGGCGGGCGCGGGAGTTCGCGGCAATTGCGCCAGCGCGATGCTCGTCACGAGCAGCGCGGCCAGCGCGGACAGGATCGGGACCGAACGACGCATCGCACCTCTCCTCTCGCTAGATCGATTGAGCATAGCATCTCCTGTGACCATGATGGCGACATGACCGCCAAGGGATTCACCGACATCAGGCCGCGGCACTGGACGTTGCGCCTGCTGCCGGCCTGGGCGCGGCCCTATGGCCGGCTGGCGCGCTGGGACCGGCCGATCGGCTGGGAGCTGCTGCTGTTTCCCTGCTGGTGGTCGATCAGCCTGTTCGCGCCGTTACAAACGCGCGAACAGATCACCGCGTGGGCGATCTGGATGGCGCTGTTCTTCGTCGGCGCCGTCGCCATGCGCGGCGCCGGCTGCACCTGGAACGACCTGCTCGACCGCGACATCGACGCCCAGGTCGAACGCACGCGCGATCGACCGCTGCCTGCCGGCGAGGTGACGCCGAGGCAGGCGCTGGTCTGGCTGGCGCTACAGGCGGCGATCGGCGCCGCCGTGCTCTTCTCGTTCAACCTCAACGCCATCGTCGTCGGCCTGGCCTCGCTGCTGATCATCGCGATCTATCCGCTGATGAAACGCGTGACGTCGTGGCCGCAGGTCGTGCTCGGCCTCGCCTTCAACTGGGGCGCGCTGATGGGCGACGTGGTGGCCAACGCCCGTGTCTCGTCCGCCGCGCTGGCGCTCTATGCCGGCGGCATCGCCTGGACCCTGGTCTACGACACGATCTACGCCATGCAGGATCAGCGCGACGACGCCATCGTCGGTGTGCGCTCGACCGCGCGCCGCTTCCAGAGCGCGCCGCAGGCCTGGCTCACCGTGTTCGCCACGATCACCGTGATCTGCTTCGGTGTCGCCGGCTGGCTCGCTGCGATCGGCTGGCTTTATTGGCTCGGCCTGGCCGGCGTCGTCGCGCATCTCGCATGGCAGGTCGGCACGGTGAAGCCGCACGACCCCGCCGATTGCCTGCACAAGTTCCGCGCCAATCGCTGGCTGGGCTGGATCCTGCTGCTCGGCATCCTCGCGGCGCGCTTCTGATGGCGCGTTCGCCCGACGATCCGGCCGGCTTCATCCGCACCTACACGGCGCTGGGCACGCCGGCCATGGTGCCGGAGCTGAAGCTGTGGCTGGCGGCGGAGTACCTGCCGATCTGGCAGGCCACCGAGGACTGGCTGGAGAAGCAGAACGTCGATCCGCCGTACTGGGCGTTCTGCTGGCCCGGCGGCCAGGCGGTGGCACGCTATCTGCTTAGCCATCCCGACATGGTCAGGGGCAAGCACGTCATCGATTTCGCCGCCGGCTGCGGCGTCGCCAGCCTCGCCGCCGCGCGCTCCGGCGCGCGCCGCGCAGTTGGTAACGAGATCGATCCGGTGGCGATCGTCGCCATGAAACTCAACGCCGAAGCCAACGCGCTTGGCATCGAGACCAGCGAGGCCGACTGGCTGCAAGGCCCGCCCGGCTCGCCCGAGGCCGATGTCGTGATTGCCGGCGACGTCTGCTACGAGCGCGAGATGACGGCGCGCGCCATGGACTGGCTACGGGGACACGCGGCGAAGGGCCGGCTGGTGCTGCTGGGCGATCCGGGCCGCAACTACTTCACCGCCGACCGGCTGGAAGAGCTGGCGCGCTACGATATCCCCACCTCGCTGCAACTCGAGAACCGGGGCTTGCGCGAAACCACGGTGTGGCGGGTGCATCCATGACCCTTCGCCCCACAGGGACAATAAAACCGTAACTAGTCCTTCACAATCGGAACCGCTACAAGCGGGCCGCGTCCCGCCAACCCCACCGAGCCGCATGCCCTCACCGAAGCTCAAGCCCGAGGATTTCGCCAAGCTCTACGCGGGCTTCGAGGCGCCGGTATCGCGCTTCGACTGCGGCAAGAAATGCTCGCCCCTCAATAACGGTACGCCCTATTGCTGCTCGACGCAGATGGCCGTGCCGGTGGTCGAGAAGAGCGAGTTTGCCTTCCTCAAGTCGCGCACCGATCTGTGGCATCGCTTCAAGCCCTACGACGCCGCCACGCGCCAGATCGTTGCCGACCTGCATCCCGGGGCGTGCGCGGTGGAGTGCAAGGGCGCCGCCTTCTGCGAGCGCGAGAATCGCACCCTGGCCTGCCGCGCCTTCCCGTTCTTCCCGTACTTCACGCGGCAGAAGGAATTCATCGGGCTCAGCGTCTATTGGGTGTTCGAAGACCGCTGCTGGATGATCTCGAACATGGGCCTGGTCGAGAAGCCGTTCGTCGACGCGTTCGTGACCACGTTCGAGGCGATCTTCGCCAAGGACAAGCTCGAGTTCGACACCTATGTCGACTTCTCCGCCTCGATGCGCCGCGTCTTCAGCCGCTGGGGCCGCGTCATTCCGGTGATCGGCTGCGACGGCAAGCCGATCTTCCTCGATCCCTCAACCGGCGAGCCGGCGAAGCGCCCGCCGCGCGACTATCCGAGATACGAGCCCTTCGACAGCGAGGCGCATTACCGCGCCGCGGTGAAGGAAGCCGGCGGCACGCCGCCGCCCGAGGGGCTGAAGCCAGTCTAAGGCGACTTCATGGGGAGCGCTGGCGCTCCCCGGAGAGAGGCGTCGTCGGCACGTGCGGATCGTGCGCTAGACTGGCGTCCGTGTCGCCCGCCTTCCGCCTCGCCCTCGCCTGGGTTTTCCTGTTCACCATGCCGGCGTTCTTCGCCGTCAATCATCTCGTCGCGCGCTCGGTCGACTTTCTCGCGCCGCACGCCATGGCGGCCGGCCGCTGGACGCTGGCCTGCCTGTTCCTGCTGCCCTTCGTCAGCACAGCGTTGTGGCGTAAGCGTACAGCGCTGGGGCGCGAAGCATGGCAATTGCTGGTCCTCGGCGCGCTCGGCATGTGGATCTGCGGCGCCTTCGTCTATATCGGCGCGCGCACCACCACGGCGACCAACATCGGCCTGATCTACGCCACCTGCCCCATCGGCATCGTGATCCTGGCGCGCGTCTTCCTTGGCGAGCGGTTGGCCGGTTCGCAGCTTGCCGGCGTCGCGATCTGCCTCGCGGGCCTTCTGCTGATTCTGATGAAGGGCGAGCCGGCACGACTGCTCGCGGTCGAGTTCACGCGCGGCGATCTGTGGGTCGCGGCGTCGGCGCTGTCGTGGTCGATCTACACGGTGCTGTTGAAACGCTGGCCGAGCGCCTTCGAGCCGACCGAGAGGCTGACCGCTATCATCGGCGCCGGCGCGCTGATCCTGCTGCCGATCACGACAGTCGAAGCGGCCATCGTCGGGCCGCCGCCGCCGGGCTGGCCGACTCTGGCCGCCTGGTTGATCCTGGCGATCGTGCCGGGAGTCGCCGCCTACGGGGCGTTCTCTTTCACCCTGCGCGAGCTCGGCGCCGGGCGCACGGCGATCTACATGTATCTCGGCCCGCTCTACACCGCGGCGCTGGCCTGGCTGGTGCTGGCCGAGCGGCCCAACTGGTATCACGTCGCCGGCGCGGCGCTGATCCTGCCCGGCATCTTCCTCGCCACGCGTGCGCCACGGCCGACGTAGCGCGGGTTCTTCTGTCATCCCGAGCGCAAGCGAGGGATCCAGGCCGGTCCTAGATCCCTCGCTCCGCTCGGGATGGCAGGAGCGCTCTATCGAACGACGAAGCCGTCGCAGGCGAGGAAGCCGTCGCCCTCGGCCAGCACCCAATGCACGGTGTAGGGACCCGGCGGCAATGGCCGGGCTGACAGGAAGTCGCGCGGGTACTCGACCTCGGCGAAGTTGTCGGCGATCACCTGAAACGGCTTGGACTCCAGGAGCGCGGCGGCGCCGAGGATGCGGGCCCGCACCATGGTGCGCTGCCCCGCATCGGCGTGCTTGTCGCGCAGGCCGATCGTGATGACGTCACCGACGCGCGGCGGGTTGCGCGGCGCGCTGACCTGCCATTGCCGGTCGAGCACGCCCTTGCGGTAGGGCTTGCATGTCTCGGACGCCGTGTCGAACCGCGGCGCCTGCGCCAGCGCGCCATCCGCGACGCCGAGCCATCCGGCCACTGTCGCCACGAGGATCCGATGCATGCGCCCCTCCCTTGCCGCCAACCGCGCCAGCGCACTTATCCTGACAGCGCCGCGCCCCAGCGCCCACAGGGAGACCCAGATGAACCGACACCTCGTCCGCTTCGCCGCCGCCATTGTCGGGCTGGCGCTGGGATCGGTCGCGCTCGGCGCCGCCGCCGAGGAAGTCGGCGCCGCCAGCTATCGCTTCAAATGGATCGGGCCCAACGACAAGATCAAGGTCGAGGTGTTCGACGATCCCGAGGTACCGGGCGTCGCCTGCTACCTCTCGCGCGCCGAGCTCGGCGGCGTCAAGGGCGCGCTGGGCCTGGCCGAGGATCCCGGCGAGGCCTCGATCGCCTGCCGGCAGGTCGGCGCCATCGACCTCGAGAAGGTCAAGAAGCTGAAGAACGGCCGCGAAGTTTTCAGCGCCAGCGCCTCGCTGATCTTCAAGCGCACCCAGGTCGTGCGCTTCTACGACGCCAAGCGCAACGTGCTGGTCTACCTGACCTACACCGACCGCGTGATCGATGGCCAGCCACGCAACTCGATCAGTGTCGTGCCGGTGAACCGCCCGTTGTAGACTGGGCGGATGGGACTGATCTGGATCATCCTCGCCGTCATCGTCATGATCGTCGCCGCGACGGCTTTCCGTAGCTTGCGCCGCCCCAAGAACGACGTCGTCGCCGCGCCGCCGCCCAAGGCGCCACCGCCGCCCGGCGGCGACAAGCGCTGGGACGTCGCGCCGCAAGGCGTGAGCGCCGGCCGCTACGCCGCCGATGTCACGCGTAACGCGCAGATCGGCGCGCTGGCGGAGTGGCTGGTGAAGCGCGCCTCGCGCGACACGGGCATCGACCTCGCCGCCGACCGCATGGCCGTCACGCGCATCGCCGAGGCCGCCGGTAAGGCATGGCCGGAATTGCAGGCCGAGGGCCGCGCGCGCATCACGCTGCCCTACATCGCCGCCGACCGCGATGGGCCCAAACACATCGATCTGGCGATCGACAGCGCCACCCTCGTCGAGGCGGCGCGTCACTGGAGGGAGTGATGGAGATCTGGCTCATCGCCGCGGTCGTGGTCACGACGGCGGTCGCTGTGTACGCGCTGCTCAACCGCCGCCGCGGCGAGGTGATCGACGCGCCGCCGCAGGCGGGGGCCGCCGCAGCCGCGCCGGCCGAGGTGACCGAGGACATGTCCGCCGGCGACATGCTCAGGGCGGAAGGCGCCGACGAGCCGCTCGAGCACTTCGCCGACTGGCTGGAGTCGGAGGCCTCGGACGAGCTCGGCGAGGCCGCCGAGGCGCCGGGGCCGACTCGGCGCATCGCCGACGCCGCGCGCGACGTCATGCCCGTCATCCTCGCGCAGGGACGCGGCGTGGTTGAGCTGCCCGCGCTGGTGGTCGACGGCTCGGGCGCTCGCGACTTCCGACGCGAGATCGACATTGCCCGGCTCGAGCGCGCCGTGGCCAATTTCGGCTATCTCGACGTGCGCGAGATGACCGAATGGCGCCGCGAGGCGCCGCGTGTACGCGCCCTGGCCGGCTGGCTCGAGACCCAGGTTTTCGAGGACATGCCGCCGGGAGACTGCGAGACGGACGATGACACAGTGCGCATCATCGAAGCGGCGCGTCAGGCGGTGGCCGACATCGATCGCACGGGCAAGGCAGACATCGCGCTAGTGGCGATCGGCCGGGACGACAAGGGCCAAGCGTTCGACACGCGCCGCTCGCTCGACACGGCACAGCTCCAGACAATCATCACGGATTTCGAGGCGAACGAGCGCACGACGTCGGAGTAGGACGGTGTGGTGAAACGCTCCAGCGGTGTGCGTGAGGTCGACTAATGGACACGATGTGGCTGGCTCTGGCCGGCGTCCTGGTCGCGGCGGTCGTGATCGCGCTGGTGTTCTCGCGCCGCCGCGGCGGCGGCGCGGTGATCGACGCCGGCGGTGGCAATCGTGCCGGCAAGTCAGCCTCGGCGAAGGCACCGGCCGCATCGACGGGAGGCACGGACGACGTATCCACCGCCGGCGATCTGCTCAGGGCCGAAGGCGCCGATGCCTATCTCGAATTCTTCGCGGACTGGCTCGAAGACAAGGCCAGCGAAGCGCTGGGCGACGAGGCGGTCGCGCCGGAACCGACACGTCGGCTCGCCAATGCGGCGCGCGAGATCCTGCCCACGCTGTTGCGCGATGGCCGCGCCACTGTCGTTATTCCCGCGCTCGTCGCAGGCGCCGATGGGCCAAAGGATTTTCGTCAGGACGTCGACCTTGCCACGCTCGAGCCCGTGCTGGTGGGGGAGCACCTCATGGGTATCCGGGAGCTTCTCTACGGCCACGGCGAGGACCAGGCGACGGTGGCGCTCGGGCATTGGCTGATGAACCAGGCCGAGGGCGATGGCGAAGCGGAGGAGCGCGACCTCTGGGTATCGCCCGACGCCGTACTGCGCATCGCCGACGCCACGCGCGCCGCGATCCGGGATCTCAACGCACAGGGCCGCGCCGAGGTGGTCGTGCGCGGCCTCGTCTGCCAGCGTTCGAAGAAGTCCTACGACCTCGTGCGCACGGTCGACACGGCGGTGATGAACGAGGCGCGCGAAGGCCTGGCCCATACCGACAGCTTCATCGCCGACCTCCGCCGCAAGAACAAGGCGCCGCCCGAGATGCGACGGACGAAACCGTAACGCCGCGGGGTTATCGCATGGGGGGCTGCCTTCGGGCCGCGCCACTGGAGCGGCACTCCCCAGCCTTGAGGACCGTTCACGCGTAGAGGAACGTCCCGAGCAGCACCCAGCGACGCGCCTTCGCCGCCTTTCCCCGTTTGGCGACCAAGGGCGTGGTGTAGTGCCAGAACGGCAGGCGATAGGCCGTGAGTGTCGCCGCACCATGGACCGGCACGATCTCGCTGAGATGGCCTGCCTTGGCGTAGACCAGCCATTGATGGTCAACCGCCGGGCTCGACAGAGACAGATGCAGGTCGACGTAGCCGGCCCGAGCCCTGGCATTGCCGGGGTGATGATCGTTGTGCGGGCCGGCGTAGTCGCCCGCTCCGTAGCACAACACCTGTCGCCCGAACGCTCGCGCCAGCGTGCGACCTGCCAGCGCCTGGGCGAAAGCGTGGAAGCTCGCCGAGCGCAACATCGCGTCGAGGCCGATCCGGCGCGCCGCGCGCGCGCCCGGCTCGTCGGCGCGATCGAAGTAGACAGTGGAGGCGCGTGTCGCCTTGGGCAGCGTCTCGGCGTAGTCCTCGCGCATCTTCCAGATCGTGTCGGGCGGGATCGGCCGGTCGATGCGCTCCAGGGTGGTCGGCAACGCTTGATCCAGCAGCACACGCAGTCGCGCGGCCTTCGTCCGATCGATCAGCCCCTCCATGGACAGGAAACGCGTACGCGGTTCACCGAGCGCGCCGACCAGCGCGTGCGTGCCCGCCAGCACGCGCCGCCCCTCGCGCGTCAACAGATCCTCGAACTCGCGCGGCGCGTTCAATCGTCCTCGACGTGGGTCTCGATCTCGATGCGGTACTGGCTGAGCGCGTCGTCGACGGTCGACCAGGCCTTGCCCTGCCAGACCTTCTGAGCCTCGGCCTGCGTCCTGAACGGGCCGATGCGCTCCAGGCGCTTGCCCGCCGCCGGCTTGGTGAAGGTCGTGTCGGCGTATTCGCCGCCGACCACCCAGTACAGCGTCTCGGCCTCGGTGCCGACATCCTCGGTCACCAGCACATAGCGCGTCTGGGCGCTGTCGACGGTCGACCAGGCGCGGCCCGACCACGCCTTATGCGCGTCGTTGTAACTATCGAACGGACCCAGCCGCTCCTCGGTCTTGCCCGGCGCCAGCCTGCTGAAGCTCGTATCGGCGTATTCGCCACCAACCACCCAATAGCGTTTCATACGTCGCCCTAACCCACCTTGCTGCGCGCCAGCTCGAACCACGCGCGATCCTCTGGCAGCAGGCTCTGCCGCCACTGGTCCTGCGTGCGCACCAGCTCGGCGAACAGATTGCGCGCCCGCGCGACCTGACCATTGGCCTCCAGCATCAAAGCGAAACGCGCCTTGGCTTCGGGCCCCGGATAGGTCGGCACCAGCGCCTCGTATTCCTCGGTCGCCTTGCCGATCTCGCCCAGCGACTCCAGGGTGCGGGCGTATAGCAGATGGCCAGTGCGCGAGACATGGCCGGGATCGTGCTCCTGCACGAGCTCCAGCGAGCGGCGCGCGGCGGCGAAGTCGCCGGCCTCGAACTCCGCCCGTGCCCGGCCGATCAGCATCGCCGGATCGAACTCGTACATGCCGGTCATGATCTGCGCGTAGAGCAGGCGCGCCGCCGCGTGGTTGCCGCGCGCGACCTGCTCCTCGGCCAGCTCCAGCCCCGCCTTGGGCGTGCCGGTGCGATCCCACTCCAGTTGGCGCTCACGCAACGACCGGTCGGGATCGATGGCCCGGATCAGCCCGGCCTCGACCTTCCGTCCCGTGCGCGTGCCGCGAGACGAGGGCAACAGCACCATGAAGAGATAGCAGACCGAACCGATCCCCGGTGCCAGCACCAGGATGTAGATCCAGTAATTGGCACGGCCGGTGCGGATCGCGTGCACGATGCAGAGGATATTGAGCGCGTAGCTCAGGCCGAGCAGGATCGGCATAGACCAACCTCGTCACGTGGCGCCGGGGACAGTATAGCACGCGGCGGTGCTTTTCCCTTCTCGCCGCCTGCGCGGGGAGAAGGGAAGAATGCATATGTGTTGGCACACCCGGCGGACCTCTCGGCTATAACCGGTCCGTCACACAGGCCGGACCCCGACCATGCCCTACGCCTCGCTTCGCGACTTCATCGCCCGCCTCGAGCGGGAGGGCCGCCTGGTGCGCGTGAAGGCGCCGGTGTCGCCGAAGCTGGAGATGACCGAGATCCATCGTCGGCTGCTGGCCCAGAAAGGCCCGGCGGTGCTGTTCGAGAACGCCGTGCGTGACGACGGCTCGCGCTACGACATGCCGGTGCTGGTCAATCTCTTCGGCACGGTCGAGCGCGTCGCCTGGGGCATGGATCGCGAGCCGAATCAGCTCCGCGAAGTCGGCGAGACGCTCGCCTTCCTGCGTCAGCCCGAGCCGCCGGGTGGCTGGCGCGAGGCGCTCGACATGCTGCCGCTCTTGCGCACCGTGATGGCGATGAAGCCGCGCACCATCGGTGAGGGCATCCTTGGCGGCACGGCGGCTTGCCAGGAGATCGTGCTCAAGGGTGACGACATCGACCTGTCGCGCCTGCCGGTGCAGACCTGCTGGCCGGGCGAGCCGGCGCCCTTGATCACCTGGCCTCTGGTGGTGACGCAGGGACCCAATCCGAAAGGCGATCGCCAGGACAGCTTCAACCTCGGCATCTATCGCATGCAGGTGCTGAACAAACACCAGACCCTGATGCGCTGGCTCAAGCATCGCGGCGGCGCGCAGCACCATGCGCGCTGGCAGAAGGCGGGCAAGCGCGAGCCGCTGCCGGCGGCCGTGGTGATCGGCGCCGATCCCGGCACCATCCTCGCCGCCGTCACGCCCGTGCCCGACACCTTGTCGGAGTACCAGTTCGCCGGCCTGCTGCGCGGGCGGAAGGTCGATCTGGTGAACTGCAAGACCGTGCCGCTGAAAGTACCGGCCGAGGCCGAGATCGTGCTCGAGGGCCATGTCAGCCTCGACGAGTATGGCGACGAGGGTCCCTACGGCGATCACACCGGCTACTACAACAGCGTCGAGAAGTTTCCGGTGTTCACCATCAGCGCCATGACGATGCGGCGCGATCCGATCTATCTCTCGACCTTCACTGGCCGGCCGCCCGACGAACCGAGCGTGCTGGGCGAGGCGCTCAACGAGGTGTTCATCCCGTTGCTGCGGCAACAGTTTCCCGAGATCGTCGATTTCTGGTTGCCGCCCGAGGGCTGCTCCTACCGCATCGCCGTGGTGTCGATGAAGAAGGCCTACGCCGGCCACGCCAAGCGCGTGATGATGGGCGTGTGGAGCTATCTCAGGCAGTTCATGTACACCAAGTGGGTGATCGTCGTGGACGACGACATCGACGCGCGCGACTGGAAGGACGTGATGTGGGCGATCAGTACGCGGATGGATCCCGCGCGCGACATCACCACGGTCGAGAGCACGCCGATCGATTACCTCGACTTCGCCAGTCCGGTGTCGGGGCTGGGCAGCAAGATCGGGCTCGACGCAACGAACAAGTGGCCCGGCGAGACCAACCGCGAATGGGGCACCAAGATCGCGATGGATGAGGCGGTGGTGAAGCGCGTCGACGAGCTGTGGGCGACGCTGGGACTGCTGGGATGATGCTTTCGTCGGTCTACTGGATCGACAAGCCAGGCCCCGGCCGTCTCGCGATCATGGCGCGGCCGCGCGCCAGCGAACGGCTCGAAGACGAGATCGCGGGGTGGTGAAGCCAGGTCATCGACGTCGTCGTCAGCCTGCTCGAGCGCGACGAGGTCGCCGAACTTGGTCTGCGCGTGGAGGCTGAATTGTGTGCGGCACACGAGATGGAGTTCATCTCGTTCGCAATTCCCGATCGCGGCCTGCCCGCGTCCGTGCGCCAGATCAGGGCGATGGCGCGGCGCCTCGCCGGTATGCTCGGCGACGGCAAATCGGTCGCCGTGCATTGTCGGGCGGGTATCGGTCGGTCGGCCGTTGTCGCTGCGTGCGCGATGATCTGCGCCGGCATGACGCCACAAGTCGCGCTCGAAAGAATCGCGAAAGCACGTGGCACCGCGGTGTCCGATACCGACGCGCAACGCGATTGGGTTATCGCCTTTCGGAATACCGATGAGTGAGGCGAGGTACGCGCGCGGCTAAAGCGGGTACTTGATGAACGGATACTTGTCGATGTCGAGCCAGCCGCACAGGCGGCGCATCGGCTTGCCCCCCTTTCCGTCGGTCTCGCCGGTCAGCCAGCCAATGGCCGGATTGAAGGTACGCTCGCAATACCGGGCGCATTCCACGTTGCCGTTGGGTTGGCCCGCGTCGGCGGTCTTCCACAACGTGCCCCGCGCGCTGACGATGACGCCGACATGCTCGACCTTGGCGGGGCGCCCCTTGGTCTTGGTGGAGAGACAGATGCAATTGGTCTTGTGCGCGCCGTCTTCGCCGCTGCAGAGCATGTAGAGGTCGCCCGGCTTGGGACGGATCGCGTCTTTGGCGGACAAACGCGACAGGTCGTGATGGACCCAGGCGTTCTGCATCATCGCAGCGTCGCGCAGGCTGGCGAGGCCTGACCCGAGGATGCCTTGCGCCTTGCACTTGTCCGTCACGCCGAGCTGACTGGCGACGTGCGACGGCAGCCCGCCGCAGGTCGTATAGCCCGCTCCCGGTTTCCAATTGGCGTCGATGCGCTTGAACTTAGCGTCGCCGTAGGTGCTGGGCACGACCTGCGGCACAATGATGCCGAGGACATGTCGTCGGCGGGCGCTCAGCTCTGACATCGCCTTGTCTCCCCTCTTCGCCATCCAGTAGCGAAGAAATGAGTATGCGCTCGATTAAAGGAATGTCCAGCGGATCGCCCCGGCATGACACGTCGCGTGCGGTGACGGCGGCGCTGATGTAAGAGTTGTTAACATGAGCTGGAAAGACCGCGAGCGCGGCTATCACCACGGCAATCTGCGCCAGGCGCTGATCGAGGCGGCACGCGCGTTGATCGGCGAGAAGGGCCCGGCCGGGTTCACCTTCGCCGAAGCGGCGCGCGCGGCGGGCGTCAGCGCGGCGGCGCCCTACCGGCATTTCCGCGACCGCGATGCGCTGATGGCCGATGTCGCCGCGCAGGGGTTCGAGCGCTTCGAGGCGGCGCTGGCCAAGGCGTGGAACGAGGGCAAGCCCGAGCCGATGATCGCCTTCCACCATCTCGGCCGCGCCTATCTGCACTTCGCCCGGACCGAGCATGCCTACTACTCGGCGATGTTCGAGTCGGGCCTGTCGCCCGACGCCACGCCGGAGCTGCGCGCCGCCAGCGACCGCGCCTTCGGCGTGCTGCGCGGCGCGGCCGAGACCTTGTGCGCGCAGCTACCGGCGGGCAAGCGGCCGCCGGTGCTGATGGTCAGCCTGCATATCTGGGCCATTTCCCATGGCGTGGCCTCGCTGTTTGGCCGGGGCGACTCCGGGCGGCGCAAGTTGCCGATGGACGCCGACGAACTGCTGGAGTCGGCGGTGCTGGTCTATTTGAACGGTTTGGGCCTGGGCAGGGCTTGACATCCCCAGCCGGCCACCCCAATGTAAATGTCGTTAACATTAACATGGAGAGCCTCGATGGGCTTGGTGCAGAAACTCGACGATTGGGGCAAGCCCGCCTGGATCGCCCTGATGGTCGCCGGCTTCGTCCTGTTCTGGCCGATCGGGCTGGCCATTCTCTTCTACATGAAAGGAAGCGGACGCATGGGTTGCTGGAAGCACGGCCGCGCCGGCCAATGGCACATGCCCGAGGGCATGCGCCCGAAGGATCACTACAGGGCGTGGAAGCGCAGCTGGGGTGCCTACCAGTCGAGCGGCAACGTCGCCTTCGACGAGTATCGCGAGGAGACGCTGCGCCGCCTTGAGGAGGACCAGCGCGAGTTCCGCGACTTCCTCGACAAGCTGCGCGCCGCCAAGGACAAGGCCGAGTTCGACCAGTTCATGGCCGACCGCCGCGCCCGCCCCAGCGAGCCGCCGCAAGCGCCACAGTCGCCGCCGCCCGCGCCGCAGGCCTGAGGCGCCGCCCCTACTCCTCCAAAAGCGACGCCGGCTGATAGCCGGCGTCGTCGCATTTGAGCAGTCGCACGAACAGCTGGTCGACCACGAAGGCGACATCCCAGGAGGCGATGCCAAGGACATCGAACGTCGCGAAGTTGCCGGCCTCCCATTCGATCAACGGCACCTTCAACGTGCCGAAGACACCCAGCGTCCCCAGCCGCTTCGCCGGGTCATCCTCGGGCGGATACAGCGTGTTGAGCGAGCCGCCCTCGATCACCTGAACCCAGACCTCCTCGCCCGCGAGGTTGGTCGTCGTGATGGTGCAGATCGCATCGCCGCCGGAGCGCGCGAGCAGGTCGCGCACCGCGGGCTCCATGATCAAACGCTGGCGCTCGCCCATTCCCGCCTCCCTGGACACCTGGGCGCTATCGTACATGGTTCGTCGCCTGTCTTCGGCCCCCCTCCTGGCGACAGAAAAAACGCGCGATATCTCCGCCGTAGGGGCAAGCGAAAGCCCTGTGCCATATGCAACGGATGCTCGGATAGCGCCGCCGTAGCCGCGGAAATAGGAGGCCCCGGCGCTCGGCGGTATCTTGCGCCCATTATCTCGATCGGAGACCTCGCCATGGCCCGCGACCGCACGCTGCCCACCGATTTCTGGACCTGGGAAGCCGTCATCGACTGCTCGATGATGGCTCGCCTCTTGTTCCTTGGCCTGTGGAACTTCGCCGACGATCACGGCGTGCAGCCGTTGCGCCCGCGCACCATCCGCATGCAAGTGTTCCCCGGCGACGCGATCGACGAAGAGACGGTGCGCGCGCTGATCGAGGAGTTGGTGGCGCGCCGGCTGGTGCGCATCTTCGCGGTCGAGGGGCAGGAGTATCTCTCGGTGATCCACTGGGAGCAGGTGCAGCGGGTGGGCCGCAGGGCTCGCCACCGCTATCCGCCCGATCCCCCCAAGGCCGTGCCGCTCGAGCCGGCGTCGCCGCCCGACACCGCCAAGTCCGCGACCGACAGCGTCAGGGTGTCGTCGCGCTGGCGCGAAGCGATCCGCCGGCGCCTGGAGAAGTCTTGGCCGGGCGGCCCGCCATCCGACATCGAACGCTGGATGGCGCGCTGGCTGATGGAAGGCCATACCCTGGAACGGGACGTGCTGCCGGCGATCGACGCGGTCTGCCAGGCCGCCGCCGACGGCAACCTGCTGGCTGACTTGTCGGCGGTGTCGGCTCATCTGGCGACCCGTTCCCTTGCCCGCAAGGGCACGGACGACGCCACCCCGAACGGCTCAGGCCTCGAGCGTTGCTGACCTTTCCCGAAAGGCCGGGCCGTCGCACATAGCCTCGGCCTCGGCTCAGTGCCTGGCGCCCGCGCCTGGAACAACAAGAGCCTCCGCACGGCCAATTGTGGCGATCGTCGGGCATGCTCAAAAGTCGCGCACACGCCGCGCCCTTTTTTCTGCCCCAATCGCTTCCCACTCTGCGGCCTAGCGAGGAGGCGAACGCAAGATGGCGAAAACTTCAGTGGCACTCGCTGCGGCTGGCGCTCTTGTCGTCGCGTTCGGGACCGCGGGTGCGGCGCAGGCCGGCGACAGGGGTGGTAAGCACTGGCGCTCAGGCCACCATCATTATCACCATCATCACCACCACCATCGCCACGTGCCGCCAGGCCACGTGCATGTGTACCACCCTGCGCCTGTGTACTACGCGCCGGCGCCGGTCTACGTCGCGCCCCCGCCGATGTACTACGCGCCCGCACCGATCTACGCCGTGCCGAGCCGCCCGGTGATCTCGTTTGGCGCCGTCATCCCGCTGCGCTGACCGCTGCTACCGCCTTAGTGTGAGAACAGCACAGGGATCGGCGACGACAGGATGAGGTGGCGGGTCAGCCCGCCAAAGATCATCTGACGCAGTCGGCTCTGCGTGTAGGCGCCCTTGACGATCATGTCGGCGCCAGAGGCCTGCGCGGCCTCGATGATCGTCGGTCCCGGAGCCTTGCTGCCAGCCGGCAAATGCCGCGCCGTCACCTTCAGGCCGCGTCGGCGCAACGACACCGCCAGATCGGCGCCGCTGGGCCCGTCGACCATGGCGCCATCGACGCTGATCACCTCGATGCTCTCCGCCCGGCGGAATAGCGGCATGGCCATCGCCACGCAGCGCGCCGTCTCGGTCGAGGCATTCCAGGCGATCACCATGTGCTTGCCGACGTTGGGGTGCTTGCCTGCCGGCACCATCAGCACCGGCCGGCCCGACTCGAACAGCGCGCCCTCGAACAGGCTTTCCGGCACCTTGGCCGGCCCGCCGGGCTGCGGCACGATGATCAGCTCGGCGGCGCGGCCGATCGAGCCGATCTCCAGCGGTGCCGCCTGTTTGAGTTCGCGCCACAGCGCCCCGTCCTGCGCCTCGGCCGACGCCGCCCGCGGCACGCCGGCCGCGTCCATGGCGCGGAAGAAGCCGGCGCGCAGCGTCTCGACGCGCTTGCGGTCCTCCTCGTCGTCGGCCATCGGCATGTCGAACGGCCCGCCCATGCCGACATCGGCCCAGGCGACGCTGACCGCGCGATAGGATGGCGGCTCGAGCCCGATCACGTGCGAGCTCATGTCGTGGGCGAGACTGGCGGCGACCTCGAAGGCCGACAGGTCATCGCCGCTCCAGGCCAAGGCGAGGATGGTGTTCATGACGACGCCTCCTATGCCGCGCGTCGGCGGCCTTTCGAACTCCCTGCGAGCGTCCCGGACTTGGCGCCGGCTTCGCCCACCACCACACTACGCCCGTCGTGCCGGGCGTCAATTCGCCCGCCGAGGCGGCGGCGGCAGGGCGGCGCGACCGCCCGTGCCCGTGTCGCCGGGCGCCGTCACGCAACGCCGCGCGGCTTCTGGGCCACCAACGCCGCCGCCACGGCCAGCGCCGACAACGTTCCGAAGACCATCAACGAGCGCACGTAGTCGCCGCCACTATCGCGCAGCACGCCCGACAGCACCGGGCCGACCGCCTGGGCCAGCACTTGCAACGACAGCGCCACGCCGCGGATCGCGCCGTAGCTCTCGCGACCGAAATAGTCGGCCCAGGCGATCGGCAGCAGGGTGAGGATGCCGCCGATGCCCATGCCGAAGACGCCGGCCGCCAGATAGGCGCCCGAGGCGCCATGCACCCAGATCAGACCGAAGCTGCCCGATCCGAGCAGGAGCGCCGCCAGCGCCATCGAGTAGCGGATCGGCCCGCGCCGCGCGAGATAGCCGAAGCCGATGGTCGCGACCGCCGACATCGAGGAGAAAACGCCCACCGCCGACGCGGCGATCATCGGCGAGATCCCGCGCTCGATGAGATGCGGTACCTGGTGCAGGCTCACGCCGGCCTGCACCGGGTAGACCAGCACGGTGAAGAGCGACAGCAGCCAGAAGGCCGGCGTGCGCATGGCCTGGGCGCGGCTGAAGCGCGGCTCGACAGGTGTCGCCGCCGCGTTGGCCGACGCCAGCCTATCGGGCACCAGCCCGACATCCTCGGGACGGCGCACCAGCAACAGCCAGCTCGGCAGGAAGCCCACGATCAGCACCGTGGCGCCGACCGCGATCCAGCCGTCGCGCCAGTCGCCCGCGCCGATAGCGAACTGCGCGATCAACGGCAGGGCGATCAGCCCGCCGATCTGCGCCACGGTGGCGATCGAGGTGACGAAGGCGCGGTGTGTCACGAACCAGGCGTTGAGCGCGCCGTAGAGGCCGAGGTCGAACGGCCCGGCCCAGATCATGCGCGCGAAGCAGAACACCAGGTAGAACACCGGCAGCGACTGGACCAGCGACAACCCCATGCAGGCGACGCCAGAGAGTAGCACCGCAAGCGTCAGCACCAGCCGCGCGCCCTGCCGATCGAGCATCGGGCCGATGATCGGCGAGATTACCGCGGCCAGCACGCCACCCACCGAGACGGCGCCGGCGATCGCGGTGCGCGACCAGCCGAAATACTCGGTCATCGGCGTGACGAAGATCGACAGCACCGCCACCGATGGGCCCTGTCGCGCGAAACAGGCGAGACAGACGCAGCCCAGCACCACCCAGCCATAGAAGAACGGCAGGCGCGGGATCAGCAGGCTGGGTAGCAGCGGTGGGGACACGGACCGATCAAGCGGCGGTGGGCTTGCGCACCAGCAGCACCAGCGTCAGGCCGATCAGCGCCGGTACCGCCTGGGTGACGAGGATCGAGGTCTTCGCGGTCAGGCCGCCGAAAACCCCGGCGACCACGACACAGCCCAGGAAGAAGCTCTTCAAATCTCGCCGATCGGACCAGATCGCCCAGCCGAGGCCGGCGGCGAGGAAGCCGTTGTAGAGGCCCTGATTGGCCGCCAGCACGGCCGACGAGGCGGACACCTCGGGCGTCATGCCGAAGATCTTTCGGCCGACGGGATGGTCCCAGAAGAACATCTCCAGCACTAGGAAGCCGAGATGACTGAGGGCGACGAGCACCAATACGACCGTCGTCAGCAGCTTCATCGCGCGTCCCCTCGATCGCCCGCCCTGCGGCCGCAAGCGGTAGCATGGCCTTCCTGCACGGTCGACAGCCGGCGCGCCAACGATCAGGATACCGGCGCAAACCCTGACGAGGCAGCGAGGCCATGGCTACCTACCAACGTCCGCCAATCAACCCGGTGGTCGACGCACAGCGCAGTTCGCGCTGGCCGATACTTCTCTTCGTGGTCGCGGCCGTGCTCGCGGTCGGTGGTGGCATCGCCTACGACCGCTACGTCGCCAACGCGCCGATCGTGCTGACGCCGACCAAGCCCACCGAGCCGGCGGCCAAGAGCCGTCCGTCGCAGTCCACGAGCCCCTCGTCGCAGCCGACACGACCCGGCCAGGCCAAGCCGCCCCAGGCCTCCAGCGGCACGCCGGCATGGATGCCGCTGGCCCTCACCGCTCTGCCGTTCATCATCATCGGCGCGATCGCGGCGGGCGTCGTGATCTTCATCCGCCGGGCCCGGAGCGCGGCCATGGCCCAGGCGGGCAGCGGCAATCCGATCGGCCATTGGTCCGGTGGCCAGCCTACCGGCTCCGGCGGCACGGCGAGCGGGCCATGGGCGCGGCAGCCGGGCACGGTCGCCTCGACGACGTCGGTCAGCACGACATCGAGCCAACCGGCCAAACGCAAAGGCGGCGGTTTCCCGCTGCTGCCGATCGTCGTCGGCGCCATCATCCTCGACCAGGCAGTCTTCAACGGCCGCTACAGCCGCGAGGCGCTGAACTGGATCATGAAGTTCATGGAGGGCTTCAGCCGCTAGACCCGCCGCGGCGGTTGACATTCCCGCCCCGGGCGCTAGCTTGCCGGCCCATGATCTGGCGACTGCGGAGCCTTCGACTTATCGCCGCCGGCCTCTGAGGCCGGTCGGGCGCATCCGCGCCCTTGTCACGCCGCCGTCCCTACCGTCTCCGGTTCCCGATCATGTGCTTCATTTCCCTGGCTGTTTCGACGGGCACGAGGCCGTCGCTGCGACTTAGCGGCGGCTTGTGGGCCTGAGCGCGGTTCAGCGTTCGCCCGCGAGCCTTTGGTCCGGCGCGCTCCGCCCCGGGCCGGACGATGCCACGACATTCGCCGCCCCTGGGGGGCGCAGGAGAGAGACATGCCGCAGAAGCCGATGATGCCGCGCGCCGACGAAAAATACGTGCCGTTCAAGCCGATCGACATCAAGGATCGTAAATGGCCCAACGTGGTCATCACCAAGGCGCCGATCTGGTGCGCGGTCGATCTGCGCGACGGCAATCAGGCCCTGATCGAGCCGATGGATTCCGATCGCAAGACCCGCATGTTCAAGCTGCTCTGCGAGATGGGCTTCAAGGAGATCGAGGTCGGCTTCCCGGCCGCGTCGGAGACCGATTTCGACTTCGTGCGCGAACTGATCGAGAAGAAGATGATCCCTGACGACGTCACCATCCAGGTGTTGACGCAGAGCCGGCCGGAGCTGATCGAACGCACCTTCGAAGCCTGTCGCGGCGCCAAACGCGCCATCGTCCATCTCTACAACTCGACCTCGACCCTGCAACGTCGCGTCGTGTTCGGTCTCGACTACGCCGGCATCATCGATATCGCCGTGTCCGGCGCCAAGCTGGTCAAGCAGCTGGCGGACGCCGATCCGAACACGGACTGGGTCTACGAGTACTCGCCCGAGAGCTTCACCGGCACCGAGCTGGAGTTCGCGCGCGACATCTGCGCCGCCGTCGGCGACGTCTACAAGCCGACGCCGCGGAAGAAGATGATCATCAACCTGCCGGCGACGGTGGAGATGGCCTCGGCCAACATCTACGCCGACCAGATCGAGTGGTGCCACCGCAACTTCAAGTACCGCGACTCGATCATTCTGTCGTTGCATCCGCACAATGATCGCGGCACAGGCGTGGCGGCGGCCGAGCTGGGCTTCATGGCCGGCGCCGATCGCATCGAGGGCTGCCTGTTCGGTAACGGCGAGCGCACCGGCAACGTCGATCTCGTGACCCTGGGTCTGAACATGTACACTCAGGGCGTCGATCCCGAGATCGATTTCTCGAACATCAACGAGATCCGCCAGACGGTGGAGTACTGCAACCAGTTGCCGGTGCACCCGCGCCATCCCTATGGCGGCGACCTGGTGTTCACCGCGTTTTCCGGGTCGCACCAGGACGCGATCAACAAGGGCTTCAAGGCCCTGCAATCCCAGAACAGCAAGGTCTGGGAGGTACCCTACCTGCCGATCGACCCGGCCGATCTGGGCCGCAGCTACGAGGCGATCATCCGCATCAACAGCCAGTCGGGCAAAGGTGGCATCGCCTATATTCTCAAGGCCGACTACGGCATCGACATGCCGCGCATGCTGCAGGTCGAGTTCTCCAAGGTCATCCAGCAGATCGCCGACGAGACCGGCAAGGAGATCCAGCCGGCGCTGATCTGGGAGACTTTCCAGCGCGAGTACCTCCAGCGCAAGGCGCCGGTCGAGTTCTTCGAGCACACCACGGTGCCCAACCCTGGCGCGCCCGAGCAGCGTCTTCTCGACGCCGACGTGAAGTTCAACGGCTTCAAGAAGAAGATCACCGGCGCCGGCAACGGGCCGATCGCCGCCTATGTCGACGCGCTGGGCAAGAACTGCGGCATCCGGCTCAAGGTGCGCGACTACCACCAGCACGCCGCCGGCGCGGGTTCCGACGCGACGGCGGTCAGCTATATCGAGGCGGAAGCGGCCGACGGCCGCGTCGTCTGGGGCGTGGGCATGGATTCCAACATCGTCGCCGCCTCGCTCAAGGCGGTGACCTCGGCCGCCAACCGCATCGCCGGCGCGCCCAAGCGCGTCGATTAAGCGGGGATATCGTCATCTCCCGGTGCGTAAGGACGGTTATGATCGCGGTGCGGCAGGAGTCGCGCCGCCATCGCTTGGGAGGATTTCCATATCTGCACGACTTCAGGGCTTCGCTCGTCTCGCCGCTGTCGCGGTGATCGCCGCCGGCGCCGGCGCCGGCACGATGTATCTCTCCGCCGGGGAAGCCGGCGCCGAGAACCAGCCGCACATGCGCGCCGCGCTGAACGCGCTGCAGACCGCCAAGAACCAGCTGCAGGTCGCGTCCGCTGACAAGGGCGGGCACCGCGTCAAGGCGCTCGGCCTGGTGAACGCCGCGATCGACGAGGTCCAACGCGGCATCGCCTTCGACAACAGGCGGTAGTGCCCTCAATACCTTCCCCCGCCAGCGGGGGAAGGTAGGAGACTACGTCACGTGCTGGTCCACTGATCGGCGCCGTCGATGAACGACTTCAGCACGCGACGGATCGTGGCTTCCGGGATGTCGCGGGTGATGAAGACGATCTTCGAGCGCCGATCCTCGTCGGGCCATTTCTCGAGAACGGCCGGCGGATGGAACACGTGCTGCACGCCGTGGATCACCACCGGCTTGTCGCTCTCCGAGACATTCAGGATGCCCTTCACCCTCAATAGGTCCGGCCCCCTATAAGTCACCAGCGCGTCCAGCGCGCCGGCGACGGTGGCCCAGGCGAAGGGCTTGTCGAAGGTCAGGCAGAAGGCGCGGATGCGATCGTCGTGCCGGTTCACATCGTGCGGGTCCTGGGTCTCGGCGTAGTGCTCGGGGCCCGGCCCGGCGAAAGGCTGGTCTGAATCGCCCTTCGGCCCGTGGTCATGATCGTGCGAATGGCCATGCTCGTGGCCGTGATGATGGTGGTGATGGCCGTCGCCGTGGTGGTGATGGCGATGCGGGTCGCCGAGATAGGCTTCCTCGTGCAGCCAGCGCTTGACGTCGGCGCTCTTGGTCTCGGGGTTGTAGAGGCCGGCGTTCATGATGTCGCCGGGCGACACCTCGCCGTGCTGGATGCTGAACATCCGCGCGCCGGGATTGAGATGCTGGAGGCGGTGCTTCAGCTCGTCGACGATCGGCGCCGTGGCGATGTCGGTCTTGGTCAGCAGCAGCCGGTCGGCCACCGCCGCCTGCTTCACCGATTCCATGTGGTTGTCGAGCGTACTGGCGCCGTTGACCGCGTCGACCGTGGTGACCACGCCGTCGAGGCGATAGCGCGTCGACAGCAGCGGGTCGGTCATCAAGGTGTGGATGATCGGCGCCGGATCTGCCAGGCCGGTGGTCTCGACCACCATGCGTTTGAAGGCGTTGATCTCGCCGCGCTGGCGCTTCAGGTACAGCTCGCCCATGGTGCGTACCAAGTCGCCGCGCACCGTGCAGCACAGACAGCCGCTGCTGAGCTCGACCATGCCCTCCTCGTTCGACTTCTCGACCAGCTGGTGATCCAGCCCGATCTCGCCGAACTCGTTGATGATCACCGCGGTGTCGCCCATCTCGGGCTTGCGCAGCAGCTCGCGCAGCAGGGTGGTCTTGCCGCTGCCGAGGAAGCCGGTCAACACCGATACCGGGATGCGTTCCTCTGGCGCCGTCGTGCTCATGATCCTCGCTCCTCATCCTCTTGCCCGTCGCGCCAGAAGCGCTTGACCCGGGCGAAGCGGCGCGCCGCGCGCGCCACGTGCTTGTCGATCGCCGCCATCGGCGCCGCCGACAGCCAGAAGCTGAGCGCGCCGGCGATCCAATCCAGCCTCCCGGCCGGCCGCGCCGCCTCGGCGATCTGGCCGACGACGCGCATGGCGTCGATCCGGTCGTTGGCCTCGCCCAGCGCGTCCTGCAATGACGCCGCAGCCCCGATATAGGCGCGCGCGGCCGTCGGGTCAAAAAGCGGCGACAGGAACGAGGCGGCGTAGCGCTGCTTCTTGACCTGGAGGCGCAACGCGTGCCGCGCCTCGGCCGGCAGCTTGTCGAGCGCCTTGAGCCGCTTGACGATGCGCTTGTGGCGCCGCCCCAGGCGGTCGCGCGCGAAGGCCAACGGACCCATCGCGTCCTCCGCGGCCGGCGCGACGGTCATCGGTCGGTCGAGCCAGTCCTCGAGGGCGCGGTCGAGGGTCGTGAAACCCTCGCCCGCCAACGCCGCGCGCGCCTGCTGATGGCGGGTACGGCGCAGGCGCAGCGCGGTCTCGCGCAGGGCGGCGAGGTCGCCGGGCGCGCGCGGCAGATGCGCCAGCGCCGTCACCGAGCGGCCAAACTCGCCGGCCAGCAGCACGTCGATATCGCGTGTCGGGCCGCAGGAATCGGCCAGAAGCTTCGCGTCTTCGCGCAACGCCAGCACCGCGTCGCCGGCCAGCGGCTCGCGGAACAGCGCCAGCGCCGCGCGCAGGCGACGCAAGGCGACACGGCTACGATGGATACCCACGGGCTCGCGCCCGCCCAGCACCAGCTCGCGGCTGGCCCGCAGCTCGGCGCGGGCCGAACGCAGCGTAGCGCGCACGAGGTCGTGCACGGCGGGGCTGTAGACCGGAAGCTCTGCCTCCATCTCGTCCATGGCCGCAGGGTGCCCTTGTCGCGCCGACCCGATCAACCATGATCGCCGAGCGGTCCGATCGTGCGGTCATCGGCCATTTCGCAGAGCGCCCGACTTGGGTTGCGCCGGGCCGGGCCATCCCCCACTCTGCCGCCCTGCGTAGAGAGGAAGCGGCGATGACCTGCGATCCGGTCGCCTTCAAGAAGGGTATGCGCCATCTGGCGGCCAGCGTGACCTTGATCACCACGCGCCACGCCGGCGAGCGCGGCGGGCTGACGGCGACGGCGGTGTGCTCGGTCTCGGCCGAGCCGCCGCAGCTGCTGGTCTGCGTCAACCGCTCGGCCAGCGCCCATCCGCTGATCGTCGCCAGCCGCAAATTCTGCGTCAACGTGCTGGCGCCCCAGCACCGCAAGATCGCCGAGCGCTTCGCCGGCATGGATGGTGTCGAGGGTGACGCGCGGTTCGAGGGGCTGGGCGAGTGGTGTTCGATGATCGGCGACGTGCCGACCCTGCTCGGCTGCCCGGTCACCTTCGCCTGCGAGACGGTCAACACGATGGTGGCGGGCACGCATACCATCGTCGTCGGCAAGATCATGGATGTCGCGCTGGATCCGGCGGCGGTCGCCCTGCTCTACGCCGACGCCACCTTCGTGCCCGCCGACGTGCTACGCGGCGTCGCGCCGCCATCCTGAAGCGCCGCGGCGCTTGCCCGCGCCGGCACCCGTCAGTATGGTCCGCGCGCTTTCGTAGTGGGGCGTAGCCAAGCGGTAAGGCAGTGGATTTTGATTCCACCATTCCCAGGTTCGAATCCTGGCGCCCCAGCCAGCGCACCGCACGGACTTTCCTCCGTTGGTGTAGCCTGACAAGAGCGACCGCGCCTCCGCGAGTCTGCCGGCCGGTTCCCGCTCCGGATGCTCAGCAAGGACCGCTGATCCCGAGGGCCCGGCACGCCCTTTGGGGCACTCTCTCCGGCCGTCCAGAACGTGATATCGATTCCTGATACACGTCGACGGGCGCAGCTGGCGGACTACCCCGTACAGCGACCGTGCCGGGCCGGAGTTCAGTGAGTCCGTGGCAGCGGGGCTGTGAGTAGCGAACAAGAGCTTCGACATCTGCTCGGATTCACCCGGTTCTTCATTCGTGTACGGGATGAACACCACGCCATCATCGGCAAAGGCTTCACGCCGCCTGGTCTACGGGACCTTATTCCATAGCAATGGTCGATGAGGACTCTGCCTCGCTCGAGAAGATCCGCGCGCGACAGGCTGATCGGCTGATGACCTTGAAGGGTCGCCTTGAAGATGTCGGGAGCTGGCAACACCGTCCGGACGATCTCGCCCCACATGGTCCGGCGCGGTGCCTTTCCCGCGTGCCAAGCTTGCGGTGGAGCGAACCTCACCGTCACACAACAGACGTCGACAACATGCACGCATGAGAGCGTTGGATATCGCCAGCGCGGTGGCGACGCAGTGACCGCTGATCACTAGCCCGTCCGTCTGTCAATTTGGCGGCGGTGCCTTTTTTGTGACAAGACGGCCCTGCGCCCCTCGAACGACGAAGGCCTCTCGCCCCAAACTTGCCAAAAATCAGGGTTCAGTTCCCTGTTGTGTCGGGGCCGGAAGGTCCGTTGCCAATCTCAAGCGTCAGTGCCGACTGACGGCCTGGCAAACAAGGCACGTCGATTGCATCGAGCTGAAACGGCTTTCCGAACTCTATGGGCGGAACGCCACAGCGGGAGCGCTGCCCCGCACATCGACGGGAGTGGTAATGGCACATACAGCGCAACCGACGTGGTTCATTGGCGTAGCGCTGGCGTTGCTCGCAGGCTGCGATGGCGGCGCTCGACGCGATTTCGGCCGGCCGACGGTGCAGTCACCGTCCGCTTCGCCACGCCTGGCTCGCTCGCCAGCGTCCATTGCTTCCCCCACGGTGCGCCAGAACGTCGTCGCCGCCGCCGATCTGAAGTTCACCGGCTTCTTAGAATCGGCCGATCGGGAGGAGATCGTGTCCCAGCCGCTGAATCTGGTTGGCCGGAGCGAGGGCGATATTCGCGCGCGTTTCGGTGCGCCGGCAAGTGAGGAGGATCGCACGCCAGGAAAAGTCTGGCGGTACAGGCACGTGTTCCCCGTCAGGGCTCATAGGACAGATTGAGGTGTTTGCGTAGCGGAGTGCTTTCGGCTCATCGTCACCGTTGAGAGGGACGAGGATGAGACCGATGAAGCAGCCGTCGCCGAATGGCACGGCGG
>VGCZ01000024.1 GCA_016869975.1 Alphaproteobacteria bacterium
AGCCCGGGCCGGGGTGCAGGAACTTGCGGCCGATGCGGCCGTCGAGCCCGATGCCGCGCGCCACGTCGTGCACGTCGGCGCCGACCTTCTCGCACAGATCGGCCATCTCGTTGATGAAGGTGATCTTTGTCGCCAGGAAGGTGTTGCCGGCGTACTTGATCAGCTCCGAGGTCTCGAGGTTGGTGAAGACCATCGGCGTCTCGATTAGATAGAGCGGCCGATAGATCGCGCGCATGACCTCCTTGGCGCGCTCGCTCTCGACGCCGATAACGACGCGGTCCGGCTTCATGAAATCCTCGATCGCCGCGCCCTCGCGCAGGAACTCGGGATTGGACACGACATCGAACGCGGCGTCGGGGCGGCGCTGGCGGATCACGCGGGCGACCTCCCGGCCGGTACCCACCGGCACCGTCGACTTGGTGACCACCACCGTATAGTCGGTCATGGCGTCGGCCACTTCCGCCGCCGCCGCGTAGACATAGCCGAGGTCGGCGCGGCCATCGCCGCGGCGTGACGGCGTGCCCACGGCGATGAACACCGCGTCGGCGCCGGCCACCGCCGCCTTCAGATCGGTGGTGAAGGTAAGCCGCCCCGCCGCGCGGTTGTCGGCGACCAGCCGGTCGAGCCCAGGCTCGAAGATCGGGATCTCGCCGCGCTCCAGCGCCGCGATCTTCGACTTATACTTGTCGACGCAGACGATGTCGAATCCGAACTGTGAAAAGCACGCGCCGGACACCAGTCCGACGTAACCCGTGCCGATCATCGCGATACGCATGAAGCCCCCATTCCCGTCGGCGACGTCGTCGCGCGCTTAGGTATTCTTGGCCAGGCGCGCGAGCATAGCGCGCGCCTCCTTGGCAGTGTCCTCGCGCGCCAGCGCCACCGCGATATTCGCCTCAAGGAATCCCATGCGGTTGCCGCAGTCGTAGCGCGTGCCGCGATAGCGCAGCGCATGGAATGGCGCGTGGCCGATCATGCGCGCCATCGAGTCGGTGAGCTGGATCTCGCCGCCGGCGCCCTTCTCGTGCTTGTCGAGATGGCTGAACACCTCGGGCAGCAGGACGTAGCGGCCGATCGCCGCCAGGGTCGAGGGCGCCTTGGCCGGATCGGGCTTCTCGACCAGGCCGACGACCTCGGCGATGCGTCCGTCATCCTTGCCCGGCGCGACGATGCCGTAGCTCTTGGTCTGCTCGCGCGGCACGTCGACGACCGAGATCACGCTGCCGCCGCTGCGCTCGTGCTCGGCGACCAGCTCGGCGGTGCAACTCGGCGTGCTCAGCGTCAACTCGTCGGGCAGCAGGACGGCGAAGGGCTCGTCGCCCACCCAGTGACGGGCGCACCAGACGGCGTGGCCCAGCCCCAGCGGCTGCTGCTGGCGGGTGAAGACCGCATTGCCGTAGGGAATAATCGCGTCGCGCGCCGCCTCGAGCTCGGCCTTCTTGTTGCCGCGCGCCTCGAGCGTCGCTTCGAGCTCGTAGGCGTGGTCGAAATGGTCCTCGATCACGTGCTTGCTGCGCCCGGTGACGAAGACGAACTCCTCGATGCCGGCGGCGAGGCACTCCTCGACCGCGTACTGGATCAGTGGCCGATCGACGATCGTCAGCATCTCCTTGGGGATCGCCTTGGTCGCGGGCAGGAAGCGGGTACCAAGCCCGGCGACGGGAAGAACGGCCTTGCGGACGCGCGGCATCAAACTCTCTCTGCTTCAAAAAAGCATTCATTGTTAGGCAATATCAATATCTTATCGCAGGTCTCTGCGATTCGCTATCAATAATTGCCTGAGGCACGCAAGTAACCCGGTCGATATGGCCTAAGGATGGCAGCGCAACGCAATCGGTTGCGGAACGCTACTCACCTAACAGAATAGCGCGGGCGCGATTGACGCGCGAGGCCAGTTCGTCGCTGCCGCCCTGGTCGGGGTGGACCTTGCGCATCAGCCTCCGGTGCGCCGCCTTGATCTCCTCCTCGCTGGCGTCGGGCGTCACGCCCAGCACCGCGCGGGCTTCCTCCCGGCTCATCGCATCGGACCGCCGGTCGTGGCGAGGCGGCGCCTCCTCGCGCGACGCCCTCTCTCGCGCTGGGCGCCGGTCGCGCCAGCTGGCGTCCAAGCGTCGGTCGAGATAGGCCTCGAGCACACGCACGGACTCCGAGTCGGCGGCGCAGGCGTCGAGCAGCTCGAACAGTTCGGCCTCGGACATCGCCGACAGCGTGCGACCGATCCAGTGACCACGTAGGATCACGCCATCCATAACGCCGCTATCGTGGTCGAGGCTCATGCGCAGCCATTCGGTCTCGACACCGGTGCGTTGCGCGTCGCCGGGAGTCGACCATCCGCCGCCGAGCTTTCCACTGGCGCGGCGCTGGCGGAACCACCAAACCAGCGCGGGCGCGGCCAAGGCGAGCAGCGAGAACAGGAACTGCGGCGTGCGCAGCACGAGGAACAGCAGGACGCCGGTGATGCCCAGCGCCACGGCGGCGAAGATCGCGCCCCGCAGCGCCGTGGCCAGGCCCGCCGGACTAGCCGTGGCGAGCCAGCGTAGCACGCCGACCAGAACGATCAGCAGGACAAGGCCGGTGAGGAGCTGCAGCATCGGCTAGAGCGTGTTCTGCGTTGCTTGAATCACTGTCACCCCGAGCGCGGCGAGGAATCCTTCCTGCGTCTTCAAAGACCCCTCGCTACGCTCGGGGTGACAGATAGACTTGGCCGAGGAGCACATGTGTCAGCCGCGCCGATCGACCAGGCGGCGCGCCGCGCCGCCATGAACGCGGGCGTAGTCGCCCATCGCCAACGCGCCGCCCGCGGCGTAGGCCGCGACGGCGCCGAGCAGGCGGCGCAATTCGTCGGGACTCGCCGCATCGAAGACGCAGTGCCGCCCGCCGCTCAGCTTCGCGATCTGCCGGAAGGCTCGGGTCGCGGCCGGATCGCCGCCCTCCTGGAAGGCGAAGACCGGCACGCCCAGCAGGCCAAGCTTGCCGGCGCCAGGGCCGATCGAGTCAATCTCCTCCTCGAAGGCGTCGCCCACCAGCACCATGGCGTGCAGACGGCTGGTCGACGCCTCTTCGGCCGCGAAAGCGAGGCTACGCGCGATCTGGGTCTGGCCGGCGAGGCAATCGACGCGCGCCATGAGCCGCGCCAGCTCGACGCCGTCGCTCGCCCATTTCGAGACCTTGAACTCGTCGAAGCCGCGATAGAACGCCAGGCGTACCGCCAACCCGCCCAGCTTCTCGGCGGCGACGAACATGTCGCCCTGGATGCGGCTTGCCTGGTCCCAGGTCGGCTCGCGGCTGGCGGTCGCGTCCATGCAGAACAGCAGTCGGCCACGCGCCACAGAGGGGTCGCGTACGGGCGCGGGCACACGCCGCGCCTGCTCGAGGAAAAGGTCGACATCGCGCGCCCCAGCGCCCTGCGGCGTGGGCATGGATGATTTGCGGTCCTCGCCGCCCATGCGCTTTGACCCTCCCCTGCCACCCCAATATGGTGACGCCCCGGCGCCGCCGTCCAGAGCGGCGCCCCAATAAACAGCGCAGCCGCGCGCAGAGGGAACAAGACCATGGCTATCGCCGCCGGCGCGGGATCCTCGCCGGGCATCGCCACCTTGGTGCTGCGGATCTACCTGCCCTTCGCCGCCGCCTACTTCCTGTCCTACCTCTACCGCACCGTGAACTCGGTGGTCGGACCGGTGATCGCCGACGAGCTGAAGCTCAGCGCCGGCGACCTCGGCTTCCTGACCAGCGCCTATTTCATCATGTTCTCGGCAATCCAGATCCCGCTGGGCGTGGCGCTCGACCGCTATGGACCGCGTCGCGTGCACGGCACCCTGCTGATCATCGCCGCGGTGGGCGCGGCGGTCTTCGGCGGCGGCTCCTCGATGACGGAGCTGGTGATCGGTCGCGCCTTAATCGGCCTGGGCGTCGCCGGCGGGCTTATGGCGGCGATCAAGGCGATCTCGCTGTGGTTCCCGCCCGAGCGCTGGACCCTGATGAACGGCATCCACATGGCGGCCGGCGGCGTCGGCTCGCTGACCGCCACGGCACCGACCCAGGCGGCGCTTCAGTACACGACCTGGCACGGCGTGTTCTTCATCCTCGCCGGCATCACCCTGATCGTCGCGCTGGTGATATGGCTGGTAGTGCCGGAAAAGCCCGGCACGCAGTCGGGCGGGACGCTCTCGCAACAGGTCTCCATCATCGGCCGCATCCTGCGCACCGGGTACTTCTGGCGCATCGTGCCGCTGATGACCTTTCAGCAATGCGCCTATATCGGCATCCAGACCTTGTGGGCCGGCCCTTGGCTGCGCGATATCGCCGGGCTCAACGCCACCGACCGCGCAGACGTCCTGTTCATGACAGCCGCCGCCATGACCGTCGGTTTCTTCACCACAGGCATGGTGGCGGGGGTCGTGCGCCGCTTCGGCTTCGGCGACTTCCATACCGCCACGGGCGCCACGGTGATCTTCTGCGCCGTCATGGCGGTGATCACCTTCGCGCGGCCGACCAATGTCATCCTGTGGTGGATGCTGTTCGGCTATTTCGGCGCCTTCGCCATCGTCTACTTCCCGCCGATGGCGCAGGCCTTCACGCCGGAGCTCGCCGGTCGCGTCACCACGACCGGCAACTTCATCATGTTCAGCAGCATTTTCCTGGTTCAGTGGGGCATCGGCCGCATCGTCGATCTGTGGCCGCGCACCGCGACCGGCTACGCGCCGGACGGCTACACTTGGTCTTTCGGCCTGCTGATCGCGCTGCAGGTCGTGGCGTTCTTCTGGCTGATCCTCTTCCGCGCCCGGCCGCCGGTCGAGCGGCAGACACACCTGTCGCCCTGAGCGCAGCGAAGGACTTCGCGGTATCGCGGTCATACACCGGCACCGCAGCCGACCGTATCACCGCGAGGTCCTTCGCTGCGCTCAGGGCGAAGGGTGCGTAAGCCGCCGCCGCACCGCCTCGACGAACGGACGATCCCCCTCAGGATCGAACTTGCGCGCCGTCGCCCAGGAATATCCCATCACGGCCGGACGCCGACGCTTGTCATCGGGCTCGCTGAGGTAGCGCGGCACGATGTGCGTATGAAGGGCGGCCTCGCTGTTGCCCCAGGTCTCGTAGTTGATCCGATAGGCGTCGGTCGCCGCCAGAAGCGCATCGCCGATCCGTACCGTATCGAGGCAATATGCCGTTCGTTCGGCCTCGTTCATCGCGTTGAGGCTCTCGACCACGGGATCGGCGAGCAGCAGACAGTAGCCGGGCAATGGCTGCACGTCGCCGATGACCAACCAGCCGGACTTCATCCGACAGATGACATAGGGGTTCTGTCCCCGCCGGGCGAGATCGACTCGCTCGTGGATCAGCGTCGTCAGCTCACGCCTCTTCGGCCTCCTCCGCCGCCGGTGCGGGCGGTACCTCGATCGTCAAGGTCGGCAGCTTCAGTGCCGCCAGCAGATCGCGCACTTCCTGGCGGGCGGCGACGTGCGACATGGTCATGGCGATGCCCGTCTTCTCCTCGCGCAAGTCGAGAAGAGTCAGGCCCTTGAGGAACAGCTCGCGGTAGATCACGCGCTCGCTCAGGCCGGCGGCGAGGCGGTAGCCGATGCGCTTGGACAGATTGGCCAGCACGGCGCTCATGTCGCGCTTGTTGCGCGCGGTCAGCGCCGAGAGGCGATTGCGCATCACCAACCAGTCGATCGGCTTGCCGCCGGCGATGGCGCGGATCTGGCGCTGCCGCCACACCGTCTCGGCGTAGATGCTGGGCCGCACCACCTTGAACGTTTCAGGATCGACGCGCGCCAGCAGGTCGAGATCGACGAAGCTGTCGTTGAGCGGCGTCACCAAGGTGTCGGCGAAGGTGTGGGCGTGGCGCGACAGGAAGGTGTCGCTGCCCGGCGTGTCGACGACGACAAAGTCGCAGGACGGCAGCAGGTCGTTGAGCGCCACCTCCAGCCGCGCCTTCTCGTCGGCCTCGGCCTCCGCCTTGGTCGCCGCGCTGCTCGGCAGCACCGCGTGGTGGCGCGGCATCGGCATGTCAGGGGCGCGCGTGGCGTTGTAGCTGCGGCGGTTCTCGAAGTAGCGCGTGAAGGTGCCCTGCCGCGCATCGACGTCGACCGTGCCGACGCTCTTGCCCTCGCGCAGCAGCGCCACAGCAACGTGCATGGCGGCGGTCGACTTGCCCGACCCGCCCTTCTCGTTGCCGAAGACGATGACATGCGCGCGCGGCTCGCTCGTGCTGGCCTGCGCCTGCACGATGCTGGGATTGGCGGCGGCACGGAACGGCCGCAAGGCGATCTGGTTCATGGTCGGCGCCCGAGGGGTTGTGCGTCGATGCGGCCGGTCTTGTGTCGGCTCGGTTCCAGAAACCCTACACCTGACCCGAAGCAGATGCGAGGCACCCGCCTTGGGAAAACTATGGCTTGTGCGCCAGGATATTGACCAGCTTGCCAAAGGGGTCGCGCACGAAGAAGCGCCGCACGCCCCACGGTTCATCGGTCGGCCCGTACTCGATCGCGAAGCCGGCGTTCTTCATGCGCTTCACGACCTCATCGACGTCGTCGACCTCGATCGACAGATCGGGCGTTGGCGTGCCCGAACCACCTTCGGACATGAAGCTGATCTGCACACTCATCTGCTGCCGCGATCCATAGGTCGCGATCCAGCCCTGGTCCATCAGTATCTCGAGGCCGAGCACGTCCTGATAGAAGCGCTTCGCCGCCGCGGGGTCAGCCGCATGTACATCGGCGACAATGCGTTTGACCCGCACGGGTTCAGGCTCGCTTCAACCACACCGCCGTGTCGTGGAACACCGCGCCGCCGTTGGGCCAACCGGGATCGGCCGACGTGATGGCGTTGATGCCGATCTTCCGTTCGAAGTGCTTGTTGGGCCAGATGCCCTCGACGATCACCACGCCGCGCTGCTGGCCATCCTGCGGCTTGGCGTGGACCAGCACCTCGCCACGCTCGTTGCCGAGGATCACCTTGTCGCCGGACTTCACGCCCAACGCGGCGCAATCCTCGGGATGGATCAGCGCCGTCGGCCGCTTCTCGCGGCTGAGCGAGCCCGGAGTCTCGGTGAAGGTCGAGTTGAGGAAGGTGCGCGCGGGTGCCGCCACCAAACGGAAAGGTTTCTCCGGGGTCGCGTTGTCGATCACGTCCATGTGGTCGGGCAGATCGGGCATATCCTGCCAGCGACCGCCGAACCTCTTCCAGTCGGGCCGGAAGTGGAACTTCTTGTCGGGAGTCTCGAAGCCATCGAGGAAGTGACCCGTCTCGAACGGCTTGACGAAATCCTGGCCGCCTTTCTGGAAGTTTGTCTCGGCGTCCCACATGCCCGAGACCTTCAAGGTCTCGTCCATGATCTCCCACGCCGTCATGTCGAAGCCGCGATGCTCGGCACCCAGACGCTTGGCCAGCTCGCAGATCACATAGTGGTTCTCGCGACTCTCGGCATAGGGCTCGATGACCTTCTTGGTCACCTGGAAGTAGGTGTGACCCGAGGCGGTGTAGAAATCGTCGTGCTCGAGGAAGGTCGTCGCCGGCAGCACGATGTCGGCGAAGGCCGCCGTCTCGGTCGGGAACTGCTCGTGCACGCAAAGGAACAGGTCCTCGCGCGACAGGCCCTTGTGCACGAGATGCAGCTCCGGACAGACCATCGCCGGGTTGGTGTTCTGGATCAGCATCGCCGTCACCGGCGGCCCGCCGTTCAGCGCCCCGGGATCGTTGGTCAGGATCGGGCCGAGACGCGACTGGTCGAGCTCGCGCAGCGACATGTCGATATGGTCGTTGCCCTCGATCAGCGTGCGGTTGAGCGGATACATCTGCGTGTGGCCATAGAGCGCACCGCCGCCGAGCTGCGACCAAGCGCCGGTCACCGTCGGCAGGCAGGTCACCGCGTGCATGTTGGCCGCCCCGTTGCGTGACCGGCTGAAGCCGTGGTGGCAACGGATATAGGTCTTCTTGGTCGAGCCGTAGAGCCGCGCGAACGCCACGATCTGCGCCACCGGGATGCCGGTGATCTTCTCGGCCCACTCGGGCGTGCGCGTCGCGACGTGTTTCGCCAGATCGTCAGGGCAATCGGCGTACTGGCGCAGGTAGTCCCAGTCGGCGAAGCCCTCCTTGAACAGCACATGCATCACCGCCACCGCCAGCGCGCCGTCGGTACCGGGACGCACGGCCAGGTGCATGTTGGCCTTCTCGGCCGTGCCGGTGCGGTAGGGATCGACCACCACCAGCTTGGCGCCGCGCTTCTTGGCGGTCATGGCGTGATGCATAACGTTGACCTGGGTGTTCACCGGGTTGCCGCCCCAGATCACCACCACGTCGGAGTGCTCGTCGACCTCGCGCATGTCGACGCCCCGCTTGAAGCCAGTGCCGGCTACCCAGCCGGTGTCGGCGAGCGTCACGCAGATGGTCGAGAACCAGCGCGAGTACTTCATCACGTGGCGCAGGCGGTTGATGCCGTCGCGCTGCACCAGGCCCATGGTGCCGGCGTAGTAGTACGGCCACACCGTCTCGCCACCGTGCTTCGCCGCCTTGGCGATGAACTGCTCGGCGACGGTGTCGAGCGCCTCCTCCCAGGAGATGCGCGCGAACTGGCCGGAGCCCTTGGGCCCGACCCGCTTCATCGGGTATTGAAGCCGATCGGGGTGATGAACCCGCTGGGCGTAGCGCGCGACCTTCTCGCAGATCACGCCGGCGGTGTAGGTGTTGCGCCGGGAGCCATGCACGCGGCCGATGGTGTGGGCGTCGAGCCGCTCGACCTCCAGCGCGCAGGTGCTGGTGCAGTCGTGCGGGCAGACCGAATCGACCAGAACAGGCTTCTGCTTGGCCGCGGCGGTCTTGCCGGGCCGGGCGCTTCCATCAGGGGCCATGGAGATAGACGCTCCGCGATAAAGTCGCCCATCATACCGGCGGGCGACCATCGGACAAAGCACCCAGTCCAAGAGGGGACAATCGTATTGTCATCGACCGAGACATCAGCCGACAGCGACCCCCAGGTCGCGCGCCGGGCGCTTGCCGGTGACGCACCCGCCCTGCGCGACCTGGTGCGCTCGGCCTACGCCAAGTGGGCGCCGCTGATCGGCCGCGAGCCCAAGCCGATGACCGCCGACTACGACAAGGCGGTACGTGAGCACCTGGTGTTCGTGGTCGAGGCGCCCGGCCGACTCGACGCGGCGATCGAGCTGATCCCGGCGGCCGACCATTTGCTGGTCGAGAACGTCGCGGTGGCGCCGGCGGCGCAGGGGCGCGGCCTCGGCACGCAACTCATGGACGTCGCCGAGCGGGTCGCGCGCGATCTCGGGCTCCGCGAGTTGCGCCTCTACACCAACGCCCGGTTCGCTGAGAACATCGCGCTGTACGAGAAGCTGGGCTACGCCATCACCGAGCGCGCCGCGATTCCCACCGGCGGCGAGGTCGTCTGGATGCGCAAGCAGCTCGACGGCGCCGTGGCGAGCCCACCGGTATTGCCCGAGTCGTTGCGCATGCCGGTCTGGCGCGACGCGCCGGTACCGCTCAGCCGTGTCGTCTACTACCGCACCGTCTGGGCGGTGCTGGCGCTGATCGTCGGCGTCGGCAGCATATCGCTCGCGGTGTCGGCGGGCGGCCCGATCACCATCGCCCATATCGCCATCCCCGGCGTGCTGTGCGCGCTGGGCGTCGGCTTCGCGCTCTGGCAGCTCTGGCTGATCGCCGCCGCCGCGCGCCGCATCGCCAACAGCGGCAATCCCCGGTCGAGCGGTCTCGCCTTCTCCAGCACGATCCTGGGCGCACTGACCATCGCCGGCGTGCTGCACGGCAAGGCCGTGCCGCAGCTCACGGAGATGTGGGAGATCTATCGCGGCGATCAGCGGCTCAGCGATCTGCGGATCGTCGTCGGCACCGACGGCCGAACCATGGTCCTCGACGGCTCGCTGGGCATGAACGCCGCAGCCGACGTCCGGCGCGCGCTCGACGCCCATCCCGATGTGCGCGTGATCGTCTTGGAGGGACCGGGCGGACGCATGGGGCCGGCCTACGAGATCTTCCAGCTGATCCGCGATCGCGGCCTCAACACGCGGGTCGAGCGCGAATGCGACTCGGCCTGCACGGTCATGTTCCTGGGCGGCGCCGAGCGCAGTCTCGGCTTCTACGGCCGCCTCGGCTTCCACCAGGTCGGCTTCCCGGGCATGAGCCGCGGCGACATGGTCGACGCCAACCGCCAGCTCGAGCGTTTCCTGATCTTCGACGCCAAGCTCGACCGCGACTTCGCGCGTAAGGTGATCGACACACCGCATGATGCGATCTGGTCGCCGACGCCGGAGGAGCTGAAGGCGGCCGGTGTCATTCATCGCGGCGGCGCGCCGGGGCGCAAATAGGCATGCTGGGCGTGCCGATCTGGCGCGACGCGCCGGTGCCGCTGGGCCGTGTCGTCAACCATCGCGTGGTGTGGGCGGCGCTGGCGATGATCGTGGGCTTGAACGCGATCTCCATCGCGATCTCCAAAGGCCGCGACCTCGGCGTCCTCCAGGTCATCATCCCCGCCGCGCTCTGCGCCGTCGCGTCCTTGTTCGCGCTGTGGCAACTCTGGCTGATCGTCGCCGCCGCGCGCCGCACGATTCGCGAGGGTGGCGGCCTGCGCTTCGCCGTCCTCTCCATCGCCGGCGCGGCGTTCGGCGCCGCCGCTATCGCCGGCATCCTGCACGAGAAGGCGGTGCCGCAGCTGGAAGAGTTGTGGGACATCCACCACGGCGACGAGCGGCTGGGCGACCTCGGCATCGTCGTCACCGACGAGGGCCGCACCCTGATTCTCAATGGCCCGCTGGGCATCGGTGCCGCCGCGCAGGTCAAGACGGCGCTCGAGCGCAACGCCGGCCTGCGCACCGTCGTCGTGGCCGGTCCGGGCGGCCGCGTCGGGCCGGCCTACCAGATCGCAGGATTGATCCGGACGCGCGGTCTCGATACGCGCGTCGAGCACCGATGCTACTCGGCCTGCACTGTGGTTTTCCTCGGCGGCGTGCGGCGCGGCGTCGGACCACGCGGCGCACTCGGCTTCCATCGGCTGAGCTTCCCCGGGATGGACGACGCAGAGCTCGCCGACGCCAATCGACAGCTGCGCGACTTCATGGTCTTCGCCGGCCAGGTCAGCGGCTCCTTCGTGCGCCGGGTGATGGAGACGCCATCGGAGTCGATCTGGATACCGACGCTCGAAGAACTGCTCGAGGCCGGTGTGATCCATCGGCGGTAACGCTACAGTCGGCAGGGACAGGACACGCAGCAGATGGACGCCCGATCGTGATGATTCCACCAGGCCGCAGCTACGAGCAGGCGCAGGCCGAGTTCCGTTGGCCCAGGCCGGCTCGCTTCAACATCGCGCGCGCGGTGTGCGACCGTCATCCCGCCGCCGCGCTGGGCATGATCGTCGAGAACGCCGACGGCACCGTGCGCAACTGGACCTTCGGCGAGCTCGCGCGTGCCAGCGCCCGGCTGGCCAACGCGCTCAAGGCCCGCGGCGTAGCCAAGGGCGATCGCGTCGGCGTGTTCCTGTCGCAGAGCGCCGAGCTGGCGATCGGCCACCTCGCCTGCTACCGCATGGGCGCGATCGCCCTGCCGCTGTTCACGTTGTTCGGCGAGGAGGCCGTCGAGTACCGCGCCGCCAATGCCGGCGCCTGCGCCCTGCTCACCGACATGACGCAATTGCCCAAGGTGCTGGCGGTGCGCGAGCGGTTGCCCGACCTGAAGACCATCATCGTCATCGGCGCCGGCAAGCACGCCGCCGCGTTCCTCGACTACGACACCTTGGTCGGCGCCACCTCCGACTCCTTCCCCGCGCTCGACACCGACGCCGAGGACCCGGCGCTGCTGGTCTACACGTCGGGCACCACCGGCCAGCCCAAGGGCGCGCTGCATGCGCACCGCATGATGATCGGCGTGATTACGGCAGTGAACCAGTGGGCCGATTTCTGGCCGCGCGGCAACGAGGTGATGTGGACGCCGGCGGAATGGGCGTGGATCGCCGGGCTCTACGACGCGCTGTTCCCGGCCTGGTGGTACGGCACGCCCGTGCTGGCGCATCGCTTCGCCAAGTTCGATCCCGAGCGCGCCTTCCACATGCTCGACAAGCACCGCGTCGGCGTCGCCTTCATCCCGCCCACGGCGCTGAAGATGATGCGCCAGGTCGAGCGTCCGCGCGAGCGCTGGGGCTACGACGTGCGCTGCGTCTATACCGGCGGCGAGGCGATGGGCGCGGAGCTGCTGCAATGGGGCCGCGACACGTTCGGCTCGACCATCTCCGAAGGCTACGGCCAGACCGAGATGAACCTGATGCTGCTGAACTCGCCCAACTGGTTCCCGGTCAAGCCCGGCTCCTGCGGCCGCGCCGCCATCGGCCGCAAGGTGGCGGTCGTCGACAGCCAGGGCCGCGTGTTGCCGCATGGCGAGGAAGGCCAGATCGCCGGCTGGCGGCACGATCCCGTGGTGATGCTGGAGTACTGGAAGAACCCCGAGGGCACGGCGAAGAAGTACGCTGGCGACTGGCTGCTCACCGGCGATCTCGGGCGCATGGACGAGCAAGGCTACGTCTTCTTCAAGAGCCGCGACGACGACGTGATCACATCAGGGGGCTATCGCATCGGCCCCGGCGAGATCGAGGAATGCCTGATCAAGCATCCGGCGGTGGCGATGGCCGGCGTCGTCGGCATCCCCGATCCGGTGCGGACCGAGATCGTCAAGGCGTTCGTTCAGTTACGGCCGGGCGTGAACGGCGACGACGCCCTGAAGCGCGACATTGCCGAGTACGTGAAGACAAGGCTGGCGGCGCACGAATACCCGCGCGAGGTCGAGTTCCTCGACACGCTGCCGTTGACCACGACGGGCAAGATCCTGCGCCGCGAGCTCAAGCGCATGGATGCGGAAAAGAAGGCAGGCCGCTGAGCGCGAAATTACGTTCAGTAACTTGGTTACGACTGACCGCGCACTACGCCGCGCGTTTCTTGCGCATGGCGCTGGAGTAGCGCGGGCAGATCTCCTCGGCGAAGCGCGTCATCATCTTCTGGCGCAGCACGATCGGCGTGCCCGGGGTGGCGCAGGACACCATGAAGTAGTTGAAGCCCAGCGCCGCCAGCTGGTCGATGCGCTTGCAGATCGTCTCGACGCTGCCGACGAGGTTGGACTCGAGGAACGGTCCGAGTTCGTTGGGATTCGTGAGCTTGCGCAGGTTGGCGAACATGCGGCTGAAATCCTGGTACTCCGGGATGTCGGCCCAGGGGTTGGCGTCGGACTCGTAGTGATCGCACTGCAGCGCGAAGTACGGCGGGTAATAGCTCCGGCCGAGCGCGCGGGCTTCCTCGTCGGTATCGCCGATGAACATCTTCACCGAGATCGGCAGGATGGCGTCCTTGGCCTTCGCGCCCGCCTTGGCGCGCCAGCGCCCGAGGATGCGGCTCAGCATCTTGTCGGGGAAGGTCGAGAGGCAGATCGGCGCGACGCCCAGCTCGCCCATCACCTCGGCGCTGGCCGGGCTGCCGATCGCGCCATAGAAATGGATCTTCTTGTCGATCGCCTCGGGTCGCAGGCGGATCGGCTTGTCGATCTTCCAGAAGCGACCGTCATGGGTGAAGGGCGCGCCCGAAAGTCCCTTCTCCATGATGCGATAACACTCGGCGAAACGCGCGCGGGCCTCGTTCATGTCGACGTTGTAGGCGTCGTACTCCATCTTCGCCGTGCCGCGGCCGATGCCCAGATGCAGCGTGCCTCTGGTCATGCTGTTGAGCATGGCGATCTCTTCGGCCAGCCGCACCGGATGGTACCAGGGCAGCACGAGGACCGAGGTGCCAAGCGACAGATCGGGCAACGCCGCCGCGATATGCGCCATGAACAGCAGCGGGCTGGGCGTCGGGTAGTAGTCGCTGAAGTGATGCTCCAGCAGCCAGGCCGCGTCGTAGCCGAGCCGGTGGCCCAGCGCGCAATCCTCCATCACCTCGCGATAGAGCGCCTGGTCGGACTTGCGCACATCGCTGGCCGGCGCGGCCTGGAAGCCGAAGGCGATATCGGCCATCGCCTACAGCTTCTGCTCGAGCATGAGGCCGAGCTTGTCGCCGCGCAGCACGCGATCCTGCACGTTGGTGAACGGCAGGTGGTCGAGCGTCAGCACGCCGTCCTTCAGCACCGCCCAGCGGTCGGGATTCTTGTTGTTGGCCTCGTTCTGGATAACGATCTTCTTGATGCCGTCCTTGATCGCGGCTCGACCCATGTCGTCCTTGTTTATTCGGCCCAACCCCGCGACCAGCGGCTCGAAGTACATGTCCGGCCAGTGCGTGTTGTACTTGTCGGCTTCCTTGTCGAGCGCCAGCGTATCCCACTTGACCTCGACCGTGACAGGATAGCCGGCGGCCGCATGGACCTTCTTCAGGAGCGCCGGATAGTAACGCTCCTGGAACTCCGCCACCGCCCTTCGTTCAACCATCCCCATGGGACGCCCCCTTCCTTGCGTTGCACCTACCCGAAGTAAAACGCCCCCGGCATGACCGGTCAATGACGCCAGATTTCGATCCGCACGATCCAGGTGGTCAGGCTGGAGCCGGTCAGGCGATTCTTCAGACCGGCGTCGCGGTCGATGCCAAAGGTCTGCGCGACGATCGCGGTCCGCCCCGCCGTCGCGCGCGCGGCACCGTCGACCAGATAGTCGACGCGCCCGAAGGTCTGGTCGCGCACGACAACCACCGGCCGGCCGGCCGACTCACAGCCCTCGTCCACGCGCGTGCGACCGATGACGCACAGGCCGCGCTTGCGCAGGGCGTACTCGATCACCGGCTCCGACACATAGGCCATGGCACCGGCCGGGACCTGCGTCAGGGTCCAGTCGATCGCCGCGTCATGGGGAATCGCGAGGTTGCGCTTGAACGGATGCTCGGTGCCGCGCAGCGTGAGCAGCACGCAGAGCGTCGGTACCACCGTCGCCAGCAGGAATAGCCAGCGCCCGACCGGCTCCAGCCGCCCGAGCGCCGCCGGCGCCAGCGCCAGCAGCGCGCAGAGCCAGGGCGCCACGAACAGCAGGCTGCGCGGCTGCGAGTTGCCGATCACGAGCAGCACGAGCGCCGCCAGCGCCGCCAGCAGCAGCGCGACGATCGCCAGATCGGGCGCTTGTCGCCAGCGCCTGAGGATCAGCCAGACCGCGCCGGCCATGACCACCCCGTACGGCGCGACGGCGGCTAGCCAGGATGGACCCAGCCGCCCGCCGGCGAAGAAGCCGTAGCCCAGCGACAGCAGCGTGCCGGCCGGGCCGGCATCGCGCAGTCCGGGGATCGCCTCGGCCACGCGCAAGAGCGCCAAGGCGCTGGGCAGCGCCATGACCGCGACGATCGCGAGGAAGGCGCCATCCTCGCGCCGGTCGAATCGGCGCCGCAAGACATAACGATGCAGGCCGAAGGCGGCGGCCGGCACCACCGCCAGGAAGCTGGTCATGCCGGCCAGGCCCAGCAGCGCGCCGGCGCCGATCGATGGTCGGCCATCGAGCAGCACGCGGCGCAGGAACAGCGCCGTCAGCAACGCGAACAGCGGATACCAGCGCAGGCTGTCGCCAACGCCGAACAGCAGCGGGCAGGCGGCGAACAACGCGATCACCGTCCAGCGGCGCGCCTGGACCTGGCGCAGCACGACATCGAGCACAGCGAGAAAGGCCAGCGCCGAGAACAGCATGGCGACGACGCGCAGGGCCGGCGGCCCGAGGCCAAACGCCGACAGCGCCGCGAACAGGGCTGTGGACAACGGCGGATGAATGTCGCCGCCGTCGAAGCCGGTGACGATGACCCGCCAGACGCCGAGCTCCTCGATGGCCAGCAGGGTATGGATCTCGTCGTCGAAGGGCGGGCGCAAATAGAGGCCGCCGGCCAGTCCGGCCAGCAGCACGGCCGCGAGGAAGCCCAGCGCCTCGCCGCGCCTCACAGCAGCCCGAGCCGCTTCAACTCGGCGGCCATGTCGGCCGGCATGTCCGCCGTATCGCCACGGGACAAATCGGGCGGCGCGCGCTCGTCTTCCATATAGCGCCAGCCCTGGAACGCCTTGAAGGCCACCGGCGCGGTCGGCACGATCGTGCGCTTGACCTTGATGCGGCAGTACTTGCGGCCCTCGTCGTCGACGGCCTCCTCGAAGCCGACAAGCTGCTGACGGCAGCGCATCACGCCCTTGATGATCCAGTACAGCGAGCCGCCGTCGAGCAGGTCGGTCGAGCGCTTGGGCGTGTTGCGGGTATAGACCCAATGCGGCGCGCGCGGCGCCATGCCGCGCTGCTTGCGGCGCGCCGCTTGCAGGGTCTTGAGATGGGCGAGATCGCTGACGCCGACCGCGAGCTTGATCAGATGCAAGGCCATGATCGGCCAGATTCATCACCGTTTGCGCTACCGCAACACAATTCAAACATTTTCCGACCATACTCAGTAAATGTGTTGCGGGATCGGCTCATGTCGGGTCGAATCGCACTCGATGGGCAGGGTCATGCAAGCGTCCATGTACGCACGACCGAGCGTCGGCTTGTCCGGCGGACCCGCTCCGTTCCCGCGTGTTTTCCAAGACCTCACGACCGCCGGCGCTACGCCCGGCGGCGTGAGCGCGTTCGTCAGGTGACATCATGAACCGCACCACCCTCGTCGGCCTGTTCGCCGCTGTCGCGCTGGGAGCCGGCGTGCTCGGTTACACGATCGGCAATGAGAAGCCGCCGCTCGATCGCCCGGCGGCGCCGCCCACGATCTCGGCGCCGGCGCCGGCGCCCGCGCCGGCCCAGCCGCCGCAGCAACAGGCCGCGCCCAAGCCGCCCGCACCGCCAGCCGCCACGCCGCCATCCCCGACTCCGGCGCCCGCGCCCCAGCAGGCGGCGCCCAGGCCGCCGGCGACACCGCCGGCGCCGCCGCCGTTCGGCTATACGCGCACCACGATCACCGCCGACCGCGGCGCGCCCGAGGCCTGCCTGCATTTCAGCCAGGCGCTCGACGACACCGGCCGCGTGAAATACGCCGACTTCGTCGCCATCGAGCCCGAGACCAAGGCGGCGATCACCATCACCCGCGAACGCCTCTGCATCGGCGGCCTGTCCTATGGCGTCGACTACACCGTCACCGTCAAGGCCGGCCTGCCCGCCGCCAATGGCAACAAGATCCTCGCCGAGGACAAGGTCGACGTCGCCTTCGGCGAGCGCCCGCCGGTCGTCTCCTTCGCCGGCAAGGGCCATATCCTGCCGCGCCAGTCGACCGCCGGCCTGCCGGTCACCACGGTCAACGTGTCCAAGGTCAACATCGCGCTCTACCGCGTCGGTGAGCGCCTGCTGCCGCGCCTCAGCAAGAGCGCCTTCTCGGAATCGTCCGACGACGAGGAGTCGAACGGCGACCGCAAGGTGATGACACCTTGGAACCTGCGGACCTTCCGCGAGTCGCAGGGCGCGCTGATGTGGACCGGCAGCATGGAGGTGCGCAACGTCCAGAACACGGCGGTGACCACTGCGATCCCGATCCGCGAGATGGTCAAGGACTGGAAGCCGGGCGCCTATGTCCTGGTCGCCTGGAACTCGGCCGACGGCACGCTCGAGCATCTGCTGTCGGATGAGAACGAGGAACGCTACGAGCATCGCTTCGCCGCCCAGTGGCTGTTCGACTCCGATATCGGCATCACCAGCTTCAGCGCCCGCGACGGGCTCACGGTCTTCGTGCGTTCGCTGCATACGGCCCAGCCGCTGGCCGGCATCGAGCTGTCGCTGATCGCGCGCAACAACGACGAGCTGGCCCGCTTGACCACCGACGCCCAGGGCAAGGTCGTCTTCCCCGGCGGCCTGCTGGCAGGCGCCGGCGCCATCGAGCCGATCTCGTTGATGGCCTTCGACAAGGCGCGCTCGGACTTCAACCATCTCGACCTGACCAAGGCCGCCTTCGACTTCTCCGACCGCGGCGTCGAGGGCCGCGCCACACCAGGCCCGGTCGACGGCTTCATCTATACCGACCGCGGCATCTATCGCCCGGGCGAGACGGTCAACGTCATGACCCTGCTGCGCGATCGCGCAGGCCACGCCGTCGAGGGCGTGCCGGTGACCATGATCGTGCGCCGCCCCGACGGCGTCGAGTTCCGCCGCCAGGCGCTGCAGGCGCAAGCCGCCGGCGGCCTGCATTTCCCGGTCGAGCTGACCCGTACAGCGCGCCGCGGCAAGTGGTCGGTCGCGGCCTATCTCGATCCCAAGGCCGAGCCGGTCAGCCGCGTCGAGTTCAGCGTCGAGGACTTCATCCTGCAGAAGCTCAAGGTGCAGATCTCGACTCGAGCCACCGTGCTGAAGATGGCGACCACCTTCCAGGTCGACGCGCAAGCCGACTTCCTCTACGGCGCGCCGGCCGCCGGCCTCGAAGGCGAGGCCGAGCTGACGGTGAAGGCCGATCCCAACCCCTTCCCCAAGGAAATGGGCTTCCGCTTCGGCGACGTCGATGAGCGGATCAGCCCGGAACTGGAAAAGCTCGAGCTCGCCAACATGGATGAGCGCGGCCGTTCGCAAGTCCGCACCACCGTGAGCCTGAAGGAGGTGCCAATGGCGCCACTGACCGGCGAACTGAGGGTGTCGGTGCTCGAGCCCGGCGGCCGCGCCACCGGCGACCAGCTCACCATCCCGGTACGGCTGCGCAGCCGCTATATCGGCGTCAAGCCGCTGTTCACAGGCGCCAGCGCCGAGGAAGGCCGCGAGGCGTCGTTCGAAGTCATCACCTTGGATCCCGACGGCGCCCGCGTCGGCGCCAAGGGACTGCAGTGGCGGCTGGTGAAGGAGAATCGCCGCTTCCAGTGGTATCGCGACGACAACAACTGGCGCTGGCGCGAATACGTGACCGACGCCGTCGTCGCCCAGGGCACGCTCGACACCGAAGACGGCAAGGCCACGACCATCCGCCATGCGGTGAACTGGGGCAGCTATCGCCTGGTGCTCACCGACGGCGACAACCGCACGGTCTATCGCTTCTACGCCGGCTGGGGCGCCGAGGTCGCAAAGAAGGAGACCCCGGATACCGCCGCCGTCAGCGCCGACAAGACGGCCTACGTCGCGGGCGACATCGCCAAGCTGCGCGTCGAGGCGCCGTTCGACGGCGAGGCGCTGCTGGTCGTCGCCAACGACCGCATTGTCGAGACGCGCTCGATCCGGGTCGCCGCATCGGGCACGACCGTCGAAGTGCCCGTGTCGGCCGATTGGGGCGCCGGCGCCTATGCGCTGGTCACCGCCTACCGGCCGCTGAACCGCGCCGAGCGCGCGCCCGTGCGCGCCGTCGGTCTCGCGTGGCTGGGCATCGACCCGGCGACGCGCTCGCTGCAGGTCGCGATCGACGCGCCGGAGCGCATCCGGCCGCGCACTTCGATCACCTTGCCGGTCAAGGTCGCCAACGCCGGCAACGCCGAGGTCTACGTCACCCTCGCCGCTGTCGACGAAGGCATCCTGCAGCTCACGCGCTTCCGCTCGCCCAAGCCGGTCGAGCACTACTTCGGCAAACGCATGCTGGGCATCTTCATGCGCGACGACTACGGCAAGCTGCTCGACGACAAGGCCGATGGCGTCGGCCGGCTGCGCGAAGGCGGCGACGCCGCTGGCGGCGTCGGGCTCGACGTCGTGCCAATCAAGGTGGTCTCGCTGTTCTCGGGCATCGTCAAGCTCGGCGCCGACGGCACCGCGCAGATCAAGTTCGACGTGCCCGACTTCAGCGGCCAGTTGCGACTGATGGCCGTCGCCTACGACAAGAGCCGTGTCGGCGCCGTCGAGGGCCGTATGTTCGTGCGCGACGCGCTGACCAGCGATCTCGTGCTGCCGCGCTTCCTCGCCCCCGGCGACCGCAGCCAGGCGACGATCTCGCTGCACAACGTCGAGGGCCAGGCCGGGGACTACACGGTCAAGGTCACGACCACGGGCTCGGTGATCCTCGCCGGCGACGATACCCGCGTCGTCACGCTGCCCGCCGGCCGCCGTGAGCAGTACGTGGTGCCGGTCGCCGGCGACGTGGTCGGCCTGGGCTCGGTCACCATGGCGATCACCGGCCCGGGCAATTTCTCGGTGAGCCGCACCTGGGACATCGAGACCCGCGCGCCGCAGGCGCCGATCACGCGCCAGTCGATGGAGCAGATTGCCTCGGGCAACGAGCTGCGCATCGATCGCGAGCTGCTGGCCGGCTTCCTGCCGGGCACCGCGATGGCGTCGGTGGCGCTGTCGAGCACGCGCACCTTCGACGTCGCGGCCTTGCTGCAGTCGCTCGACCGCTACCCCTATGGCTGCCTCGAGCAGACCACCAGCCGCGCCCTGCCGCTGCTCTACTTCAACGACGTCGCCTATCTCGGCGGTGTGAAGGAGGACCGCGCCATCCCGCGCCGCATCCAGGAGGCGGTCTACAGCGTGCTCGATCGCCAGACCTTCGACGGCGGCTTCGGCATGTGGAGCGTCTACAGCGGGCCAGCCGACCAGTGGCTGCAGATCTACAGCGTCGACTTCCTGCTGCGCGCGCGCGACAAGAACTACGTCGTGCCCGAAGCGCAGCTGCGTCGCTCGCTGCAGTGGGTGCAGCGCTACGCACCGCAGATGGCGCCCAACGCCCAGGCCTACGCCTGGTACCTGCTGGGCCGCGCCGGCATCTCCGACGCCGGCCGCGTGCGCTACTTCCAGGACACGTCGTCCGACAAGATGACCGGCGCGCTCTCGCACGCTCATCTCGCCGCCGCCCTGTCGCTGGTCGGTGAGCGCGGCCGGGCCGAGGCGGCGTTCCGCGTCGCGCTCGACAAGGTCGGCACGGCGCCGGATCACGACTACTACGGCACGGCGTTGCGCGACATCGCCGCCCTGGTGGCGCTGGCGCCGGAGATCGGCCAGCGCGCGGCGGCGCAGCGCCTGTCGATGCAGCTCGCCGCGCAGAGCCGCGTCGACGTGCGCCGCACGACGACGCAAGAGAAAGCCTGGATGCTGCTGGCCAGCGCTACCGAGCTACAGGGCTCCAGCCCGCTCGACCTGATCGTCGACCGCAAGGAGGTCAAGCCGCAGGCCGGCGCTGGTGTCGCCTACACCCTCGACCGGGAGGCGCTGGCGCGCGGCTTCACGATCAAGAACGTGGCGCCCGGCCATGCCTGGGCCATGGTCTCGGCGCGCGGCGTGCCGGCGCAGCCGCTGCCGGCCGACAACAAGGGCGTGATCATCGAGCGCGAGTTCCGCACCTTGAGCGGCGGTATGGCCGATCTGTCGCGCGTGCGCCAGAACGACCGCATCGTGGTGATGATCGACGTCACCTCGACCACCCAGACCTACCACGAGATGGCGCTGCTCGATCTGCTGCCGGCGGGCTTCGAGATCGAGAGCGTGCTGAGCGAGGAGTACAAGTGGATGGCCAAGCTCGGCAAGCCGTCCTCGACCGAGGCGCGCGACGATCGCTTCTTCGCCGCCTTCGAGTTCGGTTCGCGCGACTGGCCGGCCGGCTGGCGCCCGTGGTGGTACGACGAGTCGCCGCGCCGCGGCCGCCTGATGCGGCTGGCCTATGTCGTGCGCGCGGTAACCCCGGGCAGCTACGTCCTGCCGGCCACGCAGATCGAGGACATGTACAACCCCGAGATCTTCGCCCGCACGTCACCGACCCGCGTCACGATCCTCAGCCGCTAGGACGATGCGCGGGCTTTGGAGCACCTTTATCCGAAGAAGCGCCCTCTCCCCGCAAGCGGGGAGAGGGAGGAAGGGGCTGCGCCGTCTTATCCGACGCACCGCCATCGCGGTGACGTTGGGGGTTCTGGCGACCGCAGCCTCCCTGCTCGCGCTCGACCGCGTCTTCCCGCCCGACCTTTCGCGCTATCAAGCGCGCTCGCTCGAGGTGCGCGACGCCGACGGGCGGTTGCTGCGCGCCTTCACCACCGCTGACGGCAAATGGCGGCTGAAGGCGACGGTCGACGACGTCGATCCGCTCTACCTCGCCCTGCTGAAGTCCTACGAGGACAAGCGCTTCGACAGTCACGCCGGCATCGATCCTCTCGCCGCGTTGCGTGCCGCCGAGCAGTGGGTCAACCATCGCCGGATCATCTCGGGCGCCTCGACGCTCTCGATGCAGGCTGCTCGCCTGCTCGAGCAGGATCGCGGCCCGCGCCGCACCTTAGGCGCCAAGTTGCGCCAGAGCGCGCGGGCGCTGCAGCTCGAGTGGCGCTACTCCAAGGCCGAGATCCTCTCGATCTACCTCACCTTGGCGCCCTTCGGCGGCAACATCGAGGGCGTGCGCGCCGCCTCGCTGTCCTATTTCGGCAAGGAGCCCAAGCGGCTGACCGCCGCCGAAGCGGCGCTGCTGGTGGCGCTGCCGCAATCGCCCGAACGCCGCCGGCCGGATCGCCGCCCCGCGCTGGCCCAGGCCGCGCGCGACGTGGTGCTGGCCCGCGCGCTGGAACGCGGCGTCATCCCGGCCTCCGTGGCGCATCAGGCAACACAGGCCGCCGCGCCCGATCGCCGGCTGGCGATGCCCTTCGTGGCGCCGCACGTCGCTCAGTATCTCGCCGCGCGCTCACCCAGGGGCGGCATCGTCACCACCACCCTGCGCCGCGAGATCCAGGACTCCGCCACGCGGCTGGCGGTGGACGAGCGCGCACGGCTGGGCGACGGCGCCGACATCGCCATCGTCATCATCGACAACAAGCGGCACAGTATCGCCGCCTGGCATGGCGGCGGCTTCTTCGGTCGCCAGGGCCAGGTCGACCTCGTGCGCGCGCGCCGCTCGCCCGGCTCGACGCTCAAGCCGTTGATCTACGGAGTCGCCTTCGACGATCGTGTCGCCCATCCCGACACTTTGATCGACGACGTGCCGCTGCGCTTCGGCGAATGGATGCCGCGCAACTTCGACCGCGCGCATCAGGGCACGGTGAGCGTGCGGCACGCGTTGCAGCAATCGCTCAACGTCCCCGCCGTCGCCATGCTCGAGCGCATCGGCGCGCAGCGCTTCCTGGCGATGCTGCGCCAGGCAGGAGTCTCGCCGGCCCTGCCGAGGACGGGCGATCTCGGCGGCTCGTTGGCAATCGGCCTGGGTGGCGTGGCGCTCTCGCCGCTGGAGTTGGCGACGCTCTATGCCGGTCTGGCGAATGACGGCGTGGTGGTGAAGCCGCGCCTGATCGCCGATGAGAAGGACCAGCCCAGCCTGCGCCTGATCGGCGCCGCCGCCGCGTGGCAGGTCACGGATGCGTTAGCCAACGCGCCGATGCCCGACGGCTGGGCCTCGCTGCCGCGCTCCTATGACGGCCGCCGCACCGGCAGCCGGCAGATCGCCTTCAAGACCGGCACCTCGTACGGCTTCCGCGACGCCTGGGCCGCCGGCTATAGCGGCGCCTACACCGTCGTCGTCTGGGTCGGTCAGGCCGACGGCACGCCGCGCCCCGGCGCCTTCGGCCGCGAGACCGCGCTGCCGATCCTGCTGAAGATGTTCGACCGCCTGCCCGGCGAGCTGGCGACTCGCCCGCAGCCGCCCGCCGACACCTTGCTGGTGGCGCGCAACGCCGACCTGCCGCCCGCGCTGCGTCGCTTCCAGGGTTCCGCCGCGCGCATGACCGCCGCCTCCGCCGCGCCGACGCGGCCGACCGCCGGCGCGACCTCGGCCCCAGCGAGCAAGCCGCCGCGCATTCTCTATCCGCCGTCATCGGCGGTGATCGACCTCGACGCCGACGACGCGATCGTGCCGTTGCAGGCCGATGGCGGCTCGGGCCAGCTGCGCTGGCTGATCGACGGCAAGCCGCTGCCGATCGACCGCTTCGCCAAGGACCAGACCTGGCGACCCGATGGCCCCGGCGTGACCCAGATCACGGTGGTCGATTCCGAGGGCCGCAGCGCCTCGGCGCGGGTCCGTATCGTCGCGCGGCCCTGAATACGACCACCGTAGGGGCGGAACTCTTGATACAGCCGCAGCGACTTTCCCCACCGATAGCGCAGCCGTAGCCGCGGAAATTGGAGAAGTCGCGTCCTGGCGGTACACCGGCGCCAGTCTTTCCAACCGGAGTCCGCCCATGGCCCGCGACCGTATCCTTCCGTCCGACCTCTGGACCTGGGAGGCCGTCGTCGACTGCGCGGCGATGACGCGCCTCCTGTTCATCGGCCTCTGGAACTTCGCCGACGATTTCGGCATCCAGCCGCTACGACCACGCACCATCAGGATGCAGGTGTTTCCCGGCGACACCATAGAAAACGATAGCGTGCGCGCGATGATCGACGAGTTGGTGGCGCGCGGTCTGGTGCGCATCTACGAGGCCGAGGGCCGCGAATACCTGGAGATCGTCGACTGGAGCCAGTTCCAGCGTGTCGGCAAGCGGGCCAAGCGCCGCTATCCGGCCTTCCCTGCGCCCCACGCGGACGGACAGACGGCGCCGAGCGTCAGCGAGACAGATGCAGGAAATCCCGCCGCCGCAAACTCGCCAGACCATAGCAAACCATTGCAAAGCTCGTCATCGGGGCCGCCCGGATCGAATGGCTCTGTCATCCCGAGCACAGCGAGGGATCCAGGAGAATCGTATGGATCCCTCGCTGCGCTCGGGATGACAGGAGAGGCGAATTGCCTGGATGTCGCGCCCGCTACGCCGCGAGCTTGGCCTTCAGCGCTTGCGCCACCTTCGACGCCGGCTGACGTCCCAGCGCCTCGCAGATGAAGCGGCCGGTGGCGGCGATGGCATCGAGGTCGACGCCGTGCTCGATCCCCAGCCCGTTCAGCAGATAGAGCACGTCCTCGGTGCCGACATTGCCCGACGCGCCCTTGGCGTAGGGACAGCCGCCCAACCCGCCGACGGCGGTGTCGAACACGGTGATGCCGCGTTCCATCACCGCCAGGATATTGGCCAGCGACTGGCCGTAGGTGTCGTGGAAATGCGCGGCGATCTTCTCGCGCGGCATGCGCTGGGCCACCGCGTCGATCATCGCCACACATTTCGCCGGCGTGCCGACACCGATGGAATCGCCCAGCGACACCTCGTAGCAGCCCATCCTGAACAGCCGCTCCGAGACATCGGCGACGATTTTGGGGTCGACGTCGCCCGAGTACGGACAGCCGGCGACGACCGAAACGTAGCCGCGCACCCGAATGTTGTGGCGCTGGGCCGCCTCGATCACCGGGGCGAAACGCTCGAAGCTCTCGTCGATGGTACAGTTGGTGTTGGCCTTGCAGAAAGCCTCGGAGGCGGCGGTGAAGACGGCGACCTCCTCGCACTTCGATTCGATGGCGCCGTTCATGCCCAGCTTGTTGGGCACCAGCACGGGATAGGACACGCCGGGCTTGCGCTTGATCCTGGTCATGACCTCGTCGGTGCTGGCCATCTGCGGCACCCATTTGGGCGACACGAAGCTGCCGGCCTCGACCGTGGTGTGGCCGGCGGCCGTCAACCGGTCGATCAGCTCGACCTTGACGTCGACCGGCACCGGCTTGGCCTCGTTCTGCAGGCCATCGCGCGGCCCGACCTCGACCAGTCGCACGCGCTTGGGCAGGTTCATGGCGGCTCTCCTTTGTCGGCACACTCTACCCCATATCTCCCTCTCCCCGCCCACGGGGAGAGGGAACCAGAGGCGAGGCATTTAGCCCGCCACCACCCTCGCCATGGCGCGGTCGGCGGCGGCCAAGGTCTCATCGATGGTGGCGTCGTCGTGCGCGGCGGAAAGAAACCAGGAGCAGCGTTGGTTCACGCGCACGCCCTCGTCCTGCAGCGCGCGGCTGAGCGCCATGGCGCGATCGCGGTCAGTGGCGGCGGCCTCGCGGAAGTTGCGCGGCGGCGGGTCCGTGGTGATGAAGGTCTGGAAGATGGTCGGCAGGCCCTGCGCCAGGATCGGCAGGCCGTGGCGCTTGCCCAATGCCTGAAGCTCGCGCATCAGGCGCTCGCCGCGCTTCTCCATCGCGGCGTAGACCGCACCGCCGTCGCGCTCCAGCAGGTCGAGCGCGGCCAGCGCCGCGGCCATGCTCTGGACGTTGCCGTTGTAGGTGCCGCCATGCATGACGCCGCGGGTCTGCAGGATCTCCATCACGTCGCGCCGGCCGGTGACCATCGCCAGCGGGAAGCCAGCCGCCACGGCCTTGGCGTAGATCGACAGGTCGGCGGTGAACCCGAAGCGGCCCTGCGCGCCCGTCAGCCCGGCGCGAAAGCCGGTGATCACCTCGTCGCAGATGAACAACGCACCGTGCCGGCGACAAAGGTCGGCGACGCCCTGGAGATAGCCCGCTTGCGCCAGGATCGCGCCGCCATTGACCATGACCGGCTCCATGATCACGCCGGCAATCTCGGCGCCTTCCTTGGCGAACAGCGCCTCCAGCCCCTGGAGGTCGTTCCAGCCGCGCACGATCACGTCGTCGAGCGAGCCCGGCGCGGTGCCCGGCGACTCCGCCACCGGCACCGGCGCGTTGGCGGGGCCGGCTTCGTTGCCGGTCGGCCGCACGCTGATATAGGTCTGGTCGGTCCAGCCGTGATAGTGGCCCTCGAACTTCACGATCTTGCGCCGACCGGTGAAGGCGCGCGCGATGCGCAGCGCCATCATCGCCGCCTCGGTGCCCGACGTGCAGAAGCGCACCAGCTCGGCGCCGGGCAGCAGGCCGCACAGCCGCTTGGCCAGCGCGCTCTCGCGACGATGCTGAGCGGCGAAGACCTGGCCGTCGGCCAGGCTGTCGGCCACCGCCTTGATCACCTCCGGCGGCGCGTGGCCGAGGATCGCCGGCCCATTGCCCAGCACATAGTCGATATGCACGTTGCCATCGACGTCGATGAGCCGCGCACCCTCGCCGCAGGCGAAGAACAGCGGCACCGGCACGCTGGCGTAGCGCACATTGCTGCTGACGCCGCCGGCCATATGGCGGCGCGATTCCTCGTACAGCGCAATGGACCCTCGATACTCCCGCATGGCACCTCCCGGCGATTTCCGTTAGCGTGGCGCATCCCGAAGCTGAAAGCGAGAGGACCCATGACCGCGCTGTCCAATTCCCGCGTCGCCTGGTTCAACGGCCAGTGGATGCCCGAGGGCCAGGTTGTGATCCCGTTCCGCGACCGCAGCTGGAAGTACGGCGACGGCGCCTTCGACATGACGCGGACCTTCGACGGCCGCATCTTCCGCATCAAGGAGCACATCGACCGCTTCTACCGCTCGCTGCGCTACCTGCAGATCGATCCCGGCATGGCGCCCAAGGAGATGGTGGCGCTGAGCGAGGAGATCGTGCAGCGCAACGAGCATCTGCGCGAGAAGGACGGCGACTGGTGGGTCGGCCAGCGGGTGAGCCGCGGCGTCGACGCGATCGGCGACGAGGGCTGGGACCACACCGGCCCGAACGTGGTGATCGAGGTGCTGCCGTTGCCGCTGGCCAAGCGCGCCAAGTACTTCCGCGACGGCGCCGACGTCATGACGACGGCGATGCGCAGGACGTCGCCGACCATGCTCAGCCCGCGCGCCAAGACGCACAACTACTTGAACATGATCGTCGCCGAGAAGCCGGTGAAGGCGATGAACCCCGACGCCTGGGCGATCCTGCTCGACGAGCATGGCAATCTCGCCGAGGGGCTGGGCAGCAACATCTTCATCGTGCGCGACGGCATGCTGCTGACCCCCAGCGAGCGCTACGTGCTGCCGGGCGTCTCCAGGCAGATGACCATGGACATGGCCAAGAAGCTGGGCATCCGCTGCGAGCAGGCCGACATCGACATGTTCGACGCCGCCAACGCCGAGGAGATGTTCCTGACCTCGACGTCGCTCTGCATCCTGCCGGTGCGCACGTTCAACGGCGAGAAGGTCGCCGACGGCAAGGTGCCGGGGCCGATCACCAAGCGGCTCACCGACGCCTATGTCGCCGAGGTGAAGTGCGACTTCGTCCAGCAATACCTGAGCAAGCTCGCCGCCTGAGATGCTGACGCTCTACCATGCGCCGCAATCGCGCTCCTCCCGCATCGTCTGGCTGCTGGAGGAGCTTGAGGCGCCGTACGAGCTGAAGACCATCAACATCTCGCGCATGGACGGTTCCGGCGGCGCCGATCCCGCCAATCCGCATCCCGACAAGAAGGCGCCGGCGCTGGTCGACGATGGCGCGCTGGTCACCGAGTCGGCCGCGATCTGCCTGTACCTGACCGACAAGTTTCCGGCCAAGGGCATCGGCCCGGTGGTTGGCGACAAGCTGCGCGGGCCGTATCTCACCTGGCTGGCCTACAACGCCGGCGTGATCGAGGTAGTCATGCACATGGAGTTCGGCGGGCTGCTCGAGAACGACATGCTGCGTCGGACCTTCCGCGGCCGCGACGAGGTTGACGCGCGCATCCTCGCGGCGCTCGCGGCCGGTCCGTACCTGCTGGGTGAGCGCTTCTCGGCGGTCGACGCGCTGATCGGCAGCACCGGCATGTGGATGCGGCAGATGATGCCCAAAGGCAAAGTCGTCGACGACTACCTGGCGCGCTTGGCGGCGCGCCCGGCGCTGGCGCGCGCCAATGCCAAGGACGGCGCGATTCCCAAGTAAGGTTGGAGACGGACATGGACGGCACTACGCGCGTCAATATCGATCTGGCCTCGGCGCTGGCCGAGGTTGAGCGCGAATACGTCGCGGCGCGGCCCAAGAGCCAGGCGCAAGCCGAGCGCGCCGGCAAGTCGATGCCCGGCGGCAACACGCGCACGGTGCTGTTCTACGGCCCCTTCCCCTCGGTGATCGATCGCGGCGAGGGGCCGACGCTGATCGATATCGACGGCAACCGCTATACCGACTTCCTCGGCGAGTACACCGCCGGGCTCTATGGCCACTCGCATCCGGTGATCATGAAGGTGCTGCACGAGACGCTCGACAAGGGCGTGTCGTTCGGCGGGCCCAACGTCAACGAGGCCGAGCTGTCGCGGCTGGTCTGCGAGCGCTTCCCCTCGGTCGAGCTGGTGCGCTTCACCAATTCCGGCACCGAAGGCAACATCATGGCGCTGGGCACCGCGCGCGCCTTCACCGGACGACAGAAGGTGTTAGGCATCTCCGGCGGCTATCACGGCGGCGTTCTCTATTTCGGTGGCGGCTCGCCGGCGCCGATCAACGCGCCCTACCCCTTCGTGCTGGCGCCGTACAACGACATCGAGGGCACCCGCGCGCTGATCCGGCAGAACGCTAGCGAACTCGCCGCGATCATCGTCGAGCCGATGATCGGCAATTCCGGTATCCCGGCCGATATCGAGTACCTGAAGATGCTGCGCGAGGAAGCCACGGCGCACGGCATCGTGCTGATCTTCGATGAGGTGATGACCTCGCGCCTGTCGCCCGGCGGCCTGCAGCTCAAGCACGGCGTCACGCCGGACATGACCACCTTCGGCAAGTACATCGGCGGCGGCATGTCGTTCGGCGCCTTCGGCGGCCGCGGCGACATCATGCGGCGCTACGATCCGCGCCAGGCCGACGCCTGGCCGCATGCTGGCACCTTCAACAACAACGTGCTGACCATGGCCGCCGGCGTCGCCGGCCTGACCAAGATCTACACGCCGCAGAAGTCGATCGAGCTCAGCGCCCAGGGCGATGCTTTCCGCGCGCGGCTGAACGCCATCGGCGCGAAGGCCGGCGTGCCGCTGCTGTGCTCCGGCATGGGCTCGATCAACGTCGTGCACTTCCAGCGTACGCCATTGCGCCGCCCCGCCGACGCGGCCAAGACGCCGATCGAGGTGCGCGCGCTCTTCCAGCTCTCGATGCTGGGCCGCGGCTACTACATCGCGCGCCGCGGCTTCAGCAGCCTCTCGGTCGTGCTCGAGCCGCAGCACTACGACGGGTTCTACGCCGCGGTCGAGGCGTTCTGCGAGGAATACCGCACGGTGCTGCAAGCGCTGGATGGCTGAGCGACGGGCGGCGTGCTACACGCCGCCCGCCCATGGACGCCTTCCTCGTCTCGACCATCGTCGTCGCGCTTGCCGAATGCGGCGACAAGACCCAGCTCCTCGCCCTGGCGCTCGCGGCGCGCCTGCGTCGGCCGATCCCGATCGCGCTGGGCATCCTTGCCGCGACCCTGCTGAACCACGCCGCCGCCGGCTATGTCGGCCACCTGCTGGGCGACTTGCTGGACGGCGACTGGCAACGATGGGTACTGGGTGCGTCCTTCATCGCCATGGCGGCCTGGACCTTGATCCCCGACAACGACGACCGCGTGAGCGCGCGCGAGGCGGCGAGCGGCTGGGCGGCCTTCGTCACGACCTCGGTCGCCTTCTTCCTGGTCGAGATGGGCGACAAGACGCAGATCGCCACCGTGGCGCTGGCGGCGCGCTTCGACCTGCTGGGCGCGGTCGTGATCGGCACCACGGCCGGCATGATGCTGGCCAACGCGCCGGTGGTCTGGCTCGGCCACAGGCTCGCCGACCGCCTGCCGCTGCGCGGGCTGAGGCTCGCGGCCAGCCTGCTCTTCGCCGCGCTCGGTGTCCTGACCCTGGCCGGCGTCTCGCTCTGACCTACTTCTTGCGCTCGCGGTAGTCGCCGAAGGACGCGTCGCGCTCGCTCAAGAGCTTCGAGACGCTCTCGCCGTCGCGGCGGAAGCGGCTCATATAGGCCTTGCTCGAGTCGGTGTGGAAGGCCAGCGCCTGGATCTCGGTGCCCGAGCGCACCGCGGCGCGCAAGCCCATGATCTCCATGGCGCGATGCACCGAGCGCTTGTTGATCTGCTGGATGTCCGAGGGGATCTTGGCGACGCGCTCGGCGATCTTCAGCACCTCGGCGTCGAGCTCGGCGGCGGCGAAGGCGCGGTTGGCCCAGCCTTTCGCGACAGCCTCGACGCCACTCAGCGAGTCGCCGGTGAGCATCGACTCCATGGCTTGGCGCATGCCCATCAGCCAGGGATGGAACTGCATATCAGGGGGGCTCATCAGCCGCACGGGCGGGTAGCCGATCTGCGCATCCTCGGCGACGTAGACCAGGTCGCAGGACGTCGCGAGCTCGGTGCCGCCGGCCAGGCAATAGCCGTGCACCTGCGCGATCACCGGCTTGGCGAGATCCCAGACGCGGAACCAGCCATCGACGACATGGCGCGACCACTGACCATGGCCGCCGGCGGTGTGATAGGGCTGCTCGACCCGGTTGTTGGCCGCGAGGTCGTAGCCGGCGCAGAAGGCCGGGCCGGCGGCGCGGATGATCGTGACCTTCACCTGATCGTCGCGGTCATGCGCCTCGAGCGCGGCGAAGATCTCGGTGCGCAGCCGGTTGTTGAGCGCGTTGCGCTTCTCCGGCCGGTTCAAGGTGATGCGGCGGATGCCCGGCAGCGGCGTGTCGAGCAGGATGTGGAGCGGCGTGGTCGTCATGCGTCGATCGTGACCTTGGGAACGAAGGGTTTGGAGGCGAAGTGCTCCTGGCCGGAGCCGTCGGCGAATTTCAGCCCGGCGCGGTGGATGGCGCCGTCGTCGACGCGCTCTAGCGGCACGTAGTAGCGGTCGTCGTCTTTCGTCACCGTGTCGTTGTCGACGCGGTTGTAGCAGATCAGCAGGGTCCAGCGCCGGTTGGGCGAGCGGTTGGCGTCGCTGCGATGGATGGCGTTGCTGTGGAAGATCAGCACGTCGCCCGGATCGAGCTCGCAGTACTCGACCGGGTAGCGCGCGAGGATGTGGGTCATGCGCTTGGGATCGACCTCGTTCTGCCCCTGTGTCAGCGGCGTGTGGTCGATGCGGCCGAGCTTGTGCGAGCCGCGCACGATCTGCAGGCAGCCGTTGGTCCGATCCGAGCGATCGAGCGCGATCATGCACGACAACAGGTCGGGCCGCAGGCAGCCATTGTGGTACCAGTAGCCGTAGTCCTGATGCCATTCCCAGGCACCGCCGACGCGCGGCTCCTTGGCGGTGAGCTTGGACTGGTAGTGATAGACCTCGCCGCCGAGCAATCGGGTCACCGTGTCGACCATGCGATCGCAGCGCGCGGCGAGGCCGTAGACGCTGTCGCCGGCGCGGTTCCACAGCGAGATGCGCGTGGCGCGGCCCTCGCCATCGAGGCGGTCGAGCATGTGGTCGCGCACCGAGGGATCGCGTTCCATCGCGCCGCGCAGCAACTCGACCTCGGCGGCGTCGAAGAGACCGCGGGCGATCACCAGCCCGTCTTCCTCGTAGGCGCGGATCTGCGCCTCGTTCAGCGCGCAGGCCATGCGGTGTCCTCCCGTCCACAGGGACGGTAAGGACTATCGCGCCGCCCGCCCGGCCCCGTCTAGTGGGCGATCAGCGTGGGCACGGTCATATGGCCCAGCATGGTACGGCTGGCGCCACCGAACAGCGTCTCGCGCAGCTTGGAGTGGCCGTAGATGCCCATCACCACCAGATCGATGTCGAGGTCCGAGACGCGCGAGAGGATGACGCTGCCGACATCGGTCCCATCGGATACGTCGTTGACCAGCTCGACGTTGACGCCGTGACGCGCCAGCCAGCCGGCGGCCCTGTCGCCCGGCGGTTCGTGGCCGAGGCCGACATCCTCGACCTCGCGCTTGTCGCCGTCGATCACCAGCAGCGTGACCTTCTCGGCGGCCCGCAGCAACGGCAAGGCGTCCGTCGCCGCGCGCCGCGCCTCGGGGCTGTCGTTCCACGCCAGCAGAACCTTTCGGCCGACCGGCTTGCTGTAGCCGATATGCGGCACGACCATCACCGGCCGGCGGGACTCCATCGCCACCGTTTCGGGCAGGGTCGTGTACATGTCGCTGATGGTTCGCTCGGGGTCGCGCTGGCCGACAACGCCGAGATCGGCGTAGAGCATCTCGTGGTTCATCGCGCCGGCCGCGTCGGCGATAACGCCGTGAAACTCGCCCTCGACCGACGCCTCGCGCACCGCCCGTTCGAAGAGCACGCGCGAGGCGGCCAGTCGCTCCCGATTGGACTCGTCCTGCGCCTTGAGCACGCTGGCCGACACGGACATGCCCTCGATCCCGGCCGGCATCCGCGGCCGCGGCATCACCGCCAGGCCGATCAGGCGCGCGCCGCAGGCGCGGGCCAGTTCCGTAGCAAGCCGGACGCGTGGCGCCGTTTCCGCCTGGTCATCGACATGAACGACGATCGTCTTGTAGGTCATGACGGCCTCCTGCCGGTCGATCGCGCTCGCACTTCGCGGCGCGCGGTTCCGCCCGACGCCGTCGCGCGGTGCAGCGGAACTCCGAAACGCCGGTCATCCGAACTCGTTGCCCCTCACTAACCGTTCCGGGGCGGGCCGACCTTGATCGATGTCAATGGCCGCCGTAGCCGCGGTCTTCGGCCTTCAGCCGGCCTTCCTCGATGGCGTGGCAAGCCACCAAGCCGCCCTCGATCGGGATCGTCGCCGGTCTCTCGCGCTTGCAGCGGTCGTTGGCGAAGGGACAGCGCGGATGGAAGGCGCAACCCGATGGCGGATTGATCGGGCTGGGCACCTCGCCTGCCACCGGCGCGCGCTGGCGGCCGGTCATGTCGAGGTCGGGAATCGTGTCCAGCAGCATGCGCGTGTAGGGATGCTTCGGCCGCCGGAACAGCGTGTCGGTGTCGGCGACCTCGACCAGACGGCCGAGATACATCACGCCCACCCGCGTGCTGATGTGATAGACGACCGCGAGATTGTGGCTGATGAACAGATAGGTCAGCCCGTGCTCGCGCTGCAGCTCCATCATCAGGTTGAGGATCTGCGCCTGCACCGAGACATCGAGCGCCGAGGTCGGCTCGTCGCACACCAGGAACTCAGGCCGGCTGGCGAGCGCACGAGCGATCGAGATGCGTTGGCGCTGGCCACCGGAGAACTCGTGTGGATACTTCGATCCATCGGCCGGCGTCAGCTTGACCTGCCGCAGCAGATCGTCGACGCGCTGACGGACCTCGGTCGTGGAGCTCGCCAGCTTGAAGGCGCGAATCGGCTCGGCGATGATATCGAACACGCGCCAGCGCGGATTGAGGCTGGCGAACGGGTCCTGGAAGATCATCTGCATGCGTCGGCGGATCGCCGACATCTCCACACGGCCGCGTCTGGCGGCCATGTCGTTGCCGTCGAACTCGATCGCGCCGTCGGTCGGCGGATAGAGGCCGACGACGAGGCGCGCCACCGTCGACTTGCCGCAACCGGACTCGCCCACCAGCGAAAAGGTCTCACCCTTGCGGATCTCGATATCGATGCCCGCGACGGCCTGCACGATGGCGCGCGGCTTGCGCTCCAGGACACGCGCCAGCCATGGCGGCGAGACGTCGAAATAGCGCTTGAGCGCCGAAAGCCGCACCAGCGGCTTGCCGCCGGAAGCCGGCGGGCGACTCACCGCGACGCCCGTATCAGGCATTGGCCGTCTCCCTCGCCAAGGCCGGCCCGACACCCTGGCTGTGGTAGAGCCAGCACGCCGCGCGGGTCACCCCGGCCGGCATCAGGTCGGGCCTTTCGGCCGTGCAGCGCTGTCCCGCATCGGGGCAGCGCGGGTTGAAGGCGCAGCCCCGGGGGATCGCCGTCAACCGCGGCATGGCGCCATCGATCTGCGTCAGCCGTTCGGTGCGCACCCCGAGGCTGGGGATCGAGCCCATCAGGCCGCGCGTATAAGGATGGCTGGCGTTCTTCACGACGTCGCGCACCGGCCCGATCTCGGCCAGCCGGCCGGCGTACATGACAGCGACCCGATCGGCGGTCTCGGCGATCACGCCCATGTCGTGCGTCACCAGCATCACCGCCGTGCCGTGTTCGCGGCACAGCCGCTTGAGCAGCGCGATGATCTGCGCCTGGATCGACACGTCGAGAGCCGTCGTCGGCTCGTCGGCGACGATCAGGCGCGGATTGGCGCACAGCGCCAAGGCGATCACGACGCGCTGGCGCATGCCGCCGGAGAACTGGTGCGGATAGTGATCGACGCGGGTCTCGGCGCCGGGAATACCGACCTCCTTCAGGAGGTCGATGGCCCGCTGGCGCGCGTCGGCGGCCGACAGCGGCAAATGCGTCTGGATCGTCTCGACCAGCTGCCGGCCGATCGAATAGAGCGGGTTGAGGCTGGTCAGCGGGTCCTGGAAGATCGCGCCGATGCGCGCGCCGCGGATGCGTCGCATGCGCTCGTATGGCAGATTATCGATACGCTCGCCCTCGAGCACGACCTCGCCGCCGGCGATGCGTCCGGGCGGTTCGAGCAGGCCGATGATCGCCGCGCCGGTCAGCGACTTGCCGGCGCCCGACTCGCCCACCACGCCCAGCACCTCGCCGGGCGAGATCGAGAACGAGACGTCATCGACCGCGACCAGCGTGCCGCGCCGCGTCGGGAACTCGACGCGAAGGTTGCGCACTTCGAGCAATGGTGCCTGGTTGGAACCGGGGATCATGCGCGCGACCTCATCGCAGCTTGGGATTGAGGGCGTCGCGCAACCAGTCGCCCAGCAAGTTCACGGCCAGCACGAGGGCCGCCAGCGTCAGGCCGGGGAAGATGGTGATCCACCATTCGCCGGAGTTCAGGTACTCATTGCCGATGCGGATCAGGGTACCCAGCGACGGCTGCGTCGAGGGCAGGCCGACACCCAGGAACGACAGGGTCGCCTCGGTGATGATCGCCAAGCCGAGATTGATCGTGGCGATCACCAGCACCGGCCCCATCACGTTGGGCAGCACGTGGCGGAACATGATCAGCCAGCGCGGCAGGCCGATGACGCGCGCGGCCTGCACGTACTCCTTGTTGCGCTCGACCATGACCGAGCCGCGCACGGTGCGCGCGTACTGCACCCAGAAGGCCAGCGAGATCGAGGCGACGATGACGAAGACCGCGATCTCCTCGTGGCGCTTGACCGAGATGACGCCGCGCACCACGCCGTCGATCAGCAGCGCGATCAGAATCGCCGGGAAGGTGAGCTGCACGTCGGCGATACGCATGATGATCGCGTCGAGCGTGCCGCCGACATAGCCCGCGACCAGGCCCAGGCCGATACCGAGGATCATCGAGAAGAAGACGACGGCCAAGCCGACCTCGAGCGACAGGCGCGTGCCGTAGAGGATCGCCGAATAGAGGTCTCGACCCTGATCGTCGCTGCCCATCGGAAAGCTCCACTCGCCGCCGAAGAACATCGGCGGGCGCATGGCGTCGCTGAGGTTGAGGTTGGCTGGATCGAAGGGATTCTGCAGGGCGATCAGCGGCGCGAGGAAAGCGGCCAGGACGATGAAGAGCGTGACCGCCGCCGCGGCCATGGTCATCGGCGAGGCGCGGAAGCTGTGCCAGATATCGCTGTCGGCGGCGCGCCGGAAGCTGTCGATGAGCGCCATCAGTGCCTCCCAGCGGCGGCCGCGCCCATGCCGCGCAGCCGCGGATCGACCACGAAATACAGCAGGTCGACGATCATGTTGATGACCACGAAGAAGAAGCTGACCAGCAGCAGGTAGGCCGCCATGACGGGTATGTCGCCGAACTGCACCGACTGGACGAAGAGCTGCCCCATGCCCGGCCAGGCGAAGACCGTCTCGGTGACGATGGCGAAGGCGATGATGGCGCCCAGCTGCAGGCCGGTGATGGTGATGACCGGCACCAAGGTGTTCTTGAGCGCGTGGCCGAAATTGATGGCACGGTTCGACAGGCCGCGGGCGCGCGCGAACTTGATGTAGTCGGTGCGCATCACCTCCAGCATCTCCGAGCGCACCAGCCGCATGATCAGGGTGAGCTGGAACAGGCCGAGCGTGATCGACGGCAGGATCAGCGCCTTGAGCCCCGACCAGGTGAAGAAGCCCGAGGTCCACCAGCCGAACTTCACCGTGTCGCCGCGACCGAACGAGGGCAGGACGTTGAGAATCACGGCGAAGAACAGGATCAGCATGATGCCGATCAGGAAGGTCGGCAGCGATATGCCGATCAGCGATACCGCCTGCAGCGCCCGGCTCGTCCAATGTCGCGGATAGAGTCCGGTATAGACGCCAAGCGGCACGCCGAGGCCGACAGCGAAGATCGCGGCGCAGAGCGACAGCTCCAGCGTCGCCGGCAGGCGCTCGAGGATCAGCCTGCCGACCGGGTCGGACGTGCGATAGCTCAGCCCGAAGCGCCCGCTCGCCGCGTTGCCGATGAAGCGCGCGAACTGCAGCGGCGGCGAATCGTCCAGCCCGAGCTTGCGGCGCAGTTCCTCGCGATCCTCCATCGAGGTGTCCTGGCCGACCATGGCGTTGATCGGGTCACCGATATAGGTGAACAGCGAGAAGGCGATGAAGCCCACGGCCAGCAGAACGCCGACCGCCTGGGCGAGCCGTCGCAGAATGAACGCGATCATGGGGCTCGATGTAGCATGAATCGAACCGCCCCCGCACCAGCCCTTGGCGGGCCGATGCGGGGGCGGGCTTAAGGTCGCTTAGCCTACTTCAGCGTCACGAAGCGCAGCGGGAAGCGGTTGTCCGCAGGCTGGTGCAGGCTGACGTTCTTGCGCGCCGCCCATACCACCGCCTGCTGGTGCAGCGGGATATAGGCGTAATCCTGGGTGTAGAGCTTGGTGGCTTCCAGGATCATTGCGTTGCGCTTGGCGACGTCGGTCTCGGCCTCCATCTTGTCGGCCAGTTCATCGACCGCCTTGTTCGAGTAACCGCTGACGTTGAACTGACCCTTCTTGCTCGCGGCGCTGGGCGTCTGGATCAGCGCCTCGAAGACGTTGTGCACGTCGTAGGTCGCGGCCGGCGACCAGCCCAGCATGTAGAAGCTGGTCTCGCCCGGCTTGAAATCGCTCTTGCGCAGGATCTTGGTGAAGTACTTGCTGCGCGTCTGCGCCAGCAGGTTCACTTTGATACCGATGCGCGCCAGCATGCCGACGACCGCCTGGCAGATCTTCTCGTCGTTGACGTAGCGATCGTTCGGGCAATCGAAGCCGACCTCGAAGCCCTGCGGATAGCCGGCGTCGGCCAGCAGCTTCTTGGCCTCCTCGGGCTTCAGCAAAGTCGGCCGCTTGTCGAGCTCCTTGACGTAGCCGTTGATGCCCGGCGCGACCATCAGCGCGGTCGGGAAGGACTGGCCGCGCATGACCGTGCGCTTGATCGCCTCGACGTCGATCGAGCGGTAGAAGGCCTCACGCACCCGCTTGTCCTTGAACGGGTTCTTGCCCTTGATGTTCGACTCCAGCAGCTCGTCGCGCTCCTGATCGAAGCCGAGATAGACGACGCGCGTCTCGGGTCCCTCGATGACGTTGATGTTGGCGTCGCGCTTGAGATTGTCGGTGTCCTGCGGCGGCACCTCGTACATCATATCGATGTCGCCGGCCTTCAGCGCGGCCACGCGCGTGGCGGCGTTGGCGACCGGCGTGAAGATGACCTCGGTGAGGTTGTGGGTCGGCTTGTCCCACCAGTTCGGGTTCTTCACGAGGATGGTCTTCTCGCCCGCCTTGCGCTCGCGCAGGACGAAGGCGCCCGTGCCCATGGCGTTGCGGGTGGCGAAGTTCTCCTCGTTCTTGGTCGCGTCCGAGGCTACCTGGGCGTTGTTCTTCTCCGCCCAGGCCTTGGACATGATCAGGATCGCCGCCCATTTCGAGGCGAGCAGCGGATCGGGATACTTGGTCTCGACCTCGACGCGGAAATCGCCGGCCTTGCGAATCTCCTTCACCGAGGCGAAGTACGCCTTCATGTTGGAGCCGCCGCTGTTGGCGCGGTTGAGCGAGAACACGACGTCGTCGGCGGTGAACGGCGTGCCGTCGTGGAACTTCACGCCCTGGCGCAGGTCGAAGAACCACACCGTCGGCGAGCTCTGGCCCCACTTCACCGCCAGCGCCGCCTCGAGACCAAGCTTCTGGTCGCGCCGCACCAGCGGCTCGTAGATGTTCTCGAGGAAGGCCAGCAGGAAGGTCTCGTTGCGATAATACGGGTCCATCGAGCTGACATCGCCCGCGTTCGCCCACTTGAACGTCTTGGCCGAAGCCTGCGACACCGGCGCAATGGCCAGCGCCCCCGCCAACGCGAACGCCGCCGCGCTCGCGAGGCCCCATCGCGAAATCTTAGCCATAGAAAGCTCCCTCTCTTGCTTGCCGGGTCAGCGGATTCACACCCCTGTACGCTCGCCGGCCGCCACTTGTGCTGCGCACCATACAATCAAAGCCGGGTCAATTTCACGTCAGAACGTCATAGGGTGGTCTGCTGGTTTTTTCGCGAAGTTTTCACGAAACAGTTGATTGTGCCGCCGTAGGGGTGTGTAAATGGTTTGTCAGATTGAAATCATTTAAGTAATTGATTTTGTGGGAATTATTTCCATGACCTCCATTGATCGCGTCGCCCGGGCCTGTGTGGTCGCTGATCGCGAATTCCTCTTCGTCAACGCCTTGGTGGGCGTCACGGCGGCCGCCGCAGCCGGATTGCTTGTTCACTATGGGTCGTTTGCCCGCGCGCTGGCCGCCCTCGGCCTGTCGCCAGCGATCTGATGGAGCGTACCATGCCGAACAAGCTCCGCGCGTTCTCCGCCGATCTCCTCCGCGACGAATCCGGCACCGTCGTCATCGAGTACACGTTGCTTGCCTCGCTCATCGCCATGGGCATCTTGACCGCGACCCAGCTGCTGACCACGAGCATCGACACGATGTTCATCAACCTGTCCAACAAGTTCTCGTAGTCGGGACCGCGGCCCGGCGATCGGGGGCCGCATGGACAGCGTCGCGGGGGCGACGCTACAGTGCGCCGCGACGGTACGTCCGGAGGGCCCCCCATGAACCAGATCACGCGCTCGCTGCGCGGCAATTCCAACGCCGCCCGCGACATCGCCTCCCACCTGCATCCCTATACGAATTTCAAGAAGCACGAGAGCGAAGGCCCGCTGACGATCGTGCGCGGCCGCGGCGTGCACGTCATCGACGATGACGGCAAGGAGTACATCGAGGGCATGGCCGGCCTGTGGTCGGCCGCGCTGGGCTTCGATAACGAGCGTCTCGCCAAGGTCGCCTACGAACAGCTGCGCCAGCTGCCATTCTATCATTCGTTCAACCACCGCAGCCACGAGCCGGCGATCAATCTCGCCGAGAAGCTGCTCGAGATGGCGCCGGTGCCGATGTCGAAGGTGTTCTTCGCCAATTCCGGCTCGGAGGCGAACGACAGCGTCATCAAGATGGTCTGGTACATGAACAATGCGCTGGGCCGGCCGCAGAAGAAGAAGATCATCAGCCGGATCAAGGGCTATCACGGGGTCACCGTGGCCGCAGCCAGCCTTACCGGCCTGCCGACCAACCACAAATCGTTCGACCTGCCGATCGCCGGCATCCTTCACACCAGCTGCCCGCACCACTACCGCTTCGCCAAGGATGGCGAGACCGAGGAGCAGTTCGCGACGCGCTGCGCGGAGGAATTGGAGGCGCTGATCCTGAAGGAAGGCCCTGAGACCGTCGCGGCGATGATCTGCGAGCCGGTGATGGGCGCCGGCGGCGTGATCGTGCCGCCTAAGGGCTACTACCAGAAGATCCAGGCCGTGCTGAAGAAGTACGACGTGCTGCTGGTCGCCGACGAGGTGATCTGCGGCTTTGGCCGCACGGGCAATGTCTGGGGCAGCCAGACCATGGGCCTGCAACCCGACATCCTGAGCTGCGCCAAGGCGCTGTCGGCCTCTTTCCTGCCGATCTCGGCGGTGATGGTGAACGAGCGCGTCTACCAGGCGCTGATGACCGAGAGCGACAAGATCGGCGTGTGGGGCCACGGCTTCACCTACTCCGGCCATCCGGTCGCCGCCGCCGTCGCGCTCGAGGCGCAGAAGATCTACGAGGAGACCGACTTGTTCGGTCATGCCGCGCGTCTGGCGCCACATTTCCAGGCTCGCCTGCGCTCGTTCCAGGATCACCCGCTGACCGGCGAGACCATGGGCGTGGGCCTGGTGGGCGCCATCGAAGTGGTGACCGACAAGAAGACCAAAGCGCCCTTCGAGCCGGCCGGCGCCGCGGGCAACAAGATCGCCAAGCACGCGATGGCGGCGGGGCTGATCGTGCGCAATATGGCCGATCGCATCGCCATCTGTCCGCCGCTGGTGATCACCCAGAGCGAGACGGACGAACTCTTCAACCGACTGCGCAAGGCCTTCGATGCGGCGCTCGCCGAGATGCGCGCCGACGGCAGCTTCAAGGGCTGATATCGAGGTGGCCGCTTCGCCTCACGTTACCTTCTCCCGGAGGGGGAAGGTGGCGGCGCGAAGAGCCGACGAATGGGGGATGTTGAAGACGGACTCCTGCGTTCGCCGTCGACATCCGCCTTCCGCCCTTCGGGCACCTTCCCCCTCCGGGGGGAGGTAACTTGGTGGCAGCGACCGACATCGGGGCGATCTCGCGCCGTCTTAGGCTGCGCGCCATCTGGGCCTGGACCTTCTTCGCATCGGCCGTTCCCGCCGTCATCGTCGGTCAGGGCTTCGTCGGCAGCAGCGAGCGGCTGCGCGACGTCGGCGCCGTCATGGCGCTGATCTTCTGGCTGTTCGGCATGATTCCCGCGATCGCCGCGACCATCGGCGCCTTCCGCCATTGGGACGCGCTGCCCGACCGGATCCGCTTGCTCGCTGTCTCGCCCGTGCTGGCGGTCTCGTTCAGCTTCTCGCTCGGCCTGCTCGCGCTCGTGTTCGCCTGAGCGCCGCCGAGGTGATCCAGCGCCGGAACACCTTGAAGCCCTCCTCCGCCGCGCGGTGCGGTCGATGGACGAGGTACCAGCTCGTCCCTTTGGGCACCGACAACGCGAAGGGCACCACCAGCCGGCCGGCGGCCAAGTCGTCGTCGATGTAGGGCCGGATGCCCATGGCGACGCCGAGCCCGTCGGCCGCCGCCTGCAAGGCATGGCCGTAGTACTCGAACACCGGTCCGTCGATCCGCCACTCGCCGACGCCCGCCGCCTTCAACCAGCGCGGCCAGTCCTCGCGCGCATGCGCCACGCGCAGCAATGTCGCGCGCTTGAGATCTTCCGGCTTGCGTAGTCGCGCCGCCGCCGACGGCGCGCAGACCGGCGACAGATCGGCGGCGAACAGCTTCTCGGCGACGAAACCCGGCCAGTCGCCGTCGCCCAGCCGGATGCCGCAAGTCCAGTCCTCGGCGAAAGGCACCGTCGCGCCGCCCGTCGTGATCCGCACCTCGACATCGGGTGCCTCGGCGCGAAATGCCGCCAGGCGCGGAATCAACCAGCGGATGGCAAAGGTCGGTCCGACGCCGACGGTCAGCACGCGGCCACGGGCGGCGTCGCAGACCTGGGCCGTCAAGGTCGCGAGCGAATCGAGGATCGGCGTCAGGCCGTCGCGATAGGCGACGCCTGATGGCGTCAGGCGCAGGCCGTTGGCGCGGCGTTCGAATAGCGGCACGGCAAGGCGCACCTCGAGCAGGCGTACCAGCCGACTGATCGCCGCCGGCGTGACGTTGAGTTCCTCAGCCGCGCCGGCGAAGCCGCCCAGCCGGGCCGCCGCCTCGAACGCCTTCACACCGTTGAGTGACGGCAGCGCGCGCATCAACAGCCTCAGCAAAAGTAAGCCTAAGCCAACTTAACGCCGTTTGCCGCCGAACGACAAGCGGCGCAAGAGAACGGCATGACACCGCTGCTTATGGCCGCCCTTTTCGCGATCATGGTCGCGACCGCTTTCCTGTCCGGCATCTTCGGGATGGCCGGCGGGCTGATCCTGATGGGAGTCTTACTGGCGTTGATGCCCGTGCCGGCGGCAATGGTGCTGCATGGCGTTACGCAGATGGCCTCGAACGGCTGGCGTGCCTTCCTGTGGCGCGACCACATCGTATGGCAGCCGGTGGGCTTCTACATGGCGGGCTGCGTGTTGGCGCTCGGCCTGTGGTCGCTGCTGACCTTCGTGCCGAGCCGGCCGGTGGCCCTGCTTTTCCTCGGCCTGTCGCCCTTCATCGTCCGGCTGCTGCCCGCTTCGCTCAAGCCCGATCCGGGCCGGCTGTCGCACGGCGTGCTCTTCGGCGGCGCCTGCACCAGCCTGATGCTGCTGACCGGCGTGTCGGGGCCGCTGCTCGACACCTATTTCCTCGGTGGCGCGATGGACCGGCGCCAGCTGGTGGCCACCAAGGCGACCTGCCAGGTGCTCGGCCATGGCATCAAGCTGATCTACTTCGGCGGCATCATCAGCGCGGCGGCCACGCTCGACCCGATCCTCGCCGGCCTCGCCATCGCCGCCTCCTTGATCGGCACGACCCTGGCACGGCGCATTCTCGAGGGCATGTCAGAAAAGCAGTTCCGCACCTGGGCCAACCGTATCATCCTGGCGATCGCGACCTACTATGTCGGTCACGGCACCTGGCTGATGGCGACGTCATAGGAGACAGCGACATGAGCGATCCGATCGATCCGCTGATCGTCGATCTCGTCGAATGGGTCGGCAAGACGCCGCGCCGCTACGACGAGTTGATCGACGCCTGGCGCACATCATGCCCGCGGCTGACCGTGTGGGAAGAGGCCTGCGCGCGCGGCCTCGTCGTGCGCCGCTCGGTCGCCGGCGCGGGCACGATCATCGAGATCACCGATGAAGGCCGCGCGTTGCTGACAAGCCGGCATTGATGTCACCCCGAGCGCGGCAAGCCGCGGTCCGGCTGGGGCTAGCGTGCCGGGGGGAACCCGCCGCGCCCGGAATGACGGAGGTTGGCCGCGTCAGCGGCCGGAAACGCTCTTGAGATAGGCGATGATGTCGCTGCGATCGTTGGCGTCGCCGACCGCGAAGCCCATGCGACTGCCGGGCACGAACTGGCCCGGCGCGGCGAGCCACTTGTCGAGGCTCGCCTCGGTCCAGGTCTGGCCGAAATTCTTCAGCGCGGTGGAGTAGCTGAAGCCCGGCACGGTGCCAGCCTTGCGGCCGAAGACACCCCGGTGCAGAGGGCCGATGCGATTGGCTTCCAGCGAGTGGCAGCCGGTGCAGCGCGCCTCCCACAGCTCCTTGCCGCGATTGACATCGTTAGCGGCGAGTTGCGGGCCGAAGCAGAGCTGGCCCGCCAGCACGGCGCAGGCGAGAAGCGTATCCATGAGTCACCTCGTTCGCTGGCGTCCCCGTCGCCGCGAAGCGACGGGGATCAGCGGATGTGTGGATCAGCCGACGTAGAACGCCTTGGGTGACAGCGCGTCGCCCAGCGCCTGGCTCAGCACAATCCAGTGGCCGGTCTCGTCCGAGGCGAGCTTGGCCGAAACCTGCGCCAGTCCCTTGTCCGAGAAGGAGGGGATCACGCCGAGATAGGCGTTGGCCGCGCCGCGCTCGAGCCTCTGCGCCAGGCGCAGCACATCGGTCTGGTTCTTCAGCGACGCGGCGTTGAGCGCCTTGGCGACCTCGGCGTCGGGCTTGGCCGCGACCGGCGTGCCGCCCAGCTTGCGGATAGTCGCGATCAGCGCGTCGCGATGCTCCTTGTGGTGGCCCTGGAAGGTCACCGCGACGGGCAGCACGGCCTTGCTGACCAGGCCGCTGCCGGCGGCGATCGAGTAGGCGCTGATCGCCTCGTGCTCGAGCCCCAGCGCGACGTTGAGGATCTGCACGTCGCCGGCCGGATTGGTCTGGGCCTGCGCTTGGCTCGCCATGCGCTCGCAGCCCGCAAGAAGCGCCACCGCGGTGGCCGAGAGGAGCGACGTGCCGCCGACGCGCAGCAGCTTGCGGCGTCCGCTGTTGACAGTGGTATCCATGATGAGTTCTCCCTTGCTGGTCGACGAGGCCATGTCCTGTCGACCTCGTGCCCTGTTACGGCGGGCCCAGGCGGGAGGATGCGATCAGCCGATCACGAGAGCGCGCGTGTGGTGTGAAAGACTTGTGATCGGCAAACGATCACGTGCTTGCATCTGGCCTCGCGTTCGGAGCGTAAAGCCGCGCCGCGACCGTCAGGGATAGCCGTCGTAGATCGGGCCACGGATAAAGATCACGCCGCCGTCGCGGCTGGTCAGCGCCGGATGCTTCACCCCGGCGATCGCGGCGTGGAAGTCGCCGGGATAGAAGACCGTGTCGCCGATCACCATGTCGCCGGACAGCACCACGCACTCCTCGGTCGTGGGATGATCGTGCGGCGGCACGTATCCACCGGGCGCAAGCCGCAGCAGGAACGAGCGCTCGCGCTTCACCTTGTCGACCAGAAGCAGCTTGATCTCCGACCCACGGGCCAGCGGCACCCACTCGCCTTCGTTGGCGCGCACCGTCACGCCGCCGAAATCCACGGACTGACGCGCGTCGATCACGCGCTCGATCTTCGCCAGCAGATCGGCCGCCGGCTCGACCGACCGAGCCGCAGCGACGACCGCCGGACCTAGACGACGCTCCCAGGCCTCGACCCGTGCGCGCAGGTCGGAATCGCGCTCGATACGCGCCTCCAACGCCTGGCGCTCCTCGCCCGCGAGGGTGCCGAGGACGTATTCCCCAGCCAGCGCGTCGAGGTCCTGATCCGTCATGACTCCAGACACCCTTTCAAGTCGATCAACCCCCGCCTGATCCAGCTCTTCACCGTGCCCAGCGGCCGCCCCATGCGGGCCGAGATCTCCTCGTGCGTCAACCCCTCGCGCATCGCCAGCCAGATCGCGCTACGCGGATCGGCGGGCAGGCGCTCCAGGCAACGCATCACGTCCTTCGCCCGACCGTCGAACACGGTTTCGGGCGATATGGGTACGTCGGCGAAGTCGTCTTCGGATGCGGCCATGTCCTCGGGCCGCCGGGCCTCGCGCCGCAGCCGGTCGATGGCGCGATAGCGCACCACCATCGCCATCCAGGCGATCGGCGCGCCCCGCTCCGGCTTGTACTGGCCGGCCTTGTCCCAGATCGCCACGAAGGCTTCCTGCAACACGTCCTCGGCCGCGTCGCGGCGGCGCAGCACCTTCAGGGCGACGCCCATCAGCGTGGGCGCGGTCGCCCGGTACAGCGTCGCGAACGCCGCGCGCTCGCCGCGTGCCGTGCCTGCCAGCGCTTCGACCAGCGGGTCGTCCGGGGCTCCGTGCATGTCGGCCCTAACCTGTCCCCGCCTTTGACGTGCGTCAATGCGCCTTGTCCGGGTAGGGGAATTCTGTTTCGTATGGGGTGTTCGCCCACTAGGTTCCCGCGGCCGGCCGTCCGGAGGTCCCGCAGCATGTCTTTCGACTACACCGGTTTCTTCGCCGAGCAGCTGGCGGCGCTGAAGGCCGAGGGGCGCTATCGGGTCTTCGCCGATCTTGAGCGGCTGTCCGGGCGCTTTCCGCTGGCGCTCTATCGCGACGAGCGGGGCCGGGCGCGTGAAGTCACCGTGTGGTGCAGCAACGACTACCTGGCGATGGGCAGCCATCCCGTCGTCACCGAGGCGATGGCCGCGACGATCGTCCGGCAGGGCGCCGGCGCGGGCGGCACGCGCAACATCTCCGGCACCAACCACCTGCATGTCGAGCTGGAGCACGAGCTCGCCGACCTGCACGGCAAGGACGCCGCCCTGGTCTTCACCTCGGGCTACGTCGCCAACGAGACGACGTTGGGTACGCTGGCCGCGCGCCTGCCGGGATGCGTGGTGTTCTCCGACGCCTTCAATCACGCTTCGATGATCGCCGGCATCCGCAACAGCCGCGCGCCCTATCACGTCTTCCGCCACAGCGATCCCGCGCATCTGCGCGAGCTGCTGGCGGCAGCGGATCCCGAAGCGCCCAAGCTGGTCGCGTTCGAATCCGTCTACTCGATGGACGGCGACATCGCGCCGATCGCCGCGCTATGCGACGTAGCGCGGGAATTCGGCGCCTTGACCTATCTCGACGAGGTGCACGCCGTGGGCATGTACGGCGCGCGCGGCGGTGGCGTGGCTGAGCGCGACGGCGTCATGCATCGCCTCGACGTCATCCAGGGCACGCTGGCCAAGGGCTTCGGCGTGGTCGGCGGCTATGTCGCGGCCAACGCCGGCTTGATCGATTTCATCCGCAGCAACGGCAACGGGTTCATCTTCAGCACCTCGATGCCGCCCTCGATCGCCGCCGGCGCGCTGGCCGCCGTGCGCTACCTCAAGAGCGAGGGCGCGGAGCGCCGCGCGCGCCACCAGGAACGCGCCGCGACCCTGAAGGCGAAGCTCGCGGCGGTCGGGCTGCCGGTGATGCCCTCGGTCAGCCACATCGTGCCGCTGTTCGTCGGCGACGCTGCCTTGTGCAAGGCCGCCAGCGATCTGCTGATGGATCGCCACGACATCTATGTGCAGCCGATCAACTATCCGACGGTCGCACGCGGCACTGAACGCCTGCGCATTACCCCGACCCCGGCGCATGACGATCAGGCGATGGAGCGCCTCGTCGCGGCGCTTGTCGATGTCTGGACGACGCTGATGCCCTCGCGGCGCCAGGCCGCCGAATAGACCCTCACGCCGAGCGCTCGCGCCAGATACCGGAGGTCGCGAGCACGATCGCGATCACCACGACCATGCCGGCGGCGGCGGCCAGCATCGCGGCCGTCAGACCATGGCCGCTGGCGATCGCACCGACGACGGGGGCGCCGATCGGCGCGCCACCCATGAAGCCGAGCTGAAACAGGGCCAGCACGCGGCCGCGATGGCTGGCCGGCGCCGCCATCTGCACGATGGTGCGCCCCTGCGTCATGGTCACGCCGGCGCCGGTGCCCCAGACGAAGATCAACGCCAGCACCACGGGAAACGGCGGCAGCAGCGCCATCAGGGCCAGCACGACGAAGCCCATCGACAGCGCCAGCACCACGGCGCGGCCGCGATGCGCCAAACGGGCGCCGAAGCGCGCCATGGCGAAGCTCGCGGCGATGGTGCCGGCCCAGAACATCAGGTTGAGCAAAGCCAGCCGCGTCGAGCCGCCGCCATAGACGTCGCGCACCGCGATCGGCAGCACGACGACGAAGGGCGCAACGTAGAACAGGCCGATGGCGAAGATCAGCGCGATGACCGGCCAGATGCGAGGCTCGCGCACGGCGACGCGGATGCCATCCACAAGACCGCCGTCGGTGGCGCCACCGCCGTTCGCCGCCGGCTGCGGCCGCAGGCGCGCGATAGCGAGCGTGCCGGCCAGCAGCATGACCCCCTGCGCGATCAGCAGCGGCGCGGCGCCGGTACTGTCCGCCGCCGTCGCGACGCCGATGCCCACGAGCTGGGTCAGGAACTGCATGCCGGTGGCGACCGCCACGGCGCGCGGCATCGGCAGGCGCGTCACGCGCGGCAGCAGGCCATCGCGCGCGGGAATGGCGAAGGCAGCAATCGTGCCGGAGGCGACGCCGTAGATGATCATCACCAGCAGGTCGAGCTTGCCGGTCAGCGCGAGGACCGCCAGCGCCAAGGGCGGCATGGCCGCGAGCACATGGCAGATCATCAGCTGCCGGCGCGCGTCGCCACGGTCGGCGACCGCGCCGCCATACAGCATGAACAGCAGGGCCGGTCCCATCGCGCACATCTGCACCAGGCCAAGATCCTCGGCCGAGCGGCGCAACACGTCGGTCACCAGCCACTGCACCATGACCATGCCGATGCCCTGGGCGAGAAACCACGAGCTCAGGCCGCCGAGATAGGTGCGGAAACCGGGATCGGCGGATGGATCGGATGCGGACATGCGTCGGATGTTTGGCATATCCCCCCGGCGCGCCGGGAACGATTGTTCCCGTCGGGGAGGTGGATAACCACGCTTCGCTTGCTTTCGCTGTGGATAATCCATATCTTGTGTTCAAGTCACGAAAAGTGGCGCAGTCTATTGTTTCTCAAGATCATTGCCGGCACTCCGCCCCCCGGAACCGGCTAGGGGGAGAGGGTCCCCAATGACCCAGTTCAATAAGACGACGCTCGCCAAGATCCTCGAGATTCTCGGCAGCGACCACGCCGGAGAGGTCATGGCGGCCGCGAAACTAGCGACGACCATGGTCCGCGAGGCCGGATTCTCCTGGGAAGAGATCCTGCGCCCCGATCTGCTCCCCAAAGCGCAGCTTGCCAGGTCGGGCGCCGCCGTGAGCGAAGCCAGCCATGCCAGGTCGGCACCGGAGCCGGCCACTGTCGGAGCCGGCCCAATGGGCATGCGGCGCGAGCGCGAGTTGTCACCCTACGAGCAGTTCTTCATGCTGCTACTCAGCCCGCGAACGCCCAACCACGTGAAGAAAGAGCTGCGCTCTTGGGAAGCGCGCGTGCTCGATGGCGAGATCACGCCGCAGGAGCGGCAGGACCTGCGCCACCTTTTCCGCCAGTTCGTCGCTTAGCGCTCCTACTCCGGATCGCGCTGCGGCTCCTCGAGACCATCGGGATCGAGGTGCAGGAGCACTTCGGCGTCCGGGAAGGCGTCCTTGATCGCCGCCTCGATCTGGTCGCCGTGACAATGCGCGACGGCCAATGGCAGATCGGGATCGAACGCCACATGCAGTTCGATGAAGCGGGTCGTACCTGACGTCCGCGTGCGCAGGCCGTGCAGATCTCGCGCCGCCGGATGGGCGCGCGCGATCGCCTCGATGCGCCGGCGATCCGCCCCGGGCAATTCACGATCCATCAGCACGTCGAGTGCCTGCCCAACGATGGCGCGCACGCCCAGGAGAAGATAAAGAGCGATGGCGATAGCCACCGCCCCGTCCAGCCACACCACGCCAAAGCGCGCCGTCAGCAGCAGCGCCATCACGACCGCGATGTTGACCAGCAGATCCGATCGGTAGTGCAGCGCGTCGGCGCTGATGGCCACGGATCCCGTGCGTCGCACGACGTGTCGCTGGAACAACGCCAGCCCCGCGGTCGCGACGATCGACAGCAAGCTGACGGCGATGCCGATCTCTTCGCGAACGATCGGATGGGGCATCATGAGGCGTTCGATACCGGCGAAGATCAGCCCGATGGTCGAGGCGAGGATGAAACCCGCCTGCGCCAGCGCGGACAGGGCCTCGGCCTTGCCGTGCCCGAAGCGGTGCTCGCGATCCGCTGGATTCATCGCGTGACGGACGGCGAGCCAGGTGATCGCCGACGCCAGCAGGTCGAGCGACGAATCGACCAGCGACGACAGCAGGCTCACCGAGCCGGTCAGAAGCCAGGCGAAGAGCTTGGCCAGAACCAGAACCAGCGCCACCGATGTCGAGGCGTAGGTCGCCGCGCGCACCAGCCGGGCACGTTCATCGCCAATCATGGCAAGGCTCAGGGGTAGAGCTTCTCGGTCCGCCACGACGAGGCGCCAACATCCGTGCGCCTGAACACCGTACGATCGTGCAGGCGAAAGGGCATGTCGCGCCAGAACTCGAACAGCAGCGGCGCGACCCGGAAGCCCGACCAGTGCGGCGGGCGTGGCACGGCGCCGATCAAGTGCTTGGCGCCGAACTCCGCGACCTTCTTCTCAAGCGCGAAGCGACTCTCCAGCGGCCGCGACTGGGCCGAAGCCCAGGCGCCGATCTGGCTGCCGCGCTGGCGCGTGGCGAAATAGTCGTCGGCCTCCTGCGGCGTCGTCTTGCTCACCGGTCCCTCGATACGCACCTGGCGGCGCAGCGACTTCCAATGGAACAGCAAGGCCGCCTTGGGATGGGCCAGCAGTTGCTCGCCTTTGCGGCTTTCATAGTTGGTGTAGAAGACGAACCCGTCGCGATCCCAGCCCTTGAGCAGCACCATGCGCAGCGACGGCATGCCGTCGGCGCCGACGGTCGCCAAGGCCACAGCGTTGGGATCGTTGGGTTCGCTCTTCTCGGCTTCGGCGAACCACGCGCCAAAGCTCTGCCACGGATCGTCACTAGGCTCGCTCATTGTCGCGACTATGGCCGCTGACCGCGTCGTAAGGCTAGCGGCCGTTTGTCCCTGTTGGCCGACGCGATCCCCTTGCGGGCATCCGGCCCGCCCGCTACAAGCGGGGTCAAGCTGTTGAAAAATCGTCGCAATCGGCGATGCCAACGATCTGATACGCAACGATTCCAGAGGTTTCCGTATGACCGCCCCGACGCAGCTCATGGCCGGCAAGAAGGGCCTGATCATGGGCGTCGCCAACGACCGCTCGATCGCCTGGGGCATCGCCAAGATGGTGCACGATCACGGCGCCCAGCTCGCCTTCACCTATCAGGGCGACGCGTTGAAGCGGCGGGTCGAGCCGCTGGCCGCCTCGATCGGCTGCGACTTCACCGTACCCTGCGACGTGACCGACAAGGCCAGCATCGACGCGGTCTTCGCCGAGATCGACAAGCGCTGGGGCGGCGAGCTCGATTTCGTCGTCCACTGCATCGCCTTCTCCAACAAGGACGAGCTCAAGGGCCGCTACCTGGATACCACGGCCGACAATTTCGCGATGACGATGAACATCAGCTGCTACTCCTTTACCGCGGTGGCGCAGCGCGCCGTGCCGCGCATGAAGAAGGGCGGCAGTCTGCTGACCCTCACCTACTACGGCGCCGAACGCGTCATGCCGCACTACAACGTCATGGGCGTGGCCAAGGCCGCGCTCGAGGCCAGCGTGCGCTACCTCGCCGCCGACGTCGGCGACCTCGGCATCCGCGTCAACGCCATCTCGGCCGGCCCGATCAAGACGCTCGCCGCGTCGGGCATAGGCGATTTCCGCTATATCCTGAAGTGGAACGAGCTCAACTCGCCGCTAAAGCGCAACGTCACCACGGAAGAGGTCGGCGGCGCTGGCCTGTTCCTGCTGTCGGACCTCGGCAGCGGCGTCACCGGCGAGGTGATGCATGTCGATTCTGGCTACCACGTCGTCGGCATGATCAAGACCTCCTCGGCGCCGCAGCTCGGCGAGCTGCTCGCCGATTTCAAGGACTGAGTGTGGCTGGCAATACCTTCGGGCATCTCTTCCGGTTCACGAGCTGGGGTGAAAGCCACGGCCCGGCGATCGGCTGCGTCGTAGACGGCGCACCGCCGCGCATTCCGTTGAGCGAAGCCGACATCCAGGCCTTCCTCGACAAGCGCCGACCCGGTACCTCGCGCTTCGTCACGCAACGCCAGGAACCCGACGCGGTGAAGATCCTGTCGGGCGTGTTCGAGGGAGTCACGACGGGCACGCCGATCTCGCTCCTGATCGAGAACGTCGACCAGCGGTCGAAGGACTACGGCGCGATCAAGGACCAGTTCCGTCCCGCGCACGCCGACTACACCTATCTGCAAAAATACGGCGTGCGCGACTATCGCGGCGGTGGTCGCCAGTCGGCGCGCGAGACCGCGGTGCGCGTCGCCGCCGGCGCGATCGCGCGCAAGATCCTCGGTGACGGCGTCGCCATCCGCGGCGCGGTGGTGCAGATGGGCACGCAGAAGGTCGATCGTGCGAAATGGGATTGGGACGCCGTCGGTGACAACCCCTTCTGGTGTCCCGATCGCCAGGCGGCGCAGGCGTGGGAAGGCTATCTCGACGACGTACGCAAGCGCGGCTCCTCGGTCGGCGCGGTGATCGAGGTCGTGGCCTCGGGCGTGCCGGCCGGCCTGGGCGCGCCGATCTACGACAAGCTCGACGGCGACATCGCCCGCGCGCTGATGAGCATCAACGCCGTGAAAGGTGTGGAGATCGGCGACGGCTTCGCCGCCGCGGCGTTGTCCGGCGAAGAGAACGCCGACGAGATGCGCATGAAGGACGGCAAGGTGACGTTCCTCGCCAACCATGCCGGCGGGATTCTGGGCGGCATCTCCTCCGGCCAGGACATCGTCGCGCGTATGGCGGTGAAGCCGACCAGCTCGATCCTGACGCCGGTGCGCAGCGTCGATCGACATGGTAACGACATCGAGATCCGCACCACGGGCCGCCACGATCCTTGCGTCGGCATTCGCGCCACGCCGGTCGCCGAGGCGATGATCGCCTGCGTGCTGGCCGACCATCTGCTGCGCCATCGCGCGCAGTGCGGCTGATGGCCAAGCGCGAGCGCCTCGAGGTCCGTTTCAGCCAGACGTTCCACGTCACGCTGGCGGCGATCGGCGTGATCCTCCCGGCCGTAGCGGCGATCTGGCTGGCAATCAACTACGAGCGGCTGGGCAGCGAAGGATCGGGCGGCCGCTTCATATGGCTCGGCCTTTGCGCCGCCGGCCTGCTCTATTACGCCGGCCGCGCCATCGTCCGCCTGCGCGAGACGCGCCCGCAGATCGTCGTCGACAACAAGGGCGTCTGGCTGGGCTTCGGCCGCGACGTGCTGCTACCCTGGGGCGATATTCGTCTCGCCCGCCCGCGCGGCATCCGCCGCACCCTGCAGATCGGCATCACGCCGGAACTCTACGGTCGCCTGAACCTGTCGCTGTTCAACCTCGACGACAATCTGACCGCCGTTCCCGGTGGCGGCGCCTCGGTCGGCGTGCGCTTCAACGGCCTCGACCGGCCGATGCGCGAGCTGTACGAGGCCATCAGGATCTGGAAGCCCGGCCTGCCCACGCACTGAGGATCGCCATGCCGCAGCCCACCCATCTCTGGAAGCTCGACATCCCCTCCTCCGAACCGACGGAAGAGGATCTCAAGAAGTACTGGGCAAAATGCGTCGAGAAGCTCGGCATGGTGCCCAACGTCATCCGCGCCGTTTCGACCAACCCGAAGAAGGCCCGCGCTTTCATCTCGATGTACAACGAGCTGATGCTGGGCGAATCGGGCCTGAGCAAGCTCGAGCGCGAGATGATCGCGGTCGTCGTGTCGAGCGCCAATCGCTGCTACTACTGCCTGGTCGCCCACGGTCAGGCCGTGCGCCAGTATTCCGGCGATGCGCAGCTCGGCGAGATGATGGTCATGAACTATCGCGTCGCCGAGTTGCCGGCGCGGCAGCGCGCCATGCTCGACTTCGCCTGGAAATTGACGCTCACGCCGTTCGACGTCGGCGACGCCGACCGCGAGGCCCTGCGCAAGCTGGGTTTCAGCGAGCGCGACCTGTACGATCTGTGCGACGTGGTGGCGTTCTTCAACATGTCCAACCGCATGGCGCATGGCACGGAGATGATGCCCAACGCCGACTATCACGCGCAGAGCCGCTGATGCCCGACACGGCCCTACCGATCGACAACGGCACGAAGCCGACCCGCTTGCGGGTCGAAGCGTCGTCGTTCTGCCAGTTGCGTTGCCCGTCCTGCCCAACCACGGACCGGGCGATCGACGCCCATGTCGGCAAGGGCTTCCTCAAACCCGCGGACTTCGCCGCCCTGCTCGACGCCAATCCCGCCGTGCGCGAGATCGAGCTGTCGAACTACGGCGAGGCGCTGATGAATCCCGGGATACCGGACATCCTGCGTATCGCGCATGAGCGCGGCGTGATGACCATGATCGCCAATGGCGCGAACCTCAACACCGCGTCGCCGGCGGCCCTCGAAGCGCTGGTGCGTTATCGTGTGCAATCGATCATGTGCTCGATCGACGGCGCCACGCAGGAGACCTACGAGAAGTACAGGGTGCGTGGCAATCTCGAGAAGGTCCTGGCGAATATCCGCGCCATCAACGACTGGAAGACCAGGCTCGGCATCGACGAGCCGCTGCTGGTCTGGCGCATGATCCTGTTCGAGCACAACAAGCATGAGGTCGAGATCGCCCACGCAATGGCGACGCAGCTGGGCATGCGTTTCAAGCTCAAGCTCAGCTGGGACGAGGACATCGCGCCCACCGAGGTCGGCCCCGAAGTGCTGCGCTGGCTAGACACGCCGGCGGTACGCCGCTCCGATTGGGAAGCGCAGACCGGTGAGACTTATCTCGCCAGCATGTGCGAGCAGCTCTGGGACGAGCCGCAGATCAACTGGGACGGCAAGGTGCTGGGCTGCTGCCGCAACTTCTGGGGCGATTTCGGCGGCAACGTCTTCAAGCAGAGCATGGACGATGCGCTGAGCCACGAGAAGATGCGTCACGCAAAGGCGATGCTGCGCGGCGAGGCCGGCGAACGCGCCGATGTCCCGTGCTCCACCTGCGACATCTATCACAAACGCCGCGCCGCGGCGCAGTGGATCAACCGGCCTTAGTTTTCGCACCTTCTCCCATCGCGGGAGAGGGGCGGCCTTACGCGGCCGCCTTCGCGGGCTTGGCCGCCGCCGGCTTGCGCCGCAGATCCAGCAGGCTACCCAGAATGCCCTTGGGCAGGAAGATGATGAACACTACCAGCAGCACGCCGTAGACGAGGTTGTCCCAGCCCACCGCCTTGGTGCCAAAGCCGATACGCAGTCCCTCAGCCATCAGGATCGTGATGATGGCGCCCACGGTCGGTCCGAGCGAGACGTAGATGCCGCCGACGACGACGGCGAACACCATCTGCAGCGACACGGCAATGCCGCTCACCGTGTCGGGCGAGATGAACATCTGATACTGGCAATAGAGCGCACCAGCGAGCGCCGTCATCACCGCGCTGAGCACGGTGATCTTCAGCTTCTCGGCGGTGACATTGACGCCCGCGGCGGCCGAGGCGTCCTCGTCCTCGGAGATCGCCTCCATGGCGTAGCGCGCCATGCTGCGGTCGACGAAATGCCAGATGGCGAGCCCGACCACCCACACCGCCAGCGCGATCAGGTACCAGGTCTCCTTGTCGGTGAACTGAAGGGCGGCGAGCCCGCTGCCCTTGGTGCGCTCCGGCGTGTAGCCCAGCGAGCCGCCGGTCCAGTCGCGCGTCGCGGTGATGACCTGCAGCACGATGCCGGACAACGCCAGCGTCACCAGGGCGAAGTAGTGGCCGGTGATGCGAAAGCGGAAGCACGGATAGGCGACGATCAAGGCCAGCACGCCGGCGGTCACCATCGCTATCGGGATGCCGATCCACGGCGAAACGCCGAGATGGTTCCACATCAGCGCCGTGACATAGGCGCCGACGCCCATGAAGCCGCCATGGCCCAACGACACCAACCCGAAGCGACCCATCATCGACCACGAGGTGTAGGCGAAGGACCAGATCAGGATGAGGATCAGGATGTGAAGCGGATAAGCCGAATGGTAGACGAACGGCAGCAGGACCAGGGCGAGAATCCCGACGCCGCCGAGAATCTGGTTGCGCGAGAGGCTCATGAGCGCCTCGCCAGCAGGCCGCCGGGTCGAATGAACATCATCACGATGAAGAAGCCGAAGGCCAGCACGTAGCCCCACTCCAGATCCGAGGCCAGGCTGCCGATGGCAATGATCTCGGCGAACACGAAGGCGGCGATGAAGCCGCCGATCAAATTGCCCAGCCCGCCCAGCACGCAAATCAGGAAGGTGATCGGCCCGAAGCTCAGGCCGACGAATGGATGAACGTCGTACTGCAGCACCAGCACGCAGGCGCCCAGCCCGGCCAGGCCGCCGCCCAGCGCCGAGGTGATGAGGTAGATGCGCCGGCTGTCGACGCCCATCAGGGTCATGATCTGACGATCCTGCGCGATGGCGCGGATGGCGATGCCGGTATAGGTGCGGGTCAGGAAGAGATAGACCAGCACCATGCCGACCAGCGCCGCGCCGAAGGCGATCAGGCGCGGATACGAGATGAACATGTCGCCGACCTCGAGCACCGGCAGGCGGATGCCGAGATTGCGGAACTCGATGCCGAAGGCGACGGTGGCGAAGCTCTGCAGGAAAAACAGCACGCCGCCGGTCGCCAGCAGCTGGTTGATTGGCGCGGCGTTGAGCAGCGGCTCGATGACGATGTAGTGCAGCGCCATGCCGAGGACCGCCACCAGCGCGATACAGGCGATCACCGCCAGCGGGATCGGCACGCCATAGACCGTCACCAGGAAGTACATGCCGTACATGCCGACCATGATCAGCTCGGCGTAGCAGATCCAGGTGACGTCGATGACGCCGAAGATCAGGTTCAGCCCCAGCGCGAGCAGCGCCAGCAGGCCACCCAGCAGGATGCCGTTGATCACGGCCTCGGCCATCTCGATGCTGAACAGGAAATCCATCACGAACTCTCCTCAGACGCCGAGATAGGCTTCCTTGATCGTGTCGCTCGCCAGCATCTCGGCCGACGTGCCCGAGGCGCGGATGCTGCCGGCTTCCAGCAGGTAGGCGCGATCGACGACCTTCAGCACCTGCTGCACGTTCTGCTCGACGATCAGCACGGTGAGTCCGCTGGCGCGAATGCGGCGAACCAGCTCGAAGACTTGCTGGACGACGACCGGCGCCAGACCGGCCGACGGCTCGTCGAGCAGCAGCAGCTTGGGGTCGGACATCAGGGCGCGGCCGATGGCGCACATCTGCTGCTCGCCACCCGACATCGTGCCGGCGAGCTGTGTGCGGCGTTCCTTCATGCGCGGAAAGAGCTCGAAGACGAACTCCAGCCGCTGCGCGAACTTGGCGCGCGCCGAGGGGATGAAGGCGCCCATGCGCAGATTGTCCTCGACGCTCAGCCGCGGAAACAGCCGGCGGTTCTCGGGCACGTGGGCGATGCCCATCTCGATGATGCGATGCGCCGGCGTCGCCACGACGTCGGCGCCCTCCATCGAGATCGTGCCCTTGGTCGGGCGGATCAGGCCGGAGATCACCCGCATCAGCGTGGTCTTGCCAGCACCGTTAGGGCCGATGACGCCCACCGCCTCGCCGGCGTTGACGTCGAGGTCGATGCCGAACAGCGCCTGGAAGGCACCGTAACCCGCGTCGACCGAGCGCAATTGCAACATGGCGCTCAGCCTCCGCCGCCGGTCGCGGCCTGCACCGCGCCCGCGTCACTGCCGAGATAAACCTCGATCACCTTCGGATCGTGGGCGACCGCCGAGGGCAGGCCTTCGGAAATCTTCTCGCCGTGATCCAGCACCATGACCCGATCGACCACGCGCATCAGCACGCCCATGATGTGCTCGACCCAGATGATGGTGATGCCGAGCTCCTTGCGGATACGGCGCAGCATCTCGGCGGCCTGGTCCATCTCGTGCTCGTCGAGACCGCCCAGGCTCTCGTCGGCGAGCAGCAGCCGGGGGCCAGTGGCCAGCGCCTTGGCCAGCTCCAGCTTCTTCAGACCGGCGGCGCCCAGGCCGTCGACCGAGGCCTCGCGGTCGGTCGGCAGGCCGACCATCGCCAGCGCCTTCTCGGCGGCGTCGAAGGCTTTCGTCTTCGAATGGCCGCCCTGGCCGTAGTAGCCGGCCAGCGCCACGTTATCGAAGATCGACAGGCGACGGAACGGCCGCGGAATCTGGAAGGTGCGGCCGATGCCGCGGTTGATGATCCAGTGCGGCGCCTGACCGGCGATCTGCCGCCCCTCGAACTGGATCAATCCCGCCGTCGGCGCCAAGGTGCCCGACAGCATGTTGAAGATCGTGCTCTTGCCCGAGCCGTTGGGGCCGATCAGGCCGAGAATCTCGCCCTGATCGACCTTGAAGGACACGTTGTTGACCGCCGTGAAGCCACCGAAGCGCTTCACGAGTTTATCGACGACTAGCACGCGCGGGCCGTACTGATGGTCGCGGCGGCTTCGCGGGTCACTTCGCGGCGTAGGGCGAGGTTGCCGGGAACGGCAACACCGCCTCGCGCTGCGCCTGGCTCTTGGGCCACACGATATGCGCCTGGTCGTCGATGTACTGCACGATCACCGGGAAGGCGCGCGCGTTCTGGCCGGCCATCGGCGAGCCCTCGCCCTCGAACTTCACGCCGAAGCCCAGCATCGTGCCGCCTTCCTGCAGGTCGACCTCGAGCGCCGCCTTGCGCAGCGCGTCGGCGTCGATGCCCCCGTGCTTGCTGATCGCGCGCGACAGCACCTCGGTGAAGAAGACATAGGCGTTCGAGGCCGCCATGCCGACATGTGCCGACTTGATGGTCGTGCCCGGCCGCGCCTTCTCGTACTCGGTGCCGACCATTGCGATCAGCGGCGGCAGCTTGGTGTCGAGCGCCTTCTGGTTGGCCTGCCAGATCGAGATCGGATCGACGTTGAAGAAGTGGTTGACGTCCTTGCCGAGCGCTTCCTTCAGCTTGTCGTAGACGCCGTAGCCGGCGCCGTGGCCGACCAGGGCGCTGAAGCGCAGGCCGCCCTCGCGCGCCTGGCGCAGGAACAGCGAGATGTCGGGGTTGTAGCCGGTGTGGAAGATCACGTCGGGTCGCGCACGGCGCAGTTTGGTGACGAGCGCCGACAGATCGGGCGCGGTCGAGGCGTAACCCTCCTTCAGCACCATCTGGAAGCCGGCCTTCTTGGCGCCTTCCTCGTTACCCTTCGCGACGTCGACGCCATAAGCGCCGTCCTCGTGGATGATCGCCACGCGCAGGTCCTTGGGATCCTTGCCGAACTTGGACTGGCTGTGCGCGGCGATGAACTCCATCGACGTCAGGCCGAACTGCCGCCCGCTGGGCTGGGTGCGGAAGACATACTTGAGATTGCGGTTCTCGAGCACCGCCGAGGAGATGCAGGTGGTGATCCACATGAACTTCTTCATCTGCTCGACGCGCGCCGCCGCCGGCACGCACTGCGCCGAGGAGAAGAAGCCGAGCAGCATGTCGACCTTTTCCTGCTCGACCAGGCGCACCGCTTCGTTGATCGCGACGTCGGGCTTGCTCTGCGCGTCGGCGTAGATCGCCTCGATCTTGTAGCCGCCGACGCCACCCTGCTTGATGAAGTGGTCGATCATGATCTTGGCGCCCAGTGCGTGCAGCTCGGAGCCGCCGCCGGCCAGCGGGCCGGTGTAGTCGTAGATCACGCCGATCTTGAGCTTCTTCTCCTGCGCCTGGGCGATGCCCGCCGCGCCCAAAGTCAGGGCGGCGATGGCCACGCCACCCAACAGCCGGCCGAACGTACGCTTCATCATGATGTCCTCCCGGGCGACTCAGCGCCGAATTCTTGTTGGCGTGATCACACGGGCTGGACACCGCAATGTCAAGCGCCGTGGCCGGTCCGCTGATCACGCCGCGAAAAACAGCCAAACATTTCGTTCCCGTTATCAGCGGGTTATACTCCACGCACGCCGGGTTAGCTCAGAGGTAGAGCAACCGCCTTGTAAGCGGTAGGTCGTCGGTTCAATTCCGACACCCGGCACCAGACGCGCGGCCGACGGTCCCCTCCCGGCGGTGCCAACGCGAGGACACAACGTGCCGGAAACCGGCGCCAAGAAGATCAGCGTCGCCTATCTGGTGACGCATCCCATCCAGTATCAGGCGCCGCTTCTGCGCGCGATCGCGGCCGACCGCGATATCTATCTCAAGGTCTTCTTCGCCACGGATTTCTCCGCCCGCGCCTTCCACGATCCCGAGTTCGGCCGCGCCGTCGAGTGGGATGTGCCGCTGCTCGAGGGCTACGAGTCCGAGGTGCTGCCGACCTGGCCGGGCACGCGCTATCCCGGCGGTGCCTATTTCGACGCCTGGCGACCGTTCAGCCGCGGCCTGCGCCGGCGGCTGCGCGCGGGACGGTTCGACGCGCTTTGGATCCACGGCTACGCGCGCCTGCCGCACATCGCAGCGATGTTGGCGGCCAAATCCGCGGGCGTGCGCGTGCTGCTGCGCGACGAGACCAACGCCATCGGCCAGGCGCGCTCGGGCACCCGCTTCTTCGCCAAGCGCGCGCTGTTCGGGGTGATCGACCTGATGGTCGATCGCTACCTCACCATCGGTGCGCTGAACGAGGCGCACTACCGCGACCTCGGCATCGATCCGGCGAAGTTCACGCCGATGGGCTACGCCGTCGACAACGACTGGTTCCAGGCGCGCATGGCGGAGGCGGCGGCAGGGCGCGAGACGCTGCGCCGATCGCTGGGCCTCGCCCCGGGCCGGCCGATCGCGCTCTACGCCGCCAAGCTGATCGACCGCAAGGCGCCGCTCGATCTGGTCGAGGCTTTCGCCGCGGCGACACGCGCGCGCGACGCGGTGCTGCTGATGGCAGGCGACGGCGAGCTGCGCGCCGCGGTCGAGGCGCGGGTCGCCGCGCTGGGCGCGAGCGAGCGCATCCGATTGCTGGGTTTCCAGCCGCAACGCCAGCTCGCCGCGCTCTACGATCTCTGCGACCTCTTCGTGCTGCCCTCCGAGCGCGAGACCTGGGGCCTGGTGGTCAACGAGGTGATGAACGCCGGCCGGCCGGTGATCGCCTCCGACCGCGTCGGCTCGGCGCGCGATCTGGTGCGAGACGATGTCAACGGCTTCGTCTACGCCTCCGGCGACATCGAGGCGCTGACAGCGCGTTTGCGCGAGGCGCTGGCCGATCCCGCGCGGCTCGCCGCCATGGGACGCGAAAGCCTGGGCATCATCGCCGGCTGGGGCTTCGCGCAGAATCTCGCCGGGCTGAAGTCGGCGCTGGCACGGCTGTTTCCCGATCGCGGCATCACGGTGCCGCCGTGAGCCGGCGCCGCCTGCTCATCGCCCATCCCGGCGCGACCTCGCTGCTCTATCCGCTGGTCGCCCTGCTGCAGCGCATGGATCTCGAGGTGCGCTTCGAGACCTTGTTCTACGACCGGCCGGGCGACGCGCTGCATCGCCTCGCGCGAATCCTGCCGGGGTCGCCGGGGCGTACGCTGGCGCGCGAGCTGGGACGGCGCAGCCATCCCGACATCGATCCGACGCGCGTCGCCACCGCGCCCTTCTCCGAGCTGGTCCATATCGCGTCGGCGCGTCTGCTCTCGCCGGCGACGACCGCCTCGGTGCTGCGCTGGCGCAACGCACGCTTCGATCATCGCATCGCGGCGATGATCGAACGCGAGCGGCCGGATTTCTTCATCGGCTTCGACGGCTCCGCCGAGCGTAGCTTCGAGGCCTGCCGCGCGAGCGGCACGATTTCCCTGCTCTACCAGGCGATCGGCCATTTGCGCAGCGGCCTCGGTACGCTGATGGAGGAGCGCCGCCTGTCGCCGGAATTCGCCAGCGTATCCTTCGGCGACACATCGGAGGCGTGGATCGCGCGCAACACGCGCGAGGCGCTGCTGGCCGACCGCGTCGTCGTGCCGTCGGAGTATGTGCGCGACACCATGGTCGAGAACGGCCGCGATCCCCAGACCATCGACCTGCTGCCGTTTCCGATCGACGTGGCGCGTTTCACGCCGGCCAGCGCGCCGCGCGGCGACGGCAAGCTGCGCGCCCTCTTCGTCGGCCAGATCGGCCTGCGCAAGGGCGTGAAGTACATTCTCGAGGCCGCACGACAGCTGGCGCGACCCGACATCGAGGTCGTGCTGGTGGGCGGCATTGTCGACGGCGCCGATTGGCTGAAGCGATACGACGGCCTCTACCGCCACATCGCCAACGTACCCTACGCCGAAATGCCCGACATCTTCCGGTCGGCCGACGTTTTCGTCTTTCCCTCGCTGCACGAGGGCTCGGCGATGGCGGTGAACGAGGCGCTGGCCAGCGGCCTGCCGGTGATCGTCACGCCCAACGCCGGCGCCATCGCGCGCGACGGCGTCGAAGGCTTCATCGTGCCGCTGCGCGACACCACCGCCGTGGCCGACCGCTTGGCGCGCCTCGCCGACGATCCGGCGATGCGTCAACGCATGGGCGCCGCCGCGCGCCAGCGCGCCCAGGCGCACGACGCGTCGGCCTACGCGGCGCGGCTGGGCGCGCTGCTCGATCGCCTGAAGCCGCCGACGTGAAACGGCTGCCCCTCGCGCTCGCCTGTCTGGCGCTGCCGGCGTTCGCCGCCTCGGTCTGGTTCGCTTTCGTGCGGCCGATCGAGCCGATCATGCCGTCCTATCTCGAGCTCGCCGAGGCGCTAAGTCGCGGCGAGACTGCGCGCGGCTTCGAGCCGCTGGGCTATCCGGCGCTGATCGCCGGCTGGCTGGGCGGCATCGAGCGCACGCTGCGCGTCGTGCACGCGCTGTGCCTGTGGGGTGTCTGGGCGATCGTCGCCTGGCTTGTGCTGCGCATGGCGACGCAGGATCGCGACGGCACGCGGCGCGGCCGGCCGTGGTGGCTGTGGGGGTGGATCGCCTTCTGGCTGGCGACGATCTTCCTCAATCCCTATTTCCTGATCGGCCTGCCGCGCGTCAGCGACAGCGCCGTGAACATCCTGCTGATCGGCGCGGTCTTCGCCTGCGCGCTGGCCGCGCGCGAAGCGCGCTGGCGCGACTGGACGCTGGCGGGCCTGGCGCTGGGCTTCTTCGTCCTGGTGCGGCCCAATTCGATCACGCTCATCGTCGCGCTCGCCGTCATCGCCTGGCTCGCGGGCACGCCGTGGTCGCGGCCGCTGGTTGCCGCAATCGCCGCGCTCGCCACCTTCGTGGCGCTGTCGTGGACCCTAACCGGCGCGCCCGCGTTCTGGCCCAAGAATGGCGGCTACAACCTCTTCGCCGGCAACAACCCGTTCGCCTACGCCGAGCTGGTCGGCAACCACAACGCCGAGTACTCGCTCGACAAGGGGCTGCGGTGGTGCGGCGTCGAGGGCGATCGCTACTCCGTGCCAGACGACGCCTATCTGCGCTGCACGATCCGCTTCGTGGCCGAGAATCCCGGCGAGTTCGCCAAGCTTACGGCCTACAAGGCCTACTCCATGCTGTTCCGCCCCAACCTGAAGCTGGCGGACACCTTGCCGAAGATCGCCATCCAATACGCGATCCTGCTGCCGGCGCTGCTGTGGTGGGCGCTGTTCATTGTCAGCCACCGCTTCCGCGTCTCGCTGCCGGGCGTGTCGGGCTTCCTGTTCGTGCTGTCCTACGCCGCGCCGTTCGCGCTCACCAACGCCGATCCGCGTTTCCGCATCCCGCTCGACGTGGTCTACGCGATGTCCGCGCTAGCCTTCGCGCTGGGCGACCGCCTGCCGATCCGTCGCGCCTCCCGGTCGCGTTCCTAGCGGCCGGCGCCGTCGGGGGGCCGCCCGCCTGGTTCGAACCTCGGCAGGGCGGTCATGCGCTGTCCCATGGCCGGCTTGGCCCAGCGCACTGGCCGACGAACGTTAGGGACCGGTTGCGGCGCGCCCGGCGCCCAGGATTGCGGCTGTCGCTGCGCATAAGCGCCGCGCCGTGCCGCGTCCTGCTGCAGCGTCGCTCGTTCAAGATAGGGCAGGCCCAGCACCAGGCCGATGGTGAGGTAGAAGTAGTAGTTCAGCGGCTCGACATCGAGCGTCCAGCCCTTGAACGACACCACGGCGCAAAATGCGATCATGGCGCAGCCGATCGAGGCGATGCTCTTGAAGCGCTCGAGCCTCATATGGGCGCGAATCTGCAGGCAGTAGAGAAACAGCATGCCGTAGCAGCCGATCAGGACGAAGAAGCCCAGCACGCCCAGCTCGACCACCGCCTTGCCGTAGAAGTTCTCGATGAAGGCGCCGCCATCAACCAGGAAGGCGAGCTCGGAGCGATCGAGCCCGTGACGCGCGGCGCCGGTGTTCGTGCCGGCGCCGAGACCGAACAGGCCGCCCTTCTCGACCGCGTCGAACAAGCCCTTGACGGCGAACTCCCTGCCATAGACCGAGGTCAGCGTCGCCACCTCGCTGGCTATGTTGGCGCCGTCGAGGCCGGATACGGCGAGGAACAGGCCCAGCCCGCCGACGATCATGACGACGTTCCAGAACATGCCCCGCGAGCGCATGCGGAACATCTGGATCATGATCATGACCATGGGCAGGAAGAGGAAATTGCCGCGCGCGCCCGAACTGAAGCCGCAGATCATCGCCAGGCCCAGGCTCAGCCACAGGAACAGGCGCCAGCCGCGCGACGTCTCCAGCTCCAACAGCATCATCAGCGGAAACAGGATGTACCAGCAGAACACGCCGTACTGCGAGTTGTACTGGAACGAGCCCGTGATGCGGTACAGCCGGGCTCCCAGATAGTCGAACTCACCCATGACGTTCTTGGCGTACTCGCCGTAGAAGAACGTCATGGTGGTTTCGTAGCCGATCGTGATCGCGCCGACGATCATTGCCAGACCGACCAGCCAGACACCCCAGCCGGTGACGACGATGGCGCGCAGAATCGTGCGCAGCTCGAACTCGCTGCGCGCGAAGGCCGCGCCGATGAACAGCAACGGAACGTAGAACAGCCAGACCTTGGTGCCGATGCCCGCGACCATGGCGTTGGGCATGGTGGGCCTGGTCAGCGATATCAGCACCAGCAGCACGAGCGCGCCGTACAGGGCCAGCACCTGCAGCGGCACGCGCTTGGCCTGGGGCGCGCCGGAGAACAGAAAGTAGGAGATGTACAGCGGGATCACGACCATGAAGTCGCGCACCAGCGTGCCCAGTGGCGACGGATAGAACGCGACGATGATCGGGCCGGTGAACGGCGTGTAGTAGGCGAGACCCAGCACGCCCCAGCGCCAGTTGACGATGATCGCCACCCAGACGGCCAGCATGATCGGCAGGCAGATCAGGAGGATTTCCATCGCCGACCCCGCCTCAGCCGGCCGTCGGCGCCGGATAGGCGCCGCCGCGGAAGGTGTCGATGACGTCGAGCGCCCAGGCACGCCAGCCGCGCAGCTTGGCGCCGGCGCGCGAGGGCACGCCCAGCCAGTCGCGCACCGGCACGACGAAGCCGCGCTTGCCGCGACCGGCGAGCGATCGGGCGACGGAGGGGCTCAGCAGAGCCGGCAGTTCGGCCTTGGTCACCGGCGCCGGCGCGGCGATCAGCGGCGCGAGGGTGCGGAAGAAGTCGGCATCGACGAAGGGCGTGCGGATCTCCAGTGAATGCGCCATGCCGGCCCAGTCGGCGTCGCGCAGCAGCTGGTTGCGCATGTAAAATGACAGCTCCAGCGCCGCGACGCGCGCGTTGGGCGAACGCACGCCCTCGATCGCCGACGCCAAGGTCGTCTCGGTCCGCAGATCGGCCAGGCCCTGACGCACGATGTCCCCGTCGAGCAAGTCGGGCAGCTCCCAAGGCATGAACAAACCACGCCGCAGCAGGTAGGCGCCGCCATAGGACGAGCCATACTCGAATAGCCCGGCGTATTTCGGCGAGGTGAAGTGCCGCAGGATGGGCTCGCTGACCACCCGAAAACCGCGACCAAGCGCCGCGAAGGGCGACGTCAGACCCACCATCTTCGGGATCTGGCGGAAGCTCGGATAGCCGGCGAAGACCTCGTCGCCGCCAATGCCCGACAGCGCCACCTTAAGGCCGGTCGAGGCTGTGGCCTTGCTGACGAAGTAGACGTTGGTGCCATCGATCGTCGGCTGGTCCATCGCGCGCAGCAGATGATCGCGCGCGGCGGCGAACTCGGCTCGGTTCACCCAGACGGTCTGGTGCTCGGCACCATGCGCGCGCGCGGTCGCCTCGGCGATCGGCGTCTCGTCGAGCGCGCCGCCACGATAGGCGTCGAATCCCAGCGTGACCGTGCGCAACGGCTGCGCGTTCTCCGGTGTGGCGAACTCCGCCACCAGCGACGAATCGAGACCGCCCGACAGGAACACGCCGACCGGCACGTCGGCCACCACATGGTGACGCATGGTGTCGACGATGCGCTCGCGCAGGAACTCCACCCGCGCCGCGCCCGTCGGCGCGGCCGGGCCGGCCTCCGCCTCGGCCAGGACCTTGGCGATGGCGTGATAGCGCCGAGAGACCGGCGCCTCGTCCATCTTCCATAGCCGCATGTGACCGGCGGGCAGCGCGCGAATACCGCGATGCAGCGTGAACGGCTCGGGCACCGAGCCCCAGAGCAGGAAGCCGACCTCGGCCGCCGGCTGCGGCGCGGTGTCGACGCCGCCGCCGGCGATCAGCGCCTTGACCTGCGAGGCGAAGCGCAACGTCTTGCCGTCGTCGGCGACATAGAGCGGCTTGATACCGAACGGGTCGCGCGCCAGCAGCATCGCGCGGCGGTCACGATCCCACAGCGCGAAGGCGAACATGCCGCGCAGGCGCTCGACCATGTCAGGCCCTTCGACATCGTAGAGGTGCAGCAGCACCTCGGTGTCGGAGTTGGAGGCGAAGCGGCGCCCCTTGGCCTCCAGCTCGGCCTTGAGCGCCCGGTAATTGTAGATCTCGCCGTTGAAGTTCACGACCAGCCGGCCGCCGTCATGCACCATCGGCTGGAAGCCGCGATCCGAGGTCTCGATGATCGCCAACCGCCGCTGCGCGAACAGCGCCGCGCCGCTCTCGTCCTGCCACAGGCCGGCGCTGTCGGGACCGCGCGACAGCATGACCTCGGACATGCGGATCAGGCTCCGCAGATCGTCAGGGTCGGCCGTCGCCTCGCCGACTCGCCGGCCACCGACCATCACCTCGATGTTGCCCAGCCGCGACGGTCCACCAACGCCCGTGAATGCGGGCGAGCCGTAGTGGAAAAGACCGGCGATGCCACACACTTAGAGGAGACCTCTCTGGCGACCCGACGCAGCCCACAACCATTCGTGGTCCGCCGAGTCCAGAATCGATAATTGTAGTATTCTGAACATGTTATGATAATTTCTTGAGCTCTGCAATCGGACTGGTCCCAGGTGGACCGGATACCCAACAACGACCTGTCGCCCCCGCTCCATGCGTATCCTGCACCTGATCGCGACCTTGAGCCGGGAGAGCGGCGGCCCGGCCCAGGCCTGCGTCGAGATGGCCGCCGCGGTGGCGCGGCGCGGCCATGACGTCAGCATCTACACGACGAACTGGAAGGAGGGTGGCGTCGAGGACGTGCCGACCGACCATCCGGTGGTCCGCGATGGCGTGATGCTGCGCTACTTCCCGGTCCACGCCCCGCGTTTCTGGAAGCCCTCGCTGGCCATGGCCCGGGCGCTTGGCCGCGACATGGCGGGCTTCGACGTCGTGCACCTGCACTCGATCTACCTGTTTCACGACCTGGTCGGCGGCCACTACGCGCGCCGTCACGGCGTGCCCTACATCGTGCGCCCGCACGGCATGCTCGACCCGTACATCCGCGCCCATCACCGCGCCCGCAAGTGGCTGATGGAGACCGCCTTCCAGAACCGCGTGCTGCGCCACGCCACCGCCATCCACTACACTTCCGACATCGAGCGCGAGGTCAGCACGCCCTTCGCCATGGGCGCGCCGCCCAAGGTCGTGCCGCTGGGCGTCGATCTCACCGGTTTCGACGCCCTGCCCTCGCCCGAGATCTTCCACCAGCGTTTCCCCGAGACGCGGGGCAAGACCATCGTGCTGTATCTCAGCCGGCTGCATTTCAAGAAGGGGTTGGACCTGCTGATCCCGGCTTTCGCCGAACTCGCCGCGAAGGACACGTCGCTACATCTTGTGTTAGCCGGGCCGGATGACGGCATGATGGCGAAGTGCCAGGAATGGGCGGCCCGCGATAGCGTCAGCGACCGCATGACCTTCACCGGCATGCTGCGTGGCGAGGACAAGCTCTCGGCCTTCGCCGCCGCGCGGCTGTTCACCCTGCCCTCCTACAGCGAGAATTTCGGCATCGCGCCGGTCGAGGCGATGGCCGCCGGGCTGCCGATCGTGATCTCCGATCAGGTCAACATCTGGCGCGAACTGCGCCGCGGCGGCGGCGCCACGGTGATCCCCTGCGATCGCGCCGCGTTGGTCGCGGCGATGGCGCCGCTGCTGGCCGACCGCCAGGCCGCCGCCGAGATGGGCCGCCGCGCCCGCGCCACGGTCGACCAGCTCTATCGCTGGGAGAATGTCGGCGCGGCGCTGGAGGAGATGTACCGCGACGCCGCGGCGACACGTACAAGCCCGCGTCTATCGGGAGTGGCGGCATGAGCCGAAGCATATTGGTCACCGGCGGCGCCGGCTTCATCGGCAGCCAGGTGTGCAAGGCCTTGGCACAGGCGGGATTCACGCCCATCGCCTATGACACGCTGGAGAAGGGCCACGCCTGGTCGGTGAAGTGGGGGCCGCTGGAACAGGGCGACATCGGCGACCGGTCCCGTCTGGACGCCGCGTTCGCGCGCCACAAGCCCGAGGCAATCATCCACCTCGCGGGCTATATCGAGGTCGGCGAGTCTATGCGCGAGCCAGAGCGCTATCGCCACAACAACATCGACAAGAGCCTCGCGCTGATCAAGGCGGCCGAAGCGCATGGCGTCGGGCACTTCGTGTTCTCCAGCACCTGCGCGGTGTACGGCACTCCCAAGCGCCCGCTGCTCGACGAAAGCCATTCCTTTGGCCCGGTCAGCGTCTACGGCGAGACCAAGCTCGCGGTCGAGAAGGCCTTGCGCGCCCGCGCCCGCAAGATCCGCTCGGTTTGCCTGCGCTACTTCAACGCCGCCGGCGCCGATCCCGACGGCGAGATCGGCGAGGCGCACGAGCCGGAAAGCCACCTGATGCCGCTGGCGATCGACGCCATGCTCGGCGTCGGCAAGCCGTTGAGCGTGTTCGGCGACGACTGGGACACCCCCGACGGCACCTGCGTGCGCGACTACGTGCACGTCGCCGACCTCGCCGACGCGCATGTCCGTGCGCTCGACTATGTCGCCAAGGGCGGCGCCGCGCCGGCGTTCAACCTCGGCTCGGGCCACGGCTACAGCGTCAAGCAGCTGATCGAGACCACCGGCCGGCTGGGCGGCAAGCCCGTGCCACACAGCGTCGGCGCGCGCCGTCCCGGCGATCCGCCAAAGCTGGTGGCCGACACGACCTTGGTGCGCCGCGAATTGGGCTGGAGCCCCAGCCGCGACCTCGACGCCCAGATCGCCGACGCGATACGCTGGCGCAGAAAGATGCCGCGTTAGTCATCTCCCGTCATCCCGAGCGCAGCGAGGGATCTCCTCGAAAAGAGTCTCCTTCGCCAGGAGATTCCTCGCTGCGCTCGGAATGACGGGGTAGGTCAATCTGGAGGAACTCACCATGTTCGCGCCGCTGCGGGGCGTTCGTGTCGTCGACCTGACGCACGTCTACGCCGGACCCTACGTGACCCACGTGCTGACGCAGCTCGGCGCCGACGTGGTGAAGATCGAACGCCCCGGCGTTGGCGACGTGATTCGCGCGGGTCTGCGCGGTGTGTCCCCACCCGGCTTCGCCGCCCCCTTCGTCGGCATGAACCACGGCAAGCGCTCGCTGACGCTCGACTTGAAGGACGCGCGCGGCAAGGACGCGCTCTCGCGGTTGATCGAGCGCGCCGACGTGCTGGTCGAGAACCTGCGGCCAGGCGAGCTGGAGCGCATCGGCTTCGGCCCCGAGGCCACGCGCAAGATCAACCCGCGCCTGATCTACGCCTCGGTGTCGGGCTGGGGCCAGAGCGGCAAGCAGGCGAGCCGCGCCGGCTACGACCAGGTGATCCAGGCCTCGACCGGCATGATGATGATGCAGGGCGAGGCCGGCACGCCGCCGACGAAGATCGGCTTTCCGGCGATCGACATCGCCACCGGCATGAACGGCGCCTGCGCGATCCTCGCGGCGTTGCTGGAACGGCAGCGTACCGGAACGGGCAGTCGCATCGATATCGGCATGGGCGATTCGGCGCTGATGCTGATGATCGGCAACAGCTCGGCCTGGCTGGTCGGCGGCCTGCCGCACGAGCGCTTGGGCAATCGCGCACTAACCTCAAGCCCGACCTCGGGCGTGTTCGAGACCGCCGACGGCTCGATCTCGGTCGCCGCCAACACGCTGGAGCAGGGTCACAAGGCGCTCGACGTCATCGGCCGCCCCGAGCTCAAGACCGATCCGCGCTTCGCGCCGGTGCGCAAGGGCGGTTTCTTCCACGTCGCTGACCCGGATGGCGCCGAGCGTGAATTCGCGACATCCCTGAAGGCGCGTGACGCCGAGCATTGGGAGGCGGCGTTCAACGAGGCCGGCATCGCCTGCGGCAAGATCCGCACGATTCATGAGTTCCTCGCCGGCCCCTATCGCGCCATGCCCGGCATCCACCGCACGATCACCGACCAGCCCGGCTACGATCGACCGGTCGAGGCGCTCGGCGCTGGTTTCCGTGTCGACGGCGCCATCCCGGCCGCCACCCGTCCCGCACCGCCGCTCGGTGGCGACTCGCGCGCGGTGCTGACCGAACTCGGCTTCGCCGCCGACGAGATCGACACCATGGCGAAGGACGGCGTGATCTGAAGTCTGCGCCGCGGGCGCAGACACTCTGTCGTTCCGAGCGCAGCGAGGAATCCAGGAAGACCGCCTGGATTCCTCGCTGCGCTCGGAACGACAGCGGCTACGTCCGGACGAATCCCGCTCTACGCCAGCTTGAACGGCAGACTGCGCAGGCGCTTGCCGGTGAGGGCGAAGATCGCGTTGCCCACCGCCGGCGCGATCGGCGGTGTGCCGGGTTCGCCGACGCCGCCCATGGGTGAGTCGGGTGAGCCGACGATCACGGTTTCGATCACCGGCATGTCAGCCAGACGCACGACGTCGTAGTCGGGGAAGTTGCCCTGCTCGACCGCGCCGTTCTTGATCGTGATCTCGCCGTAGAGCGCCGCCGACAATCCGTAGACGATGCCGCTTTCCATCTGCGCGCGCACGATGGCCGGGTTCACCACGCGGCCGCAATCGACGGCGCAGACCACGCGCTTCACACGGATCGCGCCGCCTTCGATCGCGACCTCGGCGACCTGCGCCACGATCGAGCCAAAGGACTGGCGCAGCGCGATGCCGCGGCCGATGCCCGACGCCAGCGGTGTGCCCCACCCCGCCGCCTTCGCGGCGGCGTCGAGCACGGCCAGATGACGTGGCTGATCCTTGAGCAGCTCGCGGCGCAGCGCGAGCGGATCCTTGTTCATCGCCAGCGCCACCTCGTCGAGAAAGCACTCGTCGAAGAAGGCGGTATGCGAATGGCCGACCGAGCGCCAGAAACCCACTGGCACCGGCCCCTTGGGCACCACCGCTTCGAGCCGATAGGACGGGAATCCGTAAGGCGGTCTCTCGACGCTGTTGCCATCGGGATCGCCCTGCTCGCCCAGGCGCAGCACGCGGTCGATGAACTGGCCGGTGGCCGACTGACCCACCAGCCGGCAGCGCCACTCCCACGCCGCTTCCTTCGAAGCGCGCGCCTGCATACGCGCCACCGCCATCGGCCGATAGAAATCGTGGCGCATGTCTTCTTCGCGCGACCACATCACCTGCACCGGCTTGCCCGGCACGGCCTTGGCGATCGCCACCGCCTGGCGCACGAGATCGGGCTCGGCGCGTCGGCCGAAGCCGCCGCCGAGATAGGTCGTGTGGATCGTCACCTGCGCCTGATCGATCTCCGCTGTCTTGGCCGCGACGTAGCGCATCAGCGACGGCGACTGGTTGGGCATCCACAGACGCAACCGGCCGTCGACGAAGAGCGCCGTGCAGTTCATCGGCTCCATCGTGGCGTGCGCCAGATACGGCGCGCGATACGTCGCCTCGATGCCGCGCTCCATCGGCCGCTGCGCCACCGGCGCGGTCTGGAAGCTGCGCGTTTTGGCGGCGTCGCCGACGGCGCGCGACTGCGCCTCGTAGTCCCGCATCAGCGTCGCGCTGTCGAGCTTGGCGTTTGGCCCGTCGTCCCACTGGATCTTCAGCTGCTCATTCAGGTAGCGCTGCGCCTTCCACCAGCTGTCGCCGACGACAGCGATCGCGGTGGGCAACTCGACGACCTTCACCACGCCCTTCGGCAAGCCGCCGGTCGGTATCGTGAAGCCCTTGGGCTTGCCGCCGAACACCGGGCTGTTGGCGATGGCGGCGTAGAGCATGTCGGGCAGGCGCACGTCGACGCCGAAGGTCGCGGTGCCGGTGACCTTGGCGGCGACGTCGAGGCGCGGCAACTCCTTGCCGATGAGCTTGAAATCCGCCGGCTTCTTGACCGGCACGCCGTCGAGCGGCTGAAGCTTGCCGACGGCGTCGACGAGCTCGCCGAAAGTTGCGACTTGCTTGCCGTCGCGCGTCGACACCCGCGAGTCGACGATCATCAGGTCGGCCTGCTTGACGCCGGCCTTCCGCGCCGCCGCGCGCAGCAGCAGCTCGCGCGCTGAGGCGCCGGCCAGCCGCATCGGTTCCCAGGCGTCGCGTGTCGCGGTGCTGCCGCCGGTGGCCGAGACGCCCAATATGCCGGCGACGCGCGAGCCGGCCCACAGCGCGATGTCGCGCATCAGCCCGGGATCCTGGGCGCGGGCGTCTTCGAGCAGCATCTCGACGTTGCGGTAGATGCCGAGGTCGGCGGCGTCCTCGACGCGCACGTCCTCCCACTTCGCATCCATCTCCTCGGCGACCAGCGCGGCGAGGGCGGTGTGGATGCCCTGGCCCATCTCGGCGCGCGGCGCGGCGACAATGATGGTGCCACTCCTCGACACCTTCACCCAGCCATTCAGCGCCACCTCGCCGTCGCGCGCCTTGAACGTGTCGCGGCCGCCCAGCCGGTCGCGCTCGTGCGCGAACCACCAGCCCACGACCAGCGCGCCGGTGCTCAGCGTGCCGCCGATGATCAGCTTGCGCCGCATGAACTTCATCGCCGCGCCTCCGTCAGCGCCGCCGCGCGATGCACGGCCTTGCGGATGCTCTGATAGGTGCCGCAGCGGCAGATGTTGGTGAGCGCCGCGTCGATCTCGGCGTCGGTCGGCTTTGGCTTCTCCTTGAGCAGCGCCGCGGTCGCCATCATGAAGCCGGGCTGGCAGTAGCCGCATTGCGGCACCTGCAGCTCGATCCACGCCATCTGCACCGCGTGCAGCCGCTCGCCGCCCAGCCCCTCGATGGTCACAACCTCACGCCCGGCGACCTGCTCGAGCAGCACCGAGCACGAGCGCATGGCCTGGCCATCGACATGCACCGTGCAGGCGCCGCACGCCGCGACGCCGCAACCGAATTTGGTGCCGACCAGCGCGAGGTCTTCGCGCAGCACCCACAGCAAGGGCTTGTCCGGCTCGGCCGCGACGTCGCGCCGCTCGCCGTTGATCGTGATCGCGACCATCGCTGTCTTCCGCTGTATAAGTGAACAGCGTTAATATAACCTAAGTCTGGGCGTCCGCCAATGGTTTCGCTCACGCCTGACCGAGCAGTGCCTGACGGAAGCGATCCTTGAGATGCGCGCCGTCCTGCGGCGGCATCACGAACTCGAGCTTCTCGACCATCACCTTCACGAGACGGAACACCGGGCCGCTCTTGCGGCGCAGATCGGCGACGAGCTGCGCCACCTCGGCTTCGCCGCGAATCGTCGCGCTGTCGGCGATGCCGCAGCCGCGCGCGATGACACTGAGGTCGGCGCCGGCGCCGGAGTCGGTCGGGCCCTGGTTGCGCGCGCTGGTGTGTGTGGCCTGATTGCCGGTCTCGCCGAACTTCTCGTTGTCGAGCACGCAGATCGCGAGGTTGTGGGGCTGCTGCGCGGCGACAGTCGCGAGCGAGCCCATGCCCATCAGCATGTCGCCGTCGCCGGTGATCACCAGCACGCGCTTGGTCGGCTGTGCAATGGCGAGGCCCAGGCCCATGGCGACCGTGGCGCCCATCGCGCCCCAGAGCGGCATGTTGAGCGGCCGGTCACCGGCTTCGGTGACATCCCAGTTCGACGAGCCCAGGCCCGCGATCACCAGCAGATCGTCGGTGGCGCCCTCGAGGATCGTCTTGACCAGCGGGCGGCGGCGCAGGGTTGCGGTGCTCATCTCACTTCTTCCCGAAATTCTTGATGCCGATCAGCTTCTGACGCAGCAGCACGGCGACGGCCTGGCCGCCGTTGAACGCGCTGCGCGCGGCGGCGTCGACCGTGGCCTTCACCTCCTCGGCGGTGTCGACCGAGTAGAGCAGCACGCCCATCGCCTCGAGCACCTTGGGCGTGCCCTGGCCCATCGGGTATTGCCAGGAATTGAACTCGCCGTAGTCGCCGCGCATGGTGATCAGGGTCAGCAGCGGCAGGCGCATGGTCTTGGTCAGTCCCATCAGGTTGATGGTGTTGCCGACGCCCGAGCTCTGCATCAGCAGCACAGAACGCTGACCGCCGAGCCAGGCGCCGGCGGCCAGCGCCACGCCCTCCTCCTCGGTCGTCAGCGCGAGCGTGCGCATGGCGTTGGAGCGCTGACACGACTCGATCAGGCGAGAGTGGCCGGCGTCGGGCACGTGGTAGACCTGCTTGATCTCGTGCGCCTGCAGGACGGCGAAGATGTCGTCGCGCCAATCCGGCGCCGTTGGGGCGTTCATGCTTCTCTCACTCTTGGGCTAAAGCATCACCACTTCGGCGATGGGCCTGGCGGCGCGAAGGGCCGTTCCAGCGCGCGCTCGACCATCATCAGGCGGTCCTGGCCATAGAACAGTTCGCCGTCGACGATGTAGGTCGGCGAACCGGGCACGCCCGCGGCGATCGCCAGCTCGCTGCACTGGCTGAACGCGGCCTGGGTATCGGCGGTGCGCGCGGCGGCGAGGATCGCGGCGGCGTCGGCACCGACGCCGCGCACCAGACTTGCCAGCACCTCGGCGCTGGAAAGATCACGGTCGTCGCGCCACAGCGCGGTGAGCATGTCGACATGCAGGCGGTCGACATCCGCGCCCGCCGCCTGCGCCGCGAGGATAACGCCGGCGGAGAAGGTGCGGTCGCCGAAATGATGCACCGGATCGACCAGCGCGGGGATGCCGAGATACTCGCTCCAGCGTTCGATCTCGCGGCCGAACTGGTAGGCCTTGTGCGCGGCGGAGCGCTTGTCGAACGGCAGGCTGCCGGCCGCCGGCACGACGCGCGACAGATCGACCGGGCGATGGATCAGTCGGCGGCCGAAGCGGCGCGCCAGATCGACGATGCGTTGCGCGCCGAAATACGCGTAGATCGAGCGCGTCGAGTAGTAGTAGTCGATGGTCTTCATCATGGGTGCACTATGGCACGTATCAGCCCTTGCGCTCGATAAAGGTGTCGCCCAGCACCAGCACGTCCATCCTGGTGCGCAGGAAGCAATCGATCGCCTCCTCCGGCTTGCACACCACCGGCTCGTTCTCGTTGAAGCTGGTGTTGAGCACGATCGGCACGCCGGTCTGCTCGCGCATGGTCGAGATCAGGCGGTGGTAGCGCGGGTTGGTGTGGGCGTCGACGGTCTGCAGGCGGCCCGAACCGTCGACATGGGTGACTGCCGGGATCTTCGGGCGCTGGTCGGGCTTGATGCGGAAGACCTGCATCATGAAGGGCACGTCGTCGTCGGTCTCGAACCAGTCCTTCACCGCTTCGCGCAGGATCGAGGGCGCGAAGGGGCGGAACGACTCGCGGCGCTTGATCTTGAGGTTGAGGATGTCCTTCATGTCGGCGCGGCGCGGGTCGCCGAGGATCGAGCGGTTGCCCAGCGCGCGCGGGCCCCACTCCATGCGGCCCTGGAACCAGCCGATCACCTTGCCCTCGCCGATCGCCGTCGCCGTGCGGCGGCAGAGCTCGGCCTCGTCGGCGATGGTCTCGATCGCGCAGTTTGCAGCATCGAACTCCGGGCGCCGCGCCGCCACCGCCGCGGCGATCTCCTGGGGTGTCGCCTCCGGGCCCCAATAGGCGTGGTCCATCACGAAGTGGCGCTTGGTGCCGGCGCTCTGGGGTAGGTCATGCCAGACCTGGAAGGCTGCGCCGATCGCGCCGCCGGCGTCGCCGCCGGCCGACTGGATGTAGCAGCGCTTGAACGGCGAACGTTCGTAGACCTTGCCGTTGGCCACCGAGTTGTAGGCGCAGCCGCCCGACAGCACGACGGCGTCGCACTGGTAACGCTTGTGCAGCGCGCCCAGCAGGTTGAAGAACGCCTCCTCGTACATGGCCTGGGCGGAGCGGGCGAGGTCCTTGTGGCGCTGCTCCAGCGGCTCGTCCTTGCCGCGCGCCGGACCCAGCAGCTCGACCATCGCCTGGGACCAGATGCGGCCGCCCGAGGGCGTGCCGTCGCGCACCTCGTATTTCGAGCCCTCCTTGGCGTGCGTGTAGTAGCGCAGGTCGAGCTCGAAGGTGCCGTCGTCCCTGAGCTTCACCAGCTGACGCATCTGCTCCAGGTACTTGGGCTCGCCGTAAGGCGCCAAGCCCATGACCTTGTACTCGTCGCCGTAATTGGGAAAGCCGATGAACTGGGTGATGCCCTCGTAGAAGATGCCCAGCGAGTTGGGGAAGTGGACGCGGCCATCGATACGCAGCCGGTCGCCTTCGCCCAGGCCCCAGGCGGCGCTGGCGAAATCGCCGAAGCCGTCGACCGACACCGCCACCGCGCGCTCGAAGGGCGAGACGTAGAAGGTCGAGGCGAGATGGCAGAGGTGATGCTCGACGGCGTGCACCGTGCCACTGAACGTCGCCTCCGGCACCTGCGTCGCGAGCTGCGTGGCGACGTCGTCCCACTGCCTTCGGTTGCGCACCCGGCTCATGATCAGATCGAGGCTCGGGCGTTTGGTGACGATGTAGCCGACCTTGCGCCAGAAGCTCGCACGGCTGTCGCGGTTGATGGCGACGTGGGCGACCTGGTCGAGGGAGATGTCGGCTTTTTTGAGACAGAATCGGATCGCCTCGCTGGGGAAGCCGCCCCAATGTTTCGCTCTACGAAATCTTTCCTCCTCGGCGGCGGCGATCAATTCGCCGTCCTTCACCAGGCAGGCGGCCGAGTCGGCGTGGAAGGCGTTCAGCCCCAGGATGTAAGTCATTTCTTGAAGTCGCGCTGCAGCAGGAGCATCGAGAGGATCAGGTCGGCGGTGGCGCGCTGGCAGGCGTAGACCAGCCCCGCCTTGCCGTCGAGCAGCAGGCCGCGCCCCAGTAGGCAGTAGAGGAACACGACCGGCGGCCCCAGCACGCGGGTCAGCCGCAGGCGGTCGCCCCAGGACAGTCGGCCCCAGGGCGTCGTGGTCAGCTTCTCGACCTCGCGCTTCTGGTAGCGGTATTGCGAGAGCAGCCAGCGCTCCAGGCTTTTGCGGTCGTCATGGTCGATCCGGCCACGCAAGGTCGGCACCGTGCCCGTGACATGCGCCTTCTCGGTGTGGCCGTCCTGCACGAACGTCACCCGGTCGCGGCGCAACAGGGTCGGCAGCGGCGGG
>VGCZ01000025.1 GCA_016869975.1 Alphaproteobacteria bacterium
TCGATGGTCGTCGCGAGAAACGCCGTCAGCTCGGCATGGGAGGTGAAGTCGGCGCGGCCGGGCGCGAAGGACGGCGTGGTGTAGGCGACGCGCGGCTCGGGATAGAGCGCGGCGACGCCGGGCGCCTGCGCCGGCACCTTCGCCGGATCGAACTGCGCCACCGTCGGCGCCCATGCGGCGACCAGCAGCAGCAGCGAAACGACCAGACGCGCGACGGAACGGGCCATTGAGGGCTCCTCCCGAGATCCAGTCTATCTCACCGCGACAGGGCCTGCGCGAGCGCCGTGGTCAAGGTCGCGGCGTCGCCGGCCGGCACGATAAGCGCGATCGCGCGGAGCAGGCGACAGGCGAAACGCGCCCGCACTGTGCGAGACAGGCCACAGTCGCACGTCTGGGGTGCTGCATATCGGTCAAGACGACGATTCTGTTGCGACGGACGTTGTCGCTACGCGCTTCCCCCTTCGGAGAGGATCAGGGCCGGGCTATTCTGCCGTCGATCGGGGGCGGATCGGCCGCCCATCCGGGAAACGTCGGTTGAGGATCGCCCATGAAGATCGTCGCGATCGAAACGCTGCGCTTGCGGGAGTTCGCCAACCTTCTGTGGGTGAAGCTCCATACCGACGAGGGCATCGTCGGCCTGGGCGAGACGTTTTTCGGCCCCGGCGCGGTCGAGGCCTATTTGCACGAACAAGCCGCACCCAAGCTGCTCGGCAAGGATCCGATGGCGATCGACGCGATCGGCGCGGCGCTGCAAGGCTATCTCGGCTGGCGTTCGGCCGGCGTGGAAACGCGCGGGAATTCGGCGATCGATATCGCGCTCTGGGACATTTTCGGCAAGGCGCTGAAGCTGCCCGTGTGCGTGGCGCTCGGCGGCAAGAGCCGGGACTCGATTCGCGTTTACAACACCTGCGCGGGCTACAAATACATCCGCGACGCCCAAGCCCAGGCCGTCGCCAATTGGCATCTTGGCGAAGGCGACGGGCCTTACGAGGATCTCGACGCGTTCCTCAATCGCGCCGATGAGCTCGCGCATTCCCTGCTCGATCAGGGCATCACGGGCATGAAGATCTGGCCTTTCGATATCGCCGCCGAACGCACGCACGGGTGGGACATCTCGGCAGAGGAACTGAAGCGCGCGCTCGAACCCTTCGAGAAAATCCGCAAAGCGGTCGGCGACAAGATGGACATCATGGTCGAGTTCCACTCGCTGTGGAGCCTGCCCATGGCCAAGAAACTGGCCCGCGCCCTCGAACCCTACGGCACCTATTGGCACGAGGACCCGTTCCGGCTCGACAATATCGGCGACCTTGCGGAATACGCGCGGCACTCCAAAGCGTGGACTTGCGCTTCCGAAACCCTCGCGACCACGCATTCGTTCCGGGAGTATCTGGAGACGGGCACCGCCGGCGTCGCCATGCTTGACCTTTCCTGGTGCGGCGGCCTGACCGAGGCGCGCAAGATCGCCGGCATGGCGGAGGCCTATCACGTGCCCGTGGCGCCGCACGATTGCACGGGACCGGTCGTCTACGCGGCCTCGTGCCATTTCTCGCTGCACGCGCGCAACGCGCTGATCCAGGAATGCGTGCGCGCATTCTATACCGGCTGGTACCGGGAAGTGAGCGAGGGCCTGCCGGTCGTCGCCAACGGCCAGGTCACGGTCTCCGGCCGACCGGGCCTCGGGATCGAACTCCTCCCCGGCCTCGAAAAACGCGCCGACGCAAGCGTAAGGGTCTCGAAACTCTAGAGCACGTTCCGATCGGATCGAATCAGTGCTGTCATCCCGAGCGTAGCGAGGGATCCAGGAAAGCTGCCTAGATCCCTCGCTACGCTCGGGATGACAGTTGGGTCTGTTCGATTGGATCGCGCTCTAGCGAGTCCCGGCCATGCGCGAGACGCGCTTGCAATAGCGGCGGCGCGGCCTCGTATACGCGCCATCCCAAGCCCTACGTGGATGGCGCGCAACGCGCCCGGGGCTTCGGCGATTGATTTTGGGTCTCGTTCTTTCGCTGCCCCGGCACATACTCAACCGCCGAGCGCCCGCATGCGTTTCATTGCCGTCAGCGCCTCGTCCACCACCCGCCGAACGACCTCGCCGGCCGGCACGACATCGGCGATCAATCCGCAGCTCTGACCTGTCGGCAGCACGCCGTTCTCGACATCGCCTTCGAGCCGGCCGACCTCGGATGCGGCATGCCCGACCTCGAGGGCCTGCAGCGGGAAGGGTTTGATCTCTTTCTCACGGCCGATCCAGGAGCGTGTGAAGTCGTTCGCTATGAGCCGGCAAGGCTTGCCGCTGTGGGCCCGTGTCACGGTCGTGCCGGCGACCTCGGTGTCCACGATCTTGCGCTTGAAGTTCTGATGACTGCGCGACTCGGGCGTTGCGATGAAGCGCGTGCCCATCCAGACGCCTTGGGCTCCGAAAGCCAGGGCGGCCGCAAGCCCACGCCCATCGGCCAGCCCGCCGCCAGCGATGACCGGCACCTTGACGGCATCGACCACTGCCGGGACCAGCGCCGCCGTGCCGATGCTGCCGACATGGCCGCCGCCATCCATGCCGGAGGCGATCACCGCATCGACACCGTCGGCGACGGCCTTGATGGCATGGCGGACCGCGCCGACCACGGACATGACGTAGATGCCACGTTCACGGGCGGCGGGAATCACCGCGGCCGGGCTGCCGAGACCCGAGATCAGCACCGGCACGCGCTCATCCAGGACGACATCGATCATCTGCTGGACCGCGTTCGTGTACTGGCTGATGCGGGTGACGTCGTCGCGCGCCTCGCCGCCCTGACCTGGGGGTGTTCCAGGACTCGGCCGTGCGGCCACGGATGCGCCGGAGCTGGCCACGCCGAGTTCCCCGCCCTTGCCGCCAATGGTGGCGAACAGGATATCGACACCGAACGGCTTGTCCGTCAGCGCACGCACGCGGCGGATATCGCTGCGTAGCTCGTCGCGGGTCATGGTCGACCCCGCCCCGATCACGCCGAGGCCGCCGGCGGCTGAAACAGCAGCGGCGAGATCAGCGCGAGCCACCCAACCCATGCCGGCTTGGAGCACGGGATACTCGATGCCGAGCCGCGCGCAGATCGGCGTTTGCAATCGGGCCATGTCATCCTCCAGATCGCCAGTTCGCCACGGTGATAGGTCATCCTAGAGCGTGATGACACTCGGCACGAGCGTAGCCTGAATTGACGAAGACGTTGGCGCACTCGTGTGCGGGGAAGCGCTGGAGAGTCTCGGCGATGGCATCGCAGATGGCGTCGCCGGTCCTGGCGACGGTCTTGCGCAGGAAGTGCTCGAGCTTGGCAAAGACCTGCTCGATGGGGTTCAGGTCGGGCGAGTACTTCGGCAGGAAGAGCAAGTGAGCGCCGACCAGCAGCAGCCAGACGACCAGACGCGCGACGGAACGGGCCATCGAAGGCTCGTCCCGAGATCCAGTCTATCTCACCGCGACAGGGCCTGCGCGAGCGCCGTGGTCAAGGTCGCGGCGTCACCGGCCGGCACGATGCGCACACCCGGTATGTCGTCCGACAGACCGCACTCCTGTGAGCACAGCACCGGCACGCCGCGCGCGAGCGCTTGAAGCAGCAGGCGCGGGCGGTGCTCGACAAAGGCCGGCAGGACGACGCAGGCGACGCCGGCCCACTTGTCGCGGCGATCGGCGGGGGACGCATCGACGCCGGACCAGAAGTCTCCGCCCTCGCTCGCTTCGCCCAGCACGCGCACTGGCAGGCCGAGCGCGCGGCAGGCGGCGCGCACTTCGTAGGCGCCTTTGCGGCCCAGGGCAGAGGCAGGGAAGAGCACGGCGCGGCGCGGCGCGAACGTGTGTGCGATGTCGTGCGACGTGTCGTGTACCTTGGGGGGAAGCGACCAGTCGAGTTGCTGGACCAGCCCGCCATAGCGCGCACGGCAATAGGCCGCCACCGCCGCGTGCGGCGTGACCAGGGCATGGGCGCCGCGCAGGGCTTCCTCCTCCGCCTCAACCAACGCGGCGTCGGCGCGGAAGTCGGCAAGGGTGGGTGAGTCCGGATGCAGCGCATGCGCGCGGTCGAGCTGGGCGTGCAGCAGGCTCAGTGGCGCGCGGTTCAGCAGCACGCTGTAGTGCCGTCCGCCGAGCACGCCGGCGCGCCACAGATGCGGCACGAGGTTAAGCGAAATCACCAGGCGATCGGCTTCGGGCGCGAGGTCACGCGCGTAAGCCGACGCGAGCCGGCGATCGAGCCGCAGCAGACCGCGCTGCCGCGCCGCGCCCTGGGCGCCGAGCAGGCGCGTGGCGAGGCCGCGCACGGCGGCGAGCATTGCATGTTCACGGACCCGCGGCTCGGGCAGCGCGGCCACCGACCAGGCATAGGCGGCGCGGCCGCGGCGCGTGCCGTCCAACGGCAGCGATACATGATCGCCGGCACGCGCGCGCTTGACCATCCAGCCGTCGAACTCCGGCCAAACTTCGTCGAGCAGCCAGGCGGTGTGGCCGGCCTGTGTCACCGGCGCGATGTACTCGACGCAGTCCACCTGCTCGCAGCCGATGCAATCGTGGGCGTGATTGTGATCGTGAGGCACGCCCGTGCCTGCCGCGGGCGCTCGTGGGGCAGCGACAGGAGTAGCGACCTGAGTAGCAACCGGCGCCGCGTCGCGAGCGCGCAACGTCACGTGCAGATGCGTCGCATCGAGATGGACGTCGAGCACGCAATCGGCCGCGGCGCGAAAGCGCAGGTCGACATAGTTCCAGAACACGGTGGCGTCGCGCCCGTGCTCGGCGAGCGAGCCGGGCACGATTTTCGAATGCGCGTGGCGCTCGACGATCTCCAGTCCAGCGTCGAGCGCCGCGGCGTAAAGCGCGTTGGAGAGCTGGCACAGCCCGCCGCCGGTGCTCGCCACCATGCAGCCTTCGCGCAGCTCGCGGCCGGCAACATAGCCCCGGGCGCCGGTCGGCCGGCCCAGCGCGCGCCAAAAGCTGAACAGCGCGCCGGCGGGAATGAGGAGTCCGTTCAGGCGGCGGGCCGCGACGCGCAGGTTCTGCACCTTGCCGGCGGTCAGTTTCCATTCGGCGCCCGCGCCGGCTTCGTCGGTCCGCGCGAGGCGCCACAGCGGTGTATGTGAGGCGCCGATGATGGTGGACCAGTCGGCAAACCCCGCCACGCGCTCATCGGCGAACGAGTCGCGCGCGCCCCAGTCGCGGACGGCGCGACGCAGGCGCAAGCCGTTGGCGCGAAACCCGAACCAGGCCTTGTCCACCCAGGAGTCGACGCGCCGACCCAGGGCTGGCGCCCGGCGCGCGACGACGTGCGCGGTCACACCGCCTGCCCCGCCGTCGCCGATTCAATAGCGACGTCACCGCCGGCCTGGGCGCGCAGCCAGGACAGGAAGGCGGCGACCTTGGGCTGCGCCGTCTTCCGCGTCGGGCAGACGAAGTGGTAGGCGAAGTCCAGCGTCTGCGAGACGTTGAACGGGCGGATCAACCGGCCGGCGCGGATGTCGTCGGCGGCCAGTCGGCCCTTGGCCAGCGCCACGCCCTGGCCGGCGATCGCCGCCTCCAGCACCAGGCTCGACTGGTTGAAGCGCACGCCGCGCGCCGAATCGATGCCGCTCACGCCGGCGGCGCGCAGCCACATGCGCCAGTCCGGGCAGCTCGGATCCTGATCGGGGCTGTCGTCGTGCAGCAGGGTGAGATGGCGCAGATCATCGGGCGTCGCCGGCAGGCGGCCGATCACCTCCAGCGAGGGGCTGCACACCGGGAAGACCGTCTCCTCGAGGATCTTCTCGTGGAACAGCGGTGCGTAGTTGCCGGCGCCGTAGCGGATGGCGCAGTCGATGTCGTCGGCGTCGAAGTCGACCAGGTTCATCGAGGCAGTGATGCGCACGTCGATCTCGGGCTGGGCGTGACGGAAGTCGTCGAGCCGGGGCACCAGCCATTTTGCCGCGAAAGATGGCGCCACCGAGACGGTGAGCGGGCCCGACTTGCCGCCGGCCGACAGAAGCTGCAGCGACTGCACGATGCCGTCGAAGGCCTCGGTCAGGCCGGGCAGGCAGCTCTGGCCCTCGGTGGTCAGCAAGAGGTTGCGGTTCGAGCGCTTGAACAGCTCGACGCCGAGATAGTCCTCGAGTTGGCGGATCTGCTGGCTCACCGCCGCCGGCGTCACATGCAGCTCGCTGGCCGCCTTGGAGAAGCTCATGTGCTTGGCCGCCACCACGAAGGCGCGCAGCGAGTTGAGCGGCGGCAGCCGGCTGAGAGTGATGCGCATGCCGCCCATATCGGCGAGCCGGCGCCCTTCCGCAACCGATAATGTTAAATCCCTACTTTAAACAAAAATCTTCTGTTATTTATAGACCGCCAAGGTTTCCAGCAGCATTCATCAAATGCCCCCCTAGGCGACTACTTCTTGGCGGGCGTGGCCGGCTTCGGCGGCGGCTGACGGGCGATGATCCGGTCCTTGATCTTGTCGTAGACCGCCTCGGGAATGACGCCCTTGTCGGCCAGCTCGTTCTTGGCGCGGTAGGGGCGGCCCTTGATGATGGCGTCGCTGCGCGCCTCGCCGATGCCGTCCAGGGTCATCAACGTCGCCTTGTCGGCGGTGTTGATGTCGATCAGCTCGGTCGTCGGCGCGGCGGGAGCCGGTGCCGCGGGCGGCTTGGCGGTTTGCGCGAGCACTGCGGCGGGCGCGCCGGCGAACGCGGCCATGAGGGCGAGAGCGAGGAGGAGACGAGGGCGCATGGTTGTCTCCCTTGTCGACGGCGATCGCGTCGCCGTTCCCCAAGCATAAACGGACGAACGGCCGATTGACAAACCGATCGGCGATGTCGCGGCGAGCCGGCGACCTGTATGATGCGCCGCGACCATGGCCGCGCTGTACGACACCATCCTTCGCCGCCGCGCGATCATCAGCCGGCAGGCGCTGCTCGCCACCATCGAGCGCATCTGCGGCGACGCCGCCGAGGGCGGCGAGCCGCCGCGCGCGCCGGTGCTGGCGGCGTTCAAGGACGCGCTGGCCGCTGGCCGCGCCGAGATCCGCCGGCGCTTCGAAGGCGAAGCTGAGAAAGACGCGCAGCTGGTCAATGACGGGCCGGCGGTGCTGGCCGCGACCTCCTATCTGATGGATCAGCTGATCCGCGCCCTGTTCGATTTCGTCGTCGAACGCGTCTATCCGGCGGCCAATCCCAGCATGGCCGAGCAGATCGCGCTGGTCGCCACCGGCGGCTATGGACGCGGCCAGCTGGCGCCGCAATCCGACATCGATCTGCTGTTCCTGCTGCCCTACAAGCAGACACCGCGCGGCGAGCAGATCGTCGAGTACATGCTGTACTTCCTGTGGGACCTCGGCCTGAAAGTCGGCCACGCCACCCGCTCGGTACAGGAATGCATCCGCCAGGCTGAGCGCGACCACACCGTGCGCACCGCGACGCTCGAGACGCGCTGGCTGTGGGGCGAGCGCGCGTTGCACGACGAGCTCAAGCAGGCCTTCGCGCAGAAATTCCTCGTCGGCGAGGGCCGCGACTTCGTCGAGGCCAAGCTCGCCGAGCGCGACGCGCGTCATCAGCGCATGGGCGACTCGCGCTATGTCGTCGAGCCCAACGTCAAGGAAGGCAAGGGCGGCCTGCGCGACCTGCAGACGCTGTACTGGATCGCCAAGTACCTCTACCGCGTCGAGGGCGTCGCCGAGCTGGTCGACAAGGACGTGCTGACCGCCGCGGAGGCGCGCCAGTTCCAGCGCGCCGAACGGTTTCTCTCGACGGTGCGCTGCCACATCCACTACCTCTCCGGCCGCCCCGACGATCGCCTGTCGTTCGACCTGCAGCGCGAGGTGGCGCGGCGCACCCACTACGCCGACCGACCCGGCAGCAAGGGCGTCGAGCGGTTCATGAAGCACTACTATCTGCACGCCAAGACGGTCGGCGACCTCACGCGCATCTTCATCGCCGCGCTCGAGGCGAGCCGTCGGCGCAAGCCCAAGCTGGCGTTCCTGCTGTCGGCGCTCAAGCCGCGCCAGCTCGAAGGTTTCAAGGTCGACGGCGAGCGGCTGGCGGTGGGCGGCGCCGAGGATTTCGCGCGCGAGCCGGTGCGCTTCCTACGCCTGTTCCATGTCGCGCAGGAGAACGGTATCGACATCCATCCGGCGACGCTCAGGCTGATCACGCAGAACATCAAGCTGGTCGACGCCAGGCTGCGCGCCGATCCCGAGGCCAATCGCCTGTTCATGGCGATGCTGACGTCGCGCAAGGATCCCGAGACGACCTTGCGCCGCCTCAACGAGGCCGGCGTCTTCGGCAAGTTCATCCCGGATTTCGGCCGCGTCGTGGCGCAGACCCAGCACGACATGTACCACACGTACACGGTCGACGAGCACACCATCCGCGCCATCGGCATCCTCTCGCGCATCGAGACCGGCGACCTCGAGGAAGACCATCCGCTGTCGACCAAGATCGTGCACAAGGTGCTGTCGCGGCCGGTGCTTTACCTCGCGGTGCTGCTGCACGACATCGCCAAGGGCCGCGGCGGCGACCACTCGGTGCTGGGCGCCGACGTCGCCATGCAGCTCGGCCCGCGCCTTGGTCTGAGCGACGCCGAGACCGAGACCGTGGCCTGGCTGGTGCGTTATCACCTCGCGATGTCGGGCACCGCCTTCCAGCGCGACCTGCAGGATCCCAAGACCATCGCCGACTTCGCCGCCCTGGTGCAATCGCCGGAGCGCTTGCGCCTCCTGCTGGTGCTGACGGTCTGCGACATCCGCGCCGTCGGCCCCAATGTGTGGAATGGCTGGAAGGCCGCCCTGCTGCGCCAGCTCTACTACGCCGCCGAACACATGCTGTCGGGCGGCACCTTGCAGGGCGGCCGCGCCGAGCGCGTGAAGCAGGCGCAAGCGGATGTCGCGCCGCTGCTCGCCGGCTGGAGCGACGCGGAGAAAGACGCGCATTTCGCCAGCGGCCTGCCCGCCTACTGGCTGTCGTTCGACGCGCCGACGCTCGCCTGGCAGGCCGGGCTGGTGCGCGCCGCCGCCAAGGCGCCCAAGCCGCTGCATGTCGCGCACCGCGTCGACACGCGGCGCGCGATCACCGAGGTCACCGTCTATACGCTCGACACGCACGGCCTGTTCGCGCGGCTGGCCGGCGCCTTCGCCGTCTCCGGCGCCAGCATCGTCGACGCCAAGATCTTCACCATGTCCGACGGCATGGCGCTCGACACGTTCTGGATCCAGGATTTCGACGGCATGGCCTTCGACCGGCCCGAGCGCCTGCAGCGCCTGTGGGCGCGGCTCGAGCTGGCGCTGACCAACCGGCTCGACGTCAACGCCGAGCTCGAACGCCAACGGCCGAACTACCCGACCCGCGATCAGGTCTTCACCGTCGAGCCGCGCGTGTTGATCGACAACGCCGCGTCCAACACCCACACCGTGATCGAGGTCAACGGCCGCGACCGTCCGGGCTTCCTGCACACGGTCACCCGGGCCCTGACCCGCTGCAATCTGCAGATCCAGTCCGCCCATATCACGACCTATGGCGAACGCGCGGTCGACGTCTTCTACGTCAAGGACCTGTTCGGCCTGAAAGTGGTGCACGAGGGCAAGCTGGCGGACATCCGCCGCCAGGTCGACGAGGCCATCCGGGCCTTCGACGGCCGATTCGCCCCCCAGCCCATGCTCGGAACGGACCCGGTGCGGACGCGCCGCGCGGCGGGGGCGGAGTAGCCGCTTAGAGAGTATTCACAAACGGCGTAAATTCCTGTATTATGGGCTATTAGGGTAATTTTATAATCACGTTTGTTAGCCACAACCTATAGACAAGACGGCCGCCCTACCCATGCTGTCCATGTTCTTCGACGACCTGTTCCGCGGCACATCCACGCTCGTGATTGGCCTCGTGGTGATCATCGTATTCGTCGGCCTCGTGCTCTACGTCGCCATGTTCGCCGGCGGCGGCAGCAGCACGTCCAATGGCGGCAAGGCGCGGCGGACCACGTTGATGATGGTGGCGCCACTCATCCTGCTGTGCAGTGGCGCATGGGCCTACTATTCCTATGATCGTTTCGGCGGAATCTCCCTGCCGTCAGGTTCCATGCCTGTGTGGGACCGGCCGGGCCCCTGGGGCGAGTCCGAACGCGCGGCCAAGCAGGCCGACCGCGCCCAGCAGCAATTGCGAGCCGGCGATGCCGACGGCGCCCGCCTCTCCCTGGAGGGCGCGCTCGACAGCTATCGCCGCGCGCGCAACGTGCTGGGCGAGGCTAAGACCCTGGGCGCGATCGGCGATATCGACCGTCGGATGGGTCGCTACGACATCGCCCGCGCCGCCTACAGCGACGCGCTGGCGCTCTACCGCAAGGAATTCAACCGCGCCGGTGTCGCCAACGTCCTGCGCGGTCTCGGCGAGCTCGAGCGCCAGATGGGCAATCGCGAGCCGGCGATCGCCGCCTACAGCGAGGCCCGCGAGCTGTATCGCCTGCTCAACGATCGTCAGGGCGAGGCCAACACGCTGCTGAGCTACGCCGAGCTGCTGCGCAACGTCAACGAGGCCGCCAACGCGCGCAAGCTCTACATCGACGCGCAGCGGCTTTATCGCCTCGAGCGCGACCGCGCCGGCCAGGCCTTCGTGCTGCTCGGGCTCGGCGATCTCGAGCGCGACGAGGGACAGATCGACAGGGCGCGCGCGACCTACGACGAGGCGCGCGAAATCTTCCGCGACGATCGCGTCCGCTTCGGCGAAGCCTTGGCCCTGCTCGCCCTCGGCGATATCGAGATCGTCAGGCGCGAGCCCAACGCGGCGCGGCCGTTCTATACCGAGGCGCGCATGATCCTCTATCGCGACCGGGTGATGTTCGGCGAGATCCACTCGCTGACCGGTCTGTCGCTGGTCGAGCGCCTGTCCAACAACCCGGCCAAGGCCATCGAGTGGTCGCGCGGCGCCAACGCCGTGGCCGCGCAGGCCCGCGACGCGGTGTCGGCGGCGGCATTGGCGCATCTGGCGCAGCATCCCGGCACCGCGCCACCCGCCCGCATGCGCGCGCGTTACTACAGCCTGCGCTGAAGGCTCGAGTTTCTTTCGAAGCGCCGTTGGAGCGCCAGGGCTCCAACGAGCGACCTCATCGGTCGGCCTTGACGGAAATCGGCGTCGGACAGGGCTTGCCCTCGGCCTCGCATATCGCGTCCACCACGCCGATTCCGACGATATCAGCGCAGGCGGCCCCCATCGGTCGCGATTCGTCGCCGTGGACGACCAGCGGGCGCATCGCGTCCGGCGCGATCGGCCGGCTCACGCCATGACGATAGGACGACTTGAACTCTTGCCTGTGCGTACGACCGTCGCGTAGCGCGAATTCGAGATCGACCTGGACGTAGTCGACGGGCCGGCGCGATCGGTTGTGCGCGATCAGCGACGGTACGCAGGAGCCGAACACCGTCGTATCGGGGCCGCGCGTCACGACGATGATGTCGTCGGCGCGCGATGGCGTAGCAAGCGCGAGCGCGGTCAATAAGACCGCGGCGGGGCGACGACCGATCATTCCGCGATATCCCCGCGCCTGGCTTCGCGGCGTTGCGCCAGGATCTGCATGATCGCCGCGGCGGTTTCCTCGATCGAGCGGCGGGTAACGTCGATGCTCTGCCAGCGCTTGCGCGCGTAGTAGCGCCGCGCCGCCTGCATCTCGGCCTGCACCTTCTCGATGTCGGTGTAGTCGCTCTCGGTTTCCTCCTGCAGCAGGCGCAACCGATTGCGGCGGATCTGCACCAGACGCTCGGGATCCGTGGTCAAGCCGATCACCAGCGGCCGCGTCGCGCTCTCCAGCTCGGGCGGCGGCGGCACGTCGGGCACCAGCGGTATATTGGCCGCCTTCACGCCACGATTGGCGAGGTAGACGCAGGTCGGCGTCTTGGAGGTGCGCGAGGGCCCGACCAGGATCACGTCGGCGTCGTCGATGTCGTGCGTCGACTGACCGTCGTCGTGCGCCAGCGTGTAATGCATGGCGTCGATACGGCCGAAATACTCGTCGTCGAGCGCGTGCTGGCGACCGGGCCACATCGCCGTCTTGCTGTGGAAGTGCACGCCCAGCATGCTCATCGCCTGGTCGAGCACGCCGACGCAGGGCAACTGCAGACGCCGGCAATGCTCGCGCAGCCGGTCGCGCAACTCCGGATCGACCAGGGTATAGAGCACAGGGCCACGATTGAGCTCGATGGCGCCGGCGACCTTGTCGATCTGACCCACGGTGCGGATCAGCGGCCAGGTGTGCTCGGTGACGAATACGCCCTCGAACTGCACCAGGCAGGCGCGCGCCACGCTGGTGACGGTCTCGCCGGTCGAGTCCGATACCAAGTGGACGTGGAAATTGCGGCTGCGCATCGCCGCAAGCTTACCCACGCCAGCCGGGGAATAACAGGTGGACGAACGCCGACGTCATCCCCGATGCGCACCGTCGACACCAGCGATACGCGCCATCGTCCCCGCCGGCCGTCGCCGAACGCCGCGAATCCTCCGCCGGGGATTTTCGACCGGCGCCGATGGCGAAGGTCGGGGATAGCGAATTCATCCCCGTTGTCCCCGATATTGTCGCGGCACCAGGTCTCGGCCGAATCGCGGCAAATTCGCCTGTGCCGACCGCGCTGTCCCCATGCTATCCATCATCCCGAGCAGCCTGTGGGCGGCACGGGGATGAATTTGATCCCCGCGCTTCACACGGCCTACTTCTTCTCCTCCTTAAGATTCAAAGATTCATGAAAGAGAAGAAGACAAGAAACCTTATCCGTGCGCTTCGTGGAGAACGGCTGAAAAGCCCGCCGATCTGGCTGATGCGACAGGCGGGACGGTACCTGCCGGAGTATCGCGCGGTGCGGGCCAAGGCGGGCGGCTTCCTCGATCTCTGCTATACGCCGGACTTCGCCACCGAGGTGACGCTGCAGCCGATCCGCCGCTATGGCTTCGACGCAGCGATCATCTTCTCCGACATCCTGGTCATCCCGCATGGACTGGGCCAGGCGGTGTGGTTCGAGGAAGGCGAGGGACCCAAGCTCGAGGCGCTGTCGGGTCCCGGCGATCTGGCGAAGCTGTCGCGGGCGTCGGTCGAGGACAAGCTGGCGCCGGTCTACGCCGCGATCCGCGCCACGCGCGCGGCGCTGCCGGAGGAAACCGCGCTGATCGGCTTCTGCGGCGCGCCGTTCACCTTGGCGAGCTACATGATTGAGGGGGGTTCAAGTCGCGACTTCTTCAAGATCAAGCAATGGGCCTATGGCCACCCCGACAGCTTCCGCCGGCTGATCGATCTGCTGGTCGAGGCCTGTATCGATCACCTCGACCGTCAGGCCGAAGCCGGCTGTGAGGTGGTGCAGATCTTCGATAGCTGGGCCGGCGTGCTGCCGGAGGAACAGCTCTTCCGCTGGTCGGTGCAACCCATGCACGCCATCGCCAAGGGACTGAAGGCAAGACGACCCGATCTGCCGATTATCGTCTTTCCGCGCGGCGTGGGGCCGGCGGCGCTGATGTATCGCCGTTTGCAGGAGTTCGACGCGCTGTCGATCGACACCGCGATCGGCGCGCATTGGGCGGCCGAGCAGCTACAGCCACATATCGCCGTGCAGGGCAATCTCGATCCGGCCATGCTGGTGACCGGCGGCGAGGCGATGGCGCACGAGACGAAGCGCATTCTCGGCAAGCTCGCCAGCGGCCGGCACATCTTCAATCTCGGCCACGGCATCGTGCCGCAAACGCCGCCCGACAACGTCGCGCGCCTGGTCGAGATCGTGCGCGAGTGGTCAACCCGATGATCCTCCATTGTCGTCCCGAGCGTAGCGAAGGACCGCGCGGTGCGGAGGCCATGTCAATGCGCCGAGTATGTTCGCATCATCGCGAGGTCCTTCGCTCAGCTCAGGACAACAGGAGCGTCGCATGAAGGTCGCGGTCGTTCTGTTCAATCTCGGTGGGCCCGATTCTCCCGAGGCGGTCGAGCCGTTTTTGCGCAATCTGTTCAACGATCCGGCGATCATCGGCGCGCCGGGTTTCGTGCGTCGGCCGCTGGCGCGGTTCATCGCGTGGCGCCGTGCGCCGGTGGCCCGCGCCATATACGGCGAGATCGGTGGTCGGTCGCCAATCCTGCCGCAAACCGAGGCGCAGGCGCGCGCGCTGGAACGCGTGCTGAGCCAACGGCATCCCGAGATCCAGTTCCAGGCCTTCGTCTCGATGCGCTACTGGAATCCATTGTCCGATGCCGTGGTGCCGGCCGTGAAGGCCTGGAACCCCGACCGCGTCGTCCTGCTGCCGCTCTACCCGCAGATGTCGACGGCGACGTCGGAATCCTCGGTAAAAGACTGGTTCGCCGCCGCGGCGCGCGCCGGCCTACATGCGCCGAGCCACGTCGTCTGTTGCTATCCGACGCAGGCCGGCTTCGTCGAAGCGGCCGCCGGCCTGATTCGCGCGGCGATCGACAAGCTCGACGGACAACCCTGGCGTCTGCTGTTCTCGGCCCACGGCCTGCCGGAGAAGGTCATCCGCCGCGGCGATCCCTACCAATGGCAGGTCGAGCAGAGCGCGGCTGCCATCGTGCGGCAACTGGCGCTGCCTAACCTGGACTGGGGTGTCTGCTATCAGAGTCGGGTCGGTCCGCTGAAATGGATCGGGCCTTCGACCGAGTCGGAGATCCAGCGCGCCGGCGCCGACCGAAAGGCCGTTGTGCTGTTTCCTGTGGCCTTCGTCTCGGAGCACTCCGAGACCCTGGTCGAGCTCGACATCGAATATCGCGAGCTGGCGCACAAATCCGGCGTACCCGCTTTTCATCGCGTCGGGACGGTCGCCATTCACGACGCGTTCATCGGCGGGTTGGCGAGCCTGGTCGCCGGACTCGTCGTGGCGCCAGACCGATGGGTCGTCAATGACGGGAACTTCGCGGCCTGTCCGGCGACGCATCGTCGTTGTCCGCTGACCGAGCAAGCGCGCATGGCGACGGGACAGCGGCCGTCCAGCCCGCTGTGGCCGGCCGCTGCCGCTGTTGCAACCCGTGCCGGCGCCACCAGCACTTCGTCCTCAAGCGGCGTCAGTCGCGCGGAATAGGCGATGCTCTATCTCGTCCTGAAATCCCTGCACATCATCGCGGTGATCGCCTGGATGGCGGGCATGCTCTATCTGCCGCGCCTCTACGTCTATCACGCCGATACCAAGCCAGGCTCGCCGCAGTCCGAGACGTTCAAGATCATGGAACGCCGCCTGCTGCGCGCGATCATCAACCCGGCGATGGTCGCGACCTGGATCTTCGGCCTGATCCTGGCCTATCTCGGCGGCTACTGGCTGCAGGGCTGGTTCATCCTCAAGCTCGCGCTGGTGCTGGCGATGAGCGGCGTGCATGGCGCCTTCTCGCGTTGGCGAAAGGATTTCGAGGCCGATCGCAACACCAGGCCGGCGCGTTTCTATCGCGTCTGGAACGAGGTGCCGACTCTGCTGATGATCGGCATCGTCTTCCTGGTCGTTCTACAGCCCTTCTGAAGCGCAACGCGAGGGAGTGATGACTATGCGATCAGGTTGGTGGTTTTTGATGGCGCTCATGCTGCCGTCGGCGGCGATGGCGCAACTGCCGACGCGCAAGTATCTGCCGATCGCGCTGGCGACCGAGGCGGTGCTGGGTGCGGTCGAGAAGTGCGAGGAAATGGGCCAGTATGTTGGCGCGGCGATCGTCGATTCGTCCGGGCAGACCCTGGCGATGCTGCGTCACGATCGCGCCAAGCTGCAGTCGTTGGAGCAGGCCCGCCAATGGGCGCAACAAGGCGCGTTGCGAGTGGTGACGGCGCCGCCAGCGCCCGCCGTTGCGCCGCGTCCGCCAACCGCAACGGACGCGCCCATCGACGAGGCCAGGCGCAAGGCGCAGGACGATGCGCGCCGCGCGCTCGAGGATCAGCGACGGCGGGCCGAGCAGGCGCAGCGCCGCATGATGGGCCTGCCGATCGACGTTCAGGATGTGCTGGTGGCGCAGATCGCCGTGTCCGGTTCCTACGAGCCGGAGAACGATATGGTCTGCGCCAAGGCCGGTATCGATCGCATCCGTTCGCAGCTCAGATAGCCAGCGCCGTAGCGCTGGACCACGGGCATGACCCTCGCCGACTGGCTCACCCTCATCGAGATCGCCGCGACAGTGGCCTTCGCCGTGTCGGGGCTGATCGTCGCGGCGCGCGAGAGGCTCGACGTCGTCGGCGCCGCCGTGGTCGCCATCGCCGCGTCGTTCGGCGGCGGCACGGTGCGCGACGTGCTGCTGGGGCGCCGGCCATTCTTCTGGGTCGAGCACCAGGAGTATCTCTGGGCGGTGCTGATCCTCGCGGCGATCTCCTGGCCGCTCTTTGTGCGCGGCCGCATCGCCCCGTCGGAACGCGTGCTGGTGGTGCCCGACGCGCTGGGGATGGGTCTGTTCTCGGCCAGCGGCGTCGGCCTGGCGCTCGATGCCGGCATGCCGCCGCTGGTGGCGGTGCTGATGGGCGTGGTGACGGCGGTGTTCGGCGGCGTGGTGCGCGACGTGCTGTGCAACCGGCTGCCGGCGGCGCTGCATGACCACCAGCCTTACGCGCTCTGCGCCTTCGCCGGTGGTTGGTTCACCATTGGCTGCGTGACGCTGGGCGTGACCAGCACGACCGCGCTGCTCGTCGGCGCCGCGCTCGCCAGCGCGCTCAGGCTGCTGGCCTGGTGGCGCGGCTGGCGTCTGCCGGGCTGGCCGGCGACATAACCCGATCAGAAGATCGCGACCGCGCTGGCGATGATGCGGGTGGCGACTCCCATCAGCAGCACGTCGGAGCCGACCTGCACATAGGCGTAACCGTTGGGCGCCGGCGTTAGCCGGCCCAAGAGCGCCGGCGGCAACGCGAAATAGGCGACACCGGCGGGCAGCGGCTGGCCGATGGCCCATTTCTTCGCCTGGCCGGGCGGCATGCAGCCATTGTTCTTCTTGGCCAGGCCCGGCGGACAGAATCCCTGCGACGCCTGCTGGCCATAGTATTGGCGGATGACGCCCTGGTCGGCGGCACCGATGGTTACCGACACGCTGGCGCTGCCACGCGGCGCTGGAGCCGTGGTTGGCGCTGGCTGCACGTGATCGGGCGGGCCGCCTCGGCCTTGTCCCTTGCCGTGCCCTTGCCCCTGGGCGAGGGCAGCGGGCGCCAGTGCGAGAGCCAAGGTTGCGGCGATCACGCCAAGACCGGTGCGCATGGGGTTCCTCCTGTGCGGCTCCCATCCATGATGCGAGTTTGTGGCTTCAATCGGGAGGGTCGCGACAGTCGCCGCTGGCACGCTATGGTGCCGCCCCTGAAAACCGAGGAGACGACCATGGCCAAGGCGAAGAAGGCGGCGGCGAAGAAGATCAAGCCCAAGCCGGCGAACCCCAGGATGTTCAACAAAGGTCTGGCTGTCCGACGCGCGGTGCTGGGCAAGCAATACGTCGACAACTCGTTGAACAACGCCAACGAGTTCATGATGGCCTTCCAGGAGATCACCACCGAGTACGCCTGGGGCTATGTCTGGGGCCGCGACGGCCTAACCAAGAAGCAGCGCTCGATGCTCAATCTCGGCATGCTGGCCGCGCTCAACCGCGGGCCGGAGCTGCGCCTGCACATCAACGGCGCGATCACCAACGGCGTGACCAAGGACGAGATCAAGGAGATCTTCCTGCAGGTCGGCATCTATTGCGGCATCCCCGCCTGCCTCGACGCCTTCAAGACGGCGAACGAGGTGTTCAAGGAACGCGGCGTATGAGAATCGCCGCGGGCCTGCTGCTGGCGGCACTGTCCGCGCCGGCGATGGCGCAGGGGCTCGATGGCGTTTACAACGGCCAGGTTCAGTGCGGGCCGACCGGCGGTCAGCGCGTAGCGGTGGGCACGATCCGCGTCGCCGTCACGGGCGCGACCTTCACCTACGAGGCGCAGCTGACCGGCGGCGGCGTCGAGCGCGGCAGCGGCAGCGTGTCGCCGCCCAGCGTGTCGGCTGGCGGCTCGGCCTCGGGAGGCGGCGTGCGCTATGACGGCAGCTACAGCGGCCAGATCATGCCCGCCAACCTCTGGATGACCGGCTCGCAGGTCGGCACCTTCGCCGGCGGCGCGCGCGGCGACCGCCAGTGCTCGATCGGCGCGCGTCGATGATCCTGCGCGCCGCCCGCGCCGACGAGGCCGCGACGCTCACGGCGCTGTGCACGCGCTCGAAAGCCCATTGGGGCTACGACGCTGACTTCATGGCGCGCTGCGCGGGCTCGCTCGCGGTGCCCGACGGCGCGATCGCGCGCGGCGACGTGCGGGTCGCTGTCGACAAGGACGCTCGGCCGATCGGCATGGCGCAGCTGTCGCCACCCTTCGACGACGCCATCGAGCTCGACAAGCTGTTCGTCGATCCGTCGGCGATCGGCCAGGGCGTCGGCGCCGCGCTGCTGCGCTGGGCGATCGACGAGACGCGCGCGCGGGGTGTCAAGCGGCTGGTGATCCTGGCGGATCCGAACGCCGCGGCGTTCTACGAGAAGATGGGCGCGCGCTTCGTACGCATGGCGCCCTCGGACGCGATCCCTGGTCGCGAGCTGCCGTTCTACGACGTCGATCTGCGAGGCCCCCCGTGATGAGCAAGCCCCTGGCGCCGCCCGCGACCATCGCCTTCATCGGCCTGGGCATGATGGGCAAGCCGATGGCCGCGCGCCTGCTCGGCGCCGGCTACACCTTGCGCGTCTACGATCAGTCGCAGCAGGCGATGTCGGACTTCGTCGGCGCCAATCCCGGCGCCATCGCCACCGCCTCGGCCAAGGCCTGCGCCCAGGGCGCCGACGCGCTGATCGCCATGCTGCCCGACGGCAAGATCGTGCGCCGCGCGCTGCTCGAGGGCGCCGATGCCGCGGCTGAGGGCCTATCGACGGAAGCGATCCTGATCGACATGTCCTCGAGCGCGCCGGTGGGCACGGTTGAGCTGAGCAAGGAGCTGGCGGTACGTGGCCTGTCGATGATCGACGCGCCGGTGTCGGGCGGCGTGCGCCGCGCCATTGACGGCTCGCTGGCGATCATCGCCGGCGGTTCGGCCGAGCACGTCGAACGCTGCAAGCCGCTGCTGCAATCGATGGGCAAGACGGTGTTCCACACCGGTGCGATCGGCGCCGGCCACGCGGTGAAGGCGCTCAACAACTACCTCTCGGCCACCAGCCTGCTGTCGATGTGCGAGGCGATGATCGTCGGCGAGAAGTTCGGCGTCGATCCCGGCATGCTGGTCGACGTCTTCAACAGCTCCAGCGGCATGAGCAACAGCACGCAGGCCAAAGGCCGCCAGTTCATCGTGCCGCGCAACTACGCCGCCGGCTTCACCATGGCGCTGATGGCCAAGGATCTGCGCACCGCGGCCGACCTCGCCGAGCAGCTCGACGTCGAGGTGCCGACCATGACCGAGATGGCGAAGATCTGGGCGCGCGCGGCGGAAAAGGTCGGCCTGTCCGCCGACCACACCGCGATCCACAAGTTTCTCGAAGGCAAGTAGCCGACACTCCGACCTCCCCCGCCAGCGGGGGAGGTAGGGCTCGACACACGCTTCCCCTCGGCTTGCGGCGGGTCAAACCGCGGCGCACAGTCGCCCCGGACAGAACGAGGGACCGACATGAAGCGCCAGGAACTCCCCGACGGCACCGAGATCGCCAAGTGGTACGTGCGCGCCGTCAAGGCCGGGCCGTTCGTCTTCGTGTCGGGGACCACCTCGCTCGACGCCAAGGGTCGCGTGCAGGGCCGCGACGCGGGCGCGCAGACGCGGGTGACCATGCGCAAGATCGTCAACGCCCTGAAGGGCGCCGGCGCCACGGTCGACGACATCACCCGGCTGACCGTCTATTGCACCGATATCCGCGACGGCGCGCTGATCACCAACGAGCTGTCGCGCTGGTTCAAGAAGTCGCGCTGCGCCTCGGCCCTGATCGGGGTGTCGACCCTGGCGGTGCCGGGCCTCGTCGTCGAGATCGAGGCGACCGCGGTCGTAGGCAGCCCTTGAACTGGATCGCATCCGGCGCTATTTAGGCCGTAGATCGCGGGTGCGGGCACCGCCCCAGGTCGCGATCCGAGCCGCAACGCCAGTTGTCTATCAGGACCGCCCAGCAGGGCGATCCGGCTGCGCGGCGAATTTCCTGATGTCGAACAACGCGGGTATTGCCGCGCCTTCGTCCATTCATCTCTCCGCCCGAAATCCGGGCCTTTCCAGACGAACTCCATGAATCTCCAGGACCTCAAGAAGAAAACCCCCGCGGAACTCTCGGCCTACGCCGAGGAGCTGCAGATCGAGAACGCCTCGCTCATGCGCAAGCAGGAGCTGATGTTCGCGGTGCTCAAGCGGCTGGCCGAGTCCGACCAGGCCATTTTCGGCGGCGGCGTGATCGAAGTGTTGCCCGACGGCTTCGGCTTCCTGCGCTCGACCGAGGCCAACTACCTCGCTGGACCCGACGATATCTACATCAGCCCTGCGCAGATCCGCCGCTATGGCTTGCGCACCGGCGACACCGTGGAAGGCGAGATTCGCGCGCCTAAGGACGGCGAGCGCTACTTCGCCCTGGTCAAGCTCAACACGATCAATTTCGAGGACCCCGAGCAGGTCCGCCACCGCATCAACTTCGACAACCTCACGCCGCTCTATCCCGACGAGAAGCTCAAGGTCGAGCTCGAGGAAGCCGGCTTCGTCGCCGCCGAGAAGGTCACCGAGGATGTCGGCTCGGCGCGCGCCAGCTCGGCCGGTCGCGTCAGCACCGGCGGCCCGCGGCGCACCGCGACGCTCAGCAAGAAGCCGGCCGGCCCGACCATCGACATCAGCACGCGCGTCATTGACCTGATCGCGCCGATCGGCAAGGGCCAGCGCGCGCTGATCGTCTCGCCGCCGCGCACCGGCAAGACGATGCTGCTGCAGAACATCGCGCACGCCATCGCCAAGAACAATCCCGAGGTCTTCCTGCTGGTGCTGCTGATCGACGAGCGGCCCGAGGAAGTCACCGACATGGCGCGCACGGTGAAGGGCGAGGTCGTCAGCTCGACCTTCGACGAGCCGGCTTCGCGCCACGTCGCCGTCGCCGAGATGGTGATCGAGAAAGCCAAACGCCTGGTCGAGCACAAGAAGGACGTGGTGATCCTGCTCGACTCGATCACCCGCCTGGGCCGCGCCTACAACACGGTGGTGCCGAGCTCGGGCAAGGTGCTGACCGGCGGCGTCGACGCCAACGCGCTACAGCGCCCCAAGCGCTTCTTCGGCGCGGCGCGCAACATCGAGGAAGGCGGCTCGCTGACCATCATCGCCACGGCGCTGATCGACACCGGCAGCCGCATGGACGAGGTGATCTTCGAGGAGTTCAAGGGCACCGGTAACTCCGAGATCATTCTCGACCGCAAGCTCTCCGACAAGCGCACCTTCCCGGCGATCGACATCACGCGCTCGGGTACGCGCAAGGAGGAGCTGCTGGTCGACCGCGGCACGCTCTCCAAGATGTGGGTGCTGCGCCGCATCCTCATGCCGATGGGCACCGTCGACGCCATGGAGTTCCTGCTCGACAAGCTCAAGACGAGCAAGAACAACGCCGACTTCTTCTCCTCGATGAATCAGTAGGGCGGAACGCGTGCGCTTCGCGTCGGCCGACGAGGCGATGCGCGCGCTGAACGCCCAATTCGGTCCGGCCGACGATCCGGACTGGCGGTTCGATCACGGGCTGAAGGCCGAGCCGATCGATCCGGTTCTGCCCGACATCCGCACCGCGCGCGGCGCCATCGCGCGCACCCTGCATTTCGGCGTGGTGCGCGTCGATCTGTCGACGGGCATCGCCGAGTTCATCGACGAGGATCATCGCGATGGCGGCGACCATGTGTGCCACCGCGCCCGCCTGCCCCACGACTGGATTGAGGCGCTGCGCGCGCTCGGTTAAGCCAGCGCCATCTCCAGCACGCGCGCGACGTGCAGCGCCTCGCGCTTCGTGCCGTCGTGGATCTGGTGCCGGCAGCTGGTGCCGTCGGCGACGATCAGTGTGTCGGCATCGGCCGCTCGCACCGCCGGCAGCAGCGATAGCTCGGCCATCGCCATCGACACGTCGTAGTGCGACGCCTCGTAGCCGAAGGCGCCGGCCATGCCGCAGCAGCTCGACTCGATGGGCGTGGTGGTCAGCCCGGGGATCCAGCCCAGCACGGTCTGCACCGGGCCCATCGCGCCGAAGGCCTTCTGATGGCAATGCCCGTGCAGCAGCGCCTTGCTCTGCTCGAGTGGCTTGAGCTTCAGATCGCAGCGTCCCGCCGCTCTCTCGCGCGCCAGGAACTCCTCGAACAGGAAGCTGCTCTCAGCGATGCGCCGGGCGTCATCGCCCAGGCCCATCACCGTGTACTCGTCGCGCAGCGACAGCAGGCAGGACGGCTCGAGCCCGACGATCGGCACGCCGCGCGCGACGAAGGGCGCGACGGCGGCGACCAGGCGGGACGCCTCGCGCTTGGCTTCCTCGATCAGACCGGCGGCGAGGTAGGTGCGGCCACAGCACAGCGGCCGTTCACCTGTTGATGGTGTCGCGACATGGACCTTGTAGCCGGCGGCCGAGAGCACGCGCAGCGCGGCGCGCGCGTTGTCGGGCTCGAAGTAGGTGTTGAAGGTGTCGGCGAGGAAGATGACCTCGTGCGCACCCGAGGTCGTGGCGGTCGCGCGGAAGCGATCGCCGCGCCATTTCGGCAGCGTGCGCCTTGCCGAGAAGCCGAGAAATTTCTCCGACAAGGTCGCGGCGCCGGGCAGCGTGTCGCGCAGATTGAACAGCCAGGGCAGGCGCGCCGCCCACGGTGCGTAGCGCGGCAGATGGGCGATCAGCCTGTCCTTCAGCCTTACGCCGTGCCGGCGCGCGCGCTGATGCGCCACCTCGATCTTCATGCGCGCCATGTCGACACCGGTCGGGCAGTCGCGCTTGCAGCCCTTGCAGGCGACACAGAGATCCATGGCCGAGGCGACTGCGTCGGAGGTCAGCGCCTCGGGGCCGAGCTGGCCCGACAGCGCCAGACGCAACGTGTTGGCGCGGCCGCGCGTCAGGTCCTTCTCGTCGCGCGTGACGCGGAAGCTCGGGCACATCGTGCCGGCGTCGAACTTCCGGCAATGGCCGTTATTGTTGCACATCTCCACGGCCTTGGCGAAACCGCCGGCCGGATCGCCGCCGGTGCCCGGCGGCGTCGTGATCTCGGTGCGCGGATCGGCCTGGACGTTCCACGCCGACCAGTCGAGCCCGGTGTCGAGCCTGATCGACTGGTAGCCCGGCTTGAAGCGGAACAGCGCGCGCTGGTCCATCTTCGAAGGCCGCACGATCTTGCCGGGGTTGAGGATTCCGTGCGGATCGAAGGCGTCCTTCAACTCGCCGAAGGCGGCGGTGAGCTTCGGGCCGAACTGCCAGCCCACCCATTCGCTGCGCACCAGGCCGTCGCCATGCTCGCCCGAGAAGGCGCCCTTGTACTCGCGCACCAGGGCGCCGGCTTCCTCGGCGATGGCGCGCATCTTGGCGGCGCCGTCGTTGCGCATGTCGAGGATCGGCCGGACATGCAAGGTGCCGACGCTGGCATGGGCGTACCAGGTGCCACGCGTGCCGTGCTTCTCGAACACGTCGGTGAGCCTGGATGTGTAGTCGGCGAGATGCTCCAGCGGCACTGCGCAATCCTCGATGAAGGAGACCGGCTTTCCGTCGCCCTTCATCGACATCATGATGTTGAGCCCGGCCTTTCGTACCTCCCACAGCGCCGATTGCGCCTTGGCGTCGACCATCTCGACGACGCTGCCGGGCAGGCCGAGATCGCCCATCAAGCCGACGAGACGTTTCAGGTCGCGGATCTGCGCGTCGCGCTCCTCGCCGGCGAACTCGACCAGCAGGATGGCCTGCGGCTCGCCGATCAGCGCCGCGTCGATCACCGGACGGAAGGCCGGGTTGGTGCGCGCCAGGTCGATCATGGTGCGATCGACCAGCTCGACGGCGACGGGCTTGAGCGTGACGATGTGCTGCGTCAGCTCCATGGCGCGGCGGAATGTCGGGAAGTTCACCACGCCCAAGGTCTTGTGCTTGGGCAGCGGGGAGAGCTTGAGCGTCAGGCGTCGCGTGACAGCGAGCGTACCCTCGCTACCCACCAGCAGATGCGCGAGGTTGATCGAGTTGTCCGATGTGTAGGGCCGCTCGCTCTGGGGATGGAAGACGTCGAGGTTGTAGCCGCCGACGCGGCGCAGCACCTTGGGCCATAGCCGCTCGATCTCGTCGCGCTCGCGCATCGCGAGACCGCGCGCGATATCGGCGAGGCGCCGTACCGCGGGGTTGGCGTCGTCCTCGTCGTAGCGGCCGAAGCGCGCCTCGCCGCCATCGGCGAGGATGGCGTCGATCGCCTCGACGTTGTGCACCATGTTGCCGTAGCGGATCGAACGGCTGCCGCAGGAATTGTTGCCGGCCATGCCACCCAGGGTGCATTGCGCCGAGGTCGAGACGTCGACCGGGTACCACAGGCCGTGCGGCTTGAGGAACGCGTTGAGATGATCGAGCACCAGGCCGGGCTGCACCGTGACCGAGGCGCGCTCCTTGTCGAACTCGACCACCTCGCGCAGGTGCTTGCTGAAATCGACGACCAGCGCCTCGCCCACGGTCTGGCCGCACTGCGAGGTGCCGGCGCCGCGCGGCAGGATCGGCACTTTGAGGTCGCGCGCGATATCGACCACCGCGCGCAGATCGTCCTCGTCGCGCGGCACGACCACGCCGACCGGGTCGATCTGGTAGATCGACGCGTCGGTGGCATAGCGGCCGCGCGACGCGGCGTCGAACATCACCGCGCCCTTGAGCGCGCTCGTCAAGGCGCGCTCAAGCGTGCGGACCGGCTGTTTCGCGGCGACGTCTGTCATCGGACCACCTCTTCCTTCTCCCCACCTACGTGGGGAGAAGGTCTAGACCTTGATGTCCGCCTCCTTGGTGACCTTCTCCCACTTCTCGATCTCGCCGCGGATGCGCTTGGCGAAGTCGGCGCGCGACTCGCCGCCGGTCTGCGCCGATTGCTCCTGCCAGATCTTCTTGAGCTTGGGATCGTTCAGCGCCTTGACCGTCTCGGCATGCATGCGGTTGACGATCGGCTCCGGCGTGCCCTTGACCGCCCACAGGCCGTACCAGGTCGCGACCTCCCAGCCCGGCACGCCGGCCTCGGCCGCCGTCGGGATGTCGGGGAACTCCGACACTCGCGCTTTGGTCGCGACGGCGAGGCCCTTGAGCTTGCCGGCCTTGATCTGCGAGGCCGAGGTGCCCATGCCGTCGAACATCATGTCGACCTGCCCGGCCAGCAGGTCGTTCATCGCCGGGCCGGCGCCGCGGAACGGCACGTGCACGATGCTGGTCTTGGTCAGGAGCTTGAACAGCTCGCCGGCGTAGTGGTGCGCAGTGCCGGCGCCGGGCGAGGCATAGTTCACCTTGTCGGGATTCTTGCGCACGTGGTCGAGGAACTCGGCCAGCGTGTTGACCGGCAGTCGCTGCGGGTTGATCGAGACGACCTGCGGCACCAGCGCCAGCATGGTGATCGGCTCGAAGGCCTTCTCGAGATCGTAGTCGAGGTTCTTGTAGATATTGGGCGCGATGGTGTGGTGGATCGCGCCGACGAAGAACAGGTTTCCATCGGGCTTGGCCTTGGCCGCCTGCGAGGCGCCCACCGTGCCACCGGCGCCGCCTTTGTTGTCGACGAGGACCTGCTGGCCCAGCTGCTCCGACAGCATCGCCGCCAACGGGCGGGCGAAGACATCCGTGCCGCCACCGGCGGGAAACGGATTGAGGAAGGTGATCGGTTGGCTCGGCCAGGTCTGCGCACGCACCACTGATGGTGCGGCCAAGGCGGTGAGTCCGCCGGCGACCATCGCGCGGCGGGAGATGCGAGTATTCATGGAGTCCGTCCTTCCCTTGCCCGTTTTCACTGACCCGTCTTCATTTCCTCCAGGACCGCGTCACGCTTGTGCGCGAGGTGGCCCACCAGCACGCGGCGCATACGCTCCCCATCGCGCCCCGCCAGGGCGTCGAGCATCTCGCCATGGTCGGCGACCGCCCGGTCCCATTTCTCCTGGATATAGTTCGAGCGAAAGCGCAGCGCATGCAGTCGATCGTTGAGCGCGCGATAGGTGCGCGTCAGCGTCGGATTGCCGGCGATGGCGTTGATGCGCTCGTGGATGACGCGGTTGATCCGGTAGTAGTTCGGCAGGTCGCGCCGCGCGTGACAGGCGACCATCTCCTCGTGCATGACTCGCAGCGCCGCGATATCGGCGTCGGTGACATGCCGGCAGGCGAGCTCGCCCGACAGGCCCTCGAGGGCGCCCATCACGTCGAAGGTGTCGCGAACATCCTGCGGCGAGAGCTTCACCACCTGCGCGCCGCGATTGGGCGGCAGCGCGATCAGACCCTCGGTCGCCAGCACGCGAAAGGCCTCGCGCAGCGGCGTGCGCGAGATGCCGAGCCGCTCGCACAGCTCACGCTCGTTGAGCCGCGCCCCGGGCTCGAGCCCGCCCTCGACGATCATGTCGCGCAGCCGGCTCGCCACCGCTTCGTGCAGCGCCTGCCGATTGATCAGCGCTGATGGGCCGTCCATCGCTTCACAAATCTCCTGACGCGAAACCTGTCTGGACTCAGTCTGGCATATTGTATACAAAATGCAAGACGCGCTGAAACGGAGGGACCGACCATGCTCCGCCTCAACGGCCACCCCAGCGGCCGCCATTTCCTGCAGATCCCCGGCCCCACCAACGTGCCGGACCGCATCCTGCGCGCCATGGACCACCCGACGATCGACCATCGCGGACCGGAGTTCCAGGCGATGGCGCTGAAGGTGCTGCGCGACGTGCGCCAGGTGTTCCAGACCGTGCAGCCTGTGGTGATCTACCCCTCGTCGGGCACCGGCGCCTGGGAAGCGGCGCTGGTCAACACGCTTTCTCCAGGGGATCGGGTGCTGATGGTCGAGACCGGCCACTTCGCGACCCTATGGAAGAAGATCGCCGAGAAGATCGGGCTGAAGCCCGAGTTCATCGTCGGCGACTGGCGCCGCGGCGTCGATGTCGCGGCGGTCGAGGCTCGGCTGCGCGAGGACAAGGGCCAGGCGATCAAGGCAGTGTGCGTGGTGCACAACGAGACCTCGACGGCGGTAACCTCCGACATCGCAGGGGTGCGCCGCGCGATCGACGCGGCGAAGCATCCGGCGCTGCTGATGGTCGACACCATCTCCTCGCTGGGCTCGATCGACTATCGCCACGACGAATGGGGTGTCGACGTCACCGTGGGCGGCTCGCAGAAGGGCCTGATGCTGCCGCCCGGCCTGTCGTTCAATGCCATCAGCGAGAAGGCGCTGGCGGCGTCGAAGAGTTCGACCCTGATCCGCTCCTACTGGAGCTGGGAGGAGCAGCTGGCGATGAACGCCAACGGCTGGTTCCCCTACACGCCGGCGACCAACCTGCTCTATGGCCTGAGCGAAGCGGTGGACATGCTGATGGAGGAAGGCCTCGCCACTGTCTTCGCGCGCCACGCGCGCCATGCCGAGGCGACACGGCGCGCGGTGCGCGCCTGGGGTCTGGAGCTGCTGTGCGTCAATCCGGCCGAGTACAGCAACTCGTTGACCGCCGTGCTGATGCCCGCGGGCCACGACGCCGACGCTTTCCGCAAGGTCGTGCTGACGAAGTTCAACATGTCGCTGGGCCAGGGCCTGACCAAGGTGGCCGGCAAGGTCTTCCGCATCGGCCATCTCGGCGATTTCAACGACCTGTCGCTGATCGGCACCTTGGGCGGCGTCGAGATGGGCCTCGCGGTCGCCGGCGTGCCGCACAAGGTCGGCGGCACGCAGGCGGCGATGGACTATCTCAAGAGCGTCGCCTCGGGCGGCGCGCAGGCACACGCCCGCGCAGCGGAATAGCGCCCCGCGCCGTCATCGACAGCGCCATCGCGGCCGCATGATGCTCCCGCCATCATGAGATGGAGGGAAGCATGACCCTGAAGATCTACGGCGTCGCGTTTTCGCGTGCCGCGCGTGCCCTGTGGGCGGCCGAGGAGCTCGGCCTGGCCTACGAGCACATCAAGACACCGTTCTCCGGCGGCGCGCCACGCTCGCCCGAGATGCTGAAGCTCAATCCCAACGGCCGCATCCCCGTCATCGACGACGACGGCGTCGTCGTCTGGGAGTCGATGGCGATCAACCTCTACCTCGCGAAGAAGGCCGGCGGCGCCTTGGCGCCGAAAAACCTCGTCGAGGACGGCCAGATGACGATGTGGAGCGTCTGGGCGATGACGGAGTGCGAGAAGGCGGCGCTGCAGATACTTTTCAATCGCGTCGTCTATCCAGAGGATAAGCGCGACGAGAAGGCGGTCCAGGACGCCATGGCCACGCTCAGGGGACCGCTCGGTGTGCTCGAGAACGCGCTGAAGGCCGGCGGCGGTCAGCTGGTCGGCGGTCGCTTCACCATCGCCGATCTTAACGTCGCCGCGGTGCTGTCCTGGTCGCGCCCGGCGCGCGAGCTGCATGCCGATTTCCCCGGTGTTACCGCCTGGCTGAAGGCCTGCCTCGACCGGCCGGCGCAGAAGAAAGTCCAGGCCATGCGGTGATTTTCTGACCGGTGTGGCATCGGCACCGCCGTGGCGCCGCAGACCCATGGGTAGTGGGGTGGGTCTGAAGCCCACGCCTATCGGTTCGATACGCGATCCGTCAGAAACCTGTAACCCATTGATTATATGGGCCAATTAACGATGGCCTTATAGCTTGAAGGGGGATTTTTCGGTCGCTTTCGGCCGCGCCCGCGTGCCATAGTCGTTCTCAACCCGGGAGGCGGCTGGGGGGCTTGGCCGAGCGGGGGGAGAACGACATGACCGGATCCGACCGGGCCAAACGTGTGCTGATCTACAGCCACGACAGTTTTGGACTAGGCCATCTCAGCCGCTGCCGCACCATCGCCAACGCGCTGGCGGCGGCCGACGAGGACCTCTCCGTCCTGATCATTTCCGGCTCGCCGATCATCGGCAGCTTCGATTTCGGCGCGCGCGTCGACTTCGTGCGCGTGCCCGGCATCGGCAAGCGCAGCGACGGCGAGTACGAGGCGCTGAACCTCAATATCGGCATCGACCGCACCGTCGCCATGCGCGCCGCGCTGATCCGCGAGACGGCGGAGATGTTCGACCCCGACCTGTTCATCGTCGACAAGGAGCCGCTGGGCCTGCGCGGCGAGGTGCACGCGACGCTCAGGATGCTCAAGGAGCGGGGCACGCCGCTGGTGCTGGGGCTGCGCGACGTGATGGACGAGCCGACGATGCTGGCGCCGGAATGGAAGCGCAAGAACGTGCTGCCGGCGCTGAAGCATCTCTACGACGAGCTGTGGATCTACGGCCTGCCGCAGTTCAATGACCCGCTGAGCGGCATCACGCTGCCCAAGTCAGTGCGGCGCAAGACCGTCTACACCGGCTATCTGCGCCGCGACCTGCCGCGCGAGAGCGACGACCTCGCGGTGCTGCACGATGTGAACCGGCCCTACATCCTGGTCACTGCCGGCGGCGGCGGCGACGGCGAGGCGGTGGTCGACTGGGTGCTGCGCGCCTACGAGCACGACGCCAATATCCCCTACGCCGCGATCGTGGTGTTCGGCCCGTTCATGGCGCCCGAGGCGCGCGAAGCGTTCCGGCAGCGCGCCGAGAAATTGCGCGGCGGGCCGGTGCGCACCCTGACATTCGAGACCAATCTCGGACCGCTGATGGCCGGCGCCGCCGGCATCGTCGCCATGGGTGGCTACAACACGTTCTGCGAGATCCTGTCCTTCGACAAGAAGGCGCTGATCGTGCCGCGCACCGTGCCGCGCCGCGAGCAATTCATCCGCGCCCAGGGCGCGCGCCAGCTCGGGCTGGCCAACATGCTGGCCGATGACGGCGTGCGCGATCCGGCGAAGATGGCCACGGCGCTGCGGCAATTGCCGCAGCAAGGCCTGCCATCCGACGTGGTGATCCCCGGCCTGCTCGACGGCCTGCCCAATGTCGGCAAGCTGGTCGCGCGCCATCTGCGTCAGCCGGCGCGTCGGCCGGTGCCGGTGGCGCTCGCGCGCAACGGCGACGCCGATGCCGAGATGGTGCGGCGGCGTAGACAGGCGTGATCGCTCCGGCCGACCCCGGCCCCACCCTGGCCATCATCGTCAAAGGCTATCCGCGGCTGTCGGAAACCTTCATCGCGCAGGAGATAGCGGCCTTCGAGGATCGCGGTCTGGCGTTGATGATCGTCTCGCTGCGCCATCCCACCGAGAGCAAGACGCATCCGGTGCACCAGCGCATCCGCGCGCCGGTCCTGTACCTGCCGGAGTATCTCCATCAGGAGCCGTTGCGCGTGCTGAAGGCGTGGTGGGCGGTGCGCCGCCGGCCGGGCTATCGCGCCGCGTTCCGTCAGTGGTTGGCGGATTGGCGCCGCGACCCGACGCCCAATCGCGGCCGCCGCTGGGGCCAGGCATTGGTGCTGGCGCATGAGCTGGCGGCGAGCGTGAAGGCGCTGCACGTGCACTTCCTGCACACGCCGGCTTCGGTGACGCGCTACACCGCGATGATCCGCGACCTGCCGTGGAGCGGCTCGGCGCACGCCAAGGACGTCTGGACCACGCCGGCCTGGGAACTGCGCGAGAAGCTGGCGCATTGCCGCTGGATGGTGACCTGCACCGATGTCGGCTGCCGTCATCTCGCCGCACACGCGCCGGCCAACCGCGTCGAGTTGGTCTATCACGGCCTCGATCTGGCGCATCTGCCCGATACCCCGCCGCCGCATCCGCCGCGCGATGGTTCGGCCGCCGACAAGAGCGTGACCATCCTGTCGGTCGGCCGACGTGTCGAGAAGAAGGGGATCGACGACGTGCTGTCGGCGCTGGCGCTGTTGCCGCGCGAGCTGCACTGGGAGTTCAACCATATTGGCGGCGGCGGGTTGGGCGACGCGCTGAAGGCGCAGGCGCGCCGGCTGGGCATCGCCGAGCGCTGCGTCTGGCACGGCGCGCAGGCGCAGCAATTCGTGTTCGACGCCTATGCCGACGCCGATCTGTTCGTGCTCGCCAGCCGCATCGCCGGCGACGGCGATCGCGACGGCCTGCCCAACGTGCTGATGGAGGCGCAGAGCCAGTTGTTGGCCTGCGTCTCGACCAAGGTCTCGGCGATCCCCGAGCTGATCGAGGACGGCGAGAGCGGCCTGCTGGTGCCGCCGTCGGATCCGCCGGCTCTGGCCAAGGCGATCGAGCGGCTGATCCGCGATCCCGCGCTGCGCGCGCGACTGGGCCAACGCGGTCACGACATCGTGCGCCAGCGCTTCTCCTTCGAGGCCGGCATCGAGCGGCTGCTCGCCCGCCTGCCGCGATAGATGCTATGTCCCGCCGCATGCGGATCGCGTTCCACACGCCGCTGAAGCCGATGGACCATCCGACGCCCTCCGGCGACCGCTCGATGGCGCGAGCGCTGGCCGGCATCCTGAGCCGACTGGGTCACGAGGTGATCGCCATCGATCGCCACGATCCCGCGCGTCGCGGTCTGGTCGAACCGGATCGGCTGCCCGAGGAGCGTGCGCGCCAACGCGCGCGCCTGGCCGAGCTGATCGCCCTGCGCCCCGATCTCTGGTTCACCTATCACCTCTGGTACAAGCGGCCGGACTGGCTCGGCCCTGAGGTTGGCGCCGCGCTGAAGATTCCCTACGTCGTCGCCGAAGCGTCCTACGCGCCCAAGCGCGCCGGCGGGCCGTGGGATCTCGGCCATCGTGCCGTCGGCGAGGCGATCCGCGCCGCCGATCTCGTGATCACGCTCAATCCCGACGACGCACCGATGATCGCGCCGCTGTTGCGCACGCCCGAGGCGGCGGTGACGATCGCGCCGTTTCTCGACGCCGCGCCCTTCCGCGCCGCGCGCCGCGCGCCCGGCGCCGGCACGCCGATGCTGCTGGCCGTCGGCATGATGCGGCCGGGCGACAAGCTGGCGTCGTACCGTCTCCTTGCCGACGCGCTCCTGCGTGTGCGCGATCTCGACTGGCGGCTGACGATCGTCGGCGACGGCGAGGTGCGCGCCGAGGTCGAAGCCGCCTTCGCGCCGCTGGCGGATCGCGTCCTCTATCGCGGCGCGGTCGACGGCGCGGCATTGCCGGCGATCTATGGCGCGGCCGATCTGTTGGTGTGGCCGGCAATCAACGAGGCCTATGGCATCGCACCGCTTGAGGCGCAGGCGGCGGGACTGCCGGTCGTCGCCGGCCGCACGCGCGGCGTGCCCGCCGTGGTCGGCGATGGCGAATCCGGGTTGCTGCCGGCATTGGGTGACGCGCAGGCTTTCGCCGACGCCGTGCGTATGCTGCTCGTCGATCCTGTGCGTCGCGCGACGCTCGCCGCCGGCGCCCGCGCGCGTGTCGATCGCGAACATGACCTGCCGGTGGCCGAGGCGCGCATCGGCGCGGCGCTGACGGCCATGCTGGCGCGCCGCGCGGCCGAGCTCGCCGCATGAGCGTGCGCATCGCCTTCCTTCGGCACGGGCCGACGGCGTGGAACGACGAGGGCCGGTTGCAGGGCATGACCGACGTCCCACTGTCGCCGCGCGGTCGCGCGCTGGCGGCGACGTGGCGCGTTCCGTTCCAGGGCTGGCGCTGGGCCTGCAGCCCGCTGACGCGCGCGCGCGAGACGGCGGCGCTGATCGGCGCACCCGAGTCGCTCGTGGTTGAGCCGGCGCTGCGCGAGATGGCCTACGGCGAATGGGAGGGCCGCACCGTGGCCGACCTGCGCGCGCGCGAACCTCAGGGCATGCGTGACGCCGAGACGCGCGGCCTGGATATGGCGCCGCCCGGCGGCGAGTCGCCGCGCCAGGTGATGGATCGCTTGCGGCCGTGGATCGCGGCGCGGCGCGAGAACACCGTCGCCGTCTCGCATAAGGGCGTGATCCGCGTCGTGCTGGCGATGGCGACGGGCTGGGACATGAAGAGCCGCCAGCCGGTGAAGCTCGACTGGAGCCGTTTGCACGTGTTCGCCGTGTCCGATGATGGCACGCTCGCCGTCGACACACTCAACACGGAGATGGCGGCGTGAGCGCGCGGCTGATGTTCCATGTTCAGCACCTGCTGGGCATCGGCCATTTGCGCCGTGCCGCGACCTTGTCGCGCCATTTCGCCGCCGCCGGCCATGACACCGTGCTGACCTCGGGCGGCATGCCGGTGCCGGGCCTCGATATCGGCGGCGCCAGGCTGGTGCAGCTGCCGCCGGTGCGCGCCACCGACAAGCTGTTCAAGGTGCTGGCCGACGACAGCGGCGCGGTAATCGACGAGGCCTTCAAGGCGCGGCGCGCCGAGATGCTGGTCGACACGCTGCGTCGGCATCGGCCGGATATCCTGTTCATCGAGCTGTTTCCCTTCGGTCGCCGCCAGCTGCGCTTCGAGCTGCTGCCGCTGGTCGAGGCGGCCAGGGCGCTCTCGCCGCGGCCGCGTATCGTCTCCTCGGTGCGCGACATCCTGGTTCAGTCGCCCAAACCCGAGCGCGTCACCGAGATGGTCGACCTGTTCGAGCGCTACTTCGACGCCGTGCTGGTGCACGGCGATCCGGCCTTCATCCCCTTCTCGCGCACCTTTCCCCAACACGCGCGGCTGGCCGCGCGTACGCATCACACCGGCTACGTGATCGATGGCCTGCCCAAGCCGGGTCATGCCTCCACAGTCGGACGTGGCGAGGTGATCGTCTCGGCTGGCGGCGGCGCAGTCGGCGCGCCGCTGATGGCGGCGGCGCTCGACGCGCGATCGCTGACCACGGTGCGCGACGCGCCGTGGCGATTCCTCTGCGGTTACGGCATGCCCGAGGACGACTTCGACGCCTTGCGCGCGCAAGCGGCGCGTCTCGATCGCGCGGGCATCGTCGTCGAACGCGCGCGCGCCGATTTCACCACCATGCTCGCGAACTGCGCACTGTCGATCTCGCAGGGCGGCTACAACACCGTCATCGAGACCTTATCGGTCGCCGATCGCGCGGTGATCGCGCCCTATGCCGGCGGGCTGGAAACGGAACAGGCTTTTCGCGCCGAGCTGCTGGCCGAGCGTGGCGTGTTCCAGGTGGTGGCCGAGGACGCGATGTCGGCCGCGAGCCTGGCCCAGGCGGTCGATCGCGCGCTCGCCGGGCCCTCTATCCGAGCCTTTCCGCGCATCGACGCCGACGGCGTCGCCAAGACGCTCAGCCTGGTCGAGCGATGGTTGCGCGCATGAGCGACTGGCGGGCGCTCGACGAGGAGCTGGCGCGCTGGGCCGATCTCGGCCACGTCGCCACGCTGTGGTGGCGCGACGACGACGCGATCGACGCCACGCCGGCGCTCGATCGTCTGCTGGCGCTGCGCGCGCGCTACGACATCGGGCTGGGGCTCGCGGTCATTCCCGAGAGGGCGAGCGGCGCGCTGGCGGCGCGCCTCGCCGAGGACACCGGGACCGTCGCGCTGCAGCACGGCTACGCCCACCAGAACCACGCCGCCGGCGGCGGGAAGAAAATGGAGCTGGGTCCGCACCGGCCGGCGATGCTCGTGCTGGGCGAGCTGGGGACGGGCTGGATGGCGCTGGAGCGGCTATTCGGCGCGCGCGCGTTGCCGGTGATGGTGCCGCCGTGGAATCGCATCGCGCCGGCTCTGGTGCCGACCTTGCCGGAGATCGGCCTGCGCGGCCTGTCGACCTATGGCCCGCGCCTGCGCGTCGAGCCGGTTCGCGGCCTGCGCCAGGTCAACACCCACCTCGATCCGGTCGATTGGCATGGCGGCCGCGGCTTCGTCGGCGAGGCGGCGGCGCTCGCCAGCCTGACTCGATCCCTTGCCATCCGCCGGCAGTCCGGGGTTGAGTCGGTTGTCGGTGGAGAGCCGACGGGTCTGTTAACGCATCATCTCGTGCAGGATGAGGTCGTTTGGGGGTTCGTGGACCGGCTGATTGGTCGATTGCGCGCTCACTCCGGGGTCCGCATACTCACGCCGCGAGAGGTCTTTGGGCTGTCATGACAGGGCGTTATCGCTATAGGACGAAGGACCTGTTCGGCGACTACGCGCGGGCTGTGGCGGGTGCGCTGATCTGCTTGGCACCCGTGGTGTTCGTCGGTAGCAACGGCGTGACCCTGGGGCTGGCGGCGGTCGGCTTGCTGTTCGTCGCCTTCGGCCTGCGCACGGCGTTGCGGCAGGTGACGGAGATCGTCGTCGACGAGCAGGGCATCGCCGCGATGGGCCCCCTGTCGCGGCGCCTCGAATGGAAGGCGGTACAGCGCGTGAAGCTCTCCTACTACGCCACGCGCCGCGACCGTCAGGGTGGCTGGATGCACATGACGCTCGGCGGCCAGGGCGGCACCATCCGCCTCGATTCGGCGCTTGAAGGCTTCGACGATATCGCGCGCCGCGCCGGTCGGGCGGCGACGGAAAACCGCGCCGAGCTGAACGAGACCACCCGGGCGAATTTCGCCGCGCTGGACATCGTCCTGCCCGACGCCCCCGCCCCCGCCTCCGCGACGGATCGCGCGACATGACCGACCTCCTGCGGGTGCGCGACCTGAAGATCGATTTCCGCGTGCATGACGGCACCTTGCGCGCGGTCGACGGCGTGTCGTTCTCGGTCAAGCCGGGCGGCACCGTGGCCCTCGTCGGCGAATCCGGCTCGGGCAAGTCTGTATGCTCCCAGGCGATCATGGGCCTGCTGCCCAAGGTCGCGACCATCGCCGGCGGCTCGATCGAGTTCATCGACCCGGCCGTGCTCGACGCCAAGCCGATCGATATCGCGCGGCTCGACCGCAATGGCGGCGAGATGCGCGCCATCCGCGGCGGCCGTATCTCGATCATCTTCCAGGAGCCGATGACCTCGCTCTCGGCCCTGCACACCGTGGGCGACCAGATCGGCGAGGCCGTGAAGCTCCATGGCGGGCAGCTCTCCGAGCTCGACACCCTGGGCGCCCAGATCGGCGAGGTCGCCGAGAAGGTGCAGGCACGCGCGGGCCACAAGATGAGCACCAAGGAGGCGCTCGAGCTCACCCGCGAGATGCTCGAGCTGGTCGGCTTTCCCGATCCCAAGCGCGCCCTGCGCACCTATCCCTTCGAGCTCTCGGGCGGCTTGCGCCAGCGCGCCATGATCGCCATGGCCCTGGTCTGCCGCCCGGCGCTGCTGATCGCCGACGAGCCGACCACGGCGCTCGACGTCACCATCCAGGCGCAGATCCTCAAGCTGATGAAGGATCTGCAGGAACGGCTGGGCATGGCCATGCTGATGATCACCCACGACCTCGGGGTGGTCGCCAACATGGCCGACGAGGTCGTGGTGATGTATCGCGGCAAGGTGGTCGAAAGCGGCGCCAGCGAGGACATCTTCCGCCACGCCGAGCATCCCTACCTGAAGGCGCTGCTGCATGCCGTGCCGCGCTTCGGCATGGCCGACGACGAGCGGCTGGTGCCGATCCGCGAGATCCAGAGCACGACCGGCCATCTGCTGGCCGAGAAGGCGCCGGTCGAGACGACCAGCGACTTCGATCCGAACGCGCCGATCCTCTCGGTGCGCCATATCCACAAGACCTACACCATCCGCAAGGCCGAGGGCTTCGTCGATTCGATGCTGGGCCGCGGGCCGGCGCGCACCGTGCGCGCGGTCAACGACGTGAGCTTCGACGTGCGACGCGGCGAATGCCTGGGCCTCGTCGGCGAGAGCGGCTGCGGCCAGACCACGCTCAGCAAGATCCTGATGCGCGCCATCAGCGCCGACCCCGTCGTCGCCGACAAGGGCGGCGGCATCGTCTTCGACGACCACGGCCGCAAGGTCGACGTCATGGCGCTGGGCGGCGACGATCTGGTGAAGTTCCGCCGCAAGCTGCAGTTCATCTTCCAGGACCCGTTCGGCTCGCTCAATCCGCGCATGACGGTGTTCGACATCATCAGCGAGCCTCTGGTGATCCATCAGGTCGGCGACGCCGAGCATCGCCGCGAAATGGTCGGCGAGTTGATGGAGCTGGTCGGCCTCGACCGCCGCCATCTCAACCGCTATCCGCATTCCTTCTCCGGCGGCCAGCGCCAGCGCATCGGCATCGCGCGCTCGCTGGCGCTCAGGCCCGATATGGTGATCTGCGACGAGCCGGTCTCGGCGCTCGACGTGTCGATCCAGGCGCAGATCCTGAACCTGCTGAAGGACCTTCAGGAGAGGCTGGGCCTGACCTACATGTTCATCAGCCACAACCTCGCGGTGGTCGACTACATCGCCGACCGCATCGCCGTGATGTGCGCGGGACGGCTGGTCGAGCTGGCGCCGGGCGGCGAGTTGTTCCGCAATCCCGTGCATCCTTACACCAAGGCGCTGCTGGCGGCGGTGCCCGAGCCGGATCCGTCCAAGCGTCTCGATCTCGGCGCGCTGATGGAGGGCAAGGCCTCGATCCCGTCGGAATGGCCGGCGCCCTTCACCGAGAACGAGGCGGCGCCGCCGGATTGGCTCGACCTCGGCGACGGCCATTTCGTCCGGGCCGGCGCCGCGCTGCTCGGGCGTCCCTCGGAGAGGGCTGCATGATGAACACCTCCGTCATCCCGAGCGTAGCGAAGGATCCAGCGGTATCGCGGTCACACCGAAGCGTTGTGTCGGGACGCGCCACCGCGAGGTCCTTCGCTGCGCTCAGGACGACAGCGCTGGCTGTGCTCGCAGCGTGCGTCGTGTGGGCCGATACCGCCGCCGCGCAGCCGGCGCTGAAGGAAACCGCGCTGTTCGCCGACAAGGTGAAGGCCGGGCAGATGCCGCCGGTCGAGCAACGCGTGCCGAGCGCGCCGCTTGTCGTGACCGAGTTCGCCGGCAAGGACGGCCCCGGCAAGCAGGGCGGCGAGATCACCATGCTGATGGCCACGCCGCGCGACGTGCGGATGATGGTGGTCTACGGCTACAGCCGGCTGGTGGGCTTCAACCACAAGTTCGAGCTCAAGCCCGACCTCCTCGAGAGCGTCGACGTCCAGGAAGGGCGCATCTTCACCCTGAAGCTGCGGCCGGGCCACAAATGGTCCGATGGCCATCCGTTCACGACAGAGGACTTCCGCTACTACTGGGAGGACGTCGCCAACAATCCCGAACTGTCGCCGGTCGGCCCGTCGATCGAGATGATGGTCGACGGCAAGCCACCACAGATCGATATCATCGACGCCACGACCATCCGGTACACCTGGCATCGCCCCAATCCCGGCTTCCTCGAGTCGTTGGCGCGGCCGGCGCCGCTGTTCATCTTCCGGCCGGCGCATTACCTCAAGAAGTACCACAAGAAATACGCCGATCCGGCGTTCCTCGAGAAGACGCTCAAGGAGGCCGGCCCACGCGGCTGGGCGCCGCTGCACAATCGCCTCGACGACATGTACCGCAACGAGAACCCCGATCTGCCGACGCTCGAGTCCTTCGTGATGAAGACGCGGCCGCCGTCGCAGCGCTTCGTCTTCGAGCGAAACCCGTACTTTCACCGCGTCGACGGCCAGGGCACGCAGCTGCCCTATATCGACCGCATCGTCATGAACATCGCCAGTGCCCAGCTGATCTCGCTCAAGGCCGGTTCCGGCGAGAGCGACCTGCAGGCGCGCTATCTCAAGTTCGCGGACTACACCTTCCTGCGCAAAGGCGCCAAGCAGTTCGGCTTCGAGGTGAAGTTGTGGGAAACGGCGCTGGGCAGCAACATCGCCATCTTCCCCAGCCTCACGGTCAAGGACCCGATGTATCGCGCGCTGTTCCGCGAGCCCAATTTCCGCCGCGCGTTGTCGATGGCGATCGATCGCGACGAGATCAACGAGCTGCTCTATATCGGCCTGGCGCAGCCCTCGCAGAACACGGTGCGCCCGCAATCGCCGCTCTATCGGCCGGAGTATGCGACCAGGTGGGCCAAGTTCGACATCAAGGAAGCCAACCGGCTGCTCGACAAGCTTGAGCTCAAGCTACCCGACGGCAAGACGGGCAATATCCGCAGGCGCGACGAGAAAGGCGTCCGCATCATGCCCGACGGCCGGCCGCTGCATATCCTCCTGGAGATGGACGGGCAGGTCAGCGAGGAGGCCGACGTGCTGCAGCTGGTCGCCGACACCTGGAAGCGGGTCGGCATCAAGCTGCATGTACGCGCGCGCGACCGCCAGGACCTGCGCGCCCGGCTCTATAGCGGCGAGACGCAGATGACGATCGACAACGGATTCGAAAACGGCGTCGCCAGCGCGACGTCCAACCCGGCCGAGTTCGCCTGCTTGACCCAGCCCACGAGGTGGTGCTCGGCCTGGGGTCAGTACCGCGACACCTACGGCAAGTCGGGCGAGCCGATCGACCTGGCGACGGTTCGGCGCATGAACGAGCTGGCCGGCAAGTGGGAGCTCACTACCGATCCCAAGGAGCAGGAGATGATCTGGCGCGAGCTGCTGCAGCTGCACGCCGACTTCGTGTTCACGATCGGCATCGTGACCGGCGTGCAGCAGCCGGTGGTGACGAGCCCGCGCCTGCGCAACGTGCCCGACAAGGGCATCTACAACTGGATTCCCGGCGCGCATTTCGGCATCTACCGGATCGACTCCTTCTGGCTGGACGGCGCGCGATGAGCGGACGTTCGCGCTTCGCCATCCACGACATGCGCAGCGTCGACGCGGCGCGGCGCAGGCGCTCGCGGGATTGGGATTACCGCTTCGTCATGGCGGTGCTGCTGCTGTACGGCTGCGTCGGCGCGGCGTTCTTCGCCGTCGAATGGATGCACGCCGCGCCGGACGACGCGCCGGCGACGGCCCAGGAGCTGCGCGACTGGCGCTCGGGGCGCACCGGCCTGCATCCCGTCGTGCGACCGCTCGCGCTCGAGCCGCCCGGCTCGGTCCCTTCGGAGGGCCGCTGAGACATGCTGTCCTACATCGTCAAGCGCTTCCTGATCATGATCCCGACGCTGCTGGTCATCAGCGCGCTGGTGTTCTTCATCATCAACCTGCCGCCGGGCGATTGCGTCACGACGATCATCGACGAGCTGATGGCGCGCGGCGATCCCAACGCGGCGCGCAAGGCCGAGGAGATCCGCAAGCTTTATGGCCTCGACCAGCCAGTCTGGGTGCAATACCTGGAATGGGTGAAGGGCATCTTCTCCTGGGATTTCGGCCTGTCGTGCCAGGACCAGATCCCGGTGTCGAAGCTGATCGGCGAGCGCATGGCGCTGACCATCATCATGGAAAGCGCCACCATCGCCTTCATTTGGATCGTGTCGTTCATCATCGGCGTCTACGCCGCCACGCATCAGTACCAGCCGGGCGACTACCTCGCCTCCTTCATCGGCTTCATCGGTCTGGCGACGCCCAACTTCCTGCTCGCCCTGGTGCTGCTCTACATCGGCAAGGTCTATTTCGGCGTCTCGGTCGGCGGCCTGATGGATCCGCAATTCGTCGATCAGCCCTGGAGCTGGGCGAAGTTCCGCTCCGTGCTCGAGCATCTGGTGATTCCCGTCATCGTCATCGGCACCGCCGGCACCGCCGGCATGATCCGCCGCCTGCGCGCCAATCTGCTCGACGAGCTGCAGAAGCAGTACGTCGTCACCGGCCGCGCCAAGGGCCTGCCGCCGATGAAGCTGCTGATCAAGTACCCGCTGCGCCACGCGCTCAATCCCTTCATCGCCGATATCGGCACGATCCTGCCCGAGGTCATCTCGGGGTCGGTGATCGTCTCCGTGGTGCTGTCTCTGCCGACGACCGGCCCGATGCTGCTGGAGGCGCTGAAGAGCCAGGACGTGAACCTGGCCGCGACCTTCCTGCTGTTCGTCGCGGTGCTCACCGTGATCGGCACCCTGATCTCCGACCTCCTGCTGGCCGCGCTCGATCCGCGCATCCGCCTGCAGGGCGGCGCGACACGGTAGGGGCCGCGACCATGACCGACGCGCCGGCCGACAAGCCCAAGCACTTCGTCTCCAAGGAGCCGTGGGATCCGTATGTCGCCGACCGGCTGACGGCGGAGCAGGAACGCTTCTACATGGCCAACCAGTGGCAGCTGATGTGGTGGCGCCTGCGCCGCCACAAGCCGGCTGTCATCTGCGGCTTCTTCCTGCTGTTCATGTATCTCACGACGCTGATCAGCGAGTTCATCGCGCCCTACGATCTGCAGACGCGCCACACCAAGAGCATCTTCGCGCCGCCGCAGGGCATCCATCTGTTCCACGACGGCAAGTTCGTCGGGCCGTTCGTCTACGGCTACAAGATGGCGCGCGACCCCGACACCTTGCAGCGCGTCTACTCCGAGGACACCAGCAAGGTCGAGAAGTTGCGCTTCTTCTGCCTCGGCGAAGAGTACGAGTTCTGGGGCTTCATTCCCGGCCGTTTCCATTTCGTCTGTCCGGCCGAGGGCGGCACCTTCTTCCTGCTCGGCACCGACCGGCTGGGCCGCGACATGTTCAGCCGCATCGTCTATTCGGCGCGCGTCTCGCTCACCGTCGGCCTGTTCGGCGTGACCCTGAGCTTCATCCTCGGGCTCGTGATCGGCGGTGTCGCCGGCTACTACGGCGGCTGGATCGACAATGTCGTCCAGCGCGTCATCGAGATCATCAAGAGCTTCCCGCATCTGCCCTTGTGGCTGGCGCTCAGCGCCGCGCTACCGGTCGCCTGGTCGCCGCTGCTGGTCTATTTCGGCATCACCATCATCCTGGCGCTGCTCGACTGGCCCGGCCTGGCGCGCGCCGTACGTTCCAAGCTGCTCAGCCTGCGCGAGGAGGATTTCGCCACCGCGGCGATGCTGATGGGCGCCAGCCCCAAGCGCATCATCGGTCGGCATTTGCTGCCCAGCTTCATGAGCCACCTGATCGCCTCGGCGACGCTCAGCATCCCCTCGATGATCCTGGCCGAGACGGCGCTGTCCTTCCTCGGCCTGGGGCTGCGGCCGCCGCTGGTGTCGTGGGGCGTGCTGCTCAACGACGCGACCGACATCAACGTCGTGGCGGTGAACTGGTGGCTGATGCTGCCGGTGGTGCCGGTGATCCTGGTGATCCTCGCCTTCCAGTTCTTCGGCGACGGCCTGCGCGACGCGGCGGATCCATACCAGTAGGACGTCGTGGTCTTCAGCGGGCCCACGCGGTTCTGGAGGCGACGGCGGCCCGATCCGCGCCGATATTGCCGATCGGAGCGTCGGCCTTCTTGACGCGAAGCTGATGCGCGTCGCCGTGCGCTAACGACGCACGGCGCGGTCAGTGGCGTGTCAGCCGCTCCGTGCAAATCCCCTTGCGGGCAGGGGGAGCGGGCAATGAGACTTCTGGCGTCGAAGGACTTGTGGTCCGGGCTGATGTTCGCCGGCTTCGGCGTGCTGGCCCTCGTCATGGGCAGCAACCTCGCGGTCGGCACGGCGATCCGCATGGGGCCCGGCTACGTGCCGCGTATGCTGAGCTACATCCTGATCGCGCTGGGCCTCGCCATCATCGTGCGCGCGGTGATCGCGCCCGGCGAGACGATCGAGCGGCTGCGCTGGAAGCCGGTCACCATGATCACCATCGGCGTGGTCGTCTTCGCCCTGCTGTTCGAACGCGCCGGCCTGGCGCCGGCATTGGTCTGCCTGATCTTCCTGTCCGCGCTGGGCGGGCAGGAGTTCAAGCTGGTCGAAACCATCCTCGCCTGCATCGTGCTGACGGCGCTGTGCGTCGTCATCTTCAAACTCGGCTTGAGCATGAATATCAGCATCGTCACGGGAGTGTGGTGACATGGACCTGTTGAACCATGTCATCGAGGGCTTCGGCGTCGCGCTGACGTTCCAGAACCTGCTGTACTGCCTGATCGGCTGCATGGTCGGCACCCTGATCGGCGTGCTGCCCGGCATCGGCCCGGTGGCGACCATCGCCATGCTGCTGCCGCTGACCTTCAAGCTGCCGCCGACCTCGGCGCTGATCATGCTCGCCGGCATCTACTACGGCGCGCAGTACGGCGGCTCGACCACCTCGATCCTCGTGAATCTGCCGGGCGAGGCATCGTCGGTGGTCACCACGCTCGACGGCTACCAGATGGCGCGCAAGGGCCGCGCCGGCGCGGCGCTGTCGGTCTCCGCGCTGGGCTCGTTCTTCGCCGGCACGGTGGGCACGATCCTCATTGTGCTGTTCGCCCCGGCGCTGACGGCGATGGCGCAGAAATTCGGCCCGGCGGAGTACTGCTCGCTGATGGCGCTGGGCCTGGTCGCTGCGGTGGTGCTGGCCAGCGGCTCGGTGATCAAGGCGATCGTCATGGTGTTCCTCGGCCTGCTGTTCGGCCTGATCGGCACCGACGTGAACACCGGCGCGCAGCGCTACACCTTCAACATCCCCGAGCTCAGCGACGGCATCGACTTCGCGCCGATCGCCATGGGCCTGTTCGGCATCGCCGAGATCGTCGGCAATCTCGAGAAGCGCATGACCAATCGCGAGGGCGCGGCGAAGATCACCAGCCTCTTGCTGTCGATGCAGGACTTCAAGCGCTCGATCGGTCCGGTGCTACGCGGCACGGCGCTGGGCTCGCTGCTCGGCGTGCTGCCCGGCGGCGGTCCGACCCTGTCGGCGTTCTCGGCCTACACGCTCGAGAAGAAGCTCTCGGCCAAGCAGGCGGCGAAGTATGGCGACGCGTTCGGCAAGGGCGCGATCGAGGGCGTGGCGGCGCCGGAGGCGGCCAACAACGCCGCGGCGCAGACCTCGTTCATCCCGATGCTGACCTTGGGTATCCCGTCCAACGCCGTCATGGCGCTGATGGTCGGCGCCATGATCATCCAGGGCATTCAGCCCGGCCCCGAGGTGATGATCAAGAAGCCCGATCTCTTCTGGGGCATGATCGCCTCGATGTGGATCGGCAACGCCATGCTGGTGATCATCAACCTGCCGCTGATCGGCATGTGGGTGAAGCTGCTGACGGTGCCCTACCGCTTCCTCTATCCGGCGATCCTGCTGTTCTGCTGCATCGGCGCCTATTCGCTGCAGAACTCGACCTTCCATGTCGAGCAGGTCGCGCTGTTCGGCGTGCTGGGCTATATCTTCATGAAGCTGGGCTGCGAGGGCGCGCCGTTCCTGCTCGGCCTCGTGCTCGGGCCGCAGATGGAGGAGTATTTCCGCCGCGCCATGCTGCTGTCGCGCGGCGACGCCACGGTGTTCGTCACCCGACCGATCAGCGCTGGCCTGCTGATCGTCACCGCCATCCTGCTTCTGATCATGGCGCTGCCGGCCCTGCGCAAGAAGCGCGACGAAGCCTTCCAGGAAGAGGGCTGAGTTACGCCTTCTTCCCGTCTTCGCGGGCAGAAGGACACTTGATCGCGGCCCGCGCGCGTGCGTGAGTCCGATCTGACATGGTCGATCTTCTCATCACCGTGGCGCTGATCGCGCTCAACGGCGTGTTTTCGCTTTCGGAGCTGGCGGTGATCTCCTCGCGGCGTGGCCGGCTGCAGGCGCTGGCCGACGCCGGGAGCCGCGGTGCGCGTACCGCGCTCGCGCTGGCCGACGATCCCGGCCGCTTCCTCTCGACCGTGCAGATCGGCATCACCCTGGTCGGCATCCTGGCCGGCGCCTTCTCCGGCGCGACCCTGGGCGGCGCGCTCGGCGAGCTGCTGGTGGCGCGCGGCGTGCCAGCGGCCTGGGCCGAGCCCATCGGCTTCGGCGTCGTCGTCGCCTTCGTCACATACCTCTCCGTGGTAATCGGCGAGCTGGTGCCCAAGCAACTGGCGCTGCGCTCGCCCGAGCGCATCGCCGTCGTCGTCGCCGGACCGATGTCGGTGCTCTCGCGCGTCGCCACGCCGGTCGTCGCCCTGCTCAACGTGTCTTCCCGCCTGCTGCTGCGCGTCTTCGGCCCGGGACGCGACGACGAGAAGCACGTCACCGAGGACGAGATCCGCGCCATGGTCGCGGAGGCGGAGACGGCGGGCATCGTCAAGCCGGGCGAGCGGCGCATGATCTCCGGCGTGATGCGCCTGGCCGATCGTGGCGTGCGCGCCATCATGACGCCCAGGCCGGACATCGAGTGGATCGACATCGGCGCGGCCGACGAGGAGATCATCGCCAAGATCCGCGCCTCCGACCGCACCTGGCTGCTCGCCTGCGAGGACAATCCCGACCATGTCGTCGGCGTGCTGCGCGCGCGCCACCTGCTGCAGGATCGCCTCGACGGCCGCCAAACGCCGATCCGCGAATTGCTGAAGCACCCCGTGGTGCTGCCCGACACGCTCAACGCGCTGCAGGCGCTGGATCGCCTCTACGAATCCGGCAACGGTTTCGGCCTCGTGCTCGACGAGTACGGGCACTGCGAAGGCATCGTCACACGCGCCGACGCGCTCAAGGCGATCCGCGGCGAGCACGCCGTCGGCGAGGCCGAGGACGACCCCATGGTGGTGCGTCGCGAGGACGGCTCGTTCCTCGTCGCCGGCGCCCTGCCGGTCGACACCTTGCGCGACACCATGGGCCTGCGACTGCCGGCCGAACACCCCTACCACACTGTCGCCGGCCTGGTGCTGCACGAGCTGCGCCGGGTGCCCGCCGTCGCCGACGTCGTGGTGGTCGACGGTTGGCGCATCGAGGTCGTCGACATGGACAACCGCCGCATCGACCAGGTGCTGATCAGCAAGGCGGCGTGATCGTCGCGCTGGAGAACGCGGCAGACCAAAAGACGGCGCGCTGGTGCCTCATGATGTGCGCGCGGCGCGCGCTCTCCTGCTTGCCTAAAGGCCCGACTTCCTTGGGGAAAGTGAGAAGGAGCGCCATTCGTAGCGGCGGAAATAGGAGCGGGCGCGGATCGCGCGTAAAATCGGCCCAGCAGGTATCCGCAGACCGACCATGTCTGACGCCCCCCCCTCACGCTGCGACGCCAGCGTTTCGTTCACGAGGATCTCAAGGATGGCAACGCCACCCAGGCCGCGGTTGCGCTTCGCGCTCAGGGAGCCCGCCCAAGCACGACACGCGGTGAACATCGCGCGCAAGGTCCGCACCCATAGAAAACAAGAGCAACGGGTGACGTCGGGGCTGGCTCGGTCGCAAGCGGGGCCTGCGGCCAGGAAGCTGTGAACGGGATCTCAACCATAGAAAACAATAGAAGCGGTGGTTCGCGCGCCGCCGCCACGACGCGCTCCGCCCCATGGAAAACCATAGCAATCGGCGATAGCGCCGCCATGTTCACGACGGTCCGCCCTCATGCCGAGGCGGCCGCCGGTCCGCGCGTAGCCGCGTCACACCACGTCGTAGTTGATCTCGACCTCGCGGCCGAAGGCGAGGCCCTGGCAGGTCAGCACCCAGCCGTTGTCGAGGTCTTCCTGGGTGTAGATATCGTTGGCCTTGAGCACGATCTCGCCCTTGATCTTCTTGGCCGCGCAGGAGGCGCAGAAGCCTTCCTCGCAGGCCGAGTTGGGCGACAGGCCGGCGGCGCGCGCCGCCTGCAGGATCGTCTGCCCCTTCTGGTAGGGCACGGTGTGGGTCTTGCCCTCGAGCCGGATGATGATGCTGTCGGGCACCGGCTTGTCGTCGTCTTCGGGGATCGGCACCGCGGCGTTGGCCGAGGCCTCGAAGCGCTCGATGATCACCCGCTCGCGCGCCATGCCGCGGTTGAGCAGCGTGTCCTCGACCAGGGTCATGAACGGCCCGGGGCCGCAGAGATAGGCGGTACCGGCGTCGAAGCCGTCCGCCATCGCCGCCTCGATCTTGGCCGCGCTGGTCAGCCCGTGCTCGGCGTCCAGATGGTGGATCACGTCGAGGCGGCCGGGATGGGCGGCGCCAAGCGCGTCGAGCTCGGCGCGGAAGATGATCGAGGGCTGGTCGCGGTTGGCGTAGAACAGCCGGATCCGGCGCGCGGTCGTCTTGAGCGCGCTCTTGATCAGCGACAGCACGGGGGTGATGCCGCTGCCGCCGGCGAACAACAGGATCGGCGCGTCGCCGTCGGCTAGCAGGAAGCGCCCGGCCGGCGGCATCACGTCGATCGTGGCGCCTTCCGTCAGGGTGTCGTTGAACCAGTTCGAGCCGCGGCCGCCCCGCACCCGCTTGACCGTGACCTTGGGCCGCGCGTCGGTCTGCGGCGAACTGCTGAGCGAATAGCAGCGCGCGACCTCGCCCTCGGGATGGGCCACCCGGAAGGTCAGGAACTGGCCGGCCTTGTAGCGGAAACGCTCGGCTAGGTCGGGCGGGACCTCGAGCACGAAGGAGCGCGCGTCGGGCGTCTCCTGGATGATCTGGGCGATCTTGAGCGGGTAGTAGGGCATGGACGTTGTCCTGCGGAATTTTCCCTGACTCGTCTAGCGCGCTGTGGTACGGTCGCGCCAGAAAAATGAACATCGCGTCATCTTTCGCGCCCTGACGACCTTGGAGCAGGACATGTCGAGCACCCGAATCTACCAGCTGCCCGTCGACATCACCGAGTGGAAGTTCGACGGCAAGACCGAGATGAACTTCACCTGGGAGTACGAGGACGGCAGCGCCGAGCTGCTGAACCTCTACGAAAAGGGCAAGCAGCAGCAGTGGGACGCCTCGACCCGCCTCGACTGGTCGCAGGAGCTGTTCGAGGACAACCCGATGGGCATGGACGACGAGACCATCCCGATCTACGGCTCGCCCTTCTGGGACAAGATGACCGAGAAGGAGAAGATCGATCTGCGCTGGAACCTGCAGTCGCACTCGATCTGCCAGTTCATGCACGGCGAGCAGGGCGCGCTGATCGCGACCGCGAAGATCGTCAACACCGTCCCCGACATGAACGCCAAGTTCTATGCCGCGACGCAGGTGATGGACGAGGCGCGCCACGTCGAGAGCTACAAGCGGTTGATCCACGAGAAGTTCAAGATGGCGTATCCGATCACGCCGTCGCTGAAGAACCTGCTCGAGCAGACGCTGACCGACAAGCGCTGGGACTTCACCTATCTCGGCATGCAGGTACTGATCGAGGGCCTGGCGCTAGCCGCCTTCCAGCGCATCCGCGACACCGCGAAGAACAACCTCGCCGGTTCGGTCAACGCCTACGTCATGCAGGACGAGGCGCGCCACGTCACTTTCGGCCGCCTGGCGCTGCGCGAGTACTACCCGCACCTCACCGACGCCGAGCGCGCCGAGCGCGAGGAGTTCTGCGTCGAGGCGCTGTACTTCATGCGCGACCGCTTCAACCAGGGCGAGGTCTGGATGCGCTCCGGCCTGCCGGTCGACAAGCTGATGGAGTACGCCTTCAACTCCGGCGTCATGCAGGCTTTCCGCACGCGCCTGTTCACCCGCATCGTGCCGATCCTCAAGGATATCGGCCTGTGGGGCGAGAAGGTGCAGAAGGCGCTCAACGACATGAACGTCATGGAGTACGCCAAGATCGACGCCACGGCGATTCTCGCCAACGACCTCAAGGTCGCAGACGACTTCGACAAGAAGCGCTTCGTCGCCGAGCAGATCGCGGCGCAGTAATCGCCGGACATCGACACGACAAGGGCGGCGGGAGCGATCCCGCCGCCCTTTGATTTGGCGCGGTCGCTACTTGCAGGTCTCGATCTTGGGCTCGCCGTCGAGCACCGCGGCGACGCGACGGATGTCGAGGCAGCGATCGCCGATCCAGGCCAGGCCGTGCGCGAACAGGCCGAAGCGCGCCATTGTGTCGACCTTGCCCTCGATCGACGGCTGCTGCTGGGCCACGAGCCAGCCCAGGACGAAAATGTTGGTTGTCGCGAAATCGCCCGCGACCTCGTCGCGGTTCTTGCCCCAGAGCTGGGCGTTGGCCTTCGCCGCCTTGGCCGAGGCGCCGGTCGCCTGCGCGCCGAAGCTCTCGGTCCAGCGATAGGCGGCCTCGACGGCGGCGTCCTGTCCGCCGTTGCGCGCCTTCTCCGCCCGCACCTCACCCGCGGCGTTGCGATAGGGCTTGCCGCCCACCGTGTCGCCCTCGCAGCCCATGGTGCGGCAGATCTGCACCCAGGACAGGTACTCGGCGAAGATGATCTCGGTGTTGTTGTTGTTCGCCAGGCGCCACTTGCGCGCCGTGTCCCAGCCGCGCCAGTAGAGATTGCCGGCTCGTTGGCGGCCCTCCAGCGGCGTGCCTCTCTCGATGGCGTCGAGCACGGCGCCGGCCGCCCTGGGCCATTCCGGTGGCATCTGCGCCTGGGTCGCACCCGCGCCGCAGGCCACGATCCCGGCGGCGATGATCGCCGCCCAAATCCCTCTCATTCGTTCCGCTCCGTCGCTCACCCGCCAGCAAGATGCGGAGCGGTCGCGGACTTGTCCAGCGCGGCGCGGGCTACTGGCCGGCGCGCGGCGTGCCCGACGGCGGCTGGCGATGGCGCTCGAGGAACTGCGTCCAGCTCTCGGCACGCACGCGCGCGATCATGGTGAACTTGTCGTCGCCATCGGGGCGCACGACCATCGCTTCGCCCTCGCGCAGGAACTCGTCACCCAGCAGGCCGGCGGCGCCGCCATGGCCGACCAGCACGCGATTGGTGCCTGGCGCCGTCGGGCTCGAGAGCAGGCGCTGCAGCGTCGGCAGCTTGTCCTTGTCGCCGCGCACCGCCTCGTCGGGCGCGACGCGGCCAAAGGCCAGGCGCGCGGTGTCCATGCAGCGGCAGAACGGGCTCGCCAGCACCTCGGCCACGGGGAACTCCAATTCGCGGAACGCCTCGCCGATCATCACCGCCTGGGCGCGGCCCAGCCCGTTGAGATTGCGCTGCCGCTCGCAGGAGCCGAAGTCGATCGGGCTGGGCTCCTGGTAGTCCGGCGTCGCGGCGTGGCGGAAGAAGATCACGAAGCCACCCTTCCGCAGCATCTCGCGCAGAACCGGCGCCTGCGGCGGCTCGACCTTGGTGTTGAAGACCGGATGCTCCTGCGCCGCCGCGCCGGCGAGGCCAGCGAGCCACAGGGCGAGCGCGAGCGTCAGGCGACGCGGCAAGGACGACGGCATGACTGCATTCCCTCCGAAACACGGAGGATGGACCGGCGCCGACCGGTCACCGAGTCAAATTGACGTCAGTGCGCCTTGATGTGGCGTGGCTCGTAGAACGAGCCGTGGAAGCCGGCGAACAGTTCGGCGATCTGGGGATGGCCCACCGGCTTGCCGGTCCCGTCGGGCAGCAGGTTCTGTTCCGAGACATAGGCGACGTAAGTGGTTTTCGCGTTCTCGGCCAGCAGGTGGTAGAAGGGCTGATCGCGCCGGGGACGCACCTCCTCCGGGATCGACATCAGCCATTCCTCGGTATTGGCGAACACCGGATCGACGTCGAAGATCACGCCGCGGAACGGATACACGCGATGCTTCACCACGTGCCCGATGCCGAACTTGGCCGTCTTCATCATTCCCTCGGGGGGCCGGCCCTGAACTGTCGCGATACGTTCCATCTTGCCCCCTAGACTGCCGCCCGATTGCGGCCGCATGGCGGCGGCCGATGTGGCGGACAGTCGTCCACCCCTAGGGAGATAATGCGCCCCGTCGGCCGACGCCGCAACGCGGCAGAACGGGCGGTTCCGAGCGGAGGAAGAGCATGCGCAATCTGGAGAACCGCCTGGTTGTCCTGGCCTCCCGGCCGGTCGGCGTGCCACAGGCGGAACATTTAGCGATCAGGTCGGCGCCAGTCCCGGAGCTGGCGCCTGGCCAGATTCTGGTCGCCAACCGTTTTGTCGCCGTCGAACCGGCGATGCGCGGCTGGGTCAACGCGGCGCCGAACTATTCGCCGCCTGTGCCGGTGGGCGACGTGATGCGGGGCTTCGGCGTGGGCGAGGTCGTGGCCTCGCGCGCCGCCAACTTCGCGGTGGGCGATCGGGTCGCCGGCTTGCTCGGCTGGCAGCGTTACGCCGTGGTCGATACCGGCGTGGCGCGCCGCGTCATCGATCGCGACCTGCCCGCATCGACGGCGCTGGGCGTGCTGGGAACCAACGGCGTGACCGCCTATTGGGGTCTGCTCGGCGTCGGCCTTCCCAAGGCGGGCGACACCGTCGTGGTCTCGACCGCGGCTGGTTCGGTGGGCTCGGCGGTCGGCCAGATCGCCAAGCTCAAGGGCTGCCGTACCGTGGGCATCGCCGGCGGCGCCGAGAAGGTCCGCCAGTGCCTGGAAGAATTCGGCTTCGACGCGGCGATCGACTATCGCGCGGCCGACTTGGCGGCGGCGCTGGACGCGGCCTGCCCCGGAGGGATCGACGTTTACTTCGACAACACCAGCGGCCGCATCTCCGAGACGATCTGGCCGCGCCTGGCGCTGCGCGCGCGTGTCGTGATCTGCGGCACGGCCTCGATCGTCAACTGGGATCCCTGGCCGACGGGGCCACGCGTGGAGCGTCACCTTCTGGTCAGGCGGGCGCGGATGGAGGGCTTCCTGCTCTTCGACTGGATGGACCGCTATGAAGAGGCGGTGCGCGACCTCGCGGGCTGGGTGCGCGGCGGCCGACTGCGCTATCGCGAGCACATCCTGCGTGGCTTCGAAGCGGCGCCCGACGCCATCGCCATGCTCTATCGCGGCGAGAATTCCGGCAAGCTCCTGATCGAAGTGAATTGACGATGGGGGAGACCGGTGGTGCTGTCGCGCCGAGGTCTCAAGGAGACACGGTTTGGCGGATCTGTCGGTGACATTCTGGGGCGTGCGCGGCTCGATCGCCTGCGCCGGCCCCGAATACGTGCGCTACGGCGGCAATACGTCGTGCGTCGAAGTCATGGCCGGCGGCCGCCGTCTGATCTTCGACGCCGGCACTGGCATACGCAAGCTGGGCAACCGAATCTGCGAGGCGGGCGATACGACCGAGAGCGAGGTCTTTTTCAGCCACACCCACCTCGACCATATCGTGGGCTTGAGCTTCTTCGCGCCGCTGGCGCGCAACGGCCACAAGGTGCGCCTGTCGGCGGGCCACCTCGCGCCCGACCTCACCCTGGAGCAGGTGGTGCGCCACACCATGGCCGCGCCGCTCTATCCGGTCACGATGGACATCTTCGCCGCCAAGATCGAGTTCCGCGACTTCGTCAGCGGCGACACGCTGCGGCCGGCGCCCGGCGTCACCGTGCGGACCACGTCGCTCAACCATCCCAACGGCGCCACCGGCTATCGTGTCGAGCACGCCGGCAAATCGATCTGCTACATCACCGATACCGAGCATCGGCCGGGCGAGCGCGACGCCAAGATCGTCGAGCTCTGTCGCGGCGCCGACATCATGATCTACGACAGCAGCTACACCGACGAGGAATATCCACGCTACCGGGGCTGGGGGCACTCGACCTGGCAGGAAGGCATGCGCATCGCCGACGAAGCCGGTGTCGGCACCTTGGCGATCTTCCACCACGACCCCTCGCATGACGACGAGGCGATGGATCGCATCGTCGCCGAGGCGATGGCGGCGCGGCCCGGCACGACCGCGGCCGGCCTGCCGCGCATCCTGGCGGCGCGCGAAGGCGTGACCCTGGCGCCCTGATGCTTTGGCGCTGCCTGCGACTGGGCCTGCCGACTCTCCTGGGCCTTCAGCGGCGCGGCTGGTTCATCCCCTATCGCTACGCCGCGACCCTGCCGGCCACCGGCGGATCGCCGCCCTATGCGGCGATCGAGACCTTGTTCGCTGCCCGCCACGAATCGTTCGAGGCGGTGCTCGACCTGATCGACGCCGCTGGGCCGGCGTTCGAGGCGATCGCGCGAAAGGACATGCCGGCCGATTGGTCGGGCCCGGCGCCGCGCTTCGATCAGGCCTGGTTCCCCACGCTCGACGCCTGTGCCGCCTTCGCGCTGGTGCGTCAGCGCAAGCCGGCGCGCATCGTCGAAATCGGCTCCGGCCATTCGACGCGCTTTCTCGCGGCGGCGCTCGGCGATGGCGCGATCACCGCGATCGACCCGGCACCGCGCGCCGACATCGCCCGCCTGCCGCGGGTCACCATCGTGCCACGCACGGTCCACGACGCCGATCCCCAGGTGTTCGCGGCGCTGCGTGCGGGCGATCTGCTGTTCATCGATTCGAGCCATATCCTGATGCCGGGCAGCGACGTCGACCTGCTGTTCGGCCGCGTCCTGCCGATGCTGCCGTCCGGCGTCCTGGTGCACATCCACGACATCGCCCTGCCCGACGACTACCCGCCCGCCTGGGCGTGGCGGAACTACAACGAGCAGCAGGGCGTGATCCCGCTGTTGCTGTCGGGTGGCTGGGAGACGCTGTTCTCGTCGGCCTATGCCGCGACGCGCCTGGCCGACCGTGTCGGCCGAAGCGTGGCGGCGCGCTTGCCGCGCCACCCGCAGGGCTGGTCGACCAGCCTGTGGCTGCGCAAGCAGCCATAGCGAAGAACTATCGAAACTGCGATCCCGCGTGATCGGCGAAGCGCGTAGAGTGCAGCGATGAGGGCGGTGTTGAACTGGGTGTTCGACGGCGGCGTCGACCGCGCGCCGCCGGCGCGCGTGTTGGAGCGTATCCGCGCGCAGCAGGAACGCAGCGAGATTCTGGTGAGCGTGGCGCAGCTGCTCGCGGCGCTGTTCTTCGCCGTGCTCTACCACGCCGCGCCGATGGCGCAGGGCAGCCTGCAGAACGTCTATATCATCAGGGGCATCGACCTGATCGACGGCATCCTGGCGATCTATGCGACGCTCACCTTGATCCGACTGAGCCTCGCTCTGGGCCATCTGCTGCGGCCATGGATGCTGTACGCCTCTGTCGTGCTCGATGTGGGGCTGCTGATGACGGTGATCTGGAGCTTCCACCTCAAATATGGACAGCCGCCGGCCTTCTATCTCAAGGCGCCGACCTTCGCCTATGTCTTCATCTTCATCGCCCTGCGCGCCTTGCGCTTCGAGGCGCGCTTCGTGCTCTTCGCCGGCGCCATGGCGGCGCTGGGCTGGCTGGTCCTGGTGGCCTTCGCGGCGGGCGCCACCGAGATGTGGGGCTACAATGTCGGTCGCCCGTCGGACTGCGCCGCTCATCCCTGTCGCACCGGCGACTACGTCAAGTATGTCCGCACCGACTTCATCCTCTACGGCGCCGAGATCGACCGCCTGGTGACCATCGCGGTCGTCACCCTGGTCCTGGCGCTGGCGATATCGCGCGCCCGGCGTCTGCTGATTCGCGCCGCCACCGAGCAGGTCGCCGCGCATGATCTGTCGCGCTTCCTGGCGCCCGAGGTGGCCGAGCGCATCCGCCGCAGCGAGATGGCGATCGCGCCGGGGGAGGGCGAGCTGCGCGACGCGGCCATCCTCACCACCGACCTGCGCGGCTTCACCCGGCTGTCGACGACGATGGAGCCCGACGCGGTGATGCGGCTCTTGCAGGAGTATCAGGGGCGCGTCTGTCCGGCCATCCTCGCGGCCGGCGGCAGCATCGACAAGTTTCTCGGCGACGGCATCCTGTCCTCCTTCGGCGCGGCGCGGCCGACCAACACCTACGCCGCCGACGCCTTGCGCGCCGCCGACGCCGTGCTGGCGACGGTGGCCGCCTGGAACGCCGACCGCGCGGTCGCCGGGCAGCCCCCCATACGCGTCGGCCTCGCCATCGCCTCGGGCCGCGTGGTGTTCGGCGCGGTAGGCGATGGTGACCGGCTGGAGTACACGGTGATCGGCGACGCGGTGAACCTCGCCGCCAAGCTCGAGAAGCACACCAAGGAGGAGGCGGTGCCGGCGCTTACCGACAGCACCACCTACGACCTCGCCGTGGCGCAAGGCTATGTCCCACCGACGCCGGGCGAACGGCGGGCGAACCGCGTGGTGGGCGGCGTGGCGACGCCGCTCGATCTGGTGATCCTCGCCCCGTGATCGCCCTTTTTCTGGCGCCAGATACCGACCGTGACCGGCCGCCACTCGTCTTGCCCTTTGAAGGGCCTCCGCTTATGTAGGTTAGGGCCACGGCGAGCACGGGGCGTCACGGCCGGCGAGGTCTCCCATGGGCAGCCACATCGAAATCATCCTGATCGCCTTGGTCGCGATCTTCCTGGTGTTGCGCTTACGTTCTGTTCTCGGGCGCCGCACGGGGAATGAGCGGCCGCCGACGCAAGATCCGTTCGCGCCACCCGCCCCGACACCCGAGGCGCGGCGCGACAACGGCAATGTCGTGCAACTGCCTCGGCCCAACGGCGAGCCGCTGGCGCCACCGCGGTCCGCCGGTCAGGGGCGTGTCGCCCCCGAGGCTGCCGCAGGCATCGAGGCGATCCGCAAGGCCGATCGGAGCTTCGACCCGCAGGGCTTCGTGGGCGGCGCGCGGGCGGCTTTCGAGATGATCGTCGGTGCCTTCGCCAAAGGTGACCTCGTGAGCCTGCGGCCGCTGCTCGACGACGCCACCTTCGCCAGCTTCGAGACCGCCGTGAAGGACCGTCAGGCCCAGGGGCGGGTGCTGGAAACCAGCTTGATCGGCTTCGATTCGACCGAGCTGGTGCGAGCAGAGCTGCGCGGCAGCGTGGCGCATGTGACCATGCGGTTCGTCACCGAACAGATCAATGTCACGCGCGGTGCCGACGGCCTGGTGGTCGACGGCAACCCCAACGCGGTCGAGCGCGTGACCGACCTTTGGACCTTCGCGCGCGACACGCGCTCCGACAATCCGAACTGGCTGCTGGTCGGCACCGATACAGAGGGCTGAAAACAGGGTTCCATCCGGCCCTGTGACGTGGAATCGTCGGCGGTCCTCTGGTTGTCCGAACCGGGACCCCCCTGTCCGGGAGACATATTTGGCAATCGCAGCTCCACGTTGGGTGTTCGGCGCCCTCGCTTTGGCCGCGTTGGCGGGTTGTACCGGCGTCGAAGGCGCCGGAGGCGAGCGCACGACCCGGCCGAGCTTGGCGCCCGTCGCCTTCACTGAGCTGCCGGGCTGGCGCGACGACAACCTCGCCGAAGCCCTTGTGGCCTTCCGCCGCTCCTGCCCGCGGCTGACCGCGGGCGACACGCGTATCGTCGCCGACAATGGCGAGCGGCGCACCACCGCCGACGAATGGAAGCGCGTCTGCCAGCGGGCCGAGCAGGTGCGCGACCCGCGCGGCGCGCGGACGTTCCTTGAGCAGAATTTCCAGGCTTTTGCGGTCGGCGGTCAGGGGGTCGAGCCCAAGTACACGGCCTATTACGAGCCCGATCTGCGCGGCAGTAAGGCGCCGTCGCGCCGCTTCACCATCCCCATCTACAAGAAGCCGCCCGACCTGCAGGGCGGCAATCCGTACCTGACCCGCGCCGAGATCGAGAACGGCGCGCTACGCGGCAAGGGTCTGGAGATCGCCTGGGTCGAGGATCCCATCGGTCTGTTCGAGATGCAGATCCAGGGCGGTGGTCGCATCGCGCTGATCGAGGGCGGGTCGCTGCGGCTCGGCTTCGACGGCACCAATAACCGGCCCTATACCGCGATCGGCAAGGTGCTGGCCGACGAGGGCGCGATCCCCAGGGACCAGGTCACCGCCCAAAGCATCCGCAAATGGCTGCAGGCCAATCCGCAGCGCTCGCGCGACGTCATGCGCCGCAACGAGCGGTATGTGTTCTTCAAGGACACCAAAGGGGCGGGTCCGGTCGGCGCGCAGGGCGTGACCTTGACCTCCGGTCGCAGCCTCGCGATCGACGCCGCCGTGATGTCCTACGGCATCCCGGTCTATGTCGACACGATGCGACCCGGCGCGGCCGGCGGCGCCAGAACGCCCTATCGCCGCCTGATGGTGGCGCAGGATACCGGCGGCGACATCAAGGGGCCCGGCCGCGGCGACATCTATCTCGGCTCGGGCAACGCCATCGGCGATGTCGCCGGCCGCTTCAACAGCGGCGGGCGCATGTTTGTGCTTTTGCCGAAGAAGAACTGATTTCAGATGCGTCATACGCAACGGCCGGGCGCCGGCCTCGATGTCGCGTTGTTCGTGACCTGCCTCGTCGACATGTTCCGCCCCTCGGTCGGCTTCGCCGCCGCGAAGCTGCTGGAGGATGCCGGCTGCCGCGTCGTGGTGCCCGAGGCCCAGACCTGCTGCGGCCAGCCGGCCTATAATTCCGGTGATCGCGCCGACGCCACCGACATCGCCCGCCGCGTGATCGAGGCGTTCGAAGGCTACGACTACGTCGTGGCGCCATCGGGTTCCTGCGGCGGCATGATCTCGCATCACTATCCGGCGCTGTTCGCCGACGATCCCGACATGAAGGCGCGCGCCGAGGCGCTGGCGTCGCGCACGCACGAGCTCACCAGCTTCCTGGTCGACGTGCTGGGCGTCATGCCCGCCGCGACGCGCTGCGACGCGACCGCGACGTACCACGATTCCTGCTCGGGCCTGCGCGAGCTGGGCGTCAAGGCGCAGCCGCGCCGACTGCTCGCCGGTGTCGAGGGCCTGAAGCTGGTCGAGATGAAGGGCGCTGAGGTCTGCTGCGGCTTCGGCGGCACGTTCTGCGTGAAGTATCCGGATATCTCCAACGCCATGCTCGACGACAAGATCGCCGACATCGCCGCGACCGGCGCCGACACGCTGCTGGCCGGCGATATGGGCTGTTTGCTGAACATGGCCGGCAAGCTCTCGCGCGAGGGACGGCCGGTGAAGGTGCGGCACGTCGCCGAAGTGATCGCCGGCATGGCCGACGAGCCGGCGATCGGCGAGCCGTCGGCATGAGATCGACGGCGCACGCCTTCAAGGACAATGTCGGCGAGGCGCTGCGGAACGCCAATCTGCAGCGATCACTGTCGACGATGAAGGTCGGCTTCGTCGAGCGTCGCCAGGGCGCGGTCGAGCGCATGCCCGAGTTCGAGGCGCTGCGCGACCGCGCGCGCGACATCAAGAACCACGCGTTGGCGCATCTCGATTTCTACCTGGAGCGTTTCGAGAAGAAGGTGCTGGCGTTGGGCGGCCATGTGCACTGGGCGCCGACGGCCGAGGACGCGCGACGCATCGTGCTCGACCTCTGCCGCCAGGCCAATGCCCGCACGGTGGCGAAGGCAAAGTCGATGATCGCCGAGGAGATCGGGCTCAACGAGCATCTCGAGGCGCATGGCATCGCGCCGATCGAGACCGACCTCGGCGAGTACATCATCCAGCTCCGGCAGGAGCCGCCCAGCCACATCATCGCGCCGGCGGTGCACCTGACCAAGGACCAGGTCGCCGATACCTTCCATGAGCATCATGCCAAGCTGGGCTTCGCGCGGCGGCTGACCGAGCGCAACGACCTCGTCGCCGAGGCGCGCGAGGTTCTCAGGCGCAAATTCCAGGAGGCGGATGTCGGCATCACCGGCGCCAATTTCCTGGTCGCCGAGACCGGCAGTTCCATGCTGGTCACCAACGAGGGAAACGCCGATCTCTCGAACACGCTGCCCAAGACACACATCGTCGTCGCCAGCATCGAGAAGGTGATCCCGACCCTTGAGGACGCCGCCGCCCTGCTGCGCGTGCTGGCGCGTTCGGCCACCGGCCAGGAATGGTCGAGCTATACGACCTTCAATACCGGCCCGAAGCGCAAAGGCGATCCAGACGGACCGGAGTCCTATCACGTGGTGCTGCTCGACAACGGGCGCAGCAACGTTCTGGGCACCGAGATGCAGGACATGCTGCGCTGCATCCGCTGCGGCGCCTGCATGAACCATTGCCCGGTCTATGGCGCGATCGGCGGCCACGCCTATGGCTGGGTCTATCCCGGCCCGATCGGCGCGGTGCTCGATCCGCAACTCCTCGGGCTGGAGGAGGCGGGCAATCTGCCGAATGCCTCGACCTTCTGCGGTCGCTGCGAGAGCGTCTGCCCGGTGCGCATTCCGCTGCCGAAGCTGATGCGTCATTGGCGCGAGCGCGAGTTCGAGCGCCACCTGACGCCGCCCACCGTGCGCAAGGCGCTCGGCCTGTGGGCCTTCCTCGCCAAGCGGCCGTTGCTGTATCGAGCCGCCACGGGCATCGCCAATCGCGCCATGGCGCTGTTCGGCCGTGCCGAAGGCCGCTACGACGCGCTGCCGCTGGCCGGCGGCTGGACGACGCATCGCGACATGCCGGCGCCGCAGGCCGGCGGCACCTTCCACGCGCAGTGGAAGGCACGCGGCGGGGCGACGCGATGAGCGCGCGCGAGCAGATGCTGGGGGCGATCCGGCGCGGCCTGCGCCGTGGCGAGCTCTCGGGCGAGGCGCGCGCCGCCGCCGAGGCGCGTCTGGCGCACCATCCCGTCAACATCGTGCCCAAGCGCTCGCAGATTGCGCGCGCGCGCCAGATCGATCTCTTCGAGGAGGGCGCGAAGGCGGTGCATGCCACCGTGGCGCGTGTCGCCGGCGGCGCGGTCGCCGGTGCGGTCATCGACTATCTCGCGGCCAACAATCTGCCGGCCGCCGCGGTGATGGCGCCCGATCCGGCGCTTGACCGCTACGGCTGGAAGGATCGGCCGATGCTGGAGATCCGCCGGGGCCTGCCGGTCGACGCCGACCGCGTGGCGATCACCGGTGCTTTCGCCGGCGTCGCCGAGACCGGCACGCTGATCTTCACGTCGGGCCCCGACCATCCGACCTCGCTCAATCTGCTGCCCGAGACCCATATCGTGATCCTGCGCGAGGACGGCATCGTGGGCGCCTACGAGGAGGTCTTCGTCCGCCTGCGCGCGCGCTATGGCGCGGGCGCGATGCCGCGCGCCGTCAACACCGTAACCGGTCCCTCTCGCACCGCCGATGTCGAGCAGCAGCTCGAGCTGGGCGCGCACGGCCCGCGCCGTATGCACATCCTGATCGTGCGCGACTGAGGGTGGGGCTGGCGGTGGGCGCGTCCGAGCAGCTCCGAATCGTTGGCACCGCCGCCACGCGCGAGATCGCCGCGATGCTCGACGCCGTCGCGGCATCGACGGGCAGGAAGAAGGTGCGTGTCCTGCAGGTCGGCGCCCGTCGCCATCCCGCCGAACGGGGCGAGCACAATTGGCGTCACCTGATCGAGGACAAGTTCGGCAAGCGCGCCCAATTCACCGGCGTGGACAGCTGCGCCGACGCCAATGTCGACATTGTCTGCGCCGATCCCGCCGAGCTGGGCCGAACGCTCGACGCGGCGTCGTTCGACCTCGTCGTCTGCGATCGCCTGCTGGAGCACGCCAAGGCGCCGTGGCGGATCGCCGACCAGCTTCAACGCCTGATGGCGCCGGGCGCGCACCTGTTCACACGTGTCGCCTGGGCGCGCGCGCATCACGCCGAACCGGACGACTATTGGCGCATGTCTTTCGCCGGCGTCTTGCTGCTGTTCGACGGCCTGCGGCCGGTATCGCTGTTCTATACCGGCGGCGCCGCCGGCCTCGATGTCGCCTACCGCGTCACGCGGGGCGAGTCGGTGGAGGTCTCGCCGGCGATCGGCGCCGTCGAGCAGGGATTGTTCCAGGTCGTGCTTGACCATGAGGCCAACCGGGCCATGCTGGCGAACCAGGCCGGCCAGCGTTACCCGCTGTCGCGGGACTATCTGCCGACCATGTTCGTCAACGTCGTCGCCCGGCGGGAGCCCTGACGATGCGATTCATCCTCGCCACCGTGCTGGTCCTCCTCGCCTCGGCCGTGCTGGCCCAGCAGGTCAAGCCGCCGCAGACGCCGCCCGCGCCACCGCCGGCGCCTTCGCCGCAGTTGATGAAGCTGCGGGTGATCGTCGATCTTTCCGAGCCGCATTTCGCTGTCCGCGCGCCCAATGGCCGTTTGGCCGGCTTCGACATCGACCTGCTGCAGGCGCTGTGCGCGCGATTGCGGGCGGACTGCATCGTCGAGGCGGTCGACTGGGACGACCTTCGCGCCGATATCGCCGCCGGCAAGGCCGACCTCGCGGCCGGCGGCATCGAGATCGGCGGGTTGCCCTCCGAACGCAGCGTCTTCGCCGCCGCTTACGGGCGCGTGCCGCTGGCGATCGCGGTGCGCAAGGGCACGAAGCTTGAGGTGAGCGCCGCCGGGTTGAAGGACAAGCGCATCGCCGTGCAACGCTCGACGCGCTGGGCGCGCTGGTTGAAGGACGCCGGCGTGGCGACTGTCGTCGAGCTGGAGACGCCCGAGGACGTGCGGGCGGCGCTGTCGGCCGGCAAGGCCGACGGCGCTCTGCTCGATCGGCGCCAGACCGCCACGTGGCTGGCGAGTCCGGCCGGCGCCTGCTGCGAGCTGGCCAAGCCCGATATCCGCGATGCCGGCGCGACCGGCCCGGGCGTCGCCTTCCTGCTGCGCTCCGACATCAAGCTCAAGGAGCTGGTCGAGAAGGCGATGGCCGGCCTGCGCGACGACGGCACCATCCAGAGACTGGCCGCCAAACATCTGCCATTTCCTTTGATGTAGAATGGCCGCGATGCGGATCGGAGCGCGGACGAGGCTTCTCGCTGTCGTGACGGCGCTTGTCGTCGCGCTCGCGGCCCCGTGGCCGCCCGCCGCCATGGCCCAGCAGCAGGGGTCGACGACTCAGCCACCCGCACCGCCGCCGCGGCCCAAGCCCGCCACGCCGCCGCAGAAGACCAAGCCGGGGCAGAAGCCGCCGCCGGCGCCGACGCTGAAGGCCACGGTCGTGACCGAGGGCAAGTTCCCGCCCTTCAACATGCTCGACGCCCAGGGCAGGCCGGCGGGCTTCGAGGTCGATCTCGCCAACGAGCTGTGCAAGCGCGCCAAGATCGAGTGTCGCATCGTCACCGCGCCATGGAACGACATTCTTCCGGGCCTGCTCGACAAGCGTTACGACGCGATCATGGCGTCCATGGACATGACGCAGGAACGCCGCCGCCAGGTCGGCTTCAGCAAGCGCTATATGCTGGTGCCGGGCGCTTTCGTGGCGCCCAAGAGCGCGGCGACGCCCGATGGCGCGCCGGTGCTGCTGCGCGGCAAGACGGTGGGCGTGCAGCGCGGCACGGTCTACTCGGACTACCTCGAGCGCACGTTCCGCAAGGCCGTTCGCGTCAAAGCGTTTCCGACTCTCGAGGACGCGCGCAAGGAGCTGGCCGCCGGCAAGCTCGACGCCGTGCTGGGCGACAAGGTGACGCTGTGGAGCTGGCTGAGATCGGCCGACGGCGCCTGCTGCGACTTCTTCGGTCAGGACGTCAAGGACACCCGCTCCCTGGGCGACGGTGTCGGCATCGGCTTCCGCAAGGACGACGCCAAGCTGCGCGACGCTTTCAACCGGGCGTTGGCCGAGGTCGTGGCCGACGGCACGCTCAAGCGAATCGCCGAGAAGTACGTGCCGTTTCCGATCTATTGAGCATAGGCACGCGATCAGTCGGCGATATAGCCGGTCCGGAAGATGCCGGCGAGGCAGGCGTCGACGAAATGGTCCCGGTCGATGCGACCGTCCGGCGGCACCGCCGCCTTGTGCAGGTACATCATCGCCAGATAGGGGGTCGCCTCGCGGTCGACGAGAACGCCGTCGCCATTGGCGTCCGCGGCCTTCCAGGCCGCGGCGCATAGCATGTGGCGCGAGGGTTGCCCGGCGGGCGAGACGCTGGCCAGCCAGACCGCGAGAGCGCACAGGACGGCTCGCATCAGATGCCCCCGATGCGCGTGACGCCGGGTAGAAGAAGCGACTGCGCGGCTACGGTAGCGCTGTCCGTGCCGTCAATCCAGTTTGAAGCCGATCATAAGCCACACCGTTGGCAGGCTCGGGGTCGTCCACCACGGCGATAGGGCCGCATCGCCGGCCGTGGTGAAGGATCAGCGGTCGCCCAGTAGCTTGCCGCGCCTCTGCGGGATCGAGTCCGGGCTGGCGATCTTGGCGACGCGGTCACCCGGCTTGGCGAGACCGGGCCGCATGCGCGCGAACAGTGTGCCGACCACCGGCGCCTTCAAGGCCAGTCGCCCGGTATCGGCGGGCAGCATCGGATCGATCAGATGGCCGACCACCTGGCCGACGGTGACTGTGGCGCCTGGCTCGACACAGGGCACCCATAGCCCGGCATGCGGCGCACGCACCGGGCCGACGCCGTCGAGCGGCGTCGCTCGGCAAGTTGGAACCGGGGCCGGTGGCGCCTCGCCGGCGATCGCGCCGCGCGCCTGGAGCCAGTCGAAGATCGCGCCGGCGTCGCGCCTGGCGGTGTCGTCATCGATGTCGCCGTGGCCGCGCAGCTCCACCGTGCAGGAAAGCATCGTATCGGCGGGAATCGGCCTGTCGGGGTAACGCTCGATCAGCCGCCACCACGGCCGGGTCAGCGCCTCGTCGAACGGCGTGTCGCCGGAATCCTCGGCCGTCAGCAGCGCCGCCGCGCCCAGACGCGCGGCGAGGTCGGCGAAAGCGTCGACCTGGCGCGGGCCGCAATAGACGTGCAGCGCCGCCTGGTCGTCGCAATGCAGGTCGAGTGCGATGTCGGCGGTGGCGGCGAGGCGGTGCAAGGTAAGCTTGAGGACGGTGCTTTCGTCGTCGGCGTGTTGTTCGGCCAATAGCGTCTCGATCGCATCGCGGATCGCCGCGGTATTGGCGGCCGCGTCGGCGCCGAGCTTTCCCGCCATCGCCTCTTCCAGTGACTCACGCAAGTCGACGAAGCTACGGTTGAAATTGCCCGCTCCGTCGAGCGCGTAGCGGCCTTGCAGCACGCTGCCGACGACCTGGCTCAGGCCCACCGGATTGGCCAGGGGCGCGACCATGATCTCGCCGGGGATCCGGCCGTCGCGATCGGCCTCGGCGAGCATCGGCATCAGGTGGTGCAGCACCAGCGGGCCCGGCAGCTCGTCGGCGTGAAGCGCCGCCTGCAGCCAGACGCGCGGACGAGCGCCCTTTGCGCCGAAGCGGTGGACGACGAGGTGACGCGCCGTGCCCGGCGACGGCGAGGCTAGCGGGATGCGCTCGATGGTGCGCGCCATGCTCAGACCGGCTCGCTCCACAGGCGCTCGTTGAGCAACGCATCGGCGACGTCGGCGGCGATCGCCGTGAGCAGCTTCTCGCCTTTCTCGGCGCTGGCGGTCGAGGCGTCGCCGATGACGCCGATCGGCGAGCGGCTCGACAATTGCCGCCAGCGATAGACGCCCTCGTTCACCGTGGGAATCGCCGCCAGACCGGGGATGTAGGGCCCGTGCATCTGCGACAGCTCCTGCGGGTTCACCAGCTCTGGCGTCATCGCCATCACCATCGAGGTCTCGGCCTCGCAGGCGTGCAGCAGCGCCTTCTGCCTCTCCAGCAGCTTGGCGATCGACTTGGCGGCGATGTCCCAATACGTGCCGGTCGCCAGCGGCAGCTTGGTCTCGACGGTGAGCTCGCCGATCATGTTCTGCAGCGCCGTGGTGTTGCCGCCATGGCCGTTGAGCACGAAGACGCGCTTGAAGCCGTGGCGCACCGCCGACAGCACGACGCAGCGGATCACCGCGTTCATCGTCGCGTAGTCGAGCGTGATCGTGCCGCTGAGCGACATGTGGTGCTCGGACATGCCATAGGGAATCGTCGGCGTCACGATCGTCGGATGCGAGCTGGTCATGATTCGCGCCGCGCGGTGCGACACCTCGTGCACGCAGCGGTAGTCGACCATGGTCGGCAGATGCGGGCCGTGCTGCTCGGTGGCGCCGATCGGCACGATGACAATGGCGTCGCGCCTGGCCAGCGCGGCGATCTCCGCGGCCTTCAGCCGCGACCATTCGATCTCGGTCATGGGTTCAACCTTGGTCGGAGCGCGCCACTCCAGTGGCCCGCCTTTCTCTTCATGCCGGCGGGATGAGAACGCGCCACTGGAGTGGCGCGCGCCCAGCTGAAGGCCTACAGCGACGGCAGCGGGTTGAGCGGCATGCCGAGCCACTTCTGGTGCAGCTTGTCGATCTCGCCATTCATCATGTTGAAGAAGATGAAGCTGTCGAGCCAGCGCACCAGATTGTGCTCGCCCATGCGCACGCCCATGTGCGCCGGGCTGCGGCGGATCACGAACTTCAGGTCGAACTCCTTGTTCGGGTTGCGCTTCTGCAGGTCCGGGATGATCAGACTGTTGGTGGCGATCAGGTCCGCCTGGCCCGAGAGATAGGCCGCCGCGGCGGTCGCGTCGTCCTCGGTGCGCATGAGCGCCGCCCTGGGATTCATCGCCGACAGGCCGAGCTCCTGGGTCGTGCCCTTGGCGGCGGCGACCTTGAAGTTCGCCAGCTCGCCGGCCGATTTCACCGCGATGCTCTTGGGCCCGAACACCGCGAGATGCGTATCGGCGTAGGGCGCGGTGAACATGATCTGCTTGGCGCGCTCCGGTGTGAGCCCCATCACCGAGATGACGATGTCGACCTTGTCGGTGAGCAGGAACGGGATGCGGTTGGCGCCGGTCACCTGCTGCAGCTCGAGCTTCACGCCCAGCGCCTTGGCCACCATGTTGGCGAGGTCGACGTCGAAGCCCTCGGGCTGGCGGGCCTGATTCTGCGAGCCGAATGGCGGTACGTCGAGCGGCACCGCGATGCGCACGACGCCCTTTTTGATGATGTCCTCGAAGCGATCGGCCCAGGCGGTGGTCGCGCCCAAGGCGGTCAGCGTGGCGGCGAGCGCCAAGCCCAGCAGTTTCCTCATGATGTCCCCCTCCGTGAAGGCCTCAGTGCAGCACCGAGGCGAGAAACGTCTCCAGCTCCGGCGTGTTCGGCTTGGCCAGCGTCTCGGCCGCCCGACCCTGCTCCCACACCTTGCCCTTGTGCATGAACACCACGCGATGCGCGACGCGCCGGGCGAAGCCCATCTCGTGCGTCACCAGCATCATGGTCATGCCTTCGCGCGCCATCTCTTCCAGCACCTTCAGCACCTCGCCCACCAGCTCGGGGTCGAGCGCCGAGGTGATCTCGTCGAACAGCATCAGGTGCGGCGACATCGCTAAGGACCGCGCGATCGCCACGCGCTGCTGCTGGCCGCCCGACAGCTGGTCGGGCCAAGCGTCAATCTTCTCCTCCAGCCCGACCTTGCGCAAGACCGCGAGCGCCAGCGCGCGTGCGTCGCTCGCCGGCATGTGCTTCACCACGCGCGGCGCAAGCGTGATGTTGCGCTCGACCGAGAGGTGCGGGAACAGATTGAAGCTCTGGAAGACGATACCGACGCGCTGGCGTAGCGCGCGCAGGTCGGTCCCGGGCTCGTTGACCACCGTGCCGTCGACGACGATGCGGCCAGATTGAATCGCCTCCAGCCCGTTGACGCAGCGCAGAAGCGTGCTCTTGCCAGAGCCGGATCGGCCGATGATGGCGACGATCTCGCCCTGCTCGACGCTAAGCGACGCCTCGTCGAGAACGGTCAGCGCGCCGAAGCGCTTGACGACGTTACTGAGCTCAACGAGCGACATGCAGCCTCCCTTCCAGTCGTCGGCTCCAGCGCGTAAGCGGGAAGCAAAGCGCGAAATAGAGTGCGGCGACGATCAGGTAGACGGTGAACGGACGGAACGTCGTGGCGGTGGTGAGCTGACCCTCGCGGGTCAGCTCGACGAAGCCGATTACGGCGGCCAGCGACGTGTTCTTGATCAGCTGCACCAGGAAGCCGACAGTGGGCGGGATGGCGATGCGCACCGCCTGCGGCACGATCACGTAGCGCAGCTGCTGCGCGGTGCTCAGCCCCAACGAGGCGCCGGCTTCCCACTGCGTCCTGGCGATCGCTTGCAGGCAGCCGCGCCAGATCTCGCCGAGGAAGGCGCCGGCGTAGATCGAGTAGGCCGCCGCCGCGGCGAGCCACGGCGAGACGGTGATGCCCACGATCGACAGGCCGAAGAAGAACACGAACAGCCAGGCGAGCAGCGGCGTGCCTTGCACGCCATGCACGTAGATCGCGCCCAGCCAGCGCAATGGCGCCCAATTGGCGGTGCGCAGCAGCGCGACGACGATGCCCACCAGCCCGCCGCCGAGAAAGGCGATGGCGGTCAACGCCAGGGTCCAACGCATCGCGGCGATGAGGTACAGCACGTCGATGTAGGAGAGGTCGCGGATCATCGGCGGGCGAACAGCAGGTGGTGCAGCACGGCGAAGAAGGCGCGGAAGATCAGCGCCAAGGCCAGATAGGCGACGGCGACGACGGCGTAGACCTCGAAGTCGCGGAAGGTGCGCGACTGGATGATCGAGGCGGCGTGGAACAGGTCCTGCGCCGAGATCTGCGACACCACGCTGGTCGCCAGCATCAGCAGCACGAGCTGGCTGGCCAACGCCGGATAGATCACTTTCAACGCCGGAAAGAACACGACGTGGCGGAAGACCTGCCAGCCCGACAGTCCGAGCGAGCGGCCGGCCTCGAGTTGCGACTTGGGAATCGCCTCGAGCCCGGCGCGCAGGATCTCGGTCGTGTAGGCGCCGAGATTGACCGACAGCGTGAGCATCGCCGCGGTCTCGGCGTCGAACTTGATGCCCAGGCCCGGCAGGCCGAAAAACACCAGGAAAAGCTGCACGATCAGCGGCGTGTTGCGGATCGCTTCGACGTAGCCGGACACGATCCGGCGCGGCCACGGCCCGCCATAGACGCGGATCGCCGCGCCGGCAGCGCCGATTGTCAGGCCGGCGACCATGCCGACCGCCGACAGCAGCAGCGTCAGCGTCAGGCCGTCGAGCAGGAACTCCCACGCGGCGAAAACGTCGCGGAACTGGAAACTGTAGGTCACTGCATCTCCCTGCCGCAGCCTAGCGCGCGACAGGGTCGGCCTGTCAATGCGACGCGGCTCAACCTGCCGGCGCCGCCTCGTTTCGCTTCTTGGCCGCCTCGAACGCTGCCAACCTCAGGTCGAACTTGCTGCCGGTGGTTTCGGCCGGCTTGATGCTGACGGCGGTGGGGATGGTTTCGAAGAAGTGACAGGCGACGCGCTGGCCGCCGCCGGCGTCGCGCAGCAGGGGCTCCTCGGCCGAGCAGCGCGGCTGAGCGTAGCGGCAGCGTGTGTGGAAGCGGCATCCGTTGGGCGGGTTGAGCGGACTGGGCACGTCGCCTTCGAGAATGATGCGCTGGGTGGTGTTGGTCGGATCGGGCGTCGGGATCGCCGAGAGCAGCGCCTGGGTGTAGGGGTGGCGCGGCATGGCGTAGAGCGTGCGCTTGTCGGCGATCTCCACCAGCTTGCCGAGATACATCACCGCGACGCGGTCGCTAATGTGCTTCACCACCGCCAGATCGTGGGCGATGAACAGGTAGGAGAGGCCGAACTGGCGCTGCAGGTTCTGCAGCAGGTTCACCACCTGCGCCTGGATCGATACGTCGAGCGCCGAGACCGGCTCGTCACAAACGATGAGATCGGGATTCACTGCCAGCGCGCGGGCGATGCCGATGCGCTGGCGTTGGCCGCCGGAGAATTGATGCGGATAGCGCCGCGCATGCTCGGGCAGCAGGCCGACGACCGCCAGCAACTCGCGCACGCGCGCGTCGGCGGCGCTGCCCTCGGCGATGCCGTGCACCGAAAGCGGCTCGGCCAGGATCTCGCCCACGGTCATGCGCGGGTTGAGCGAGGCGTAGGGGTCCTGGAAGATGATCTGCATGTGCCGGCGCATGCGCCGCAGCGCGCCTTGGCTGAGGCCGGCCATCTCCTCGCCCTTGAACTGCACCGAGCCGCCGGTCGCCGGCATCAGCCCGAGGATGACGCGGCCGGTCGTCGATTTGCCGCAGCCCGATTCGCCGACCAAGGCCAGCGTTTCGCCGCGCTTGATCTCGAAGCTCACATCGTCGACCGCCTGCACCTTGCCGATGGTGCGCTGGATGACAACGCCGCGGCGCACCGGGAAATGCTTGGTGAGGTTCTCGACCTTCAGGACGGGGGTCTTGTCGCTCATGACCGCGCGCTCCCGATGGTCTCGACCGGCGCGTGCCAGCACGCCACCTGATGGGAGCTGCCGATCTCGCGCAGCGGCGGCGGCTCCTCGCGGCAGCGTCGGTCGGCGAACGGGCAGCGCGGCGAGAAGCGGCAGCCCCTGGGTTGGTTGTTGGGGCTGGGCACCGTGCCCTCGATCGTCGCCAGCCGCTCGCGCTCGACATCGAGCCTGGGGATCGAGCCCAGGAGGCCGATGGTGTAAGGATGCTGTGGATCACCGAACAGCGCCTTGACCGGCGCGCTCTCGACGATCTTGCCGGCGTACATCACGATCACCTCGTCGGCGATCTCGGCGATCACGCCCAGATCGTGAGTGATGATCAGTACCGCCATGCCCAGACGCTTCTGCAGGTCGCGCAGCAGATCGAGGATCTGCGCCTGGATGGTGACGTCGAGCGCCGTGGTCGGCTCGTCGGCGATCAGCAGCGCCGGCTCGCAGCTGAGCGCCATGGCGATCATCACGCGTTGGCGCATGCCGCCCGACAGGCGGTGCGGGAAGTCGTCGAAGCGCGCGGCGGCCGAGGGAATGCGCACGAGGTCGAGCATCTCGATCGCCCGATCGCGCGCCTGCTTCGGCGAGAGCTGGGTGTGGGCCAGGATGGCCTCGACGATCTGCCGACCCACCGTGTGCACGGGGTTCAGCGAGGTCATCGGCTCCTGGAAGATCATCGACATCTTCCCGCCGCGCAGATTGCGCCGTTCATCGGCCGAGAGCGTGAGCACGTCGCGGCCCTCGAATTTCACCGACTGCGCCGTGACGCGACCGGGTGGGCTGGGCACGAGACCCATCACCGACAGCGAGGTCACGCTCTTGCCGCAACCGGACTCGCCGACCAGGCCCACGGTCTTGCCGCGGCCGACCGAGAAGTCGATGCCGTCGACGGCGCGGAACAGGCCGCGATCGGTGTCGAAATACGTCCGGAGGTCGCGGACCTCGAGCAACGCGTCAGCCATTGAGAATCTCTACCTCGGGATCCGCTTCAATCTCGCCTTCTCCCCGCCTGAGCGGGGAGAAGGCAAAGTCGTCAGAACGAGAAGTCCAGACCCTTGTAGAAGGTGTTCTGGTACAGCATGTGCGGGCGCGGCGCCTTCAGCTTCTTGCTGGTGGTCATGTACATCGCCACGTTCATGACCGGCATCCACAGATGCTGCTCGGTGATGCGCTTCTGCACCATGGCGTAGTACTTGGCGCGGTCGGCGTCGGTCAGCGACGAGCGGCCGAGCCTGAGCCATTCGTCGGTCTGCGCGTCCTTCCAGTTCATGCGGTTGGGCGCGGGTATGTTCTTCGAATCGAAGTAGAAATTCAGCAGGTCGCCGGCCGACATGTACGGGAAGGTCACCGTCCACAGCTCGTAGTCCTGCTCGCTCATCTTCGAGAAGGCGATAGTCGAGTCGAAGCCCTGGATCTGCCAGTCGACGCCGATCCTGCGCATGTAGCCCTGGATCGCCTCCGACACGCGGCCGAAATAGGCGACCTGGGTGAAGTACACCTTGGGCGCCAGCTTCACGCCGTCCTTCTCCCGGATGCCGTCGGCGCCGACTTTCCAGCCCGCCTCGTCGAGCAGCTTCTTGGCGCGCTCGATATCCTCCTTGATCATGCCGTTGGTCGCCGGATCGAAGTCGAGCGTTTCGGGATCGATGAAGGTGTAGGCCGGCGTGGCGTTGCCCAGCATGATGCCCTTGACGATCTCGGCGCGGTTGATCGCGATGTTCATCGCCTCGCGCACGCGGGGATCGGACACCATCGGCCGGTTGGCCTTGAAGCCGTAATACATCAGCTGGAAGTTAGGCTTGGCCTCCACGACGTTGAGGTTGGGCGCCCGCTTCACCTGGTCGATGAACTGCAGCGGCAGCTGGTGGGAGACGTCGAACTGGCCACCCATCATCGCCGCGATGCGCGCGGAGTCCTCGGGAATGATCTTGATCGACAGACGCTCGAACTTCACCGGCCCCTTGTTCTGGTACATCGAGGGGCCCCACTTGTAGGCGTCGTGGCGCTTGAGCACGATCTCGGTGCGCGGCGTCCACGACTCGAAGCACCACGGCCCGGTACCGTCGACCGCCTTGGTGCCGTAGTCCTTGCCGTGCTTCTCCACGCTCTCCTTGTTATGGATTCCCATGGTGAAGGAGACGAGGTTGATCAGCAGGTCGGCGTAGGGCTCCTTGAGCTCGTACTCCAGCGTGTGGGGATCGGGCGCGCGCAGCTCCTTGATCTCGCCGGTGCGCCACTTCAAGGGCGCGCGCGTCTCCGGGTCGTGCAGCCGGTTGAAGCTGTAGATCACGTCGGCGGCGGTGAATTTTTTGCCGCTGCAGAACGTCACGTCATCGCGCAGCTTGAAGGTGTAGAGCTTGCCGTCGGGGCTCACCGTCCACGACTTGGCGAGATAGGGGATCACCGTCTTGCCGTCCCAGTCCAGCGCCACCAGCGTGTCCTGGATCATGTTGACGATGTCCGAGCTCGGCGACCACGTCGTGCGCTGACCGTCGTAGTGCGGCGCGTCGAGCGATTTCATCATCCTGAGCGTCTGCGTGTTCGCGGCGGGCGCCGCCAGCGCGACGCCGGCGGGGATCGCCAGACCGCTTGCCAATTTCAGCATGTTCGCCTCCCAACGATTGTCCGGTTTGCCGGAGCCCGACGTCAGAACGAGTAGTCGAGGCCCTTGTAGAACGTGTTCTGGTAGATCATGTGCGGCTTGGCGCCCTTGACCTTCTTGTTCGTCACCAGGTGCATGTTGATGTTCAGGACCGGCATCCACAGGTGCTCGCGCATCGCCTTGTGCTGCACCAACCCGTAGTACTTGGCGCGGTCGGCCTCGGTCAGCGCCATGCGCCCCATCCGCAACCACTCGTCGGTCTCGGCGTCCTTCCAGTTCATCCGGTTGGGCGTCGGGATGTTGCGCGAATCGAAGTAGATGTTCATCAGGTCGCCGGCCGAAAGATACGGCACGGTCACCGACCAGATCTCGTAGTCCTGCTCGGCCATCTTGGCCGCCGCGATGGTCGAGTCCCAGGGCTGCAGCTGCCATTGCACGCCGATACGCCGGAGATAGCCCTGGATCGCCTCGGCGACGCGCGGCGTGTTGCCGGCGGCGGTGTAGTAGACCTTGGGCTGGAGCTTGATACCGTCCTTCTCGCGCACGCCGTCCGCGCCGACCTTCCAGCCCGCCTCGTCGAGCAGCTTCTTGGCGCGCTCGAGGTCCTCCTTGACGAGGCCCGCCGTCTTGGGGTCGTGGTCGAGCGCGTCGGGATCGACGATGGTGAAGGCCGGGTCGGCGTTGCCGAGCAGGATGCCCTTGGCGATCTCGGCGCGGTTGATGGCGATGCTCATCGCCTCGCGCACGCGCGCGTCGGCCACCATCGGCCGCGTGATCTTGTAGCCGAAGTAGAGCAGCTGGAAGTTCGGCTTGGCCTGCTGCACCTGCAGCATCGGCGCCGTCTTGGCCTGGGCGATGAACTGCGCCGGGAACTGGTTCGTGACGTCGAAGGCGCCCGACATCATGGCCGCGACGCGCGCCGAATCCTCGGGCACGATCTTGATCACCAGGCGCTCGAACTTCACCGGCCCCTTGTTCTGGTACATCGAGGGGCCCCACTTGTACGCGTCGTGGCGCTTGAGCACGATCTGCGTGCGCGGCTGCCACTGATCGAAGCACCATGGTCCGGTGCCGTCAGCGCCCTTGATGCCGTAGTCCTTGCCCAGCGCCTCGACGCTCTGCTGGTTGTGGATCGCGTTGGTGTACATAGTGAGCTGCAGCAAAAGCTCGGAGTAGGGCTCCACCAGCTCGTACTCGACCGTGTGCGGGTCGGGCGCGCGCAGCTCCTTGATGTTGCCGGCGCGCCAGGCGTAGGGCGCCTTGGTTTCCGGGTCCTTGAGCCGCTTGAAGGTGTAGACCACGTCGGCCGAGGTGAACTTCTTGCCGCTGCAGAAGGTCACGTCGTCGCGCAGCTTGAAGGTGTAGGTCTTCCCGTCGGGGCTGACGGTCCAAGACTTGGCGAGATAGGGGATCGGCGTCTTGCCGTCCCAGTCGAGCGCCACCAGCGTGTCCTGGAACATGTTGACGATGTCGGAGGTTGGACTCCAGGTCGTGCGCTGCGCGTCGTAATGCGGCGCGTCGATCGACTTCATCATGTTGAGCGTCTGGGCGCCGACAGGCAGCGACGCGCCCGCCACGCTCAACGCCACGACTACGCCTCGCAGACACACCTTCATCTGAATCCTCCCTGGATTCGTTCTTGTTGGCTGAACACTTCTCAAACTCAGGTCTGCAGCCTCGGATCGAGCACGTCGCGCAACGCGTCGCCCAGCAGGTTGGCCGCCAGCACGATGACGAAGATCGCCAGGCTGGGGATAGTGGCGATGTGCGGCGCCATGAACAGGAAGTCGCGGCCCTGGGCGGCCATCATGCCGAGCTCTGCGACGGGCGGCTGAGCGCCCATGCCGAGGAAGCCGAGCGCCGATCCGATCAGGATGGTCTGGCCGAAGCGCAGGGTGAGATAGACGAAGATGGTGGAGATGCAGTTCAGGGTCAGGTAGCGCCAGATCAGGGTGAAGTCGGACACGCCCACGGCGCGACCGGCCTCCATGTACTCCTGGCCCATCACGCCCATCGCCGAGCCGCGCGCGACGCGCGCCACGCCGGGGATGTCGGAAACGACCAGCGCGATCAGCACGGCGGTCAGCCCGGCGCCGAAGATCGCGGCCAAGGCGAGGCCGATCAGCAGCGCCGGGAAGGCGAGCATGATGTCGACCACGCGCATGATGTAGCCGTCGGCCTTGCGATAATAGGCGGCGAGGATACCCAGC